>NZ_JAKNBL010000003.1 GCF_022410535.1 Pelotomaculum terephthalicicum JT
GATTCTTATAACATTTTTATTGAGGGTAAAACCTCCATGCGGGAACGAAAGGGTATTGCAGGCAGCTAATGCAAAACAGCCTTACGGCTATTGAGGGCTCTGCCCTCAAACTCCCGAGGTTTATCGCTTAGTTTTCCAAGGAGAGTGGTGTAATGTTGCTTTTAAATAAAAAGAGCGACACCTACCGGCATCACTCTCCCCGCAAACCTCATAAGCCGCTCGGGTCACTCCTCAGTGTTGCCCTATCCTGCTTATGAGTAAAAGCATTATGAGTATACCATGTGGTTATTTGGCTATCAATGTACAGTTTCTGCGGAGAGACTGTTCAATTAAAACGGTCTAAGTGTTCAACTTCGGCGGTTTAGGTGTTTTTTCTCAGCGTAATATGCATAAATTCAATAAACTTCGTTTTAGCTATAGAAATATCATCACTAAAAATACTTAATACATCACTTATTTCGGGTAATAATAAAAGTCCCTTTTCGTAGTTTAAATATAAATCTATGCTGCTCCATTTATAATTCATTGCTGACTGACATATTCTTGCCTTTACAGGGTTATTGTGTATATATCTGACTGCAGTAATCAGATATTTATCATCTGCGATATTCTCACTTTTAAATCTATCTTGAAAAACATGCCCTACTCTATTATGTTTATTATTGTAATAGTATGCATAGCTTGTCCCAATCCTTTTAAAAACTATTGATATTGGTTCATCCTTTGTCCTTATTATGAAATGAGCATGGTTATTCATTACACAATAAGCATATAAACTAAAGCCGCTCTTCTTCCTTTTTTCTAAAAGCGTATCAATAATTCTTTGCTTATTTTCCTCCTCAAGAAAGATATCTTTCCTTTCATTGCCCCTTAGCATTACATGGTATACTTCAGATTCGCTCAGGATTCTAGCCTTTCTTGGCATCAAACCACCTCTATGGAGAATTATAATAAAAAACGGACTAATGTCCGGACTAATGTCAAAAGAACCGTCCCTTGACATCGTCCCTTGACATCGTCCCCTTGACATCGTCCCTTGACATCCCTTGACAATCCCCCTTGACAATCTACTCTTCAACTGAATAACCTGCTTTTGCCAATTCTTCTTCCAGGACCTGAATGGCTCCGCTGATACGCTGGAGAACAGTCCTCATATTCGTCTGACGTGACTCCAAGTCGGCAAGCATTTTCTGACCTGATTCGAATTCGGCTTTGAGTTCCTTGAGACGCTGCTCTAATTGTTCTCTCATGAAATCCCCCCCAAAATATTTTCTTTAATAAAACCAGTTCATCTAATTTGTTCACAACTAAAGTTTCAGACTTGAGTTTCTTTTAAACGTTACCCAAGTTGTGGTCTTATGTTATTTCTCTACAAAGCTGTAACTGGTATAACAGCTTTGTATTTTTTTCCATTGCCATCTTTATAGCCAAACACGACACCACTAGGACCTGCATTCAGAAATATAAGGGATTGGTTCGGGGAATGGTCTAGAGCACCTACGTAGGTAGCCCCCTCTATCATGAATGGAGTATCATTGGTAACACTCACATGTAGAGCCCCCTGCGGATACGTCCCAATGCCGACATTGCCGGAAATATAGAACACAGGAGCTATCACTGACAGTCTTCCGTCGGCGTCATTAATTATTCTTGTATTAAAATCTTGAGTCAGTCCTGAATGATGAAAATCAATATACGGCGTTCCTTTTCCAGGAGTCGAACGGTCCCCCCCTAGTTCGATGCTTCCACCTTGATCTTCTCTTAAACAGCTGTTGTTTCCCCATCTCAGGTCTCCCCCGGTAATATGGAATTTAGCTTGTGGGTTTACCACTCCAATGCCGATATTGCCGTTATCATCTATGACCAATCTATTCGCCACGTTATCCTCTATAAATAGATATCCGCCTCTACTAAAAATATCATACTTTTTCCCTGCCGTTGACGTATCGTTTAACTCTAAAGCGGCACCCCAGCCTGGTCCGGCACCAGTCAGACGCAGAGCGGGTTGGTCTTTGGACTCTATATTTATTTCCAACTTACATTCTGGCGTCGTCGTCCCAATGCCGATATTGCCGTGACCATCGATGACCAATCGATCCACGGTGTTATCCATATCTGATATTGAAAGCCTGCCGCGGTTTGAGGTAATACAATACCTTTTCCCGCCTGCCGCCAGTCTGTTATCAAGCGATATTCCCGAACCCCAAAGATCATCAGATGACAAAATGCATAAAGGTAACTTGTCTGGCGTTGTTGTACCTATGCCGACTTTGCCGTTTTTAATGGTGATTTCTTCTGACAATATCACCAAGCCGGTACGACGAAGATCGGTAACGGTAACAGATCCTACTGATGATACTGTTAAAACAGCAAGCTTATAATGTACATGATCTGGTTTCGCGGAAGGAGTTTGATCCCCTTGCTCCACTCGCACAACCCATTCCCGCTTAATGCGTACACATGTTTCTATGCCGATAGCGTCATTGACAATCCTGTCGTCTTTCTTATTGCCAACCTCCCTTTCCCACACATCAAGATATACTGTATATTGGCCAGGTCCCATATTTAAAGCAGGCAGTGGATCAACGCCCCGTTTATCAGCCAGTTTATCATTATTATATAGATCTTGCTTTGTATATTGTGTTTTAACAATATTGATTACTGCCCAACCATTTACGAAACAAACCCCATTATTGATTGTAAAGTCATTAGCTTTAGGATCTTTGATGCAAAACCCATCATTCCCTTGTGGCACGCCGTCACCGACAAGCCACTTGAGGAAAGCCCGCTGTTCATACTTCCTGATGTCCTCCAGTTCATTCCAATCGGCATCAACCAGCGGCACGCCCTGCTGAAGCCTGACGCCAACATAATGCATTGGGTTCTTGACCGCTTCTCCGGTGATCTGTTGGTATATAGTGTTGGTCAGTTTAAACGTATCTCTCGAGAAATTGCCCATATTCTTCCTCCTCGCCTACTGTGCATTTAAGTTTCCACCCATTTAGTAAACACAGAGCCTTATCCGCGTAGCTAGAAAAACAGCCGCACCACCCTGATCAATGTTTCCGAGGCAGCCTTCTGTATCAACGGATGCCGCACACAATTGATCATGCGCAGATCCTTGCTAAAAAGCCCAAATTCGCGCAAATCACTTGTCTTGTCTTTTTCCGGAAAATCCTGCCCCAGGACAGCCCGCACCTCCAGCTTCCGTGTGGGCAGGTTGGTTTTATTGTTTTCGTCATCCAGATAGGAGATATCTTTTACCGGGTTAATCTTAACTTTATTTTGATACGGGTTCTCAAGATTAGTTAATGAAGTTGTTGGCTGCTCCGGGCTGCTGCCCCATACCTCTAAAATCCCTTACCCACCATCATCCAGTTGATCCCACCTATATTCTGCTCCCCTTTCATAAAGGCAGCCAGCAGGATGCGGCCATTGTCGACAATGGTATTGGATATCCATCCGCTGTCAAAAACCAACTTGTTTTCCACGTTGAACAGGGTGTCGCGATACATACCGCGCAGTGTTCCTCCAATGTTTTCCATGTCTTAACCTCCACTTTTTAAGCCCGCTCGCCAGGTCCGGTATCGTGTGATAATCGGGTCAACTTTAAAATCCACTGTTCTGTGCTCACGACTGGACTCACTCCAGACACACATCCAGATCCAGTCCGGCAAGGTATCTGCATAATCTTCACCCGGCCCGTCATATTGCTCAACGCGCTCCAATATATCGACATATTGCTCTCCGATGAATGCCTGCGGCTCATCGCCGGGGAAATCATAAGTATAAACTTTCTCGAGAACAACCGGTGGTTCTATGACAAACAGGATTCGCGTCTGCAGCGGGAGAAATCTCTGGATCAAGCCCCTGACCAGCTCCTGGCCCTGGGCAATCAGCTCCGCGTCCAGTATATCCGGGGTCAGATACACGCCCACCGTATCCCGCGCGCACCATGCGCCGTTATTGATGCCCGTCCGGCCGGCATCGTGCACCCGTATGTCATAAGTGTAGTGCACCCGATTTTTGAATGCTTCCTTCTGTAAGTGGACATGTTCCAGCATGTCTGCGTTGCGCGTGTCAACGGTACACGACTGAAGAGGATATTCGCTGCCTTGAGCTTGTCCGCTAATACGAAAATAACCCCGGCGCTGGGAACGCCAGAAAACACGGACCCTCCCGTTCGAGTCCACCAGGGCCGCCGGCTCCTTGTCCGCCGCGGGATGGTCAGCGACCTGGACGCTTTTTGCCCATTTCGTCCCATTAAAAGTTTTGCTCCTGATTTGCCAGTGGCCTTTAGCGTCCCGGGTATGCCAGAACAGCCATATGCTGTCCCCCCGGACAACCGCGGCAGGTGATTCATCGCATGGCCCGTTTGTGCCGGCATCTTCCTTTTCAGTCCATGCACGGCCGTCGAAAGTCCGGCAACGCAAGCGGCAGGAAACTCCTTCTTCGCTATGGTAATCTTCACAGTAAAAGAGCCAGAGAGTATTATTCTTGTCGACAACGGCGGCGGGAACCCGATGGCGAAAGCCGGCAGTAGTAATTCTCTTGGGCGGTCCCCATTGGCCGTTTTTATGGACCCTGGCCCAGATGTCGGTCGGACCGCGACGGTTCGACTGCCAGAATACCCAGACCTGGTCACCTAATGTCACCGCGGCCGGATTAGCATCATCCGCGGGATGCAATGACAGGTTCTGAGCGGGATATGTAGAAGCCTTGTCGGATAATTCCTTACCAAGGGAACCGGGTGACAGGTTCGCCGCACACCAGACCTCGCGTTTCCCCGCTTGGCCGGATTCACAAAACAGCCACAGATCCTTGCCGGCTAAGATAACCGACGGTGCTCCGGCGTTTAGCAGGAGGCTGCCGGCATCGTCCGGCGCGCATAGTTCTATCCGGCACGGAGCGGCGCCGGGGACATCAAGGCTTTGACACCAAATGCCGCGCCCGCCGCTTCGCCTGGAATGCCAGAACAGCCAAGTATTGCTGCCGGCGTCCCTTACACAGCAGGGGCGTCCGTCATAATTTTCGGCCGCAGTGCGCCGCACGGGCGTTAACCATGCTGTGCCCGCACTGTTGCGCGAGACTTCCCAGATATCCCACAGATGAATTGTTTCAGGCGCATTGCTTAGGCAGACATTGTGAACGAATTCCTTGATGCGGCAATCCCACCCGGTCACGCGATTTACCAGCGCCTGGATATTGGGGAGGGTGCCGACTGTCCGGTACAACTCCGGAGCGAACAGGATCTCCATGCGCTGCGCGATCTCGTCCTGGGTCAGGTCCAAATCCCAGCCGATCCACTGGGCCAGGTGAGGCAGCAGATCGGCACGTGTCTGCAGCACTTCGTGCAAACCACACAAGCCCTCGGCCCGGCTCCGCAAATAGTCCAGCGCCGCGCCGAAAACCGCGAGAAACTTGCGCAGTGCTCCCTGCTCCCTGTCGGCAGGCAACGGCTCATCAAACGCGCGGTGCACCCCGGGCAGGAGCCGGTAAAGCTGCTCGGCCAAGCCATAGCACCCGCTTGCCGTCGCGGATGCGCGGGCAACCGGTTTGACAGACGGCTCCTCACCAACAAAAAGGGTGTAGTAATAAATCTCTTCGGCGAGCCCCCTGTCCGCTACCGAGAAAGAGTATGCAAGGTCGCCGCTGCCGGGGTCTTCCACCTCGGCAAGAATCCCGCTGCTCCCGGGCGCCATGCCCGCGTCAAGCTGATACGTTCGTGGGACTCGATGCGGATCGGTATCAACGGGAACACCCATGTCAAGCACACATACGCCGTCGTTTGGACTGGCAGGATATCTCCGCTCGCGCCGCAGCAGCCTGAACCGTGTGGACTCCTGCCCGGATGTCCGCCAGTTCCAGTCCAGATCTATCCGCTGTCCGCCCAGGTTTGCCCTGGCTTGAAGTTCAACGTCCACTCCGGCCTCCCGTTACACTTGTGAAATAAATTTGGGACACAAGTGGTATCTCGTTCCAATCAAAGCGCAGCACACCCCAGACAGGCTTTGGATCCAATCCCTCCGGGGGAGGTGAGACCCGTTCGAATCTGGAGATGGTAACGCCTTCGACACCATCAATCGCTTCAATAACTTCGTAAACCTTGCTGACGTATAAACCTGGGCAAAATCCACATTTTCAAACGCAAGCAAGCTTTTCACGGCATCTTCGACCCTTTCCCGGACGAACTCTCTCAAATATTGGGACTTTACAAACAAATCTCCTTCAATCAATACTCCCACGTATACCGGTTCTTCAATTTCAAGAATGGTGGTAAGCATTCTTTTGTCTTCAAAGTAGAGCCGCAAATCTTCTTTGAGGGTATCGCTCGGCCTGCCTCCCCCAGCCGGAGCGACATACAACTCCACAGTATTCCAGTTGGCTGCCCGCGCCCTCACCTTGGCCACTCCAAAATCCCTGGCATACGCCTCATAGTCCTCCGCGGTCACCGCCCGGCTGCGGGCGCGAAACAGTTGAGGCCCCCGCAGAACTGCCTGGGCGCAATCCTCATGCTCAAGCCCGCCGGACGCGGCATCGGGGTTGAAGACCAACTGGAGGTGGGAACCAGGGTCTCCTATATTACTTACCTTGAAAATGGAATTTTTCGGAACGTTCCCCTTGACCCCGCCGCCGACCCGGTAGGTGGCAGTAATATTGTTTGTCCCTTTACGCGGAATACTGCCAAATTTGCCGTCGCCGAACTCTATCCAAGCCACATCCGACTCGTCGCGGCGCACAACGTAATGCTTGCCGGCGGAGTCGCTGTAAAAGAGCGTTTCCCGGCCTCCCACTTTTCCCCGTCCACATAAACTTCCAATGAATCGACCATAAGGGGCGTTCTCGCAAGTCTGAAACGTTGACCGGCACTATAGTCAGAGGAACCCACGATTTCTCTTTCTCCCATTTCTATGACGGCATCCGTCTGAATCACCGGCAAACTGTCGTAAAAGCGGTACGTTTTGCCGTCGGTATGCTGCTTTTGGGGGAGCGATGCGAGGTCTATGGTCAAGGGTTGCCGCACATACCGGAAACTGACCGACTCACCTCCGGCGGCACCGGTTATAGTCTTGAACTCAGCTTTGGTATCAATAGTAACCGTTCCGGTGTCCGGTTTAATATCTGGTTTGAAAAGCAGAGTCAAATCAACAGAGGCTGCTTGCGGAGGGCGCAGCTCGCACCCGATCAGACGCAGCAGGTTGATCACGCTGCGCCTTTCCACGGCGGTATCCAGAAAGCTCTCGTTGGCAATCCGGTCCTGGTAGTAGAGGATTAAATCGCCCATGTAGGCAAACAGATCCAGCAGCACGACGCCCGGATCGTTGGCCGAGTGATCCGTCCAGCCCGGCAGCTTTTGCGCGGCCAGTGCCAGCAGCGCTTCGCGCAGTGAATCAAAATCCTTGTCCGTATAATTAATATTAGGACGGTTAGTTGTGTCGTTTCCGTTCTGCCCGTTAAGTTTATTCATGCTCAGATACCTCCCAGCCCGATGGGCACCGATAGACTCTGCAGCTGTTGTGTATGGCCGATCACATAAAGGATTTCTATGGAGAACATTCCATCCTTCTGCGTGACCGTCACACCCTGTACCTGCACCCTCGGCTCCCACTGTCCAATTGATTTGGCAATCTGGTGCTGCACTATCGCCCGTAGCGCGTCGTTGTTGGGGTCATGGACAAGCTGGCGCAGGCCGCCGCCGTAGTCGCGGCGCATCACCCGCTCGCCAATGCCGGTCAACAGGATGTGCTTGATATTTTCCTTCAGTTTTTCCGGCCCGCTGGTCTGGGCCACCCGGCCCGACGAGTCGATGCGGAAAGGAAAAGAAAAGCCGCAAATATCTTCGCTCATTTATCATGCCCCCGTTAGATAACCGAACAATTGGTGATCGTGGCCTGATGCCCTCCAAGTTTATTCTCCCGATCCTCAACGTGCAGGATCATCTGGTAATCGCCATTCAGGTTGTCAGGCAAAGGCCCGGTATAACGTATGACCATCAACTTCGAGTTCTGGTCTAAAACATATTCTTCGAAAATATACTCATTCTTGGCTGGGATGAAATTGACGGTCTGCCGCCCATCAGATAAACCTATTGGAACGAACTCCCAGCGATATTTTAAGCGGTCGACTTTGTCGTATTCCGCATTCATTTCAAACTGAACCGGGTCTGTGCCCGGTTTGACCCTACCCCAGATAAGTGGAGCCTCCGCTATCAAGGTCTCATTATTCTTATGAAGGATTGAGTTCTCAACCGGCGCTATTATCTTGGCTTTGAAAACATGAATCACACATCTGGCATCCCCTGCGAAGCCGCCGGTGACACCTCCATGCCGCATTGCTTCCATTTCCGCCGCTGTTTGACCCGGGCGGTCGCTAACAGCAAACGTTATTATATGGGAACCTACTCCGAGTAACGCTGAAAACGGGGTCCCGGGGTCCGTTAAGGCTGTTTCGTTGATTGCGTAGTGGTCTAATCTCGCTTCAATATTAATGCTGGAATACCACCGGTAATACAGGATCACGTTCTCCAATTCCTTGGGAGTCTCAATCACAGCCCCTCGCAAGGTAACCGCCGGAGAACCGAAGTAACCTGTGTCACTGGCGGGTTCAAGTATATTTAAAGAAATTGCCGGCATATCTCCTCCATATAATGGTTCTTTTACTGCCCGCTCACTTTTATCGGGACAGGCGCGCCGGTGGGAAGAATGATACACATGTCGCCGAGCAAATTGATAAAAATCCGGTTAATAGTAACAGTAGAATTCATAATGCTTGTCTGTACCATACCGGGCCAAGTCGCAGTTCCGGGATTGCCCTGAGCGCATATGCCTTGTGTGACAATATTTTTCCCGTTGGCTTTAACTGTCGGGTTGAAGGACTTGAATACCCAGACATCCAGCCCCGGGTCCGTAGGTGAGCCGGGTGGAGGCGGAATAGGCACCGGAGCAGGGGCCTGGCCATGCGACGCTCCCGCCTGGCCTTTTTGCGTCTCAACAACAACCTCGATTTCATTCACCTTCACCTTGCCGCCATCGCGCCCGGTCAGCTTTAAATTACCCGCCAGGTTTAGCAGCCCGGACAGTTTAAGGTCACCCATCTTCAACCTCCGGTAATCTCGTTGGACTTTATGGTCGTCTTCGGGCCCGTGCCCACTGTTAGAACATTATCAACGTCCGTATTGCCTGTAATATGCACCTTGCCGTCGATATTCACATCGCCGTGGATTTCCATATTTTTGCAGGTGATGCTGACAGTCTTGTCTGCACACTCGACCGTAATTCCATTTGCATCCAGGGTTACCGTGCTGTTGTTTTTTTCATCGCGGATAACCAATTTCTCATTTTTATCGCTGTCATCCAGTTGAATTACTTGCCCGGAAGCAGTACGGATGATCTTTTGAAACTTTGCCGGCGCCTGGGCGTCCGCGGTGTTGGGTGTCTTTCCCTGCGGATACCAGACCCCGGTCCAGATGGGGTTATTGATGTCGCCGGCGCCAAATTCCACCCATACATTGTCTTTCTCTTCGGGGATGAAGAAAAAGCTCGGCGGAAAGCACGGTTTAGCCATAACCTGGATGGGGCGCTGGCTCTTGCCGTCCGGCGTCTCTTCCAGGATGCCGTGCACCTCGACCAGGAGCTCGCCCCGGTGGGGGCCGTTCTGGGGAGGATCGTTACTCAACACCACTCCCGGATACTTGCCGAAATATTTCTTTGTACTGTTTTCTATTCTGCTTTCTTCTGTTTCGAACATAATCTCCTCTTACCGTTGGCATTGAAACTCGGTCTGATAGCCTTCCTTATTCAACACATGCCGCACCTGAGACAAATACCATGTCCCGGAAAAACGGCCGCCCACATTGGCAATTTTGATGGTGGACTGGGCATGGATGCGGTGGTTGCCGGAAGCGCTCCCACTTGCGCGCATGCCGCGGATGCTGGTGCTGAACTGATTATCGGCCCGCTTGTTCAATTCATCCTGCGTGGTGAAGCCCGGCGTAATCTCACGCTCCACGCTCCCAAGTTCGTCCCGCAGCCGCTGCTGAACGATACTCGCGGCCGACAGCAGGTTCTTTATCGACAAAGCCCTGGCCGGGTAGCGGCTGTAGAACTGAGTCAGGTTCTCGTCCGTGAAAAGGTCTGCGGTGGCTCCCACATCCTCAACCGGCGCCGTCACCTGCTGAATACACTGCCCGGTGTCAAAATCGGTGCCGGCAAAAACGCGCGGAAGCTGGATCTTGGCCGCATCGACGGTCGCCTCAAAAGTGAGCAGGCAGTTGGCGACACCGGCTCTTCCGTGATAAAGTGTCACTTCTGGATCTGATTTCATGATCTTGTACGACGCCTTAAAATAGAGCTCATCCTTTTGTTCACCGCTCACCACAAACATCTCACAGCCATATGCTGCCGCAAGCCTGAGTAGGAATGCCAGGTCTGTTTCATCCTGCTGGCGGATGCCGTTGCCCGAGAAATTCGAGTTCCCCTTTAAATCGACTCTAATATTGCCGGTGTCGAAATATGCTCCCGCGATATCCTTCACGATTTTTTCCAGCGTAGTATCGGTCCAGACACGGTTTCTTTTCCGCATTCCCATGTTCATGCTCCTATCAAAGGCCAGGAGCCTGAGCTTCGGCACGCCATGCCGGGGGAAGCTCCCTTCAACCTTGGAAATCCGGCCGCGGAAGATGACCGAATGATCGTTGACCGTTCCCAGGTCCGTCTCGACCTGCATCCCTTCCTGCAGGGCATGGCTGTATACTTTAAAAGGATCGGTCATCTCTATCGTGAGCTTGTCCGGCCCGGCACTCCCTTCTTCAACCGTCAGGGAAGACAGGTCATTGGACAAATCGTAGGACGCGCTGCCGGCCTTGATGGATATTCGATAATACAGGTCGTTTTTCACCTTCACCTCCGCGGCGTGCGCGTGGCTACCCGGATGGGCGGGATAACGAGGGTATCGCCGGCTTGCCAGTCCAGGGGAAACCTGAGTGGATTGGCATCGGCAATGCGCCACCACAGATCCTCGCGCCCATAGTAATGCGCCGCCAGTTGGTCCAAAGTTTCATTCCCCACTACCGTATGAATAATACTGTCCGGGTAAGCCTCGGAGGGGGCGGCGGGACGCTGAGCCAAACTCACCCATCCATTTTTTTTGACCGTATCCAGTCCGTAGTACCTTGAATAAATGGAGACAGGCATAGTTACCTCTTCTAAAACGGTTTTATATTTTGGATTCCAAGAGCGGACAGAGCGTTTCGGTGCGCCTTGTCCAGGGTATAAAGCTTATTGTCCTTTTCCTCGATGACCGAAAGCGTGATCTTCGCCTCCGCCCTTACCGGGGCAAGGGCACTGTTAAACTGCGTTTCGGTGATGCTCATGCCGGTTACGACACATTCCAGGATTTTTGTTCCGAAACCGAAAACACAGGTAGGCGGCGAGCTGATCCGCTTGCCTTCCTCGCCGCTGCCTATCGTTGCCCAGGCGTCGGCCTTGGGGTACATGAAGGAGCGCAGCTTGGCCAACTCCGTCGCTATGCCGTTGTCCACGGGCGTCGGGTTGAGCATATTTGTTCCTTGCTCAAGACCATGCAATTTTATATCGAATGAGATCGTCCGCTCGCCGCCGCCGGTGTATACCTTGCCCGGCGTATCTTCACACAGGCATGTATTGCGCTCGGCGTAGTTTACAGCCTTGTTGTCGCTTATGGATTCCGGGTTGAACTGAAATGTGACAATCAATGGCGGGACAACCTCTACATTGGCGAGAAAACCACGCAGCACCTGTTTTTCGACCATCCCCATGCTCCTCTCTTCAGCGCAGCAGGCCCAGTCTGAAGCGTTCCTCCTCGGCCAGCTTGCGCATTTTCTGCATGAACAGCCGCACAAGATTGTCGCTCACAAGATTCTCTGCCGTCGTTGTATCAAATCCACTGGTTCGGTTAGACGCGAGTGATTGATGCTCCTCTTCCCGCTGCCTTATGGCCGCGGCCACCTCGCGCTTCATCGTATGCCTGATTGTTTCCAGCACCAGGCTTAGCCCAGGCAAGTGCATGAGACCAGGAGCAACTGTCTCACGGCCGCCATGCAGCTTATGTTCAGGTAATGGCAGCAACGGCGGCATTGCCGGAGTGTCGACCGCTTCCGGCAAGCTTCGGGACAAGAGATCTGCATATTTTGCCCTGTGTCCAGGCGCTACGCATGCCATGATCCGGTTATAAGCCACCGGAAAAAACCCGGGTGCAAGACCCATGAAAAAACCTGGAGGTCCCCCTAACGGGGCCATCTTCGCAAGGCACAGCGGCATTGAGCCATACGAGCGGACGGAAACCAGCGGCGGCCCGTCCTTCACTCCCGCGCCTGGCTCGGTTCGCCTGTCTGTTGCCGGTACAGACAAGTCGTCTGTCTGCCGCGCCGCACTCGAATGGGGCAACGAAAGCTGCGGCTTAATGTGGGGTTGTGGGAAAGCACTGCCCATAGGCGCCGTTGGCTCCCGCTTTGTATGAGCCGAAATGTTCCTTGAACTGGCTCCAATTGACCACTTGATACACTTCTCCAGGCACCCCGCGTTCGGAGAGGATCATGAAAGCGGCGACCGACGTCTGGGCCGGTTGAATGCTGGGCGTTGCCCGGCCATCTGTTTCAACGATGTTCAACCCTACGTTGTAGCTCATTAAATCTCCTCCTTTTCCCGGCCTAATATCTCCCCCCGGCCGAATGTGACATTGACTAGTTAGGTACTCACGTCATAATACTCGCGTCATGCTTGATGACACCGGTCCCCCGGGAACCGGCGCGAACCTCTATGGGACTGTCTGAATATGAGTTTCGATCTTTTCGCCAATCTTTTGCCCATAGTTCGTGATCAGGGTCGTGACCGGTGGACCGACGGGACCCTCCGGCCTTATTACCGGCAGCGTCGCTATCAGGTAAACAGCCGGCTTCCAGCGATACCCGGCGCCCATGGTGCCCCAGAATTCGGCCAATTTGGGGAAGCCTTCTCCCGGCAGGACGATAACCGGCAGCGCGGCGTCAGCCAATACCTGGGGAAAGTCAACGGGCAACGGGTCCGGAGCGTAAATCTGGCGCGGCGTCAGCGACTCCGTCTCCAGGTCCATCAACAGGGCCGACACCGCCGACAAAATGGCGTGCTCCGTCAGCGCCGGTTCCACCCCGTGGGCTATGTCCGGAGCGACAGGATCCCAGGCCGTAATTAGATAATGACAATCCAGCCACCGCGGCGCCGGCATTTGGCTGACAACCCCGTTTCGGACCTGGCGCAACCCCTCATTCAAACGCATGCCGTGGTTTTCCCGCAAATCTGCCAAGTAAATATTGACCGCTCGTTGTTGCAAACCGCCCACATACTTGCGCCAGTTTTCGTCAGGCGGCTCGAAGCCAATCTGGCCGGCCTGCAGCCCGAGGTTTTGGTTTTTCTCGAACAGCTTACGCAGAAGCAGGCTAAAGTGATGGATCATAAAGTATTGCCCTCTTTTCCCCTGGTTGGCGGCATCTCAGTTCAACGTAATTCCGGGTGGCGCATTTGTTTAACCTCTCGTTCCGTATTGGGGCGCGCAAACTCAAATCGCAGATTATCGGCATCCAGCGCTTTTTTCCAGTTGTCGCCCTGGGCTTTTTCTTGCACGTGATCGAGACTGATGCGTGTTTCTTCAACCGGTATTCCCGAGCCAACCCCCGAAAGCACCGGAGCAGTTTGTTTACCCTCGGGCAGGCTAAACCCGGCATCACTAAAAATTTTCTTGGCCGCAGGATCTTTACGTATACGCCGGTAGAACGCTTCGCGCGTACGATTATATAGCTCCTCGTAATTGTTCTCGGTGAGGGTCTCTTTCTTGAGGATCTCTGCCTTTGCGTCATTCCATAGCTTTTCCAGACGGGGATGGTCGGATATTTTTTTCCCGATCACCGCCCGGATCCGGGCTGCAGCTTGTCGCTGATTTTCTCCCGGAAGTACAGGCACCTTATCAATATCCAGTTTTGGTTTGGGCTTGCCCGGCACCCGCTTGCCCTCAATCCGGGGTTCGGATTTGCCTCCGGTGACCCTGGGCACAGAGGCTTTTTCAACGATGTCACCTTCAAACGCTTTCTCCACACTCTTAGCCCATCGTTCCGCCCCCTTTCTTTTCTTCCATTCTTGTTTGGTCTCAGTTCGTTCGCCGGGCCGGGGGTGATAGCCACTGCCGGCCGTAGCTTTTGGGGCAACTCCGGAAGAATTCGGTGTGTCCGGCATTTTAGAACTTGATCCGACCGGCCGGGATACCGGCGTATCCTCAACTACCACTGTAATCGGAGACACTTCACTGCGGCCGGGGACCGGGGTCCTGCCGTCAAGCTTGCCGCCCCCCGCCTCTGTTTCAGTTGAACGTACCGGTACCTCGCGGATGACTGGACGCTCTACAGCTTTCGGCGGCAGTTCAAGTACAGGAATGGTAGTTGGGAGATCTTTCAGGTTCATTAAATCCCGGTTAGTGGAACGGCCCTGATTCTTTCCTCCTCCAGCCGCGAACAGAATCCCCTCAAGGTTAGCAAATAGATTAATCACTCTCGGATCACTGTAAAAAACAGAGGCAATCGAAGCCGCCGGACTTGAGGCTATTGTCCGTAACAATTCCATTTGTTCAGATTTAATAATGTTTGCCTTGAAAGTGGCTGCCTCGAATTCCGTCATTTGGTAAAAATGGCCGTGAAACTCACCCATAACCAAGGTCTTTTTTTGCCTTTCAATCTCTTCCATTGCAGCATTTATATCAATTTCAGGCGGCTTGCCTAGATTGTTTCGCAGGTCCCTTTGCACGATCCTGCGAAGAATTTCAATACCCAGTCGCTTGAAATTGTCCTGTTGGGCGGCATAAGCCAGTTCGACCACCGAGTGACGCCTCAGCCAAAAGCCAATATTTTTAAAACTGGAAACCAGTTCTTCATCCGAAAGCGATTCCAATGCTCTTCCGTCTGGGCTCTTCTCAAGCGGCAGCTCCGAAACGTCACGCGCAAGCCCTATTGGGCTGCGCATCTGGACCTGGACCGGGCCGGTAGCATCAGCTGCCCGGCAAGCCTCCTGTTCTGCTTCAGAGTCTCTGCCAGGCGCCGGTCCACTCCATACTCCAGAACCTGATTGCTGCACCACATGTGTCAACTCATGGGCTAGAAGCCGCTTTCCGGCGGTTGTGGCCGGCGCGTACTGCCCGGCGCCGAAGACTAAATCCTTCCCGATGGTGTAAGCCCGGGCACTAGCCGAACGCGCCGACCTAGCCGCCCGGGCATCCGTGTGCACCCGCACCTGGCTGAAATCATGCCCGAAGCGCTCTTCCATATCAGCCAGGGTGATTGGGTCAAGCGGCCATCCGGACGAAAGCAAAACTTCATGTAAAATAGGCGGCGCAATATTCGTACCGGACTGCAATAACCGGCTAACTGCCTGATTGCCAGCCATATGCTGCAGGTCCATAATATCTGCGTACGGATCGAATGATCCGGCACGGTTGTCCCTCTCCGGCACGTATCCCTGGACCTTACCGGCGCTTTTATCTTTTTCGGATTTCCTGGAAACAGGTCCCGCCATTGCAACTAACTCCCGTTACCGCGAATTTGCGGTGTTTTCATCTCGCCATAGAGTTCGGTCTCGGATAAAGTCTTGCCCATTTTCTGGTACTCGTGCTTCGTTGCCTGGATAAGGCATTCCATGGCTACCTCGCCGCCGTCGGCGGCAGCCAGAAAGGATGCCGCGAGGGCGATATTCTTGATATTCCCGCCGCTCAACTTGAATTGCCGCGCCAGAAACTCCAGTTCAACATCTGCCGCCAGTGGCACTGCTTTGGGCCAGATGCCGGCCCAGATGCGCCAGCGGCTTTCTTCGTCAGGAAACGGGAAGTGAATAATAAAAGCCATCCGCCGCATAAAGGCGTCGTCCAGGTTCTGGCGCAGGTTGGTGGCCAGTATGGTTACGCCCTCGTATTGCTCCATCTTTTGCAGCAGATACGATATTTCGATATTCGCGTAGCGGTCATGGGCGTCCCGCACTTCGGAGCGTTTGCCGAACAGCGCGTCGGCCTCGTCAAAAAAGAGTATTGCGTTGGCGCTTTCCGCAGCGGTGAAGATCCGGTCAAGATTTTTTTCCGTCTCTCCGATATATTTGCTTACCACGCCGGACAAGTCGATCTTGTAAAGGTCGAGTCCAAGCTCTTTGGCGATGATCTCGGCGGCCATGGTTTTGCCGGTGCCGGACGGTCCTGAAAACAGGGCGTTTACTCCTTTACCCAGCGATAGTTTCGAGTCGAAGTCCCACTCTCCCAGCACACGGTGGCGGTATATGACCCGCCGGCAAATCTCGCGCAATTGGGTCATGGCTTCCTGCGGCAGCACGATATCGTTCCAGGTGCACCTGACGTCAACCTTTCGAGTCAGCGCCGCCAGCTCGTATCCGGACTGGGCACGCGCCGCGGTGAAAATATCCTTCATGGCCGGCTTGTCGTCGATACCGTCCCTGCCATCGCCTGTCGCCGTGGCGGCGTTCCAACAGGCACACTTCTTGGCGGATTTTACCGCGGACGCGATCTGATGCCGCGTCAACTTGAAGCGGCTGGCGAGGGCATCAAGTTCACTCTCATCCAGCGAAATATTTTCCGCCCTGAGACTTTCGTTCCAGCAACTGCGCCGGCAACCGTAATCAGAGGTGGTGAAAGGCACTGTTACCACCCCTCCCGGCCCGAATCCGTGCCATACCCACGGTTTTGTTCCCACCAACACGGTAATGCCGCTGTCTTCTGCCAGCGCCTTAAGCAACAGCCTGCAGGGTGCCGCGTTTTCATCGCTGAATAATGCGTCCATTTCATCCAGGCAGAGTATGGCATCCTTAAACCAAGCCTCGCGAAGCAGTATCTTAAGCAAATTCGCGAAGCCGGGCTCCCTGTACACTGTGGAGAGGTCGGCGACCAATATGGGCATGCTTGTCTCAAAGGCCAGCGCTGCCGCGGCCATCCTTTTGCCTGCACCACGGGGCCCCTGGAAATAGAGGTGTAATTGCTGCCGCTTCCGGCGGGCATGGGCCGTAAGAGAAAGCAAAGCGCGTCTCGATTCGACTTCCAATGGCACACTCCCCATCCCGATAGACGGATATGTAAATTCGCAAAAAGGAGATAACCGTGAATCCAATCCTTCCTGGAAGAAAATCAGATTTGTGACTTGTTCATCAAGCATGAGGTAATGTGACAGGAGAGATGGCTGGGGATTATTGGGTTCCGCTATCAGGTGAATCAGATTTTTACCGACCAGAGGAGAATCCGGTGCAAAGTGAGCGCGTTTCTCAATTTTCTCCTCGACCGTTGAACACAGCAGGTTGAGCGCTAAACCGACGCTGGCTCTCCGGCGTGCCACATGATCTTGAAGGTAGGCATAAAGACGCTCGTACCGCGTGTCGAGCTCGGGGGCAAGGGCGATAATGATAATATCCATGTCAAAGTGGGAAAGCCCAAAGGCGTCTTTCAGCCATGCAATGCGGGAACCTTCTAGATATGATTGGTGTTGAGAATCCTTGACACATTCATCCCCGGACCAAAGCAGCGGCGCGCCGGGCTCACGGTCAAGCAAGCGCCTTGCTTCATCCGGGCTGATATGGAGTCCGCGAAAGGGGTCGGCAGCCGCCTGGGTTCCATAGGCTGCCTCTGCCAGGACTATTGCTTTCTCAATCACTCGATCCAGCCTGCCCAAAGATGTCAAAAGTCCTTTCAAGCCCAACTTATCTCCCTTAAATTAGTGGATTTTCTGCCTATTATTTACCATTTCAACTAAATTTAATAAATTATAATATAACTTTAGCAATGTAAATATTAAAAATAATTAACGTTTTTAGTATAATTTTCTACTATTGGTAAACTTCAATTGTTCAGCAGGGCTTGAGACGGCCAATTACCGATAACAAAAAAGCGACAGATAATCTGTCGCGATAAAAACTCATCAAATAAAAGCCTGGATGCTGGGCGGAGACTGAATAATATCTTCACCAATCTTTAGAGCAGTCCGGTCATTAATAGCAAGGGTGAACATATAAGAAGGATGTTTATGCCGGGGCGAAATTGCGTAATAGCAAGGCCCGGTCACCGGCATAAACACACCTACCTTCTCACCGGCGAAACAATCCACATGAATAAGCTGTCCCTGTTCAACCGGGCCGACCAACCGTTGAATTTTTATTAATTCAGATTGGGTTATACCAGCCATATAAAAATGCCTTCCATAAATAATTAAATAAATTCTAAGATGTCATTGTTTCCATCTGTTCCACAAGTTTGGTGAATAAATCGAGCCCGTCCTGCACCGGTTGAGGCGTGGTCATATCCACCCCGGCGGTTTTTAATAAATCAAGCGGGTGACCAGAACCGCCCATTTTCAGGAAATTCAAATAACGGGAAACCGCCGGCTCTCCTTTTTCAATGATTTGCTGCGCTATCGAAGTAGCGGCGGAGAAGCCCGTGGCGTATTTGTACACGTAAAAAGCCGAATAAAAATGAGGAATGCGGGCCCATTCCAGGTCTATGTCCTCGTCGACAACAATACCGGGTCCGTAGTAGTCGACATTCAACTGGCGGTATATTTCACTTAGAAGAGCGGGGGTCAGGGCTTCTCCGGCTTCAACTTTTTCGTGGATAATTTTTTCAAATTCAGCGAACATGGTCTGTCTGAAAACCGTGCCCCGGAATTCCTCCAAATAATGGTTCAGCAAGTACAACTTTTTATTCCGGTCGGTTTCAATATTAAGCAGGTGAGCCATCAGCAGAGACTCATTAACCGTAGAGGCCACTTCCGCCGTAAAAATCTTGTAGTGAGCATAGACGTACGGCTGTTCCCGGTATGAATAATAGGAATGCATGGCGTGCCCCAGCTCGTGCGCCAGCGTGAAAACACTGTTAAGATTATCCTGGTAGTTCAGCAACACATAAGGGTGCACCCCATAAGGTCCCCAGGAATAAGCGCCGCTGGTTTTAGCTTTGCTCTCATAAACATCCACCCACCCCGCAGTCAGCCCGCGGGCCATGGTTTCCCCGTAAGAATCGCCCAACGGGGCCAGTCCTTTCCGGACCAGCGCCACAGCTTCCCCGTATGGGATTTCCCATGACACATCCTTTACCATCGGAGCATACAGGTCATACATATGCAACTCGGCCAGCCCGAGCAGCTTTTTCCGTAAAGCCACGTAACGGTACATGGAACCCAGGTTGTGCCGCACCGTGGCAATAAGGTTATCGTATACGGCCGGCGGGATGTTGTCGGAAAAGAGGGCTGCTTCCATGGTGGTAGGATATTTCCGCACCCTGGTATAAAACACGTCTTTTTTCACACTGTTGCTGATCGTGGCAGCCAGGGTGTTTTTTAATTTCCGGTAAGAACAGTAAAGGGCTGCAAAGGCTTCCTGCCGGACCCGGCGGTCTCCGCTTTCCATTAGCTGAAGATAACGTCCGTGGGTGACCTCCACTTCTTTCCCTTCTTCGTCATGGATGGAAGGGAAAGTGAGATCGGCGTTGTTAATCATTTTAAAAATATTGGCGGGCGCCTGGATCACATCTCCCGCCTGGGCAATGATCTGTTCCTCTGCCGCGGACAGGACATGCGGCGCGAACCGGAGAATTTCATCCAGGGCAAAATGATAGCGCGCCAGGGCACTTTCTTCCTGCCGGAAGCGCTTTAGGACGTCTGCGGGGATAGCCAGTATCTCAGGCACGATAAAGGAAAGCGTTGCTTCCACGCTGGTGTTCAGACTGTCGGCCCGGTCCGTCAACGCTTGATAGACAGGATTGCTGTTTTCCTCATCCCGGCGCATGCGGGCATAAACATAAACTTTTTCCATGAGCTCCTGCAGGCGCTCCTCCGCCTGTAATACTGCCAGCAGGGTTATTGCCGACTGTCCGAGCTTCCCTCTATAAGATTCAACCTCACCGGCCATCTTCTGAATCTGCTGAAAATCCCGCTCCCACAGTTCATCAGTCGCGTATATATCTTCCAGCCGCCACTTGTACTGCTCCGGAATTTCCTTTCTGGTTGGCAAACTGCCCATCTTCTTCAAAATATAAACCTCCTTCCACATAATTATTTGTATTCGGGAGCGAATCCCAAAATAAATTTTTCGCGCGCTTTTTTGGTCATACCGGCACATCTAAGCACCCGGAACCTCCCGCGCCCCCTGCAAGAGATCACATCGCCCGCGGCAACCGGTTTTGCCGGGTTGACCTGCTGGCGCCAGTTTTGAAAAACCTTCCCCTGCTGCACCAGTATTGTTGCATCGGCTCTCGACAGGTTAAAAGCCTTGCCGACCAGCGCGTCAAGGCGAGGCGGCAGTAACCACTTTCTCGACCAGTTCCGGCGCGCTGAATATAAACCCGGCTTCATCCAATAGCTGTACTGTTACCGGGTACCGGCCGACTTTATGCAAATTTTGGGTTAGAAAAGCTAATATTTCTTTGGCGGCAAAAATAGCCGCGCCTTTTTCCTGCCGGACAATATCACCTATTTTATCCCTGTTGATTCCCAAACCCGTCAAGGACCCCAGGTAATCGCGGTGACCGGGCAGACTGTCCGTCCGCAAAGGCACTATCTGTAAAATTCCCACTTTGTAGTCTTCTTCATACCATTGATTATCTTCAGCCACTACCAGCGCCCGGCGTCGTTCCGCCTCCCGGTACCCGCCCCAGAGCAGGGCTCGCGCGCCTCCGAACCCTTGGCAGATATCCTCCAGCAGGCCCGCTTGACCGGGATCAAGAAACCCCGTAAGCACAACAGCCTTTTTCGCTTTCACCACCGCGCGGACATAGTCAAGACATCGCGCGGCAAAAAGCCTTTCGTCCGCGTTTCTGGCCAAATTAAGCAACGATTCTTTATGATCAACCGGCATGCCTTGTTCCCTACCGTTTCTTCATAACCTGGCCGCCGCACTTTCACCCGCCACATAACCGGACGACCAGGCCCACTGGAGGTTGAAACCGCCGCAGTCGCCGTCAATATCCAGCACTTCTCCCGCAAAGTATAGTCCTGAAACAATCTTTGACTCCAGGGTTTGCGCGTTTACCTCCGCGACATCCACGCCTCCCGCGGAAACCTGGGCGTTCAGCCAGGAAGTGGTGCCGGTTATTTCAAAACGCCAGTCCTTAAGAATCCTGACTATATTGCCGAGTTCCCCGGCGGTAATCCGGCCCGCCGGCTTGTTTGCATCGGCAATCCCGGCCTCGCGCAAAACAACGGGGGCCAGCCTTTTGTTAATAAATCCGACGAAGCTGAAAGCCAGGGGTTTTTCCGGCCTCGTTTGCAAACGCCTGGACAGGTACTCTTCCAGTTTCCGCCCGGAAAGATAGTCGATTAAACTTAACTTCAGGTGCACTTTTTGATTTTTTTGCATATATTCGCCCGCTTTGCGGCTCAGACTGAGGATTGGCGGGCCGGAAACGCCGTACTCGGCAAACAGTATTTCCCCGCGCGCGCCGGCAACCGGCAGGTTATTGACAATAATCTCCGCATATCCTGCGAATTTTATCCCCTTGACCTGTTTTAAAAATTTAGCCGCTAATTTTAATTGCACCAGCGCAGGGAATGGCTTAATAATCTTGTGCCCGAAATTTTCGGCCAGGACATAGCCGCTCCCGTTGGAACCAAGCTGCGGGGCCGCTTTCCCGCCGGTCGCGATAATAACCCGGTCAGCATGGATTGCTCGCCCGTCCGCCAGGTTAACAACAAACTCCCGCCCGTTTTTCCTGATCTCTTTAACATCAGCCTCGCAAATTACCTTCACGCCGGTTTCATCCAGTTCGTAACGCATTACGTCAAGCACGCTGGAAGCCTGCTCGGAACAGGGAAAAACCTTGCCGCCATCCTCTACTTTATGGGTTATGCCAAGGTATTCAAAAAAATCTATGGTTTTCCGCACATTGAACCGGCTCAGCGCCTCCCTGGCGAATTCCGGGTCTTTTCCGTGATAATTTGTAATTTCGAGGCCGACATTAGTCAGGTTGCACCTGCCGTTTCCGGTAGCCAGAATTTTTTTGCCAACCCGCTGGTTCTTTTCCAGAATCGTTACACCGGCCCCCGCATGCCTGGCCGCAATAGCGGCCATGATGCCCGCAGCCCCGCCGCCGATCACTGCGACTCTCGTCAATGATACTACAGACATGCTCAAAAACCTCCGGCTGGAATAACCTCAATCAGTCGAACAAATTCGCTCTTTGGTAACCTGTAAGCTTCTACCACAATTTTATAGTAACATTTCTAAATGATCAAATTTCACCCGGTTCAGTCAAATGAATTCTCCAAAGCGTTGGTGAGCAAAAGCTGTATTGACTTGGTGGGAAAAATTTCATTGACAGAGATATGAATAGCGTTCATAATTATAAATTATGTTATTTATGGCAACCAAGAGTATTGGAGGTGGTGAGATGAGAGCCAGGCATGAGCGGGAACGGGAATCTCGGCGGGAAAGTATCATTAAAGCTACCGATCAGCTTCTTAACGAGAAGACATTTGAGTCAATTACTATGGATGACATAGCCATAAGATCTGATTTTGCCAAAGCATCCATTTATCAGTATTTCAAAAACAAGGAAGAGCTAATAATGGAGGTTTTTTCCAAGGTCCTGAAGACACAATGCCGTTTAATCGAAGAGAAATGTTTGTCGCAGACTGCTCCTGTTCAAGCGCTGAGGAACTATATAAAGCTTGAAATTGAATTTATTCGCCGATACCCATGGCGTCCGAAGGTCAGAGCAACTTTTCCCTTTAGAGATTATCCTGCAGATAGCCGTTTACTTGCTTTATATGCTCAGAAGAAAAAGCTCATTGCAGGGATCATTCAACGGGGCCAGACAGAAGGAACATTTATTATGTCCGACCCGGATGTTTTGACCAATATGATTCTCTCGGCAAGTGGAGGATATGCAAATTATTTTTCTACTCGTATATCCGCTGATTTACAGAGCCCGGAAATCGAAATGTTTATCTCAACCATAATTAAAGGGATTACCAAGGGGAGCAGTGACGAATGACGAATCCAATAACACCAGCTAATATTCCAATAGAGGAACCGAAGAAAAAACCGATATCCAAGGGAGTCCGTATTGGTATCTTGACCTTGGCCGTAATCGCGGTAGCTATTTTCGGCATTCGCTGGTACATTCAGCTAAAAACTACGGTCACCACTGATAATGCGAAAGTGTCTGCAGATTTGGTTAGTATCAGTGCCGAGGTTTCTGGTAAGCTTACCGATGTCTATGTACAAGAAGGAGATAAAGTGGAAGCAGGGCAGCTGTTGGCCAAGCTGGATGCTTCCCAATATCTTATTAGCGCTTCCCAGGCGGAAGCAGCATGGGAACTTAGCAAAATAGCCGTTACTAAGCTGCCGAACGATATTAAGTCTGCTCAGATGTCCGTTGCCAAGGCAGAAAGCGCCTTATCTGCCGCCATTGCTCAAGCCGGTATCAGTAAATTGGCCATGGAAGATTGCAAGCGCATATTGGATAATAACACGGCTTTATACCAGCAAGGAGCGGTTTCCAAGGAAACCTTGGAAAGCTGTGCAACTAAGTATGAAACAGCGGTGAAAACCTGGGAAGCTGCGAATGCTAATGTAAATGCCGCCCAAGATTCCGTCTCAGCTGCTCAAGCCCAGTTGGATACCTTGAATGGAACCGGTAGCGCCTCCTATGCAGCCCAGGAAAAGCAGGCCAAAGCGACTTATGATAATGCCCTGCTGACATTGGAGCGAACAACCGTTAAATCTCCCATCAGCGGAAGCGTGGTAAAAGTATCTGCATTAAATGGACAAAACGTCAGCTCGGGAACCTCCTTGTTTACTATCGTAAATCCCGAGCGGATCTGGGTTTTAGCCAACATTGAAGAAAAAAAGGTAGCCCGGATACATATTGGAGAGAAGGTCAACATTGTCGTCGACGCATACCCCAATATAGTTTTCGATGGTCAGGTTGAAGAGATCGGTGGAGCTACTCAGTCGAGTTTTTCCATCTTACCAACAGAGAACACAGCGGGTAACTATACGAAAGTAGCCCAGCGCCTGCCTGTGAAAATAAGTGTTGTTCAGCAAGATAATAAGTTAAAGCCGGGTATGTCCGCCGTAGTGACCATTAAAACTCAATAAGTGGGGATTTGATTTGAATACCGGTGAATTACAGGATAGGATTAACTGGTCTGCAACCTCAGTCATCATAATGGGAACCTTTTTACAAGGTCTTACCGGAAATATCGTTAACGTTGCGATATCAAAGCTTATGGCTGTCTTTGGTACGAATGCCAACGACATTCAATGGGTACTCACGGCTTACATGTTGACCCAGGGAATCGTAATAGCCCTGGCTGGGTATTTAGGGGACAAATTTGGATATAAAAAAACCTTTGTTGTTGCTCTAGCCCTGTTTACTTTGGGTTCATTCTTATGCGGCACATCGTTTAATTTTAATATGATGATTGTCAGCCGGGTGCTGCAGGGGATGGGAGCGGGGATCATCATGCCTTTAGGCATGGCGATTTGTTTTAGAATTAACCCTATATCCAGAATCGGCATGGTGCTGGGAGTATGGGGGATTGCCGGCATGGCGACTATGGCTATCGGGCCGTCTTTGGGGGGATATCTTATTGAGGCGGCCAGCTGGCGCACGCTTTTTTATATTAATGTACCCGTGGGTTTGTTAGCCATATTTATGGGAATCGCATTGCTGCCGGAAACGGAGAAAAACTCAACATCGACATTAGATACGGCAGGTATTGCCACCATCTGCGTTGGCTTGTTTTGTCTAATATTTGCCTTAAGCAAGGGCAATCAAATGGGTTGGGGAGATCCCGTGATTGTTGTAATGCTGTTTATTGGAATTGTTAACCTGCTGGTAATGGTAGTTCACGAACTGCGGTGTCCGGAACCCGTGCTCGACATGCGATTATTTAAAAATAAGCTTTTCACTTTGTCCACGATTATTTCTTCTTTCATTCAAGTGGCTTTGATAGTGACAGTTTATCTTTTTCCTCTTTTGATGCAAAGCGTACTCGGGCAGACCGCAATGCAAACCGGCCTGGTCTTGCTGCCGTCAGCTCTGGTTACAGCAATATTTATGCCCATCGGCGGCAGGCTTTTTGATAAATATGGGGCCCGGTACCTGATCCTTATCGGCGTGGTGATAATGACCGGTGCATCTTACGCTATGAAGGACTTTAATGCTTCTACATCTTTTAACACGATGATGTTTTGGTTAACGATCCGCGGAATAGGACTTGGGCTGGCGCTGGCGCCAGCCATTAATGTGGGGATGGTAGGCATCCCGAAAGAATCAACCGGTACCGCCTCTTCCCTGGGGAATGTCATTCGGAGTGTGGCAAGCACTTTTGGCATTGCTATCATAACGAATTTAATGCAAACGCGTAATACCTTTCACTATGCTAATTTGGCTCAGAATGTAGTTTTGGATAAGCCGGACGGTTTGAATATGGTTTCGGCCTTGCAGGGGATAGGGTTAAATGCCGGTCTTGGGGCACAAGGAGGACAGATTCTTAGTCTGTCCGTGCTATACAAGTATGTAGCCCAGCAATCGATGGTTATGGCTATTTCCGACTGTTTCATTATAGGTGCCGTGTTGTGTGGTATTGCATTTATAATAACTTTGTTTTTACATGACAGAAAGAACCCAGACCTACCACTGCGGAAATTTTAAAAATAAGTTTGCCGAGGGAACGGAATGAAGACCAAGGGGCTAAATGCAGCGCAATTATTTACACATTATAAGCTTGTATTTGCTAAGCAACCTCAAACAAGTTAAGAAAAGGGGGCATATTTTTGGGCAATAGCCTCCGCCACTTTGATCCCGTCCACCGCGGTGGACACAATACCCCCCGCATACCCCGCGCCTTCTCCCGCCGGGTACAGGCCTTTGATCCGTGTCTCGAAGTTTTCGTCCCTAATTATCCTGACCGGTGATGAACTCCTGGTTTCAACACCGGTCAGCACGGCGTCCGGCCGGGCGAAGCCGCGCATTTTCTTATCCAGCGCCGGGATCGCCTCGCGCAGCGTTTCGACCACGTAATCAGGCAGGCAGCCTTTTAACTCGGATAGCCGCACACCTTTTTTGTAAGAAGGTTTTACTGTTCCCAGCCCAATTGACGGCTTGTCCGCCAGGAAATCGCCCACTAGTTGCGCCGGAGCGCGGTAATCTCCGCCGCCAAGTATGAAAGCTTCCCTTTCCCATTTTCGCTGGAACTCCACGCCGGCCAGCGGGTGGTCACCGGGGAAATCACCGGGATTTACCCCGACCAGGAAAGCGCTATTGGCATTTTCAGCATTACGGGCGTATTCACTCATTCCATTGGTTACCACACAATCCTCTTCCGAAGCGGCCGCCACCACCACACCGCCCGGGCACATGCAAAAAGTGTACGCCGACCTGCCGTTTGCGGCGTGGTAAGCCAGCTTGTAATCCGCCGCTGCAAGATTTTTGTGCCCCGCGAATTCTTTATACTGCGCCTTGTTTATCAGTTCCTGCGGGTGTTCAATGCGGACCCCGATGGAAAAAGCCTTGGGGGTTAGTTCCACCCCCCTGGCAAGCAGCATTTCAAAAGTGTCCCTGGCGCTATGGCCAAGGGCCAATACCAGCACATCAGCGTCCAGCGCCTCGTTTCCGTTAATCACAATCCCCGATATTTTACCTTTTTCAACTGCCAGATCAGTTACTTTAGCGCTGAACCTGACTTCACCGCCCAGTTCCACAATTTGTTCGCGCAGGTTTTTCACCACCGCCCTCAGCTTGTCAGTGCCGATATGCGGTTTGGCAGAGTAAACAATTTCTTCCGGCGCGCCGGCATCTACCAGTATTTCCAGCACTTTGCGGCATCTTGAATCCCTGATTAGCGTTGTCAGTTTCCCGTCGGAAAAAGTTCCCGCGCCGCCTTCCCCGAACTGCACGTTGCATTCCGGGTCCAGTTCCCCGGTTTCCCAAAACCTTTTTACCGCCGTCACCCTGCTGTCAACATCGCCGCCCCGCTCCAGCAAGAGCGGCCGGTAGCCCATCCTGCCCAGAATCAAACCGGCAAACAGCCCGGCGGGGCCGGTACCGGCAATTACGGGCCGGTATGCTAATTTGTTTTGGCCGGTTTTCACATATTCGTACGCCAGGCGGGGAGCGACAGATATATCGCGGTTATTTCTCAGCTTTTTCAGGACAAGGTCTTCATTAGCCAGTTTTACGTCAATGGTATAAACAAAATAAATCTTGCCGGCTTTTCTGGCATCCACAGACCGCCTGCATATTTTATAGTCAAGCAGTTCTTGACCGCTAATCCCGAGTTTCTTCAACAGGGCTTGCCTTAATTTTGATTTGTCTTCGTCAACCAGCATTTTTAGCCCCGCAACCCTGATCACTATTTAGATACCCCCTTCAAGACCGGCGATAAAATATTATTATAAAAACTTACCAGTATCATACAATAAAGTTTCTCTTTTTGACATACTGACTATACACAATAATAATGAAAAAAATTCCGCTTCAGGGCGTTAACCCGAGGCGGCATGTCGTAAAAAGGGAATACACCTCTTAATTTATTTACTGGAAACCAATAAACAAGAGGTATTTACATAAAATACCATGCGATATACATAAATCTAAATCAACAATTTAACTTACCTTCGTCTCAATCCGCAATTTGTCGGCTACCATGGCAATAAATTCCGAATTCGTAGGTTTGCCGCGCTCAAGGTTAATCGTGTATCCAAAAAACTTGGTCATCATCTCCACATTCCCCCGGTCCCAGGCTAACTCTATGGCATGCCTGATTGCCCGCTCAACTCTGCTGGGTGTTGTTTGATACTTCATGGCAATCATTGGATAAAGCTCTTTTGTGACGGCGCCAAGTAAGTTTACCTCACTAATAACCATTAAAATAGCATCTCTCAGATAATGATAACCTTTTATATGCGCCGGCACGCCCATTTCATGAATTATATTGGTAACAGCCACATCAAGATTTTTCGGTTTTACCGGCGTTATATATTGGGTCATGTTAATTCCTTCAGCCAATTGACGAATCCTCGTCGCCAAAACATTAAAATCAAAAGGCTTTAAAATATAATAGTCCGCTCCTAGCTCAACAGCTTTTTGGGTCACACTTTCCTGACCAAAAGCAGTCAACATAATTACTTTTGGTTTATTGACGGTGCTGTCCGATACAAGTTTTTCCAGTACCCCGATACCGTCAAGGTGCGGCATGATGATATCCAGTACTATGATGTCCGGGTTGTTTTCCTTAATCATTTGCAGCGCTTCCAAGCCATTATAGGCTATACCTATAAGATTCAAGTCTTCCTGCTGGTTGATAAATTCTTTTAACAATTCGCAGAAATCTCTATTATCATCTGCGATCATTAATCTTATTGATTTTCCCGTCATTAAATTTGCCCGCCTCCCAATTTCTATATTTTGTAATTTGTTTTATTATCAAAAGAGTTCGACGGCAAAAAAAAAATTCCTTCATATGGTTTTAAAAATATGGCAGAACTTGGTACGAAAAATCAACAAGATTCTATATATTAACTTGCCATTTTGTTATTTTTTTCTATTGGCAATATTCCCGCTTCCCGCAGCATCCACTCCATCGGAACCCCATAACCTCTCGTCGGATCATTTACAAAAACGTGGGTTACCGCGCCAATAAGCCTGTCGTCTTGAATAATCGGACTTCCACTCATTCCTTGAATAATTCCCCCGGTTTCTTCAAGAAGGCGTGAATCCGTGACTTTTATTATTATTCCCTTACCATCCTGCACGGCTTTTAGGTTAATTTTCAAGATCTCAACGGAAAACCTTTCGACCTTTTCGTCCTTCAATACAGTAAGGATTTCCGCTGGTCCCTCGTGAATTTGATTCGCCGGTGTTGCGGTCATAAGCATGTTACTGCCATAACTTTCAAGAGGTTTTTGCAGGTTGCCAAATATACCAAGTTTTGTGTTTTTTGAAATGGTGCCGTTAATTTGCAGGTCGTCCTGGAATACCCCAATCTTTTCCCCCGGCTGGCCGCGTTTTCCCCGGTGAATTGACTGAACACTTGCCCCAACTATTTTTCCCTCTGATAAATTGAACGGTTCCATTGATTCCAGATCGTTAATAACATGGCCCAACGCGCCATAAATCCCGCTTACCGGTTCATAAAACGTAAGTGTTCCCAAGCCTGCCGCACTGTCTTTAATCAGAAGACCGATCCGGTAACGTGAGGTTTCCGAACAGTAAACCGGACTTATTTTTGCATAAAAAATATCTTCTCCGCGTTTTACCTCCAGGTCCAAAGCTTGTCCGGAGGCTCCGGCGCGGGCTACCAGATCCCGCACTTGTTCTTCACCTTTCAAATCCTCGCCGTTTATCTTTAAGATCACATCTCCAATGCTGATTCCGGCGCTGACAGCAGGGTTGACCTTATTGCCGGACTGGTCCTGAATTGCTGAGTGACCTACCACCATCACACCCCGGGAATGGAGCAAAACCCCAATCGACTGGCCGCCCGGCACAACTTGAACCTGGGAAACAGCGTTAACAGACGCTTCTTGATCATCGTATATCCTTTGATGTAACCACGCTGTGGTATTATGATAATAAATGGGAACGGGGAAATTTAATCTCAGTGATTCATTAACTGCAACATAGCATCCGGATGAAAATAAAAAACTATAAAAAATTAGTGTTCCGGACAAAAACAAGAAAATACCGTCAAATAAACCCCGTTTTTTCCCCTTCAAGCATCACCCCTCCAATTTTAGTGTCGCCCCACCTCCATAATTATCGCGATATCATTAAATATTTTAAATAATATCGTGTATTCTTAAAATAACCTTAATAGATCGCTTTTATTCCGCCTAAATGTGCCTCAACTTGCCAATACGGCATTTATATTGACTCCAAAATTGCTTTGTAACTTATTGTTTATTTTCCTCATATAGCCGAAACATTCATTTTTAACGCTAATTTAATAATTTAGTATTAATAAATAAATATTATAGAAATTATCCAATATGTTAAACCGGCAAAAACCATCGTAATCGGCAGCGTGATCATCCATGTAAGCACGATTTTTTCAGCCGTATCCCACTTTACCGCGGAAACACGCTTAGCTGAACCCACCCCCATAATCGCAGATGATATTACGTGTGTGGTACTAACCGGCAGCTTCAAAAATGTAGCGATAATGATTATCAATGCCGAACTAAAGTCAGACGCAAAACCGCTTGAAGGTTCCAACTTGAAAATCTGAGTGCCGACGGTTTTAATAATTTTCCAGCCGCCAACCGAAGTTCCGAGCGCCATTGCTAAAGCACACGAACTTTTTACCCAAAACGGCACATCAAGGTTCTCCTGCAGACCTCCGGCCACCAAAGCGAAAGTGATAATACCCATTGATTTTTGCGCATCGTTGGTGCCGTGGCTGAATGCCTGCCAGGCGGCAGTAAACACCTGCAGGAAGCGGAAACGGCGGTTCAACTTGACCGGATAGGCGTTTTTAAAAATAATCTTGATTAAGTTCATTACTATAAAACCAACCGAAAAAGCAATCAGGGGCGAGATAATTAACGCCTCAATAATAGTGAAAAATCCTTTATAATTTACCGCTTGATACCCGCCGGCGACGATAACGGCTCCAGTTAGAGAGCCGATTAGAGCATGTGAAGAACTGCTCGGTATGCCGTAATACCAGGTGATTAAATTCCAGGCAATGGCCGAGAGCAAAGCAGCGGCGACAATATACATGCCGTGGTCCAGCTGCAGCGGATCGGCTATCTTGCCGCCGATGGTTTTGGCCACCCCGGTAAAAAGCATCGCCCCCAGCAAGTTCATGGCGGCGGACAGCAAAATAGCAATCCTGGGAGGAAGCGCTTTGGTGGAAATTGACGTGGCAATCGAATTGGCCGTGTCATGAAAACCGTTAATAAAGTCAAAAGAAAGCGCCAGGACCACGACCAGACCAATGAGGATTGCTGTTGAGTCCAACATTAATCCCCCCTTTAAGAACTTCGCATCATAATACCTTCAAGAATATTAGCCACGTCCTCGCAGGAATCTGATACAGCTTCCATCATGCCGTAAATATCTTTCCGTTTGATTAATTCAATCGCGTCCGTACAAGTGGAAAAAAGTGTTTTCAAGCCGTCCCGGAGCAGGTCGTCCGCCACATTTTCCAGTTCGTTGATCTTACGGGTATGATTGGCCATATCGGTGAGCCTTTTTTCCACCAGGTGGTTTATCGCGTAAACAATTTCCTGGATACACATTTCAATATTTTTCGCAAAAAGCATCATATAGTCGTCCGCTTCAATGATATTATAAAGCTCCAGGCGGGAAGCGCACGCTTCCAGGCAATCCAGCACATCATCCAGCTTCAAGGTAAGCCCCAGGATATCTTCCCGTTCAAAGGGAGTGATGAAGGTCCTGTTTAATGCCAAAATAATCTCGTGTGTATAATGGTCGCCCATGTCCTCAACTGTTTTGAGCTGCAGGGCAAACTCTTCCGCATCACTCAGCTTGGTTATCTCTTCCCGGAAAACCTGCATCGCAAGCTGAAGATTTTTCGCTATCATCACCAAGTTATCAAAAAAAACATCGTTTTTCTTTTTTTGAAACATAACCAGACTCCCCCCGGAAAGAAAATGTTTCTTCCTCTGGTATATTATCATAACTTAACACAAAATCAACGTTAAGTTAACCAAAATTAAAAAAAGAAACAGCAAACCAACGATAAAACTACATGTTTTACCGTGGATTTAAGGGGTATTTATGAAAAAGGATGCCCGTATGGGGCATCCTTTTTTACTTCCGGCCGTTGTTCCCTGCCATGGTTTGTTCGGCCCGTTCGATCGCAAGTCTGACCAGATTACCGCAGTTTTTCGAAGAAACATTACCGAAGTAGCCGCCATCCCTGCGCACCACGCCGCCTACACCCAACTCGTCGGCTAATTCATACTTAAGCCTTTCGGACATTACTCCTCCACGCCTTCTGCTCATTAGCCCAACCTCCTTTTTTTACGGAACAACAACCTTTAATATTATTTGATTATGCTTGATCATTTATAATGCAACAAAGCGGCTAAATAATGTCAAAGAACAACCGGAAAATTCTTTTCCAGCCACTCAAAAAACACTTCCCATACTTTCAGGTGGCGCCCGGTAAATTGGTGGTCGGCTTCCGGGATAATCTGCATTCTTTTCGGTTCGCCGGCAGCGTTATAAATTGACCGGGCGTTCTCTACCGGGACTACCTGATCATCGCCCCCGTGGATAACCAGCAGCGGACTGGGTGCAATCAGAGCGGCCCGGCTGAATACATCATAACGGTCCAAATCGGTGATAAAACTCTTTTTAATCCGTAACGCATTATCTTCCTCCGACAATCTGATCATATCGATATCCTCGCCAATCGCCTGGACACGCAAACGAGTAAATATTTCTCTTAACGTGCCCGGCGCCGACCAGGTGCAAACACCCGCCACAGCGCCGCCGGCCCTGCCCAGACAAATAACCGCCGTACCGCCGAAGCTCCGGCCTACCGTGATCACCCTGCTGAAGCCCAGCTCCCGGCAATAGTCCACTGAACACTTTGCGTCCCCAATATGCCGGGTAAGTGTGACATCGGCAAAATCACCCTCACTGTCCCCGCAGCCGCTAAAGTCAAAAAGCAGAGTGGCATAGCCGCGCAGCCCCAATTTTTCCGCCATGGCGACCGCCCGTCCGCCGCCTTCCTTGCTGCCGGTAAAGCCGTGGCAAACAACCACCACTGTCCCGGCAAACTGATTAGCATAAAGAATTCCGGACAGGTTAAGACCAATTTTATTGGAGTATTTAACTTTGTTCCAGACAAACTGATGCTCCAAACTTACCGCCTCGTTTCAAGTTTTGATTCTTGTTTGACATCCCCTTGCATTTAAATATTATCACATTATGAAAAGGTTGGCGCAAGAATTCCTTTCTCCCTATCTTTATAAAAACAAGCTGTGCTATTGAAAATAGTATGCAGGCCATGTCTAGGCGACAGGCTTTAAACCAATTTAAGGATCAGCGCCTGCTTTCCTTTGACGCTCATTTCCAACCTGCCGGAAGGGGAGTATTCAACCGGTCCGGATTCATCCATGAGATTCACCATGATCCGGCGGTCAGCCAAATTTTTCTTGATCCGGCCCGGCACATTCGGGTTTGCGGCAATGTTCACATTAACAGACTTACCGGCATTGCTGTTGTTCAAACCCACTATGATGGTATTGCCGCGAAATTCCCTCATATAAACATAGATATCAAAACTGGAGTAAAGAGTGAAGAGATAGCCGTATTGGAGGGCTTCGTTTTCCCGGCGAATCTTAATTAATTTTCGCAGGTTGCGGTAAATGAAACTTTCCACATAATAGCCGGGGAATGGTTCCAATGTGGACGGATCGATTTTTTCCCACGGCATATCCAGGCGCAGGCAAGCGTCCCCGCCCGCCTGCCGGTCACCCTCCAGGCCAATTTCCGTTCCGTAATATATCTGAGGTATGCCTCTGGTTGTCAACAAAAATGATAACACATAAACAACCAGCTTCGCCGCCTCGCGCCTGTCTCCGTTCGCATAATGCACCGCCCAGCTCATTACTCTTTTCTCCAAATCATGGTTATCCACAAGAGTGACCAGGCGGTTGGCATTATTATATTTCCAGTCGGTATCCAGCACCCCGGCCGTTTCAGGAGCGGCGGCGACGCGCGGCCCGGCTATGGCACCCATACCCTTGCGGTGTTCCGGAGGCTTATTATCCTCATTCCGGATCATTATATCAATAATATTGCCACATAAAGGAAAATCAAAAAGAGAGTCAAAATCATATTCTCTTTGATACTGCGCCACGGAATCCGCGTCAAAATCCAGCACCTCGCCCAGGAAAAAAATATTCCGGTATTTCCCCCGCACATACGCCTTGAAATAGTACCAGAAAGCCTGGTCAATATGTCCGGCTGAATCCAACCGGATGGCGTCTATTCCCGTGTCTTCGATCCAATCGATAATGTTATTTACAAAGTAATCCCTGACCTCAGCCTGTCCGTGGTCAAAAGCCGGCAGACCGAACGGCATGCCGGCCTGCTGATTTTTAAACCAGCGCGCGGGCAGGCGGTGAGGGTAACCACGGTACTTTTCATTATGGTATCCGGTATGGCTGACAATCACATCAAGGATAATTTTAATGCCGCTGTCATGCAATTGCTCAACCAGGATTTTTAACTTATCCCTGCCGTTATCCGCCGCTTCGGGAATAAGATGAGTGTCTATCCGTTCAAAGTCAAGCGCCCAGTAGCCATGGTAGCCTTCAGCCATCCCCGCCGCGCCGGGGATGCCGCCGATACCCAGATAGACCGGAGTGATCCACAAGGCTGTAACACCGAGATGCTTCAAGTAGGGGATCTTTTTTACGATGCCGGCGAAATTCCCTCCGTGGTATTGCTCCGGGCCGGCCGCCGGGCCTGCTGAGCTGTCGTTAAAAGCATCGCTGCCGTGGAACCGGTCGATCAGAATGAAGTAAATAATATCAGCCTGGGATATTCCTTCCGTCCGGTTTATGATGAAACCCTCCTTAATCAGGGAGACTACAAAGCCGCTTTCCTTATGCATCAAAGAATCGCGGCTTTGGGTACAACAATAGTTCATTATGACCGTTGACTAAATTCTTCCCAGCACTGCCCTGAGCACGTCATCAAAAGGCATTTTACCGATTTCATCCAACATCTTATCCAATTTAGTCTTGCGCCTCAGCGAGCCGTCCAGGAGGATTTCAATCGCTTGATTCCTATCCACCAAAACCGAACGAACTTCCCGCACCCCTCGCAGCAGGCCGGCGATTACTAAAACTTTTTGTGGCGTAATATTAGGTATATTTAAGATATTTGCATCCTTGCCATTATTATTTCCGCAGCTTTTAGTTTTATTTGACGATGCGTTTTGGATGGGGAAAACAGCATTCTGACCCAACTGAGCCCTGACCTGCTCCAACAACGCGTTTAACTCGCTGGATGAAAACATGGGAGAACCCCTTTAACACCCTTCAGGGAACTATGGAATAATAATCGGCGCTCCGGGTATTCTTGACGGTCCCGCGAGCCCGGTGGCGAAAAGGATGACTAAAGCCACTACGACAGTCAATAATAGATCATGCCGGATCTCTTCTAAAAATGGCAATGTGACCACACCTTTACTGGCATATACATATATATAATTATATTAAATCAACCGTTAGTAGGTGTTTTAATAGATGATTTGAATTAAAACAGTTCCGGCTAGTATTTATTATTCCACTCCTGCGATTTGTACTTTAATGTCACCAGTTCTAAAGCGAGTCTCGTCTCCTCAGCGGTTAGCCGCCCTGTCTCCAACTCGACCCCCAGTGCGCTCTTAAAGCCCTCGCGCAAGGCGGCGCTGATTTCTGCCCAAGGGATTTCTCTCTCCGTCACCGCCCGCATGCAGGTGGCTTTAGCCAGAAAAGCTTGTTTCATTCTGTCAGCCGCCTGCCGCCCGGAGAACTTTAAAACGAGAAAAAGCTTATCCGCATCCAGTTCCCATGGCAAGGAACCATGCTGGAGGATTACCCCCTGCCGTCTCACCTGGGCGCTGCCGGCAATTTTTTTGCCGTTTACCGTCAGTTCGTAACTGGAAAGGGTATTAAAGCAAGCCGCCGGGGACAATTCCCCGCTCCTGGAACGGTTGCGGGGAGCTATTGCCGCGCATATGCCCAGGCGCTTCAAACCGGCCAGCAATCCCCCGGAGATAACCTTGTAAGACTCCGTTACAGTAGCCGGCATTAACGGGTGGCTTTCGGAAACCACCACGCTGTACGTCAACTCCCGGTCATGCAGGACCGCTCTCCCGCCGGTCAGTCTTCGAACCACCTGAATGCCCAGTTCCCGGCACAAACCGGCATTCACTTCCTTCTCCAGACGCTGGAAATAGCCCAGGGAAATGGCGGGCGGCCGCCACCGGTAGAAACGAAGGGTCGGGGGCACCTTCCCCCGACCGTGGCAGGTCAAGATAGCTTCGTCAATGGCCATGTTGGTTGCGGCATCGTTAAACCCGGTTTCAATAAATCTCCATTTCATAACATCACCATTTATGGTTTCCATCTTAAAACAGGCTTGCGGGCTGCTTTCACCGCGTCCAGCCGCCCGACCACAGTAGTATGCGGGGCCAGCCTGACTTTTTCCGGCTCCTCATCAACTTCCCCGGCAATCTGGATCATGGCTTCAATAAACCTCTCCAGGGTTTCCAGATTTTCTGTTTCCGTCGGCTCAATCATTAACGCCTCTTTAACGATTAAAGGGAAGTAGACAGTGGGCGGGTGGTAACCGTAATCCAGCAGTCTTTTGGCAATGTCCTCGGTATTCACTCCCTTTTCCTTTTGCCGGCCGCCCGATAACACAAACTCATGCTTGCAAACCTGATCATAGGGGAGATCATAATAATCCTTGAGCCTCTTCATCAAAAAGTTGGCGTTCAGCACGGCATCCTCCGCCGCCTGCCGCAAGCCTTCCGGCCCCATGGTCAGGATATAGGCATAGGCTTTAACCACCACTCCAAAATTCCCGTAAAAAGACCTGACCTTCCCGATCGACAGAGGGCGGTTGTATTCCAGATAATAACTGCCGTCCCCCTTTATTTCCACTAAAGGTTTGGGCAGAAATGGCGCCAGATGCTCCTTTACCCCCACCGGACCGGAGCCGGGGCCGCCCCCGCCGTGGGGCGCGGCAAAGCTCTTATGCAGGTTGAGGTGAACAACGTCAAAGCCCATGTCGCCCGGGGTCGAGATGCCCAGTATGGCGTTGGCGTTGGCTCCGTCGTTATATAGCAGACCGCCCGCGCTGTGGACGATTTCAGCTATTTCAGCGATGTCGGATTCAAAAAGGCCAAGGGTATTGGGGTTGGTCAGCATGATCCCGGCGACCTGGCCATCAACCGCTTTTTTCAGTTCATCCAAATCCAGGCGGCCATTCTTGCCGGATTTAATTTCAACGAGCTTCAGACCGGCCATCTGAGCCGAGGCGGGATTGGTGCCGTGGGAGGAATCAGGAACGATGATCTTTTTCCGGTGACCCTCGCCGCGGTTTTCGTGGTAAGCTTTCATCATCATCAGGCCGGTCAGCTCACCATGGGCGCCGGCCGCGGGCTGCAGGGACACCCGGGCCATCCCGGTGAGTTCGGAGAGGCAACGGTCCATATGGTAAAGCAATTCCAGGCAGCCCTGAACAGTATCCTCGCTCTGATAAGGGTGAACCCGCGTGAAACCGTTCAGCCGCGCTATATCCTCATTGACCTTCGGATTATATTTCATCGTACAGGAACCAAGCGGGTAAAAACCAGTGTCAACCCCGAAGTTGCGCCGGGACAGCCGGGTAAAATGACGCGCCGCCTCCCCTTCGCTGACCTCCGGCAGGCCGGGTGACTCCCGGCGCAGGTACTCCGCGGGAATCAAGCTTTCTATGGCCTCTTCGGGAACATCTATGGCAGGCAGGGAGATACCGGTCCGGCCCGGAACGCTCTGTTCAAAGATTAGTTCCATCACAATCCTCACTCCATTAATAATAAGTTTCTCTGACAGCTTTACTATTAAATTTTAGTATACATCGTTACTTTATCCAAGTATTCAGAATTCAGGAACCAGAATTCAGAATATTTCGGGGCAATAAACCATTCTTTTATCCTGACTCCTGAGCACAGTGTAGCGCCACCTGCAAGGTAAATCCAAGCACTGTACCTCCATGTTTTATTTCATTAAGTTGCCACACTATATTTAACCAGCCGGTCTATCTCGTCCCTGGTCCTGTTTTCAGTCACGGCAATCAATAGCGCGTTTTTTAACTCAGGATAATCCCTGGCTAAAGGATAACCCCCGATGATCTTGTTTTCCATCAGGCGGGCATTCACGACAGCAGCGTCCTCTTGACCGGTTACGGCGAACTCTTTAAAAAACGGGGCGGTGAAGGTTGAAGCAAACTTGCCGGTCTCCAGCAAACTGCGGTAAGTATAATGCGCTTTTTGCAAACATAGCTCGGCGACTTGCCGGAGTCCTTTTTTACCCAGTACGGTCAGATATACAGCGGCGGCCAGAGCGCACAGGGCTTGGTTGGAACAAATATTGGAGGTGGCCTTTTCCCGCCTGATGTGCTGCTCCCTGGCCTGCAAAGTCAGGATAAATCCCCGGTTGCCCTCGCTGTCGGCAGTTTGGCCGACGATTCGGCCGGGCAGCCGGCGCATCAGCTTTTCGGTAGTGGCCATAAAGCCGAAATACGGCCCCCCGAAGCTCAAAGGATTGCCCAGCGGCTGGCCTTCCCCCACCACGATGTCCGCCCCGCTCTCACCGGGCGGCTTCAGCAAGCCAAGCGCGATCGGGTCGGCGCTGACAATTAACAGAGCCTTATGCCGGTGTGCCAGTTCGGCGAACTTGGCCAGTTCTTCCAGGGCCCCGAAAAAGTTCGGGTTTTGCACTACAATTGCGCTTGTTTGGTTATTAATCAGTTCTTCAGCCTCCCCTGCACCGGTAAGGCCGTTTTGATAACCCAACTCTTTAACGTTGACGCTGCTAAAGTGGGAATAGGTTTTGACCACTTGCCGGGCTTCAGGATGAACCGCCCGGGAAAGCAATACTTCCCCGCGCCGGGTGGCCTGGCAGGCCATGGCCACCGCCTCGGCCAGGGCGCTGGCGCCGTCATACACGGAAGCGTTGGATACCTCCATCCCGGTCAGTTCGCAAATCATGGTCTGGTACTCAAAAAAAGCCTGCAAGGTTCCCTGGCTCACTTCAGGCTGATACGGGGTGTAAGCGGTATAAAATTCCTGGCGCAGAAGGATGTGGTTGATTATGCTGGGAACATAATGGTCGTACGCTCCCGCCCCGAGAAAACAGGGATTATCATCAAGGTTTTTATTCTTGCCCGCCAGGGCTTTCATATGACGCGCCATTTCCATTTCCGAAAGAGGGCCGGGCAAGTTTAAGCGGCCTTTGCAGCGCATCACCGACGGTATGTCGACAAACAATTCCTCTATCGCTTCAACGCCAACAGCTTGCAGCATTCGCCGGCGGTCTTCGCTGGTAATGGGAAGATACGGGTACACCGATCATTCCTCCTCGCAAAACTTGTTATAATCCTCCGCGGAAAGCAGGGTGGCCAGCTCACCGGGATCAGACATCAGCACTACCACGAACCAACTCCCGTAAGGGTCGCTGTTAACCAGTTCCGGCGACGCGAAAAGGCGCTCGTTAACTTTTATTATTTTGCCGCTTACCGGGGCATAGACATCAGAAGCGGCCTTGACTGACTCAACCACCGCGAATGCCTCGCCCGCGCCGACTTCGTCCCCGACCTCGGGCAATTCAACAAAAACGATATCCCCCAGAGCTTGCTGAGCGTGGTCGGTAATGCCGATTGACGCCTCGTCTCCTTCCGCCCTGACCCATTCATGCTCACTGGAGTATTTCAGATCAGCCGGGATGTTCATGCTTTTATCCCCCTTATTTTTTCTTGTAATGTTTTTTATAAAATGGGATCGGGACGATTACCGCCCTTAGCTTTTTGCCCCTGATCACCACGTCGATTTTATCGCCTTGTCCGGCGCGGTCCGCTTCAAGAAGAGCTAATCCAACATTTTTTTTCAAGGTCGGCGAGTAACCGCCAGAGGTCACAAAACCAACCTCCCTGCCTGCGGATTCCACCGGATAGTTTGCCCTGGGCACGCCCCGCTCTTCCATTTCAAAACCGGCCAGCTTCCTGGCCGCCCCCTTGGACGAGCAGGCGGCGAGAGCGGCACGCCCGATGAAATCTGGTTTATCAAATCTGACAAACCTGCCTAACCCTGCTTCAATAGGCGTAATATCCGCAGACAACTCATGCCCGTAGAGAGGCAGGCAGGCTTCCAGGCGCAGGGAATCCCTGGCGCCCAAACCGGCCGGAACAACACCGCAGGGCTTGCCCGCTTCCAGTATGGCGTCCCATAAAGCCGGCGCGCTGTCGGGACCCGTGTATATTTCAAAACCGTCTTCACCGGTATAGCCGGTTCGGGAAACCATACACTTTGCTCCGGCGATTTCCACATCACACAACATGCGGAAAAATCTTAAATTATTAAGATCAGTCTCAGTCAAAGCCTGCAAAATCTTTTCAGACCTGGGACCCTGCAGGGCTATTTGAGCAAAGTCCTCTGAAACATTCGATATTTTTACTCCTTCAATATTATTTTGCACCAGCCAGTTATAATCCTTGTCAGTATTAGCGGCGTTAAGCACAAGAAAGAAATCCCCGGGACCAAACCGGTACACCAGAATGTCATCCACCACACCGCCGTCCGGATAGCACATCAAGCTATAAATGGCCTGGCCGTCCACCAGTACCCCGATGTCTCCGGTAGCTATTCTTTGGAGAAAATCAAAAGCTCCTTTTCCCCTGACCGTAACTTTGCCCATGTGGGACACATCAAAAAGGCCGGCGCGGGAACGCACCGCTTCGTGCTCCGCCAAAATGCTGTTATACTGCACCGGCAACGCCCACCCGGCGAACTCGACCATCTTACCGCCGCTGCGGCGGTGAACATCAAACAAAGGTGTTTTATGTAAAATATCCATTTTTCCCCCCTTAATTCTCCGGCTTACCTAATTACAATGGATGAACAAATATCTTTTTTTAATGCAAACCTTTAAGGGAAAATATTCCTTACAGTATGATACGGTATACAATATTAACAGTTATTATAAAAAAGGGCCACTTTAATTGTTCAGACTCCAGTCAGATAGTTTTTTCTATTTTTTCCCAAGACAACTCAAACTCCTTCAATAACTGTTCAGTATAAAGTATAAAACGTATCTCATCATAATAATCTTCCTCATTTATAAAATCACGCATTGTGCGCAGGGCAATTCCCGCCGCCCGGCGAATTGGAAAGCGATATGCCCCCGTGCTGATCGAGGGGAAGGAAACAGAGCGGATTCCGTGTTCTTTAGCCAGGGTCAAGCTGTTCAGATAGGCGTCCCGGAGAAGCCCATCTTCGTTACTATTTCCACCGAACCAGACCGGGCCGACGGTATGGATCACGTAACGGGCCTTGAGATTCCCGCCGCCAGTGAGCACTGCCCGGCCTGTGGGGCAGCCTCCCTGCAAGGCGCGTATTTTTTTACATTCCTCAAGAATTGCCGGACCCCCGGCACGGTGGATGGCGCCATCCACTCCCCCGCCACCCAGCAGGCCGGAATTTGCCGCGTTTACTATTGCCTCGGTATCCTGGACGGTAATATCCCCTTTAATGATTTTCAAAAGAGTTTTGCCGATATGGGTTTCCACCTGTTACCTCCTGTTAATATTCAGGTATTCAGAATTAAGCAGTCAGCATTAAACCGTTACCATTTTCAACCGTCTGAAAGGTAAAGCGAAGCTTCCTGGAAGTCTGGCTCCCGGCTCCCTATATCATTGCTATGCCTAATAGGAGCTCACGTTTTATTAGAATACCCGAAGGAGCCGAGCTTACCGGACATCAACCGGTATTCATTCAGACAATAACTATACGGGCCGATTTTATCCAGATCCGGACGTCCTTTTTCATCCAACACGTCCTCATTGTAGTGCACAGCCAGCACATCAGCGATAAACACGTCGTGACTGCCCAGAGCTACCACCTGTCTGACTTTGCATTCCAGGTTAACCGGGCATTCCGCGATCAGAGGCGCTTTTACGTGGGCGGCAGGTACCGGCGTTAAACCTGTTTCCTTGAATTTATCCACCTTGCTGCCGGATACCTTCCCGCAATAATCCACCAGCTTGGCCTGAGCGGCGGCGGGAAGGTTGATCACGTATTCGCCGGACTCTTTAATCAGCCCGTAAGAATGCCTGCCTTGGGGACGGACGCTTACGTACACCGCCGGCGGTTCAGAATTCATCACACCTGTCCAGGCGATAGTGATGATATTCGGCTTGCCGTTTTCCCCAACAGATGTTACAAGCACGACCGGAATTGGCAAAAGAACCGTCGCAGGCCCTTTTGTTATCTTTCTAATGGTAATGGCAACCATCCTCTTTCATTTATATAATTAATACTGATAAAAATAGTAATATACTAATAATATCTCAATTATATACCTTTAACAACCAATTTGACACTGTGCAAAACAAACTTCCCGAGTGTCAGACTAATTTCCAGCCCGCTTTTGATATTTCGCTTTCAGACCTCGGCGTATAAACGCAGCTCATGTTCTCGAACACAAGTGTGGTAAAATACCACTTTTCACGCCGTCACGCAGCCGGATTAGACCAAAACCGTCCAGACCTTCGTTAAACGTTTCAAGGATATGCTCGTGGCAGGTAAATAATAAGACTTGCCGCTCACGGCTAAATTCCCCCAGCACCTTCACCGCGCCCCTGAGCCTTTCCCGGTCAAAGTCCACCAGGATATCATCCAGGATAACCGGCAAGCCCACACTGCCGTATTGGCGGGCCAGAGCGAGACGTATAGAGAGATAAAGCTGCGACGCCGCACCCCGGCTGAGTCCGGCCACCGCCACCCTGCCGCCGTCCGGCGTTTCCACCTCCAGGATGTCAGCCCGGCCGACAGGAGCGATTACCATGGCATACGCCCCGCCGGTCATCGGCCCGATATACCCGGAAGCCCTCTGTAAAACTGCCGGCTGCCGCTCACGCTCATGGCGTTCTTTAGCCATTTTCAACAAGTGCAGGCAGAGGGCGCGCGCCTGCCACTCCCGGGCTTTGCCCTGCAAGGCCGCAATTAACATTTCTTTTTCCTGCAGCCGGACGGCAAGCTCTTCTCCGTTCTCCAGCAAATTGATCTGATTGTCCAACCTGCCGATTTGCTCTCCGGTTTCTCTTACTCTATCTTCCAATTCCCCAATCAAAAACGCTATCTGCTCAAGTTCCCGCTCATTATCCGTTCCTTCAGTTTGCTCTAATTCTCGTTCAAGCTGAGCCCTTTCTCCATACAAACCGGCTATAATCTTTAAATCCCGCTCAAAAGTTTGAATTTCTCCCGCCAGTCGTTTACCTTCACTATAGTAATACGCCCTGCGGCGGAAATCTTCCGGCTCAACGGCGCCGCCCGCAGCCAGCAAAGCTTCAATCTCTTCATACAAAATGTTCAAAGCGTTCTCCTGACGCATTTTCTGTTCGCGCCGTTTAACCAGCTCCGCCTGCAGCCGCCCCCTTTCATCAGCCTGTTTGACGGTCTCCGACAACAATTCCTCCAGCCTGATCGTCCAGCCACAGGCTGTTTCCATCGTAACTGCATCGTATCCGGTATTGGCAAGCAAGTTGTTCAGCCTTGCTAAAAATGCTTCGCTCTGCTGCCGTGTTTCTCTTTCCCTGGCGAGAGATTTTTGCCAGGCATTGTGACTTTTTACGGCTTCTTCACAAGCGTCAAAATACGCCAAAGCGCCGGAGGGAGTAAGGCTTCGCGGCAAGCCGCGCTCTTTCAGCCAGTCAAGCCACTCTGCGCCAAGACTGGCCAGAGCCCTGTCCGCTTGTTCAAGTTCCTTGTTAACGCCGGACAGCCTCTGCAATTCTGCGTCTAAAGTGTTCTTTGCCTGTGCCGCAACGCGCCTGAGGTCCTCCGCCCGCGCCAGGGCTAATTTTTCTTCCTCCAGCGCCCGCCGGGCGGCGATGATTTCTTCTTCCACTGCCACCGGCCTGCCCACCGCGGTTACGGCCGCTGCTTTCAACTCCTCAGCCAGTTCGCTTTCCCTGCGTGCAAGCTGTTCTATTTCCTCAGCCGCACCGGCAACGCACTGCTTGATATTCAAAAGGATTTCCTCCAGCCTGGCGCGGCGCGCTTCCATTATTGCCGCCGCGCGGCGCCCGGCCAGCATTACCGTCGCCCAAAGCGCGACACCCGCGGCCAGGGTCAGGAAACCTGAAATCATCCCGCCGTAAAAGGCGGCGGCAATAAACACCGCGAGAACCGCCGGCAAGACAAAATGCAGCCAGGGAGGCAAAAGCCGGGGCGATAGAATAGCAAGCTCACTTTCCGTATTCCTTTTCTGCTGCTCCAGTTCCACGAGACGGAAGCGCGACGACTCAAGGCCGGCTCTGATTTGTAAGAGCCGCCGCATTCCGTTTTCAAGAACATCCAGCGCCTGCTCACGGTCGGCCGGCGGCCGGTCCACGGGCGGAAGCGGGATTTTATGCGCGGCCAGTTCAGCCGCAGCGTTTCTGAATATCCATTCTTTCTCCCCGGCGCTGATTTTTAAGCGGACGACCTCCCTCCCGGCGGTTTCCCGCCGGTTTTCCCCTGCGCTAAACTTTAGTTTATAACCTTCAACTGTTTCCCTGGCGGGCAGGGAAGTATCTATCGATGCCAGCTTCGTCTGATCATATCCGTTGCCCAGCTTGCTTATTTGCTTATTGTATTCTTCCCCGGCGTGTTTAACCTCGGCAGCCTGTTCCGGCAGCAGCCGCAGCCTTTCCAGCTGAAGACCGCGCTCATTTCCCAGCGCCTTAATTTCCGCGGAACGTTCAAGCAATTGCTCATTAACAACCGTATTGTCCACACGCCTTTGCAAATCGTCTGCCAGCTGGTGTGTGTCAGCCCGGGCAAGAACAAGGTCCCGTGCTTTGTCCTCGAGAGCCTGCAGCCTTTCCACACCGGACTCCGGGAAGGAGGGCACGTGCAGCAGTTCGCCAAGCTGCTGCCGGGCTTCTTTCAAGCGCAACCAGCTTTCCCTCGCCCTGACTGCCGCTTCCAAACGCCGCTTGCGCAGTTCCGCGTCCCTTTTTGCCGACTCTAATTTTTCCCTGTCCGCCCTTAGAGACATTGCCTCCCGCCTCAGCCGCCCGTACTGTTCCGGTTCCTTCTGCAGCAGGCGGACAGCCGCTTCGGCATTTTCTAATTCCTTGATCAATTTATTGATGGCTGGCTTTGTCCCGGCAGGCTTGAACAAGTCGTTCAATTCCTCCCGCAAGCGGCTTGTCCCGGCCGTGAGCCGGCCCGCCCGCAATCCGGTGCCGGCGCCGTACACATGAGCGCTCACCTCTCCGGCCCCCAGCTCTTCCAAACGGCGCATCTCTTCCACATCAAAGCCAAACACGTTGCGAAACACCAGCGGGGTAATACCCCGGAGGACCCTGTCCGCCAGGAACGCCTCATCCCCCGCCGCACCGCCCGGCAGTGTCACGGCAACCTTCCCTCGTCTGCCGCGCATCCTCCGCTCGACCCTGTAATACTCCCCGTTTTCGTCCGCGAAAACTAGAAAACCGCCCAGGCTGCCGCCCCGTAACGGCTCCCAAACGCGCCCGCCCTTAACCTTGAATCCAAAAAGCATCGCCCGGATAAATTCCATCAAGGTCGACTTGCCGGCTTCATTCATCCCGTATATTATCGTGATGTTCTTATCCAATTCTTCCCGCCGCAAGTGCAAATCCCGCAGGATGCCAAACCCGTCCACCATCACTTCAGCCAGGCGCACTATTCTTCACCGTCCCAAAGCAAATCCACCGCCAAATCTCCGGCTGATTCAAGCAATTCCCCCAATTCATCGTCATCCGGCTCAGTCAGGTATCGTCCGGCCCGGGGATGTTCAATTAAAGCAGACAAAGTCTTGCGCAACTCCGTTTTCAAATCCCGGTCAACCCGCGCTTCCTTAATCAGGCTCAGGAAATCGCCCAGTAACGTATCAGTGCCGGACAGTTCATTTTTGTCCACTTCCGCGCTGGTGGCGACCCGCACCGAATCAAGCCACAAAAAGTCTTCTTCTTCCGCGGGCAACCGGTTTCTCAACTCCTGAACCAAGTTTTCAGCATATGAAACCCGGACCAGATTTCTGTGCAAAAATCCCCGCCCGTTTAACAATACGCGCGCTACGATTGGTTTTCCGCCCGCAGCGGTTCTGAAACGGAGCAGCCTGTCCTCTATAGTTTCCAACAAAGTAAGGTCATCGGCAATTCCTTCGATAGACACCGCTACTGACTCCCATCTGACCGGTGCCGTAGGAAAAAATTCAACCGATATATTATTATTTTCCGTCACATGAACCAGCAAGCAGCCCTTTTCCCCGGTTTCCCGCGGGTGCCTGCCCTGCGGACAGCCGGGGTAAGCCACGCAAGGACCGGCCGGGTTGAGCACCGCCCGGTTGTGGACGTGGCCCAGCGCCCAGTAGTCGAAACCTTTTTGCATAAGGTCGTCCAACCCGCATGGCGCGTAATTTTCGTGCCCTTTAATACCGCCGACATTGCAGTGCAGGAGAGCGACGGCAAAGGGTACCCCGGCGCCGCGCGCAAAGCGGCCGGCATAATTCTCAACCACGGCCCGCCCGGGATAACTGATGCCGGATACGCCGGCAATCTCCCGCCCGCCCCGGAGTACCGGTCTTGATTCCACCTCCCTGTCGGAAAAAACATGAACAGTCTCAGGCAGCTTAATTTCCGCCCGCCACCCGGCACAATGGTCATGGTTGCCGTGGACGACAAAGGCCGGTATGCCGGCGTCAGCCAGCCGGACCAGACCGTCCCTGAACCTGAGTTGAGCACGCAGGCTTTTATCGGCAACGTCGTAAATATCTCCCGCCAAAAGCAAAAAATCAATCTTTTTATTAATACACAAATCCACAATGTTATTAAAAGCTTCAAAGGAACTGTTTCGCAACCGGCGCAAAACATTTTCCGGTATCTCTCCGCCGCCGGCCACAGTGCGTTCCAGGCCTTTAAACTGGCTGTCCAGATGCAGGTCGGCGGCATGAACAAAAGTTAAGCTACCACTCCCCAAAGCATAGCCCCCCATTCGCCTGCTCACCTGAGACTAAGATAAGTCAGCGCCGCAACAATCATTATCAGCACTCCAATCCCTATAAAAAAATTTCTTTTATCCCTTTTAGCCTGCATTCGCTGCTTCATCAGCATTTCCTTCTCCGGAGACACGTATTTATTAACTGTTTTTAACCTGCGGCGTTTTCCCGGAGTAAACTCATATACTTTACACCGGCCTTGTTTTTGTATCAATTCCACCACCCCTGAATGACCTGGATTGCCAAAGCCGGACTTACTTTATTTTATCAAGTCCGGCTTTCAATTAAAACCAATAAACTTGCTCCTGACCCTTGTTTAAACCTTAAACTGCCTGGTAACCTCTTCCAATTTATGCACCAGCCCAGCCAGATCCTGAGCGGTATTCGACACTTCGTCCATTGCCGTCGTTTGCCTTTCGGTCGTGCCCACAACTTGACCGATCCCCGTGGACATCTGCACGGCAGCTTCCGAAATCTCCTGAAAACGGGCATGCAATTCGTAGACGATATCATAAATGCGGGTGAACTCTGTGCCGGCTTCCTGTACGGTCAATGCTCCTTCACGCACCTTATGCTCGCTGTCAGCCATCATCTGAACGGCGTTTTCCGCTTTATTCCGGATCATACGGGTGATTTCGTTAATTTCGTGGGCGGCTTCCGAAGACTGTTCGGCCAGCTTTCTCACCTCTTCGGCCACAACCGAAAAACCCTGGCCGTGCTCCCCCGCGCGCGCCGCCTCGATGGCCGCGTTTAAAGCCAGAAGGTTTGTCTGGCCGGAAATTTGGGTGATTAGCTCGGCAATCTGGGTGATTTTTTCAGTGTTCTTGGCTAAATCCTTGATTGTATCGGCGGTAAGCGCCGTGAATTCGCTAATCGTACTCATCTGGGAAATAGCAAAATCTATTTTATCTTTGCCGCTTTTCGCGTAATTGTTCGCTTTTTCGGACGCTTCAGTTACCGAACGGGTGTTGTCCGACACCTGTTCCACCGTTGTTACCATTTGGCTGATTGAAGCCGCCGTTTCGCTGGCGCCGGCGGATGTCTCCTCCGCTTGGGCAACCAACTGCTCCGTTGAATTGGCTATTACTCCGCTGCCCGTGACAGTGTGCCTGATTAGTTCTTTTAGACTGTTGACCATATAGCCAAACGATTGCGCCATCTTGCCAAGTTCATCATTAGATTTGTAATCGATCTCTTTGGTAAGGTCACCTTCAGAGATTTTTTCGGTAAACTCAATAAACCGGGCAAGAGGCTTGGCAAAAATGTGTTGCAGCGTGAAATAACAAATCGCCATACTGAATAATAGTCCGGCTATCCCCGCAAAAAGAATGCTGAAGGCAAACTTTTCGACCGTTTGGTCGTAAAGACTGTTTGGCACACCAACGTAAAAAATGCCGATTATTTTTCCCTGCTCGTCTTTGAGCGGCTCATAGGCGGTTTGGTTCCATGTTCCTACCACCTGTGCTTTGCCTATATAAGTATTACCATCCTTCAGCACTGCCTGGGCTACTTCTTCGGCAACGCGGGTGCCGATCGCCCGCTCTCCCTCAGGCGTTTTTACATTTGTGGCCACTCTTTGATCACCCTGAAAGATGGTCACGGTATCACTGGTATAGCTGCCGATCAGATCAACAATTTCGTAATTCTCATTCATTTTCGTCTCGCCTTTATAGATCTGCCCATCCCTGATCGACCAAGGTCCGGGATACCGCTGATCGAGTAAGGCGCTGCCCATATTCAGATCAGACTTTAATTTTAACTGGGCGGACTCAATCAGGCGTTTGTTCATTGATTCAACAGAATACACGCCAATAATTGTTACCAGCAGCACCAATACGAATGAAACCAATAGAACCAGTTTAAGACGAATGGTCATACTTACTCAATTCCTCCCCTTTTTTATATCTTTATCTTTATAAATCACCCCGTTGGAACTATTAGACACCTCCTCGCGAGAAACACCACCATTAGGATTGAATTCCTTGTCTATTTAGCCTCTTAGCCATTAATTCGACATAATGTTATAAACTTCTACAATATAAAAAAATATCCTCTCGCATGAGGAAAAAATTTCTTACAAAGCATTTCCTGCCATAATTTGCATACTATATGCACCCATGGTTATTTAAACTATTTATCTTACTAAACTCATCATTCCAGCCGCACGGATTGATATTTTGAATAAAGATTTTTTTTCCTACCTTGATTAATTAATCTTCCTCCTGCGTATAATAAATCTAAAAAAGGGGGTGAAAGAAGATGAAGGCAACTGGAATCGTACGCCGAATCGATGATCTGGGCAGGGTAGTAATTCCAAAGGAAATCAGGCGGACGATGCGGATTAGAGAAGGAGATCCCCTCGAGATTTTCACCGACAGGGAAGGTGAGGTAATCTTAAAGAAGTACTCGCCCATTGGTGAATTAGGTGAGTTTGCCACAGAATATGCTGATTCCCTTAATGAAACTCTGGGCCATATCTCTTGCATCGCAGACAAAGACTCGATCATCGCAGTAGCGGGCGCCCCGAAAAAGCAGCTTATGAACAAACAGATTGGCAATGCAGTGGAAAACGTAATGGCAGAAAGAAAAATGGCTGTATTCAATGAACCTTGTTACTTAACTTCCGATGAAGATATCAATTACAATTCGGCGATTATTGCGCCCATAATAGCATCAGGTGACGCAGTCGGCGCAGTTATTCTCGCTACCAAGGAGCCGAACATACAAATGGGCAATCTGGAAACTAAACTTGCTGAAACCGCCGCCGGCTTCCTGGCTAAACAAATGGAATCATAAGACCAGGTAAAAATTAAGCGGCTACCTCAGGCCTAGCCTAACGGCAAAGCCTGTTTTTTTTGACTGCTGTTCAGTAGTCAGTAGTCAGCAGTCAGTAGCCAGAATATTTGGGGACGATAAACAGTTTTGGCCGACATCTTCAAAGGGAATATCATTTCATACTGACTACTGACTACTTTTTTTTCTTAAAAGTACAGGTCCCTGGCCCCGTCACTGATTTGCTCCAATCTGCGTCCCACCTCCCGCGCTACCGCTTGCCTGCCGACAAGCCCAAGCTGTCTGGCTATGGTATCCTCGCCAACCTGTCTGGTTTCAGGCGAAGCGTAGTCCAGCAAGAATTCTTTAAAGGTCAAAATGGCGTTGGGCTGACAGACGTTTTGAATTTCTCCGCTTTTCGCCAGGGGCATAAAGCGGTCACCGGTCCGCCCGCTCCGGTAGCAAGCCGTACAGAAGCTTGGAATATAACCGGAACGGCAAACACTACGGACAACTTCATCCAGGCTGCGCAAGTCTTCCAGCTTGAATTGGGGAGCTTCGTCCCCTTCACCACCTACTTTATCCTTGTAATACCCGCCGACCCCGGTGCTGGAACCGGCGCTGAGCTGGGATATGCCCACTGAGAGAAGCTCATCCCGAAATTCCGGGCGTTCCCTGGTGGAAATGAGCATTCCCGTATACGGCACCGCCAGCCGGATGATGGCGACCACTTTTTTAAAGTCGGCGTCCGACACCAGGTATGGGAATGCGTTCAGGTCCACACCCGCCGCCGGCCTCAGGCGGGGCACTGAAATTGTATGCGGGCCGACGCCGAAGACCTCCTCCAGGTGCAAAGCATGCAGCAGGATAGCCATTACTTCATACTTACAATCGTACAGGCCGAATAATACTCCCAACCCGACATCATCGATGCCGCCTTCCATGGCCCGGTCCATCGCGCAGGTGTGCCAGTCGTAATCGGACTTGGGGCCGGAAGGGTGCGCCACGGTGTAGGTGGGCCTGTGGTAAGTTTCCTGAAAAAGTATATAAGTGCCGATTTTAGCTTTTTTGAGAAGTTTATAGTTTTCAACGGTGGTGGCGGCAATATTCACATTAACCCGCCTGATGCTGCCTCTTTTTTCTTTAACTGAATAAATAGTTTCGATAGATTCCAGCACATAATCTATCGGGCAATTCACCGGGTCCTCACCGCATTCCACCGCCAGGCGCTTATGGCCCATGTCCTCCAACACCCGAACTTCTTGAATAATTTCCTGCCGGGAAAGCTTGTGGCGCCGGAATTTGTTGTCCCGGTGATAACCGCAGTAAACACAGTTGTTGACACAGTAATTGCTGATATAAAGAGGCGCGAAAAAGACCAGGCGCCGCCCGTAAATCTTTTCTTTTATTTTGCTCGCGGTATGATATATCTGCGCCAGTAAGCCAGGGTCCTCCACCTGCAGCAACACGGCCACTTCCTCAGGCGACAGACCTTTAGCGGCTTCCGCCTTTTTGATAATCCGCTCCGCCGCCTCCCGGGAAACGGTTTTAGCTTCACTCAACAATCCGACAATAAGCGCGTCATCAATAAAATCAGCATTTGCAATCGCCAAATTAATCACTCCTTAATTTTTTGCAGGCAATTTAAAGTTACCCGCTAGGTACGCGTTGTCCGAGTGGCCATAACCCCTGCCGACGCGGCGGCCGGCTTTTTCCACTATTTTCACCGCCTTGGCGTAGCTTTCCTCCGGGGTGTCGGACAACCCGGGCTTGCCCGGGTATATCTGGTAGTCTGCCTTGTAGGCGGCCGGCGTCATATTCGGCATAATCACGTTCGCCCCGCACCGCAGCGCCTTATCCCTGCCGCTCGGGTCAATTGTACCGGCGGCCGTGGTGGCGGGCATGTGTACACGGGGCAGCGCGAGCCGGGCGGCGGCCAGTGTTTTTAAGGTCAGCGCCAGTTTCCCGCCAGGGCATTCTCCCAGGGGAGTTTGACTGTTTGGGACAAACGGCCCGATACCGGCCATTTCCACCCCGGTTTCGCGCATCAAAAGGATGTCTCCGGCTAAAGTTTCCACAGTCTGCCCGGGCAGTCCGACCATGTTCCCGGAGCCGACCTGAAATCCCAGCTCGCCAAGCCACTTTAGCCTCTCCACCCGCTCCGCCAGGCTGGTGCCCGGCCGCAGGCCGGCAAACAGTTCCGCGTCGCAAGTTTCGTGCTTGAGCAGGTAGCGGTCGGCGCCCGCCTCGCGCATTTTTTCGTAGTCTTCCCGCGGCCGGTCGCCGATGGAGAGCGTAACCGCCACGTCCATCTCCTTTTTCAATAAATACACCGTTTCAGCAAGGATATCCGCCGTATAATAGCTGTCTTCGCCGGACTGGAGCACAATGGTCCGGCAGCCCAACCCGGCGGCCTGGCGGGCGTTATCCAGAATCTCATTCATGGTCATCCTGTACCTGGCCAGTTGCCGGTTGTTCCGCCGCAAGCCGCAATAAAGACAATTATTCGCACAGTAGTTGGAGAATTCAATAATACCCCGGATGTGCACCTCATCACCCATGAACTGTTTGCGAACCTGATCGGCAAGGCTAAAAAGAGCGGCGCTTTCTTCCTCATCAGCATCAATCAAAACAACCAGCTCTTCCTTTGACAGCTCCTTTAAATCACCGGCTTTTTTCAGCGCTTCACAAAATTCCGTTCTCATCCGCTCCACTCCAGTGACACATTGATAACCCCCGCACGGTAGAACAAATTCGCACGCGGCGACTTGCGGAAAGTCAGCACGGGCTCATGTACGGCCCCGTTGCTACCCTTCCAACAGCCGGCCGGCGGCAGGGAAAGGAGTAAGCGCCCGTTTTAAAATGCCGTGCAGGTAGGCGATTAAAACACCGTAATTTACCATGGGCACCCCGGCCCCGGCAGCTTCCGCCATTCTATGCAGCATCTGCCTGCGGTTTATCATACACGCGCCGCAGTGGACAATTAGTTGATACTGGTTTAAATCCTCCGGCATTTCGATCCCGCTGGCCCAGTCAAAATGAAGTTCGCCGCCCACCCGCTGGCGCAGCCAGCGGGGAATCTTCACCGTGCCGATATCGTCGGCCACACGGTGGTGCGTGCAGGCTTCCGCGATCAGGACCCGGTCTCCCGGCTTCAACCGTTCCACCGCCCGCACTCCCGCCACCAGGGCCTCCAGGTTGCCTTTATGGCGGGCAAAAAGAATGGAAAAAGAGGTCAGCATGATGTCCCCGGGGGTGTCGGCGTCCGCCTTCAAAAAGGCCTGCGAATCGGTGACCACCAGCTTGGGCTTACGGTTCAGGTCCTGGAGCGCCTGCTTTAATTCCCGCTCTTTCACTACAACGGCGCAGGCATCGTTGTCGAGGATGTCCCGGATGGTCTGCACCTGGGGGAGAATCAGCCTGCCCTTGGGAGCCGCCAGGTCAATCGGCACCACTAAAACCACGGTGTCGCCAGGGTTGATCAAATCGCCGATAATCGTCGGGGAAGCCCATTCCTTGGGCGCCGACTTGATTATTTCTTTTTTCAAATCTTCAATGCCCTGCCGGGTCACCGAACTAACCGTCACCATCCGGATACCCAGCTTTTCGCTTAATTCCTCCGGCGTTAGCTCAGGATTAAGGTCGACCTTGTTCAATACCCCGATTACAGGCACGCCCTGTTCCCTGGCTTTGCCGACAAGACTTGACTCATAACCGCCCGCGTCCTGTTCCGGATCAACAACCAGCAGCATTAAATCCGCTTTATCAAGCACATCTATCGTCTTTTTTACCCTTAACTCACCAAGTTCCCCCAAATCGTCTATGCCGGCCGTGTCAATAAGCACCACCGGCCCGACAGGCAAAATTTCCATTGACTTATAGACCGGATCGGTAGTGGTGCCGGGCACATCTGACACAATGGCGATCGTCTGGTTGGTCAGGGCGTTGATCAGACTTGATTTACCTGCGTTGCGCCTGCCGAAAATGGCGATGTGCAGCCTCTCGCCGCGCGGCGTCTCATTCAGTCCTCCCGCAGTCATGCAGTTCAACCCTCCTTTTTCAAACGCCTGGATCCGGCCACACCCGGCCTGGTCAATTCACCAGGGGCAAGGATTTCTTCCAGGTCTTTTTCGGTTAACAGGCCGGAATCAAGGACTACTTCTCTCAGCCGTTTCTTCTTTAGCGTGGCTTCCCGCACCATAAGCGCGGCCGAATCATATCCCAGGTGCGGCGTCAGGGCGGTGATAAAGGCGTGGCTTTCCTCCAGCCAGCGCCGGCACCTGGCCTCGTCAGCCTTAATTCCCTTGATGCACTTCGCATTAAAAATGTTCACCGCATTGTTCAATATTTCCAGGGACTGCAACAGGTTATGCGCGATGAGAGGCAGAAAAGCGTTTAATTCCAGTTGGCCGGCGGACGCGGCATAAGCAATCACCTGGTCGTTTCCCATTACCTGGCAGGAGATCTGGGTCACCATTTCCGTCATTACCGGATTGACCTTGCCCGGCATAATGGAGGAACCCGCCTGCATTTCCGGCAGGTTGATCTCGGCCAGACCGCCCAGCGGGCCGGAAGAAAGCAGTCTGAGGTCCCCGGCGATTTTAGCCAGATTGACCGCGCACGCTTTCAGGAGGCCGGAGACCTCAACAAAAACATCGGCGTTCTGGGTCAGGTCAACGGTATTCTCCGACCTGGCCAGCCCGTATCCCGTGAGCATCCTCAATTCCTCAACGACCTTAAATATATAGTTCAAATCAGCGTTCAGGCCGGTACCCACCGCCGTTCCCCCCAGGTTGACCTGGCGCAGCCGCTCCTCCACTTTATACAGCCGCCAGCGATCCCTGGCGACTGCCTCGGCGTAAGCGCCGAATTCCTGGCCCAGCGTCACAGGCACCGCGTCCTGCATTTCCGTGCGTCCCAGCTTGAGGATGCCGGCAAACTCCGCCTCCTTCTCCTGGAGGGCTGTTTGCAGGCCGGCGAGAGAATCGCTCAACTCCAGCACCATGCCGATTGCCGCTACCCGCAGGGCGGTGGAAAAAACATCGTTGGTGGACTGAGAAAGGTTCACGTGCTTCAGCGGGTGCACCAGATGGTAATCTCCCTTGCTGCCTCCGATTATTTCTATGGCCCGGTTGGCGATTACCTCGTTTACATTCATGTTGACAGAAGTGCCGGCGCCGCCCTGAAACGGGTCTACGATAAACTGGTCAATCAGACCGCCGGCGGCCACTTCGGCCGCGGCGGCTGCCACGGCCTCTCCAATTTCCCGGTCCAAAAGCCCGGCGCCGATATTGGCCTGGGCCGCAGCCTGCTTAACCTGAGCCATTGCCCGGATCAAAACCGGGTGCGCTTTCATGCCGGAAACCGGAAAGTTGCCCGCCGACCTTACGGCATGGATACCGTAGTAAGCGTCCCGCGGCACTTTCATTTCCCCCAGCAGGTCTTTTTCGATACGGTATGGCATGGCAACCTCCATTTATTTTTCCGCTGGTTTTTTCTTAACCAATGCCGATTTCACCTGAACCCCCATAATACCGCCCAGTTTTCCGGTCATGGCGCCAATTTCGTCAGTCGTGCCGTCAATAATCAGGGAAATCACGGAAAGATTCCGCTCCCGGTAAGGCACTCCCATTCGCCCGACAATTATTTCGGCGTGCTCGCTTAAAATGCTGTTGATCTTCCGGGCGGCATTCTCGCGGTCCTCCACCACTATTCCGATAACCCCGATGCGCTCTTCCAAAACCATCACCATCCTCCTGTGTTCTCTAAGAACAGATTCGCCTTTGACTGCCTTAAGACATATAAACGCCGGCTCATGTGCTGCCCTGCAATCCCCTCAAAAATATAAAGCCCTTTTCCCGCGACCATGCGAAAAAAGGGCTGCTTACTTAAAGCAAATGTACTTTCTCCTTGAGAGCAGGAACTTCCCTTTTTCGCAGAGCTGAATTTGTAACCCTTAGGTACGGAAAACCCCGTACCCTCAGGCAAATCTATTTTCCAATTTATTTTATCACTACCGGGTCTGAGAATCAATGCTTTTTGTTCGTCTGCAGCCAGCAATAAGCAGGCTGCTCAAACTTTTCCCTTATTGACGGTTCCGGTTAACCCCTTGTAAAGCGGCAGCTTGCCGGCAAAGGCAATTGACCCGATGATACAGAATATTCCGCTTGCCAGCACTGTCTCAGGAGTTCCGATAATATGGGCCAGACTACCGGCCAGCAAGCTGCCGACGGGGGCCATGCCCATGAAAGCCATTGTATAAAAACTCATTACCCGGCCGCGTTTTTCGTCGTCCACAATAATTTGCAGCATAGTGTTGCAGGAAGCCATTTGCGTGATCATGCCGAAACCGGTAATCAGCATTAAAAACATGGACGGCCAAAAAGATTTGGAAAGGGAAAAAAGGACTAAGCCGACTCCAAAAACACCAACAGCGATCGTCATATTCCTGCCCAAACCATGCAACTCTTTTCGCGAAGCCAGGTAAACAGCCCCGATCAAAGCACCTGTTCCGGACGCCCCCATCAAAAAACCGAGGGTGTGCGCACCTCCGTTCAGTATTTCTTTTGCAAAAACGGGCATTAACACAGTGTATGGCATACCAACCAAACTGACCAGGCCAATGATAAAAATAATGTACCTGATCGGTTTATAGCCAAAGGCATAAGCGAATCCCTCCTTCAGTTCATTCAATAAAAGCTCTCTGCCGCCGACTTTTTCTTTTTGTTCGATGCTCATCGCTAATAAAGCGATTATCACGGCTATGTAGCTGAGCCCGTTTAGCAAAAAACAAATTCCCTCCCCCACAGTGGCTATCAATATTCCCGCTATGGACGGGCCAACCAGCCGGGCGCCGTTGAACATTGAGGAATTCAGGGCGATAGCGTTTCCCAGATCCTCTTTCTTGTCGACGATATCCACGACAAATGACTGTCTGGTCGGCATATCAAAAGAATTGATCAGGCCAAGAAAAAAGCTTAAAGGAATAATGTGCCATACGGTCACATTACCTGTCAGGACCAGAATAGCTAAAATAAAAGCCTGGGTCATGGAAAGTGTTTGTGTCACCAACAGAATCCGCCGGCGGTTCAGCCGGTCCGCCAGCACGCCGGCGAACGGCGTCAGAAAGAAGGTCGGGATTTGTCCGGCAAACCCTACAATGCCGAGTAAAAATGCGGAATTGGTCAGGTCGTATACCAGCCAGCTCATGGCGATATTCTGAATCCAGGTGCCCACCAGCGAGATTCCCTGCCCGCCGAAGAAAAGGCGGTAATTTCGATAGCGGAAGGAACGAAACGTGAATTTGAGACCGCTGGTATTGTTATCAGGCTTGCGCTTAATAGAACTCATCTAATTATTTTATCCCCCGTTTGCTTATATAAAACTTTAATCTTTATAACGGATTAATTAGTTATAAATTTGTGTAAAGATTTTAATTTTCCGCGCAAATTACTTCCACCAGGGCTGGTTTTCCCAAATTTAATGCGGTTCTCATTGTGTTTTGGATATCCGCCGGGTCTTCAATACGATAGCCTGCAGCACCGCATGACTTTGCGTATTGAACAAAATCAGGCACTGTTAATTCGTGTCCAAAAGGAATTAACCCTTCGGCGAGCATTTTATTCTTCTCTATGCTGTAAACATGATTTTTAACAATTATAACGCAAATATCCAAACTGTAGCGCACACAAGTTAGAAGCTCACTCATGGAAGTAATAAAACCGCCGTCCCCGGCTATTGCTATCACCGGCTCTTCCGGGCGGGCGAATTTTGCCCCGATGGCGGCGGGCAGGCCGCAGCCGATACTGCGCCACCGGCCGGAAAGCAAAATCTCTTGTTGTCCCCCCTGAAAGCCCAAATTGAACCAATGAGTAAATTCACCTATGTCAAGGGCAATAATTGCCTCGCCAGGCATTATATCATTAAGAACCGTCATCAGTTTTAAGGGGCTGATTGGCCTGGTGTTGTTCACTGATTCTGCTGCCAACTCCTGCCTTCTGCTTTGTACCAACCCCTTAATTTCCTCCAGCCAATCCCGGTTAAAGCTATGCCCCTCCAGTCTTTGAAGCAAATTCTCCAAAATCAAACCGGTATCCCCGCTAATACTCTCAACGGTATTTTGATAAATATTTTCGAAACGATCATTTATTTGGATAACTTTTGTGTCTTGAGGAATGAATTCCCGCTCATAAGAAGCGGCTCCAATAATGATGATACAGTCTGCCTCGTGAAGAACCGGGGGAAGGTAGGCTTTTCCTATTCCTCCTAAATTCAGCTCATGCCTGCCGGCAATTTTGCCGTTGGCCTCCCTGGCGACTATTAATCCCGCGCCTAGCTGATCAACCAGTTTCACTACGTAATCTTTAACTGTTTTTGCCGTTCGTCCCGCGATAATAAGCGGCCTTTGAGCCCCCTGGACAACCTTTAAGAGGTTATCCAGGCTGCCTGAAACAAACGGTGTTGTATTTATTTCCACGAAACTAACGGGCACGGTTTCAATAGATGCAGCTCCGGCAAACACATCTTTGGGAACTGATATATGCGCGGCTGAATTATTTAATTTAGCGGTTCGCGTGGCTGCGACAAGCATACTTAACACTGACCCCGGTTTAACGGCGATGTTGGTTTGTGCTGCAAAGATATTAAACAAAGCCTGCTGATCAAAATATTGTTTTGCCCCGGCGCCGATTTTTTTTAATTCCACTTGACCGGTAATGGCTAAAACAGGACTTCCATCCATGAAGGCATCCGCCAGGCCGTTTAAAAGGCTCACTGCACCCGGCCCCGCGCCGGCGGCGCATACGGCCAGCCTGCCGGTTAATCTGGCTTCATAAGCAGCCATGAAGGCGGCATGAACCTCCCGGGTAACGGCGATAAATTTAATTCTATCCTGGCGGGTCACTGCGTCCAGCAAGGGGAATATCGCATCTCCAAGCACGCCATAGATTCTTTCCACACCCCATTCAGCCAGTTGGGCTAAGATCAAATCAGCAACATTGCCATTAATATGCATCCTGACAGCCCTTTCGTTTCATTATATATATTTTTTCTCAGTATTAATGAAAAATTCAGGATATAGAAAAGAAACCGGGGAAAAATAAAAAAAAGTCAGGAGGGGAAAAAATGGAGCAGCTAACCCAGATGGAATTGCTACAGCTTGAGGAATTATTGAGAGCGGAAGAACTGGCGGTGAAAAAGAGTGAATTTTTCGCGGACAACTGCCAAGACGCGGATTTAAAGAAAATTTTTCAAGAAAGCAGCAGAGTTCACCAGGGACACCTGGATGGGCTTCTTGGGCAGCTACGCAGCTTAAACGGTAAAACAGCGACAGGGGGCTCACTAATATGATGCCGCGCACAAGAAAAGGAGATGATTTGCTGGTGACTCTTGACGACAGGGACATGATCACAGACGCTTTGTTCATGCAGAAGCAGCTTATTGACACTTACATGACGGCTGAGCGTGAGTCCGCAAACAGTCACTTAAGAGAAGCGCTGCATGATTTTCACCAGGAGGAAGAAAACCTGCATACGAAAATATTTCACAGCATGCACCAGCGGGGCTGGTATAAGACCCCGGTAGCCGGTCAGCAGGCTATTGAAAACGCTATTATTAACTGGGAGCAAAAACTGGTGAAACAACCGGAGCTGAGAGCGTAGCAGACCTCTTAATGATACCCCGTCAGACGATAATAAGTCCGACGCGCTAAAAACGTCTGCCGGAAAAACGAAGCCATTACGCAAAATACCCAAAGGGCAGGTGATCTTTTTTGTTTGCATGGCTGACACGTAAAATTACCAACGCCGTCTCCGACAGCATGATGAGCCGGATGCTTCAGGACCCGTATACGGAAAATATTTATTCCATGTTTCCGATCGCAAATAAAATAGGTTTCAGAAACATTGTTGAGGCGAGCATGAGAGCAGAGTCCGGGAAGCCCATTGAGCGCCCTTTGGGAAGCCCGGTGGTTCTCTCTCCCTGGGAAAAACTTCTGTTTAATCCCGTCCACCTTTTCAAAATGCCGACTCAAGACGGTGTGGGAATTCATACGAGTGTGACTATCGGTCCCAAAGCTAAAAAACCGCTGCGTCTGGAAATTCCAATTCTCGTCAGCGGCATGTCCTACGGCGGCGCGCTCTGCTTAAAAGCAAAAGTGGCACTGGCCCGGGGGTCGTCAATGGCGGGAACAGCCACAAATTCCGGTGAGGCCCCATTGGTCGAGGAAGAAAGAAAAGAAGCCCGTTATTTCATTGGCCAGTACAATCGCGGTGGCTGGATGAATACACCGGAACAGCTGTCCCAACTTGACGCTATTGAGATTCAGCTTGGGCAAGGGGCGCAGGCCGCCGCGCCGATGAGCACAGAATCCACTCAAATCGGCAAAGACCTCCGCAAGGCCCAAAATCTAGAGCCCGGAGAAGACGCGGTAATCCATTCACGCCTAAAAGATGTAAACAACGTGCAGGACTTTATCAAACTGGTGGACAACCTGCGCCATGATTACGGTGTGCCCGTGGGTCTTAAATTCGCGGCAACCCATCACCTGGAAAAAGAGCTGGACATTGCGGTGGAAGCCGGAGTGGATTATATCGTTATAGACGGTTCAGAGGCAGGGACCCACGGCGGACCGACAATCCTGCAGGATGACGTGGGCTTGCCCACTTTACACGCCTTGTCCAGAACGGTAAAACATCTCGATAAATTAGGCGCGAAAGATTATACCAGCGTGATCGCCGCCGGCGGGCTGGTCAATCCCGGGCACTTCTTAAAAGCCATGGCGCTTGGCGCAAACGCCGTATACATCGGTTCGATAGCGCTGATTGCCATGCTGCAGACTCAGATGAACAAAGCCCTGCCCTTTGAACCTGCCCCGCAGGTGCCTCTGTACCTGGGAAAGTTCAAAGAAGATTTACGCGTCGATAAAGCCGCGGAACATCTGGCAAAATTTTTGAAGTCCTGCGTGGAAGAAATGAAGCTGGCGGCTTACGCTCTGGGCAAAACCGATCTGGCTCAATTCTCCCGGGAGGACATGGTCTGCGTGGACAAGGATTTAGCCTGGTTTTTAGATCTGGATTATGCCGGCTTTTCTCACGAAGAACAACAACTTGCCCGGGAAATTCACCAAACTATACCTGACTGGCCGGCAGACAGAGCAGAGGAGCAGGAGTCTCCCGTTATTAAAAACATTCACTAGAATTTTATAGCAAGCAGAACTTCTGCTCTTATTTTATTACTTTATCTTTCAGCCATGGCCGTATAGTTGCGTTTTTGGGAAACGCTCTTGTATGCCGGCCTGATGATCTTGCCGTCGTTGACGATTTCTTCGATACGGTGCGCGCTCCAACCGGCTATTCTGGAAATAGCGAAGATCGGTGTGAACATCTCCGGGGGGATGTCCAGCATTCGGTAAACAAATCCCGAATAAAAATCAACATTCGCGCTTACACCTTTATACATTTTACGGTACTTTGCGATAACTTCAGGCGCCAGCTGCTCAACCTTTAAGTAGAGGTTATATTCATCTTCCAGGCCCTTCTCCATCGCAAGCCGGGCGATATGTTCCTTAAAAATGACGGTCCGTGGATCAGATATTGAGTAAACGGCATGTCCGATACCGTAAATCAGCCCTGAACGGTCAAAAGCTTCTTTATTGATTAATTTGGCAAGATAGCTTTCAATCTCTTCGTCATCATGCAAATCCCTCACTGTTTGCTTCATATCCTCAAACATCTGAATAACCTTGATGTTGGCTCCCCCATGTCTCGGCCCTTTCAGCGACCCGAGCGCCGCGGCTATTACAGAGTACGTGTCTGACCCGGACGATGTCACTACATGCGTCACAAAGGATGAATTGTTGCCCCCGCCGTGCTCGGCATGAAGAACTAAAGCAAGATCAAGCAGCGCCGCTTCAAGCTTTGTGAAACTGCTGTCCGGTCTTAACATGTGCAGGATATTTTCCGCGGTGCTGAAATCCGGCCGCGGACTGTGTATATACAGGCTGTTGTTTCCGTGGTAATGAGAGTATGCCTGATAGCCATAAACCGCGAGTGACGGGAAACAAGCGATTAGCCTGACGCATTGTCTTAAGACATTTTTAATGGAAGTGTCATCCGCGTTGTCGTCAAAACTATATAGAGCCAGCACGCCCCTTGCCAGCACATTCATCATGTCCCTGCTCGGCGCTTTCAAAATCATATCGCGGACAAAATCCTCGGGCAGCTTTCTATACTCGGAGAGAAGCCGCTCAAAATCCATCAATGTTTCCTTATTGGGGAGATCTCCAAAGAGCAGCAAAAAACAAGTTTCTTCAAAACCATAGCGGCCGTCTTCAAGGAAACCTTTTACGATATTATTAATATCTATACCCCTGTATATTAATCTGCCCGCGACAGGAATAGTTTCATTTTCATCAATTATATAGGCGTGAACCTCGCCGATCTCTGTCAGACCCACAAGCACGCCCTTCCCGTTTAAATCACGCAGCCCTCTTTTTACGTTATATTTACTGAATAACTCAGGTTCAATAAAGTTATTTTTTTCAGCTATGGCACACAATCCATCAATTATTTTTCCTTCGATCTTTTCCAAGTTGTCATTTTTCATAAAACAATACCCCCTCGGGAAAATTTCTTCTGAATATACAAATAGATAAGGAGGAAAACAACTAACCGATTATTAAATTAGAATAATGATGGCAACAGCACAAGGAACTGATATGTACAACCCTAAATTGATTCATTGCATTGCAACAATGAAACTAAATCTCATGTTATTACGAATCATTCTTATACCCTATATAAATAGTATATCAAATATTAGTTTTGGTGTAAAGAAAGCACTGGGGTAAAAAATATAACCACCTTTCCTAATATTGACCATTATCAATATATAAACATTAAATAAATTATTTATTTAGCCATATTTCCCAATTATCTTTAAAAATTTGCATATAAAGTATAAATCTTGCGGCTTTGCTGCATCTTTTTAAACTTTTCCAATATTCCAGCCACATAACTACCGCAGTTACATTTCCAAAACTATTGATACTAATTTCACTGCTTCTAAAGCAGTATTTTTGGTATACATGGACTTTATAGCCTAGATGCAAGCAATCTTGATTGGCGATTATCTTTCTAAACATTGGTGCCTCAATAACACCCTGCTATCATGAGAAGCGGTTTTAGTTATTTTTATATAACGACAAAAATTGATACAGATTAAAAAAATTTTTATTGATTAACATAGTTCGATATTGTTCTCATGGCTTGAGTGCTATAATAATTAATAGAAATCCAAGAATATTTTGGCAAACAAGGAAATATTATGACAGTCTCCATATTTAGGACAGCACTGAAAAGTCAGGGTTCTTCCGTTGCTGTTATTACAAAAGAAATTCCGATTAGAGAAGGCTTTAAGTTTTCTCGAAATTAATCGAACCTGGAAGGGAGGTGAATTTGAGTGGTTGCAAAAAAACAAGAAAAGATCCGTGTGCCTCCGAAAATCAAGACTCAAGGATGTGTACCTAGCTAACAAATGATTAATAATTAATGAAAGGGGTAAGTAAAAGAATGAAAAAGTCGATTTATTGTTATGTTATCGGACTGGCCCTTTTGCTTTGCCTTTTTAGTGGCGCGGCAACGGAAAAAGCGTTTGCTTTCAATAGCAGCCCACCGAATGATAATGGAGATATGACCCCTATGTCAGGATACTTTAGCCCTTCCTATCAAGTAATAAATGATGTCTCCGGCATAAATATTTATCCATATATGAAAAGTCTTGGCACTTCCGACGGCAATGTTATTTATCAACTTGGTCTAAGCGTTGTTAGTAGTCAATATACTCCCTGGTATGTATCGATCGCACCCAGCGGCGGGTATGTTTACAAGTCTAACTATACCTATGGTTCAAGTGCTGTATTTACTAGTAATGGTAATGTAGATACTCCTTTATACAATACCAGTACGTCGGCTTTTCCGGACACTTTATTAAAATTTACCACATACCCGCACGCAACTCACACGGTGGATATTAGCGTAACGGTCAACGTGAATGGTCAAAGCCTTACAAAAACGATTAGACTGAACGATTCCAGAATTAGTTCTTAATTCGCGGCAGGTTGGTAAATATTATCGTAGGTTGGTCAAAAAGGGGCTTGCAAATTTCTCTGCAAGCCCCTGGCCGGTACCAAAAGTAGCGCTCAATCTCACTATAAAACGGTTATATTGTTAAATAAATGTCATCAACAATGAAAAATAATCCAGAATTATTTTGTCAGTTTAAAGGAATTATTACTTCTGTGTAGAATAATTCCATTCGAGGGCATAAACAAAATAGTTACTAAATTCGACCAGCAACCATATAAATGGGACTATTCACATAAAATTTTAATTTCCAGGGAGTTGATCCGAGTTGAAAGTTGAAAGTTACGCGAGTCAGGAACTGGCAAGAGACGCCATGATAAAAAACGCTACTGATTTTTTAAAAAATTATATAAAAGATGCCTCGCTTTTGGAAACTTTGACCAACGCTATTCGGACTAAAGATAACGTCGGACTTGGCGTATGGGATAACCCGGAATTGTCTTCATATGGAACAAACGGGATAGATATTGTCGGAGTGGTATGGACTTATGAGGACGGCAGCGCCAGTGAATTACAAAAACTTGGAGTTAGCTCATCTTCAGAATTTGGGCCGTTTGGCGCGTTATCAAAAGTGAATGAAGCATCAGAAGAGGGATGGGGCAACTGGCGCCTTGGTGCAAGCAGTAAGACCGTCGGGCTACCAAAAGTGGATAGTGGAGATAAGGAATGGCATGGATTTACTACATCAGTGGCTGCTCAAGAATCAAGAGCACCCTACGGACCCGGTGTTGGGTTAGTATGGTACAGTGTCGCGGCTACGGCCGACCAAGAAAAATTTCATGGTGAATGGCTAAAGATAGTAATAGTGCCTACCCCTCTAGGTCGTGTATCTAATCTAAGACCACAGCCGGAGGAAACCGGTAAAACCGGAGAAACATCACAACTAGAAGATATTACTGAAACCGGAGAAGCATTAAAGCAAGAGGGTGCCGGCGAATCCAAAGAAACAACGAAGCAGGAAGAAACCGCTAACCCCGAAGTGGAATTGCAAAGATTGAGAAATATATTTTCAACAATGAAAATGTACACCGAAACAGAAGCACAAATGTTAATTACTCCTGATGCGGATGGAACTGATCCATATAGTCCATTAGATACAATGCTGGAGAAAAGTAACGGGGATAAAATTAACGGAATTGAAGGCGGGTTGCTGTGGAGAGCATATGGAGACGCGGCAATTGCGCAAAAATCATTGTCGAATGATAAGTTAAGCCCGACTTCAGCTAGCCCGCCACAAGCGGAGTAGATGGTATTTGTCGGTGCGAATTTATAGGTATACAACATGCTCAAAAATCATCCATGGCAGGCATACACCTCTGAACACTGTGCGCAAATTTACATATAACGATGATTATATTTATTTGGTGATGGACTTGGAAGATGTATTTAAAAATATATCAGTGAAATTTAGTTTTATTAACGACAACAGAATAATACATACCCTTGAGGAAGATATATCTACCGACAAATCCAAATATGTGAGATTATGTCCTTTTATGAAAATAGATACGCTGGCGGAAAACAATATTAGCGGCGAAATCATCATCAGGTACAACATAGATCAAATATTGCATGGGGATATCGTTGTTGAATTGTCAAAAGACAAAAACAATTACCTGCCAAGCGGTGGTCTTGACGTTCACGTTTAATCACCAGATAAGTTGGACGCTTTTTTTACAACACAGTCCGAGCAAGCAAAAGAAAACGCAGTATAATCATAATATATTTTTCAGTCTTATGGCTTCCTTCTCCGGAATGTGGTTAATCATTAACTTCAACTCCGCCAACTGCCCCCAGGAAAGCGCGGTATCTCTCCTCGCTATATACTCCTTGATCCTCGCCATGGAGAATTCAATATTGTCAATTTCCTGGTGGTCCAGCACAGTAGGCCACCATTTTGCTTTGTTTTCCCAGGTTTCTTCCAATTCATCAGTTCGCGCGTAAGCCTCATCCCATTGATTGCTTTCAAGCCTTTGTTCTATTTGTTCAATATTCCGCATCAATTCGTCGGCGGACGCCTGCAGCCGGTGATTCGTCCAGAATCCCAAGGCGATTACAGCTGTGAAGATGATTAATAAAGCCGACAACAGTCTCATAATTAAAACTCCTGTTAAAAATTATTGGCTCACTTTTGACTTTACCTGATAAAAGAGCTTTCCCTCGGTGTCGAGACTGGCGAAAAGAACTTCCTTAAGGTTGTTCACGCCGAATTTTTTCAACTCTGCTTCCAACCAGTTTTTATCAAGGTTTATTTTAGCCAGATTTTTTTGAAACACGTAGCCGTCAATTACTAATGTAACCGGCATGCCTTCATAGTTCGTCGGCAAATTCATATCCGCCGGTACGACGGGCCTTTTCTGTGATTTTGGAATAACACTTAATTTGCCGCTTGTTTCCAAAATGGCAAACTCCACATCGGCGACATTAGGCGTGTCTTTGGCTCTGAGCTGCTCCAGCAAATCATTGATGTTGTAACGAAGCCGGTATAGTTCTTTCTCAACAATCTTTCCGTTTTCTATCAGCACACTGGGAGTGCCGCAGATTATCCCCCTGGCACGCTCGCTTTTTAAAGCGACATAAGACAGGGCAACCTGGGCCACCAACAAAGTAAAAATCGGGAACAGGCCGCTGGTCAGCGGTACTCCGGTATTTTCCATCGGAATTGCCGCCAAGGCTGAAAGCATAATCACAATCACAAGTTCATATGGCTGGAGCTGGCCGATCTGCCTCTTTCCCATCAACCTCAAGCCAATAACCACCACAGTAAATAGAATTATTGTACGTATAATTCCGAGCAGCATATTATCCTTCCCGCGACTGTTATTTTTCTACATATTATTTCTCAGCGAAATTAATTATATTTTGCCTATTTGTGCCAATATGTTTTATAATATTTCATAAATATAAACCGCACCTTAATTGCCAGGAGGTCCCATATGACTAGATACAAGCTGGCCATCGACACCGGAGGCACTTTTACGGATTTTTGCCTGATGGGGGAAAACGGCGAGTTCCATATCGCCAAAGAACCGTCAACTCCCGCAGATCCCTCCCGGGCCGTGCTGGCGGGGATAAAAAACATCGTGCAAAAAGCAGGGATTGACCCCGGCCAGATTGACTTTATCCTGCACGGCACAACAGTAGCCACCAACGCCATCCTGGAGCGAAAAGGGGCGCGTCTGGCCCTCATTACCACCAGGGGTTTTAGAGATATCATTTATATCGGAAGGCAAAACCGCCCCCATTTATACAACTTCTGGGCTATCAAGCCGCCGCCCCTGCTGCCCCGCCATCTGGTGCTGGAAGTAAACGAGCGGGTATTGGCCGACGGCACTGTGCAGGCCGCTCTTGCGGAAAAAGAAATCCAGTCCGTAATCGTGCAAGTTGAAGAGTCCGGTGTGGAGTCGGTGGCGATTTGCCTGCTGCATTCATATATCAACCCGGTCCATGAAATCACGCTTAAGAACGCCTTAAAACAACATTTGCCGCACCTGTCCGTCACCATATCCTCTGAAATATTGCCTGAATTCAGAGAATACGAAAGAACCAGCACTACAGTGATCAACGCGCTGGTCAAGCCTTTGACGGACAAGTATATCCGCCTGCTGGAAAAAGATTTAACCACCACCGGTGTCAAAAGCGAGTTATTTATTATGCAGTCAAACGGAGGTGTGCTCACCGCTCCCCAGGCGCGGGAGCAAAGCGCCCGCATCGCGCTGAGCGGCCCGGCGGGCGGTGTGCTGGCAGGCGTTTACCTGGCCGGCCTGACCGCCAACAAAAATCTGATCACCGCCGACATGGGCGGCACCAGTATGGATATATGCCTGATTCACAACGGCAAATCGCGTTTCACCACGGAAGGCTCTGTCGGCGGTTACCCGCTGCGGCTGCCCATGCTGGACATTCATACCATCGGAGCCGGCGGGGGCAGCATCGCCTGGGTTGATTCCGGTGGCGCTTTGCGGGTAGGTCCGCAAAGCGCCGGCTCGGTTCCCGGACCCGCCTGCTACGGTCTGGGCGGCGAAGAGCCCACGGTAACAGACGCCAATTTGCTTTTAGGAAGGCTGGACCCGGCCGATCTGACCGGTGTAAAAACGTTAAAACCGGAACTAGCCGCCCGGGCTGTCGGAGAAAAAATCGGCGGTCCTCTCGGACTGACGCTTGAAGAAGCTTCAGAAGGGATCATCAGGGTGGTTAACGCCAACATGGTCCGGGCCATGCGGCTGGTGTCGGTGCAAAAAGGATACGACCCGCGGGATTTCGTTCTGGCGCCGTTCGGCGGCGCGTGCCCTCTGCAGGCTGTGGAACTGGCGCGGGATCTGGGTATTCCCCGCATCATGGTACCCCCCCACCCCGGCGTCGCCTCCGCGTGGGGAATGCTGTCGGCCGATGTGCGGCACGACTATTCTTTAACCCATATTGTCAATCTAACGCCTGCCGTCTGCGCGGAGATCAACGGCGAATTTGCCCGGCTGAACGAACAGGGACGAGAGGATCTGGCCCGGGAAGGATTCGCGGAACCGGAAATGAGCTTCAGCAGGTTTCTGGACATTCGCTACCAGGGACAATCATATGAATTAACTCTCTCCATCCCGGGCAACTCATTGATAGAAGCGGATATCCAAATCATTATCAGGCGTTTTCACCGCCTGCACCAGCAAAACTACGGCTACTGCAGGGAAAAGGCGCCGGTGGAAATCGTTACTTTGCGACTCACCACCGCCGGCGCCCTGCCGAAGATATCACCCCAGCTGCATACCGGAGCCCAAGAAGCAACCGCTTTGGGGACAAGACAGGTTTACCTCTCCGGAGCATACCACCAGGTGCCGGTATACGCCAGGCAGCAGATTGGCCCCGGCTGGCGTGCCGCGGGCCCGGCCGTGATTACCCAGGCCGACACCACCACTTTGCTCTGGCCCGGCGACCGGGTTTACTGTGACCGCTGGGGCAACATTCTCATTGAAACGAAGGTGCGGCAATATGAAGACTAACCCTGTTGCCCTGGAAGTGCTTCGAAACGCCCTGCAGTCAGTGGCGGAAGAAATGGGAGTCACCCTCACCCGCACGGCTCTCTCTCCCAATATCAAAGACCGCCGGGATTGTTCCACGGCAATATACACCCCGGCCGGGGATCTGGTCGCCCAAGCCGAACACATCCCTTTACACCTGGGCCTGATGCCCACTGTAGTAAAAAAAGTGCTGGAAATTTTTCCGCCGGAAAATCTGGCCCCGGGCGACGCAGTAATGATCAATGATCCCTACGTCAGCGGCTCACACCTGCCGGACGTGTGCGTCATCTCCCCCGTTTTTGCCGGGAACCGCCTGCTGGCCATCGTCGCCAACCTGGCTCACCATGTGGACATGGGGGGATCGGTGCCCGGCAGCATGTCCACTTCAGCCACGGAGATTTTCCAGGAAGGCATCAGAATACCCCCCGTGAAAATAAGCAGCAGGGGGCAAATCAACGCCGACATATTAAAAGTGCTGGCTCACAACGTCAGGACCGCCGATGAGTTTTACGCCGACATACAGGCCCAGCTTTCCGCCAACCAGGTCGGATGCAAAAGGCTGCTGGAACTGGAACAAAAAACCGGATCGGAAACCCTGAAAGAATACATGGAAGAAATTATTAATTACACGGAGCGGAGACTCCGGGCGGCGTTAAAAGATATTCCCGACGGCACTTATCAATTCGCTGACTACCTGGAGGGGGACGGTATCAGCAGCGACCTGATCAAAATCACCGCCTCTGTGCGCATCGACGGCGGCGGCATTCAGGTTGACTTCACCGGCACCAGCCCGCAGGTGAAAGGCCCCGTCAACGCCACCAGGGGCGTTGCCCTGGCCTGTGTTTTTTTCGCCGTCAAAGCCGTGGCCGACCCCGAACTGCCCGCCAGTGAGGGCGTAGCCAGGGTAGTGGAGGTGATCACCCCGGCCGGCACGCTGGTCGCCCCCTGTTTCCCGGCGCCTGTCGCGCACGCGAACATCAACACCGCCCAAAGGATCACCGACGTGGTGCTGGGCGCCCTGGCGCAGGCGGTTCCCCACAGGGTAACCGCCGCCGGCACGGGCAGCATGAGCAACTTTACCATTGGCGGCAGGTATGCCGGGGGGCGTTACTATTCATACGTGGAAACATACGGCGGCGGCCAGGGGGCTAAAATTAACCAGGATGGAATGGACGGGGTGCATGTCAATATGACCAATACCATGAACACACCAGTTGAAGTGATCGAAATGAATTACCCCCTGCGGGTGAACAGATACGCTTTAGTCCCCGACACGGGAGGGCCGGGCGAGTTCAGGGGCGGGACCGGCCTGGCGCGCGAGATCACCGTTCTGGAAAAGGCCACCGTGTCCTTAAGCACCGAGAGAAATACCATTAAACCCTGGGGTTTGCAAAATGGGCTGCCCGGCAAGCCTTCCCGTTGCTTCATCGAAATACCGGGCGGAGAACGCGAGGAAATGCCGGGCAAGATCACCAGGGAAGTGCCCGGCGGGACAACCATCATCCTGGAAACAGCGGGCGGCGGCGGCTTCGGGCAGCCTTCAAGGAGAAATCCCGACGCGGTGCGGCAGGATGTTATCGATGGGTTAGTTTCAAAAACCGCTGCTGCGGAAGTATATAATTTAGAGGTATAAGCTTAAGGTCGCCAACCATTTCATCGGGTTCACCCAGCCAGTAAAGAGGAGATTATGTTCGATATCTTGTCTAAAGGCAGTAAAAATTCCACCCCGCCCCGCTCGTAAGCCACCTTGGGCATGCCGAAAACAACTGAAGTGGCTTACATCCTGCGCGATAGTCCTGGCGCCGGCCCGGCGCATAGCCGCCATGCCGTCGGCGCCGTCGCTGCCCATGCCGGTCAGCATGACCCCGACGGCGTTCGCGCCGACGTATTTCGCCACCGATTGGAAGAACACCTCCACCGAGGGGCAGTGTCCGCAGACGTTCTCACCCGGCCAGATAAACGCCGCCGGAGCGGCGCACCCGCATATGGCGGTCACCCGGCGCGATCAGCACCCGTCCCGGCAACACCCTGTCCCCGGTTTTCGCTTCCACATACTTCCATCGCAAAAAATCAGCCTCCTAAACACGTTACGAACCGGACCTGGCCAAGACTTCTTCGATAGTTTGCAGTAGTTGTTCCGGCTTAAATGGCTTAACAATATAATTTTTTGCCCCCGCCTGAACGGCCTCCAGCACCAAATGCTGCTGACTCATGGCGCTGCACATAATAATATTAGCGCCAGGGTCAACACTGCAAATAGCCTTGACACCTTCAATCCCGTTCATATCAGGCATGGTGATATCCATAGTTACCAGATCCGGCTTATGCTGCTTGTATAATTCCACCGCTTCCTGGCCGTTGCCGGCCTCGGCCACAACTTCATAGCCGTTTTTAGACACTATATTCTTTATCATCATCCTCATAAATGCCGCATCATCCACAATCAGAATCCGCTTACCCAATAGACTACCTCCCGCTTTTGATTTATTAAGCTATAATGTGCAAGACACATGCCAAATAGCAAGATATCTTCTCCTCAACAATAACCTCTACCCGGCTAACGCAAAAATAACACCCCGGCCGGGGTGTTCGTCATAATTATTATTAACTTTCCCGGCAACCCGGCGATCTTAGTGCAAATCCAACACCTTAGACCCGTAGTTTTGCGTATATAGCTTTCGCCATATTTGCTCTTATCAGTTAAGTTAAGTTATATATGACTTTTATACTCATGTAAATAGGACTTTTGTCGGATTTTGGCGGATAGAGAAGGCCAAAGCGAAGAGCTCCCGGGTGGGAGGCTCTTCATGTTGGACATCAATTGAAATGCTTTATAACTGATTAGACTGCCCGCGCGAAGTGTATTTAGTGTGCAGCAATTGGTGGGATTTATGCCCCAGCGGCTTCTCTAAATATTCCTTGTACAGCTGCTGGATCGCGGGGTTCTCGTGGGATTTACGCAAGACCATTGCTTCGTCGGCGGTATATATGCCGTCAATCCGCTTTTGCCTGATTTCATAGTTGGTCGGGATGGGCTGGCCGCCGCCGCCGATGCAGCCGCCCGGGCAGCACATGATCTCGATGAAATGATAGTTCGCTTCGCCGGCCTGCAGGGCGTCCAAAAGCTTCCTGGCGTTGCCAAGCCCGTGCGCGACGGCTACTTTTACGTCGAGATCGCCGACTTTGACGGTAGCTTCCTTGACTCCTTCCATACCGCGCACGTCTACAAAATCTACCGACGCCAGGGTATTGCCGGTGACTATTTCATAGACGGTGCGCAGGGCGGCTTCCATCACGCCGCCGGTCGCGCCGAAGATTACCGCCGCGCCTGTCGAAACGCCCAGCGGGTCATCGTAATTTTCTTCGGGCAGCTCGTTGAAATCTATGCCCGCCTGCTTGAGCATACGGCCAAGCTCTCTGGTAGTCAGCGCAACATCCACGTCCTGGTAGCCGCTCGCATTCATTTCGGGGCGCTGCGCCTCGAACTTCTTGGCGGTGCAGGGCATGATCGACACCGAAAAGATATCGGCCGGGTCCACTCCTGCTTTTTCGGCATAGAAGGTTTTGGCCAGGGCGCCGAACATCTGCTGCGGCGACTTGCATGTGGACACATGCGGCAGCAGCGTCGGGTAGAAGTGCTCAATGAACTTGACCCAGCCGGGGCTACAGGAAGTAATTTGCGGCAGGATGCCACCGTTATTAATCCTTTCAAGCAACTCGCTGCCCTCTTCCATAATGGTCAGGTCGGCGGCAAAGTCGGTGTCGAAAACTTTATCGAAACCGAGTTTCCTGATCGCGGCAACCATTTGTCCGGTCGCCACGCTGCCGGGCTCCATACCGAACATTTCACCGATAGCCACACGCACCGACGGGGCGGTCTGGACCACGACATGCTTTTGGGGATCGGCCAGGGCGGCCCAGACTTCTTCAGTCTGATCCCGTTCGTATATAGCGCCGGTCGGGCAAACCAGCACGCACTGGCCGCAGTTTACGCAATTGGATTCGGCTAAAACCATGTCCACGCCCGGCGCGATAACGGTGTCAAAACCGCGCCCCTGCGGGCCGATTGCGCTTACCGTCTGCACCTTTTCACATACCGAGGCGCAACGGCGGCACAGGATGCATTTATCGGGGTCGCGAATTATAGATACGCTGGAGTCATCCATTACGTGCACGGGATTAGCCCCCGAATAACGGACTTCCCGGATTCCGAACGCTTCCGCCAGGGACTGCAACTCGCAATTCTTGTTGCGCACACAGGTCGGACACTCAAACGGGTGGTTGGAAAGAATCAGTTCCAGCGTCATCCGGCGTGAAGCGCGCACCGCCGGGGTATTGGTCAGCACAACCATGTTTTCTGCCGCCGGGGTCACACAAGCTGCCTGCAGCGTGCGGGCGCCCTTGACTTCAACCACACAGATCCGGCAGGCCCCGACGACATTGATATCTTTTAAATAGCATAGGGTCGGTATATTTATATTTACTTTCTTGGCCGCTTCGAGAACAGTTGTGCCCTGTTCCACCTGCACTTCTTTTCCGTCAATTGTCAAAGTAACCATTGGCATTTATCTCACCCCTCCTTCTGCTGTGTTTTGACAGGGTGAATCAAAAAGAAACGCGCATACTGAAGCCGGACAGTGCTTATCCCTGACATGTGCTTCGAGTTCTGGCCTAAAGTAGCGCAGCATACTCAGCACGGGATTGGGGGCAGATTGTCCCAATCCGCACAGCGCGGTGTTCTTAATATAGTCGCACAGCACTTCAAGTGCTTCAATATCTCCGTCTTTTCCCTCGCCGCGGGTAATCCGCTCGAGTATTTCCAACATCCTCTTGGTCCCGATGCGGCAAGGGGTACACTTGCCGCAAGATTCCTCATGGCAAAATTCGACAAAGAACTTGACGAGGTCAACCACACAAGTGTCTTCATCTATTACAGTCAGGCTGCCGGAGCCAATAAGGGTCCCTAATGCGGCCAGCGATTCGTAATCCATACTGACATTAAGGTGCTCAGCGGGAATAAAGCCGCCTACGGGGCCACCTGCCAGCACTGCTTTTAATTTTTTGTTGTTAAGTATTCCGCCACCGATATCAAAAATGATCTCTTTCAAAGGTATTCCCATCGGCACTTCGATCAGGCCGGTGTTGTTCACTTTCCCGGTCAGGGCGAATACTTTTGTGCCTTTGCTCTTTTCTGTGCCCATAGAAGCATACCATGCGCCGCCTTTTAAGATAATAGGGGGAACGCTGGATAATGTTTCTACGTTGTTTATTAATGTCGGTTTACCCCACAGCCCTTCATTGGCCGGGAAGGGAGGCCGCGGCCTGGGTTCGCCGCGGCGGCCCTCGATGGAAGCCAGCAGGGCGGTTTCTTCCCCGCAAACAAAGGCGCCGGCGCCGACCCGGATATTTACCTCAAAATTAAAACCTGTACCTAAAATATTCTCTCCCAATAACCCGAACTCACATGCCTGATTAATGGCATGCCGCAGTTTTTCCACCGCCAGAGGGTACTCGGCCCGGACGTAGATATAGCCCTGATCAGCTCCGACCGCATAGCCGGCGATGGCCATCGCCTCAATAACGGAGTGCGGGTCACCTTCTAAGATTGACCGGTCCATAAAAACTCCCGGGACTCCTTCGTCTCCGTTGCATACCACATATTTTTGCGTTCCCCGGGCTTTAGCGGTAAATTCCCACTTTAAGCCGGTTAAGAAACCAGCGCCTCCCCGGCCACGCAAGCCGGATTTTTTCATCTCAATGATTACTTCCTCCGGTGACATGCTTGACAAAACCTTGGCCAACGCCAGATAACCTTCACCGGCAATATATTCCTCAATATCTTCGGGATTAATAAGTCCGGCATTACGCATGGCAACCTTGGTCTGTTTGGACAAGAAAGGGAGATCCTTCATTAATGTAACAGTTTTCCTGGTATTGGGATCCTGGTAAAGCAAATGCTTTACGATCCGCCCTTTAAGCAGGTGCTCGTTCACGATCACTGCCGCGTCTTCAACCTTAACCCGGCAATACATCACTCCTTCGGGATATACCACGACAAGCGGACCTAGTTCACAAAACCCCATGCAGCCGGTTTCGACAACTTTTATTTCTTCTTCGAGCTGGTGTCTTGTGATGCCTTCTAATATAGCTTCTTTAACGGCGCGGCAGCCTGAGGTAACACATACTGACCCCGCACAAACCAAAACATGTGCCCGGTAATAATGCATATTGGAATCCTCCTCTCACTAATTTCAATTAAGCTTGCTGCATCAGTGCGTATTCCTCAACAACTCTGCCGTTAATAACATGATCAATGACGATCCGCCGGGCTTTTTCTTTGTTTAAACGAGTGTAAATAACCTGGGGCGAACATGGCTTGATTACTTCAAGCATGGGCTCATGCTCGCACATCCCTGCGCAGCCTGCCTGAGTAATAATTACATCGGAAATATTTCTTTTTTCTATTTCATCAATAATTGCCATCATCACATCCCGCGCCCCGGCAGCTATACCACATGTTCCCATATTTACCACAATTGTTGTTTTGTCGCCTATCTGCCGCTCTTTGATTTTAACCAGCGCGGCTTCTTTGAACTTTATCAGTTCATCAACTGACTTAACCCGTTTCATCATCAATCACCGTCTTTCATCTTTACTCTTTTTCTTTGAGCTCATTAATGATTTCCGGGACAAGATCCGGCTCCATCCGGGCACGCGGCTCTGAATTGATTGTAATATTCGGAGCCACGGCACAAGCTCCTAAACACCTGATTAAACCAAGGGAAAACATATTGTCGCCGGTGGTATCATGCGGCTTAATCCCCAGTTCTTTTTCAAACCGCGCCAATACTTGGGGCGCTCCCCGCAAATGACAGGCGGTGCCATTACAGAGGGATATCTCATACTTGCCTTTTGGCTTTGATGAAAAAAAATGGTAAAACGTAATAACTCCATTAATAGCGCTCAAGGGTACATCCATTTTGTCGGCAATGATTAGCTGCACATCTTTTGGCACATAACCGTAATTCTTTTGCACCCAGTACAATATCTCGATTAAATCGTCCTTTTTCCCTTCATGCCGGGCAATCACTCTTCCCAGCTCAGCATCTAGATCACACCGGCACTTGGTGACTGCTGCTTCCATTTGTTTCACTCCTCGCTCTCGGCTATTCGATTTTTATTCTTATCAAATCTTTAACAGCCCTCGTTGATTATCAGGTCATATTTGTTTGCCACAATACTGCTTTCAATGCTACCTCCACTCCTTTGATTTTAAATTATTATAATAATAAATGAACATTCATTAATTTGTCAAGCAATTTAAATACATAACCCCTAGATTCTTTCCATATAATAAGGTGGAAATAAGCCAAAAAAATAAATAAATATTAATTCACATAACAAATAAATTTATGCAATATATTCAGAGCAGAAAGCTAATTACAAAATATTGCAATAGATAGTATCGTTGGATATTGATAATGGAATAGCCTGCATAGTCGCTATGGGTTCTGGGAATCAGTCTGGGGATTTTTAAATAACTAAAAAATCAGTCCTGCGGGGCTGCAGAGGCGGTGATTCCCGACCGGCTTAAAGTGGGAGTTCACCGCCAAAGCCAACGCGATACAAAAATATTGTATAATATCTAAGATATGCAATTAATGTGCCAACATTGAAACCCGCAGCGATATAAATACATTCACAGATAAGCCACTAAAAATTTCAACCGTTAAATTCGGCTAAAATCGGCCATTTACCATAAATCACATATAAAATAGAGTAATAACTGCCGGGGAAACATGCTTACTGAAATAACGAATAGGGTAATTAAAAAAAAACCACCAGCCATATTAAGCGCGGCATCCAATCCAACATACGTTCATATAATGGACGGGTGTCCATATAATCGACACCCGTCCATTTAATTGACACCTGCACCATAACGATAATCTGCCAAGACATCCCGTAAGCATCAATACAGATATGTGCGCGGAATGCGCTGACAAGCCTTGCGTGACGGCTTGCCCGGAGTCGGTTTTCGCTGTACATAGAAGACGATTACGAGGATGAAGTAATTGAAATGGTAAAGGAACACCGGAAAAAAATCAAGTATACCTGCACCCCGTGCCTGCCGACCGACGGCAAGCGGGACGCGATGCCCTGTGTCGCGGCATGCGGCAAAGGGGCCATTAAACACTCCTGGTAGGCGGATAAACTTACAAGGTGGGGAAATAGGCAATGGATATGATTAAACTGATTATTGACGAATCTTCCCTTGCTTGTTTGGCAAGACCCCAGGTCTTCAGGGGCTCACTCGGGTACAATTGACCTTTTGACATGCTCATACCTCCATTTAACAAAAATTTCTTAAATAATAACCGTCTGCGATTAATTAAGATCTAGAACAGATCTTCCTGCCTCAGCATTTCCAGGAACGCGTCTACCCGGATGCGGAAGGGCCCCAGGGGAACAGTAACGTCGAACTCGAGGAACAGGTAGGAATGCCGGCGGCTTCAAACGCCTTGCGGAACGCAGGGATATCCAGTTCGTGCAATTAGAAGGGGGGACCACCAATTTACGGAAACTCGGCAGTACTGAAATGCTGGTTGACATGCAATTAATTCTGCGATTATAATTGTTTCAAAGAAATACTAGGAATTGAAAGTACTCCGAGCCTTTTTGCCTAAAGGATATCTCTCATGGCAAGCGGCCGCTAGGTATGGCGGGAAACGGCCATGCCTCCCTGACGGAAAGGAGACAATAAGCAGCGACAGTTACGTCTGTTAGCAAAAAAAACGTCTTCTCAAGAAGACGTTTTTTTACCGCTTATTATTCAACCCTTTCCACCACACGGAAGGGTTTTTCAATACTTATAAATTTTTACTGCCAGTTTCTGCCGCGTGAAAAAAGCATAAATAGAAAAAGGGAGGGGGCTAATAATATGGATGCATTACAAATTACTCCTGTGGGTATTGTTCATTCTTCATATAATAATCCGGAGACAATCCCTATGCAAAGCCATACTGCCACTATTGAGATTTTACCCGCATATGTGCAAGGATTATTGAGAATCGAAGCGCACTCGCACCTGTGGATTTTATCCTGGTTCCACAAAGCGCGGCGCGATCTCTTGAGGACCGTTCCGGGCAGAGTGAATGCCAATGCCCCGGAGTACGGTGTGTTCGGACTGAGGGCGGCGGGACGCCCGAATCCTATCGGGCTCTCTTTAGTAGAGTTGATAAAAGTAGAGAAAAATATTTTGCATGTACGCGGCCTGGATGCCGTTGATGGCTCACCTGTCGTAGACATCAAGCCCTATTTTGAGCACGATATTATTTTTTCTCCCCGCGCTCCATACATAATGCCGCAAGATAAAAAAATACGCTACCGGATACTTTTCAAGCAAGCCTATAATCACCACCAGGAGGAATGCCGGGATTTGCAGCTTGCCCTGCGCATGGCAATGGTAGCTGAAGATGAGTTTGGCAAGCTTAACTCCCCGGAGCTTATAGTATCGGTTAAAGGGTCTGGTTGCCTGGCAGACACTATTCAGGGGTTGTTCAGGGCCAGGCTGGCTAATCCAGCCAGATTTGCATATCTGGAGAGCACGAAGAGCGCTGTAAACTGGACAAACGGCACAAAGAAATTGGCCGTAAGTCTTATTAGAACTCCAACTCGGGAAGAAATGCTGGACCTTGACAATACTGATTTTCTGAAGATAAATAGGCATTGATAAGCAATTTGATGAAAAAGAGGGGGCGATTTTTTCCGCAATCGCTAAAGCAATTTCAAGAATACCAGGCTTATGAACACCTTGGCCGAAAAAGAAAAGCTTTTAAAGCAGCTTTGGGGAAAGTTGATTTGCGCCCAGGGGAATGAGCACAAAAGAGCCGCATTGGAGATTCCACAACGGGAACTTTTCAATAGCATCCCAGCACGGCTGGGATACAACAGGACAATTCAGGTTGCGATGCCGCTTTCCAACCAAGGGGGGTGTTACAGTGTCCAATATCAAACTACTGATTGTTGATGATCACCAAATGATCCGTGAAGGTCTGGTCGCGATGCTGGGGCCAAGACAGGATATCGATATTATCGGCTGCTGCTCGAACGCTGAAGAAGCGTTGGAATTCGTTACACGCCATATTCCCGATGTTATTCTCATGGACATAAAAATGCAAAAAATGAATGGCATTGAAGCCACTCGTGAAATTACCTCCCTTGTACCCGGAATAAAAATAATTATGCTTACCATATTCGAAAACGCGGAGTCGGTCAGGCTTTCCCTGCAAGCCGGGGCGACCGGATATATGTTAAAGCAAGCTTCACAAGAAAAGCTTGCGGAAAGCATTAACCAGGTTTATCGCGGCAAAACGGTAATCGACCCGGTATTAATCAATCAACTAATTAAGGACTACGCCCGGATAGCCCAAAATTCTTTTAACCTGCCACACCCACTAACAAAAGATGACAAAAGGAATTTTACTCTGAGGGAACATGAAATCCTCAAGCATTTAAGTCAGGGGTTGTCAAATAAAGAAATATCAGAAAAAACCCGCCTGGCCGTGAACACGGTAAAAGCTCACCTCCGCAATATCTACCGTAAAATGGGCGTAAAAAGCCGTTCTCAAGTCATTTCGAAAATTATCAAGCAAAATGGAAATTTTAAAGCCCAGGAAAGGTCACTTTTCAGATAAAACATCCGTAATAACCGGCATCACTTTTATTTTCGTCATAGACCTGTCAAAGTATTTTATATATAAAAGTGTCAGAACGAAAGCAGCGATACTTGCGCCAACCTCCCACAACAACACCGGGAATCCATACTTATGCGAGATCCACATACCTATTAAGAAACCCATAAAAGTTGTCAACAGAGGCAGCATGTAAACAACAAAGGCCGCTTTTAACATATGCGCTTCAGATATCTGAATAATAACCCTCTGCCCCACCTTGGCATCAACGCGGTTGTAGGCATCCATGACCGTGGCCTTGTCCCCGGGACATGCCCCGCAACTGTCACAATCACTGTGCCTGCTCGCCCGCACCTTCGCTATTTTGCCATCCATAGTGATAATAATACCTTCCGCTTCCTTTTTCACTTGCCTCGCCATCCCGTCTCTAAGTATTCAGAATCCAGGAGTCAGTAGTCAGAATAAATTTAAGGCAATATTTTATGGCTTATTTTCAGGTTCTCAGGGGCAGTAATCAGCATTCAGGAGAATATATGGGCGGTAAACGATTGACTCCTGACTCCTCAGTATTACCAACGCTCAAATCATCCTATTACCCAAGGACTTGTATAACTGCTTTGTCACGATACCAACAAAGTAACCAGTTATTATAGCAGATATCATGAGTACAGGTAAAATAACGTAAACAGAAAAATTATGAACCACCAAACCGGCTACAAACAATTGGCCTATATTATGAAACACGGCGCCAACCATACTTATGATGACAATACTGACGTGTTTATTTAAGTATTTCCACATGAGCACCATAACCAAAATACTTAGCATGCCCCCGGTGATGCTGAACAAAAAACTTACCGGATTGCCTCCCACCAAAGCCCCCAGGAAACATCTGACAGCGACAATTATTATAGCGTCCTTGCTTCCCAACATCATTATAGACAATAAAGTCATGATATTGGCCAAGCCCAGTTTAATGCCGGGAGTTGCGCCGGGAATAACAATTGCTCTTTCGATAATGTTTAAAACGGTGGCCATGGCGATAAAAACAGAAATATACGTAATACGCCTTGTATTATATATATTAAACCCTCACTTCATTTGACACTCAGTAGGAAATGGCGTCCACCTTATTAGATTTTCCTTTAACGGCAATATTAAACTTATTCGGCACACATACGGCTATCTGGCCGGGCTGGCTGATCCATCCCGCTCTAACACATATTTGATTGGGACAGTCGGCCTCTTTAATCCTGGCTCTTCCGTTTTCAATTTCAACCACGTTATAATGCCCGTCCGCGTTAACTATTTTAATTTCCTCAGTGATCGCCTCAGACAAATTTATTGTCTGGTATAACTGGCCGTCTGCGTATATCTCCAGTCTCAGTTCCCCCTCCGTCATCTGGCGCCGCACCAGATGCGACACTCCAAAACTAATCAGCACCAGCGCCAGGAGTCCTGCCATAATGTAATAATTAAGGTTTTTCATGAACCTCACCAAGCATCATTTTTCACTGCTATATTTTAATGAACCAGCGCAATTTCCAATTTTATTTCTGATTGATAATCTGATAATCGCCACCGCCGGTGAATTCCAATTGATTCGCTAAATTATCGGTGAATGTCACTTGCTTATCCGCGTTGACAAAGATGGCCCCAACGCCTTGAATACCTTTGGCAAAACTCATCCCGCGCTGCTGACCCAGCACAAATAACGGTTTATTCAAAATATCGGCGTCGGTGGATGATTCTGCCACTACTGTGGTTTGTATTAAATCTCTGGCCTGTTTCCCGGTGGATGGATCGATAAGGTGGGAGTAACGGACACCTCCCTGTTCGAAATACCTCTCGTAATCACCTGATGTTACTACCGATGTGTCTTTTACCGACAATACGGCGATAAGTTTTTCCCCGTCGCGCGGATCCCGGACACCAACACGCCACGGTGAGCCGTCCGGCCTGGCGCCCAAAGCATATACATTTCCCCCGGCATTGATTATAGCATGTTTTATGCCTAATTCCCTGAGAATCTTGGCAGCTTCTTCCGTGGCATAGCCCTTGGCGACACCGCCAAAATCCAAACTCATGCCTGGTTTTTGCAAATATACCGTTCCATTATCTGCATCAACTATGACTTTCCTGTAGTCTACCAAGCTCAGCGCCTTCTTAATCTGCTCGTCGGAGGGAACGTGCTGTTCGTCTTTTCCAAAACCCCACAGGTCCATAATTGGTCCAACTGTAATATCAAATGAACCGCCGGACAACTGTGCATAATAAAGTGAGCGCTGAACAATGTTGAGGGTATCGCTGCCAACCTGAACGGGCTTGATCCCGGCATTTTCGTTGATCCTGATCACATCGCTGGACGCAGAAGTATTTTTCCCTTCTTTGGGAAACCTGTCAGTTAAATCATTAATCCTTTTAAATTCGGCAAACGCTTTATCCAAAGCTTCCTTTCCGCTCTGCTTATCATCACTGTATACAGTTACCTGGACCAAAGTATCCATAACGAATTTTTCATCACTAAACTCCTGCAATTGCGCAGAATTCAGCTTACAGCCAGAACAAGCGAAAAGAATAAATAGTAAGCTTATAACCAGACTCCAACGCTTCAATTATTTTTACACCTCACAAAAATTGAGCTTCTTTCCCCAAAACCCCGGTTTCTGCCGTCACGTGGAAGCCTTTCTCTTGGCCGAAGCAAAAACTGCATAAGCTGTGTTATTTTGTCCGGAGCAGCTTTTTAATATGCCGCACAATACAAGATGGTGTAGTCCGCACTTTTAAAGTTTGTATGCTCTAAGTAGCGCAAACTACACCAACAATAATATAGTTGTCCAAAAAACATTTGGATAATCTCGTATAATTAAGTTGATATCTTAATTATACCGCAACTTTTTCCGCAGCAGAACCCTTTACAACAGCTTCAATCGCTTTTGTGGGACATTTAGCAATGCATGTCGGATTATCGCACTTTTCAATACATATCTTGTGGTCAACTACTGCAAGGCTGTTCTGTATTTTGATTGCGTCATGCTCACAGTTCTTCTTACACAGGCCGCAGCCCAGGCAGGCAGCCGAGCAGTTTTTCTTGGCGACGGCCCCTTTATCTTTTGAGTTGCAATTAACACTGACTTTCGCGCCGATTAACAGCATTTGAATAACACCCTTGGGGCAGACAGATTCACACTTGCCGCAACCAGTGCACTTTTCCGGATCAACATAGGGAAGGCCGCTGGGCAGCATTGTCATCGCACCGAAAGGACAGTTCTTTACGCATGTCCCAAACCCGAGACAGCCGTATTGGCAGTTTTTCTGACCGCCTTGCAGCAAATTCGCCGCCGCGCAATCTTCAATTCCTCCATACTGGTACTTTATGACAGCTATTCCGGGGGAACCGGAGCACCTGACATGAGCGATTCTGGGTTCTATTTCCGCAGCAGCTTTGCCGGTCAACTCACCCACAATTTTTGCCACAGGAGCTTTACCGGGAACACACAGGTTCGGAGGCACATCTGCATTCAATACCACAGCTTCCGCATAGGCCATACATCCGGCATAACCGCAGGCGCCGCACTGGCCCTTTGGCAGTGCATCCTCAACCAAGTGTATCAATGGGTTTACTTCAATTGCAAACTTTTTATTCGCAAATGCGAGAATCAAACCAAAAACCACTCCCGTAAGCAGCATGACTACCAAAACCATTAGAGCAATTTGCATTAACTCACATCTCCTTTCCAGATGTTATAGAGATATCATGCCTGAAAAACCAAGGAAGGACAGCGCCAGCATACCCGCCAGAATAAAAGCCACCCCTAAACCTTCCAGCGGCTTCGGCACATCGGCCAGTCTCAGCTTTTCCCTCAAACTTGCCATCAGGACAAGGGCTACGCCGAAACCTGCTCCGGATCCAATAGCGTGAACAATACTTTTAGCCAATGAGAAACTGGACTCAACATTTAAAAGGGGCACACTAAGCACCACACAGTTAGTAGCGATTAACAGAAGGTAAACCCCCCACATATTGTATAGAGCCGGCGCATGCTTCTTAATAATCATCTCTAATAACTGCACAAAGGAGGCGATTAGCAGAACAAAAACAACAGTTGTCAGAAATGTTAATTTAAACGGCACTAAAACATAAGTGTAAACCAGCCAGGCCATTATCGAACTAAGAGTCATAACCGCCGTAACCGCCATGCCCATGCCTACAGACGCGTTTACGTTTTTGGAAACGCCAAAGAATATGCACAGGCCTAAAAATCTTGTCAAAACAAAGTTGTTCACAATTACTGCACTAATAAAAAGTGTTAAATATTCCACAATGCTCCCCCTCCCTAAGCCTTGGATTTTTCAATATGCTGGACCAACATTTTACATCCCGCAACCAGATAACCAATTAGGATAAAAGCGCCTGCGGGCAGGACTAGCATTAGCGGAGCGTTGTATGAAGCGGGCATGACCTGAATGCCTAAGAATGTGCCGCTTCCAATGATTTCACGGATAGCTCCGATTATCAACATGGCAATGAGGAAACCGGTCCCCATTCCCAGACCGTCAAAAAACGAACGGATAACACCGTTCTTGGAGGCAAAAACCTCCGCCCTCGCCAGAATTATGGCAAAAACCACAACAAGCGCCAAATAAATACCCAAGGCTTTATAAAGATCCGGCAAATATGCCTGCAATACCAACTGAGCCACAGTAACTATAGTGGCGATAGAGACAATATATACGGGAACACGCACTTTGGGGTTAACAAGATTTCTGACTATGGAAACGACTGTATTGTTGGCAGTAATCACAAACATGACGGTCAAGCCCATGGTTAGAGAAACAATTACAGAACTGGTAACTGCCAGCGCGGGGCAAAGGCTTAGCGCCAGGACAAAAATTGGGTTCTCCAATATTAATCCTTTATTAAATATACTCCATAATTCTTTCATAATTATTTCCCCCCTGTAAACTCTACAACTTCTTCGACCGCTTTTTTAACACCGTTAGTTACGGCTCTCGAAGAGATTGTAGCGCCAGTCATAGCCTGCACGTTCTCTTTGTCGGAAGGATCTTTCACAACCTGCAGATTTTCAATCTTCTTTCCGATAAGCTGGCTCTTAAAAGGATCCTTCCCCCCCTTGTCTCCAAGGCCAGGAGTTTCGTTGTGTTTGATGATGTCATAATTAAGCACTTTCCCCTCGCTTGTTACAGCCACGAGAAACTGTATAGGTCCTCCAAAACCTTTGCTTTCTGACGGCACTACATACGCTATGGTTTTTCCGCCTTTTTCCGCTTTATACCAGCCCTCATGGCCTTCTACCGGATTAAATTTATCCGCGTCCTGGACCAGGGCTTGCATCGCGGCGTTTTTCATATCTACAGCCTTTTGTGCCGCCGCGTCGGCTGTTGTATAGTAAACACCGGCAATTATTAACCCTGAAACTAAACAGGTCATGGCCAGGTTAAACGCGATTTTAAAGATGCTGTTGCTATTTTCATCACTGTGCCCGGACATTTAATTACCTCCTTGCTCCAAATTTTTTCGGCGTAACAAAGCGGTCAATCAAAGGCGTAACGCAGTTCATTAAAAGAATGGAATAACATACGCCTTCGGGATATCCGCCTTTTAAACGAATAAGGACGGTTAGCAGACCGGCGCCTAAGGCAAAAATAATTTGTCCCTTGCGGGTGATGGGAATGGTAACCATGTCGGTTGCCATAAAGAAGGCACCTATAATCAGTCCACCGGCCAACATGTGGAATACCGCGTCTCCCGTAAATAATCCGGACGGCCCGAATACCCAGGTTAAGATTCCTACCGTACCGATCATCACCACAGGGACTTCCCATTTTATATAACCTTTATAGATCAGGAAAAGGCCTCCAAGTATAAGCAAAACTGCGGAAGTTTCACCGATACTGCCGTTGCGCATGCCTAAAAACATCGCTTTGTACATATTGGGGGCATCGCCGAACGTTTCAATTAATTTGGCGTATCCCTGCTGTTTTAAAATATTCAGCGGGGTGGCGCTGGAAACCACATCAACTGGTGTGGTCATTTTTGTCCATGTGGTCATGGCCACAGGCCATGACACCATTAACGCGGCGCGGCCGATGTGCGCCGGGTTGAATATGTTGTACCCAAGGCCGCCCAAGGATTGTTTGGCAACGGCAATAGCCAAAAACGACCCGAATGCGGTCATATACCATGGAAGATTGGGAGGAAGACACATAGCTAGTAAAAGTCCGGTTAAAACTGCGCTGCCGTCCTTTATTGTCACTTCTTTTTTTCTAATTATTTGTACTAAATATTCAGTTGCGACCGCCGATACGACTCCCACCAGCATGGTGATTATGGCGGGCATACCGAAGTACCAGGCGGCGAAAATTACTGCCGGCACCAATGCCGCGTTCACCGACCACATTATTTTTGGGATGGATTCACTTGAGGTTATGTGTGGCGACGGCGAAACAGTGAGAAGGTTCATTTTTAAACTTTCTTCGTTAACTGCCATTCTATACAGCCACCTTTGCTTGTTCTTTTTGTGCCTGGATTGCATTTTGCGCTTTGGCATACCTGATGTACTGAACTATTTTACGTTTGGCCGGGCATACATAAACACAACTGCCGCATTCCATGCAGTCCAGCAAATCATACTCTTCTTTTGCTTCCACGTACAACTGGCGCTCACCCAGAACACTAAGCATGCTTGGATTCAATCCCATCGGGCATGCTTCCACACAGCGGCCGCAGTGGATACATGCGGATTCCTTATCGTAATTGACATCCTTTTTACTCAGGAACAAGATGCCGGAAGTTCCTTTAATCACCGGAACATCCATGGTAGATTGAGCAAAGCCCATCATGGGCCCGCCATTAATTATTTTAACTAGTTCGCCGCTGAGGCCTCCGCAGCAACTCAGCGCGTCGGCGAATGTACTACCTACTCTCATCAGCAGGTTCTTGGGTTCTTTAACAGCGCTCCCACTGACGGTAACCACTCTTTCAATCAAAGGTATCCCTTTAGTCGCCGCGTCACTGATCGCGACCACGGTGCCGACATTCTGCACCACAGTGCCGACATCCATCGGCAGCCCGCCTGAAGGAACCTCGCGTCCGGTCAACACTTTGATGAGCATCTTTTCGGCACCCTGCGGATATTTTGTGGGAAGAGCCATAACTTTAACCTGGGTGCCGTTAAAAGCGTTCTGCAAAGCTTTTACCGCGTCAGGCTTATTGTCTTCAACGCCAACATAGCCGGTGCTCACGCCAAGCACCTTCATGGTAATTTTTACACCGGTTACTATTCTCTCCGTGTACTCGAGCATTGCCCTGTAATCAGCCGTCAGAAACGGTTCACATTCAGCCGCGTTTAAGATAAAAGTGTCGATTTTCTTATCCGGCGGCGGCGCCAATTTTACATGAGTGGGGAAAGTAGCTCCGCCCATTCCCACTATTCCGGCCTCCCGGATAATCCCCGACAGCTCTTTTGCATCGAGTTTTTCCCATTGCCTTTGCACCGGAATTCCTTCAACCCATTCATCCAGACCATCATTTTCTATGACTATGGACATACAGCTTCCGAACACTGAATGCGGATAATCCGCGATCTCCACAACCTTGCCAGAAATGGAAGCATGTACGTTACCGGATACAAAAGCGTCGGATTGTGCGATCAATTGGCCTTTTTTTACCGTGTCACCTTTTTTTACAATCGGTGAAACCGGTGCTCCAATGTGCTGCCTCAAAGGTATAATCACCTTTGCCGGAAGAGGCGCCGTTTCAATCGGCTTGGCAGCGGTATACTTTTTGCTGTCATCAGGATGCACTCCTCCATGAAAACTCTTCATCTTCTTCCCCCCATCTAATTTTTTTTAGGTTTCTATTTGTGTTTTTTTTAGGTTTATATTTGTGAATTTCCAGCTACAAACCTACAGAATAACCCTCACCCTTATAAACTCGCTGGAAATTTAACATGAATTTGATATATATTGCCCTGGACTTGATACTTGGAAATAAAGAGATAAATAAAAAGATTTAAACAATTCTTTTTCTGGACAAGTCCTTACAATACTTATTTTAATATATTTTATCTTTAAAGCAACACAATACCCTATAAAAAAGTTTTTTATATATTTAAGCTTATTGGCGCCCCGACCAGAACCCAAACGGCTTGCCACCGAGAAACAGCAGATCTTTGCCTCATTTAAAATTATAACCGCACATCTTCGTTAAAACAAGAAAACAATAACAGTTTTTGAGCAAGCGAAGAGCCCCCGGTGGGAGGCTCTTGCTGGACATCAATTGAAATGCTTTATAACTGATTATACTCCCCGCGCGGAGTGTATTTTGTGTGCAGCAATTCGTGGGATTTATGCCCCAGCGGCTTCTCTAAATATTCCTTGTACAGCTGCTGGATCGCGGGGTTCTCGTGGGATTTACGCAAGACCATTGCTTCGTCGGCGGTATATATGCCGTCAATCCGCTTTTGCCTGATTTCATAGTTGGTCGGGATGGGCTGGCCGCCGCCGCCGATGCAGCCGCCCGGGCAGCACATGATCTCGATGAAATGATAGTTTGCTTCGCCGGCCTGCAGGGCGTCCAAAAGCTTCCTGGCGTTGCCAAGCCCGTGCGCGACGGCTACTTTTACGTCGAGATCGCCGACTTTGACGGTAGCTTCCTTGACTCCTTCCATACCGCGCACGTCTATAAAATCTACCGACGCCAGGGTATTCCCGGTGACTATTTCATAGACGGTGCGCAGGGCGGCTTCCATCACGCCGCCGGTCGCGCCGAAAATTACCGCCGCGCCGGTGGAGATGCCCAGCGGGTCATCGTAATTTTCTTCGGGCAGTTCGTTGAAATTTATGCCGGCCTGCTTAAACATGCGGCCGAGTTCTCTTGTGGTCAGCACAACATCCACGTCCTGATAGCCGCTCGCATTCATTTCGGGGCGCTGCGCCTCGAATTTCTTGGCGGTGCAGGGCATGATCGACACCGAAAAGATATCGGCCGGGTCCACGCCTGCTTTTTCGGCGTAGAAGGTTTTGGCCAGGGCGCCGAACATCTGCTGCGGCGACTTGCATGTGGACACATGCGGCAGCAGCGTCGGGTAGAAGTGCTCAATGAACTTGACCCAGCCAGGACTGCACGAAGTGATCAGCGGCAAGGTGCCACCGGTCTTGACTCTTTCGAGCAACTCGCTGCCTTCTTCCATAATGGTCAGGTCGGCGGTAAAGTCGGTGTCGAAAACTTTATCAAAGCCGAGCTTCCTGATCGCGGCAACCATTTGTCCGGTCGCTACGCTGCCCGGCTCCATGCCGAATATTTCACCGATAGCGACACGCACCGCCGGGGCGGTCTGGACCACGACATGCTTTTGGGGATCGGCCAGGGCGGCCCAGACTTCCTCTGTTTGATCCCGCTCGTATAAAGCTCCTGTCGGGCAAACCAGCACGCACTGGCCGCAGTTAACACAATTAGATCCAGCTAAACCCATGTCCACCCCGGGTGCGATAACGGTATCAAAACCGCGCCCCTGCGGGGCGATCGCGCTTACCGTCTGCACCTTTTCACATACCGAGACGCAACGCCGGCACAGGATGCATTTATCGGGGTCGCGCACCAGTGACACGCTGGAATTGTCTTCTCTATGTTCGGGATTCGCGCCAGTATAACGAACTTCCCGGATTCCGAACGCTTCCGCCAGGGTCTGCAACTCGCAATTCTGGTTGCGCACACAGGTCGGGCATTCAAACGGGTGGTTGGACAGGATCAGTTCCAGGGTCATCCGGCGTGAAGCGCGCACCGCCGGGGTATTGGTCAGCACAACCATGTTTTCTGCCGCCGGGGTTACACACGCTGCCTGCAGCGTGCGGGCGCCCTTGACTTCAACCACACAGACGCGGCAGGCCCCGATAACGTTAATGTCCTTTAAATAGCACAAGGTAGGAATATTTATATTAACTTTCTTGGCCGCTTCGAGAACAGTTGTGCCCTGTTCCACCTGCACTTCTTTTCCGTCAATTGTCAAAGTAACCATTGGCATTTATCTCACCCCTCCTTCTACTTCACATCGCAGCGCAGGCAACGGGTAGCCTCGGCTATGGCCTGCTCTCTGGTGAAACCATTTTCCACTTCGGCAAAGGACCGGCGTTCGGCCACCGGCAGGCATGTTGCTACTTCCCTCGCCATCTTCTCTTCAATAATCTCGCCGGAAATTTTCCGGGTGAGAGCACGCGGTTCGACAACTGCGCCGGTACCCCCGAGGTATTTATCAATAGCCGCTGCCGCTTTCTTGCCTTGGGCAATCGCCCCGATGGCCGTGTCCGGCCCGGAAGCGCAGTCTCCGCCGGCGAATATATATGGTATATTCGTGGCCATGCTGGCGGGATCCACCGCAACCAGCCCGCGGGCCGTCTGCACGCCGGCGTCGGTGATGCCGTCAAGCTGGACATTCTGTCCAATCGCCGCAATTACCACGTCTGCCGGAATGACAAAGTTGGAGCCTTCAACCGGCACCGGCCGCCTGCGGCCGCTTTTATCGAAGTCGCCGGGCACTGATTCCTGGCATTCCAGCCCGGTTACCATGCCACCTGCTCCCTGCACGCTCACGGGGGCGGTCATGAGGGTAAAATTCACGCTTTCGTGCTCCGCTTCGATGATCTCGTCTGCAAACGCGGGCATGTCTTCTTTGCGGTGCCGGTAAACAACGTGCACTTCTTTCGCTCCGTTCCTTACGGCCGAGCGGGCGCTGTCTATGGCCACGTTGCCGCCGCCTACCACCAGCACGGTCTTGCCTTTTACGTCGGCGGCCTGTCCGAGTTTAACGTCTCGCAGGTAGTTGATGCCTGAGATAACTCCTTTGAGTTCTTCGCCCGGAATGCCCAGTTTCTGATCCGCGTGGGCACCGACGGCGATAAACACCGCGCTGAAGCCTTGCTTCTCTAAATCGGCGAAGGTAACGTCTTTGCCAAAACGGGTGTTGGTCTTAATCGTCACACCCATTCCTTCTATGGCTTTTATTTCAGCCGCCAGGACGTCGGCCGGCAGGCGGTAATCGGGGATTCCTACTTTGAGCATGCCGCCGGCAAACGGCAGCGATTCGAATACGGTCACTTTGTGGCCGGCTTTAGCCAGGTAGTAGGCCGCTGTCAGGCCGGCCGGCCCGCCGCCGATTATCGCCACTTGCTTGCCGGTCGCCACTCCGGGAGGCTCAACCGGGAATCCCTTATTCTGTTCATACACCCAGTCGGCCGCATAACGCTTCAATGCCCTTACAGCCAGGGGCTCATCCAGCTTCGCGCGGTTGCACTTGCCTTCACACGGGTGGTGGCACACGCGGCCGCAAACTGCCGGGAAGGGGTTTTCCCGCCTCACTTCCATATAGGCTTCGTAGAAATGTCCGTTCCGGATATGATCGAGATAGATCGGCACATCCACTCCGGCCGGACAGGTGTTTTGACAGGGTGAATTGAATAGGGACGCACAGACTGAGGCGGCGCAATATTTATCTTTGATATGCGCCTCGTATTCATGCCTGAAATAGCGTATCGTGCTCAGCACGGGATTGGGCGCGGTTTGTCCCAAACCGCACAGTGCCGTATCTTTAATGTAGTAGCATAATTCTTCGAGTGCTTCTATATCTCCCTCTTGTCCTTCTCCGTGGGTGATCCGTTCCAGTATTTCTAACATCCGTTTGGTGCCGATGCGGCAGGGGGCGCATTTGCCGCAAGACTCTTCCTGGCAGAACTCGGTGAAGAACTTGGCCAGGTCAACCATACAGGTATCTTCGTCCATGACAATCAGCCCGCCGGACCCTACAATCGCGCCCAGTTCCGCCAGCGACTCATAATCCACACCGACGTTAAGGTGGTCTGCCGGGATGCAGCCGCCTGAAGGACCGCCTGTTTGGGCCGCTTTAAACTTCTTGCCGCCTATGATGCCGCCACCGATGTCGTAAACGATTTCTCCTAAAGGTATGCCCATCGGAACTTCGATCAGGCCGGTATTGTTAACTTTCCCGGTAAGGGCGAATACTTTGGTGCCTTTGCTTTTCTCTGTTCCCCTGGAAGCGTACCAGTCTCCGCCTTTAAGGATAATTGGCGGGATGCTGGCGTAGGTTTCCACGTTATTAAGCAATGTGGGCTTGCCCCACAGTCCTTCGTTGGCCGGGAAGGGAGGTCTCGGTCGGGGTTCGCCGCGGCGTCCTTCAATAGAGGCCAGCAAGGCTGTCTCTTCTCCGCAAACAAAGGCGCCGGCGCCGACCCTGACGTTAAGGTCAAAAGCAAATCCTGTTCCTAAAATACTTTCTCCCAACAAACCGTACTCGTGGGCCTGGCTGATGGCTTGTCTCAGCCTTTCCACAGCCAGGGGGTATTCTGCTCTAACATAGACGTAGCCTTTGCTGGCACCTACCGCATAGCCGGCAATGGTCATAGCCTCGATAATACTGTGCGGGTCTCCTTCCAGGACTGACCTGTCCATAAAGGCGCCCGGGTCTCCTTCGTCTCCGTTACATACCACATATTTTTGTGCCGCGTTGGCTTTGGCGGTGAACTCCCACTTTAAGCCGGTCGGGAACCCCGCGCCGCCACGACCGCGCAGGCCGGATTTTTTTAGTTCGGCGATTACTTCTTCGGGGGACATGGTGGATAATGCCTTGGCCAGCGCGGAATATCCTTCACTGGCAATATATTCTTCAATATCTTCTGGATTAATAAAGCCGGCGTTGCGCAAGGCTATTTTGGTTTGCTTGGATAAGAAAGGGAAATCCTTCATTAAAGGAATCGGTTTCTTGGTTTCCGGATCCCGGTAGACAAGCCGCTCTACTATTCGCCCTTTCAATAAGTGCTCGCTCACGATTTCTTCGGCGTCTTCAGCGGTAACCCGGCAGTATACTACTCCTTCGGGATAGATTATTAAGCGCGGTCCCAGGTCGCAAAGACCCATGCATCCGGTTTCAATAACTTGAATTTCATTTTCAAGCTGTTGCTTTTTAATCCCTTCTAAAAGTGCTTCTTTAACGGTTTGGCATCCTGACAAAACACAGCCTGACCCCGCACAAACCAACACGTGTGCCCGGTAATAATGCATAATCATACCCTCCTCTCACTATTTCAATTAATCTCGCTGCACCAGCGCCCATTCCTCAATCACGTGGCCGTTAATAACATGTTCAAGCACGAGCCGCCGGGCTTTTTCTTCGTCTAGATGACCGTATACAATCTGGGGTATGCCCGGCTTGTTTACTTCCACTATGGGCTCATGCTGGCACATCCCGGCGCAGCCTGCCTGGGTGACTATTACATCTGAAATATTTCTTTTATCTATTTCATCTATAATTGCCATCATTACTTCCCGCGCCCCGGCGGTTATTCCGCAGGTCCCCATCCCGACCACTATTGTTGTTTTACCGCTTGCCTGCCGCTCCTTGATCTTCTCCAGCGCGGCTTCTTTGAGCTTCATCAGTTCGTCAACTGACTTGATTTGTTTCATCATCAATCACCCCGGTATAATTTTTTAATACCTTCCCGGCAAAATCCCTTCATCCAGCTTAAAACCTTAACATCATTCAGGGGCAATTCTCTAAATTTACTAATCAACCAGCTGGTATCAAAAATAAATTCACGTCCGTCTACCAGGTGATTGTACAGTAAATTCACATCCGGTTTGGCGGCCACTGCAGCCACTAATGTGGAAGCTACATCCCCCAAGGGCATCCGGTCAATATGCGAACGCCGAAAGGTTGTCTTTACGGTTGTCCCTTTTCCTTTCTCCGATCGGATAATCAGGTCGCCTTCACAAGCACGCGCTGCCTGTTGAAGTAAAGGTATGCCGAGGCCAACCCTCCTCAAGCGGCGGCTTGTTACAAACGGATCATAAATTTGTTCAATTTCTTCTTCATTCAATCCTCCGCCGTTATCGCCAACCTCAAAACCCAAAATGTCTCCGGAAGTATCTTCAATCACGGTAATCTTGATGGTGGACGCACCCGCAGCCAGTGAATTTTCAATGAGATCTAAAAGATGATGAGAAAGTTCACGCATTTTATTGCTTAGCTTCACTCCTCTTTCCTATGGTTTACGTTTACGCTTTCAGGAAAAGCTAAATTAATCGTTATTGGCCGCCGGGCGTGATGGGTACTTACTTATTTCTACACTCATCAATAATTCCCGGGACAAGATCAGGCTTCACCCTGACCCGCGGCTCTTTATTAATTGTCATAACCGGCGCCAGCCCGCAGGCTCCCAGGCACCTGACCACCTCAAGGGAAAACATATTGTCGTCGGTAGTATCATGCGGCTTGATTCCCAATTCTTTTTCAAACCGCTCCAATACTTGCGACGATCCCCGCACATAACAGGCGGTACCCTTACAGAGGGAAATCTCATATTCGCCTTTTGGCTTCAATGAAAATAGATGGTAAAACGTAACAACTCCATAAATAGTGCTCAAAGGTACTTTCATTCTGTCAGCAATTATTAGCTGCACATCCTTTGGCACATAGCCGTAATTCTCCTGAACCCAGTACAACACCTCGATTAAATCGTCCTTTTTCCCTTCGTGCCGGGCAATCACTTCTTCCAGTTCAGCCTGCAAATCACATCGGCACTTAGTAACTGCTGATTCCATTTGTTCCCCCTCCTTTTAAACTCCATGATCTTTTTATGGTTTTGTGGTTATTTAAAAAATTCCTTATTCGAGAAAAACCACTGCGACAATTCAAATTTGAATGTTTGTAGAAGCTTATCATCATCATAAGGAATAGTAGCTCCTGATTACCAATTGCCTGCTGCTTGTATAATATTTCACATAACATAAAAACAAAAACACGTCTTTCGGCAAATTGGCCCCGTGTTTTTTATCCTCTAAAGAGTTCCCCAGGAGATTTCACTACTCCATAGCTGCTCAAATTAATATTGTCTTTTCTTGCCGCATATTGCTGTCATGAACAAGGGTCATGAATAAGGTGAAAAAGTTCGTCATTCCTGCCGATTATACATTAATACTTTTTTCAATGATATACATTCCACTAATTGTTGTCAAGCATTATTTCCCAAACAAAACTGCCGCAAATCACGTTTAAGCACTCGTTAGTTTTACACTCGTTAGTTTTACACCTTAACAAATGATAAAAATTCTGCAACCCTTGGGGCAAAACGCTTTGAGGGTATATTTTTTGTATTTTCCTCATTATTATGTATAGGATTAATCATTGTTATTACTTTTTTCCTTTAAAGCCGCCTTCAACATTTCTCCGATATTTTGCGTGATAGAACCCTGATCGCTGTACCGGGCAATTAATTTTTGATTGACCCGGCTGGCGCTTTTAGAACTTTTAAATACGCCAAAGTCGTCTTGTTTTTCCGGTTGTCTGTGTCCGCAAGCCCTGTCCGGACAAACCAGCATCTTTCCTCTTTTGCCGTTCACCAGCAGCATATACTTGCCGCAGAGAGGACATTTGTTTTTGGAAACATTATCGGCTTTATAAACAGAAGTATCCTCAATGACGCTTTTTACCAACTCCAGGGCATTTTGCCTGATGCCGGCCATAAAGTCTTCTTTGCTGTCCTTGCCCCTGGCGATATTAGCCAGTCTCTGCTCCCACTGGGCTGTTAATTCCGGTGTTTTTAAAGCCGGGGAAACCAGGTTGATTAACTGCAATCCTTTGGAAGTGGGAACCAATTCTTTACCCTGCCGCTCAATGTAATTATTGTAAAGCAGCTTTTCGATAATCTCAGCCCGCGTGGCCGGCGTTCCCAACCCGCTTCCTTTCATGGATTCACGCAATTCCTCATCCTCGATAAACTTGCCGGGGTTTTCCATGGCCGTGAGCAGGGTAGCTTCAGTATAACGGGCGGGCGGTTTTGTCTTTGATTTATTTATTTTACAGGTTTTAACCTGCTTTTGCTCACCTTTTTTATGCAAGGCCAGCGTCTGCTCCGGCAGAGCATCGTCACTTGACTCATCCTTCTCCGCCGCCTTGGCGGTCACGGCCCGCCAGCCCGGCTCCTTGACCACCCTGCCGCTGGAGTAAAAATGCTCGCCGTTTACCGCCGTGGTCAGCGTGGTCTGGCCGTAGCGGTAAGGCGGGTATAAAACAGCGATGAACCGCCTGGCAATTAGATCGTAAAGGTTTTTTTCCTCCGCCGACAGGGCCGCAAGCTGCAATGACTGGCCGGTGGGAATAATGGCATGGTGGTCGCCGACTTTACTGTTGTCAACAAAGCGTTTCGTCGGCTGCAACGCTTTTTGCAGCAGCGGCTTGACCAGCGCGGCATAAGGGCCGGCGGCGATGCTTTTTAGCCGGGCCGGCAAGGTTGGCACTATATCCGTGGTGATATAGCGGGAATCTGTCCGCGGATAGGTGACCAGCTTGTGCCGCTCATATAAATCCTGCAGCACGGAGAGGGTTTTTTGCGCTGAAAACCCATACCGTTTATTGGCGTCCCTTTGCAGTTCCGTCAGGTCGTAAGCCAGGGGGGGCGGCTCACTTTTGCTCTCTGTGCGGACTTCTTTGATCACGCCCGCCTGGCCTTTAATTTTATTGACAATTTCTTCCGCCCTTGCCTGGTTGAAAATCCTGTTTTTCCCGGAAGAGTCCCGCCAGTCGCCAAAATAGTCGCCGAAGTCCGCCCGTACAGTCCAGTAGTCCACCGGAACGAATTGTTTTATTTCGTTTTCACGGTTCACAATCATGGCCAGGGTGGGAGTCTGCACCCGGCCGGCGGTCAACTGGGCATTGAACTTGCACGTCAAAGCCCGGGTCACGTTCAACCCGATCAGCCAGTCGGCCTGCGCCCGGCAAACAGCCGCGTCAAATAAATTATTGTAAGCCGCCCCGGCTTTTAAATTGGCGAAACCTTCCTTGATGGCATCGTCTGTCTGGGAAGAAATCCACAAGCGCCTGAACGGCTTCTTCCAGTTGGCCAGAACCATGATCCACCGCGCCACCAGTTCGCCTTCCCGCCCGGCGTCGGTGGCAATCACCAGCTCACCGATGTCTCCTCGCTTCATTAAATTCCTGACTACCTGATACTGGTGGGAAGTTTGCCTGATTACTTTTAATTTCATCCTGGCGGGGAACATCGGCAGGTCGTCCAGGTTCCATTGCTTATACTTGCTGTCATAATCCTCCGGTTCGGCAAGGGTAACCAGGTGGCCCAGCGCCCAAGTCACCACATGCCGCGGTCCCTCCAGATATCCTTTATTCTTACCGGTGCATTTCAACACCCTGGCAATTTCTTTAGCCACGCTGGGTTTTTCGGCCAGAACCAGCGACTTCATAATTATCTCCTCTGTCCTGTTTGCAGTATCTATCATATCATTATAGTACAATTGTTCTTTACAAAAAAGCTTCATAAAACTATTATGTAGTTTGTTCGGCCTTCAGCTTTTCTTCTTACCAAGAATAACGCTTAAATCCACGGTTATGTTGTTTAATCCATAGTCAAGAACCTTTTGAATCTTTTCATCTGCCGCCCCCCACGATAAAGGAGTCATTTTAACAAGGTGCTCTATATTCTCTTTAACCGTCATAGTATATAGTATTTGCCGCACAGCCAGTATCTCAAATTTATCACTAAAGAGTTTGACCACCCTCTCGTTCGAATATGTCTCTTTATCAGTTTGTTTATAAAAAGCGCTTCTTAGTTCTTTCAGATAATTATCCCCCGGCACAATCTTGACGAGTATTCCGTCTTCTTTAATAATCCTGTTAAACTCCGCGTAATTGGAAGGAGATAAAATGTTCAGAATCATATTGAATTGTTTGTCAGTAAAAGGAGTTTTGGCCAAATTAGCGACACACCAAATACTCTCAGGATACTTCCTCGCAGCGATTTGTATCCCCTCTTTGGAAATATCGATACCGACTCCCTGAATATTAGCACCTGTTCCACCACACAAATTACTGATCAGCTGCGCTAAATGAGAACCTTCCCCGCACCCGGCATCCAGTATTTTAATCTTATCAACATATTTATTATGAGCTTTCTCAATAATGAGTTCACTTACCTGTTCCATCATTGGGTCGAAAAAACCACTGTCAAATATAATTCTTCTTGACGCAAACATCTTTTTGTCATAATCAGTCTTGACCGGACTTAGCAAAAAGTTAACATAACCCTTTTTAGATAAATCAAAACAATGCTTATTTAAACAAACTATACTTTTTAAAGCATCAGTCTCCATTCTCTTTCCGCATATAGGACACCTGAACATATCTATGTTTTCTTTAATTTCTATTTTAGCCATAAATACAACTCACTCGTTCTTAGTGAATTCGTTTAGCTTTACGCTAAGTAGATTACTATAATATCTTTGATAATGTTTCCGGGTCGGCGGCGTGGTTTAAAGCTTCCTCTCTGCTGATCATCTTTTTCATGAATATACTGCGCAAGGCCATGTCCAAAGACTGCATTCCATACTTGGCGCCTGTCTGCATTTGGCTGACGATTTGATAGGTCTTGCCTTCACGGATGAGATTGCGAATGGCCGGCGTGGCGACCATAATCTCAATCGCCGCAACCCGGCCGGGCTTGTCAATCCTGGGAATAAGCGTCTGGGCGACAACACCCTGGATGGTATTGCCCAATTGCACCTTGATTTGCTGCTGCCGGTGGGGCGGGAAAACATCAATAATTCTGTCGATAGTCTGGGCCGCGCTGGCAGTATGCAGTGTGCCCAAAACCAAGTGGCCGGTTTCGGCCGCCGTCATGGCAATCCCGATCGTCTCAGGGTCGCGCATTTCACCTACCAGGATGACGTCCGGGTCCTCGCGCATGGCCGCCCGCAGGGCGCTGGCGAATGATCTGGTGTCTCTGCCCACCTCGCGCTGGTTGATCAGGCTTTTCTTATGCCGGTGCACAAACTCGATCGGATCTTCAAGGGTGATGATGTGGCGCCTGCTTTCCTCGTTGATTTGATTAATCATGGAGGCCAAGGTGGTGGATTTGCCGCTGCCGGTAGGACCCGTTACCAGCACCAGCCCCCTCGGCTTGCGGCATAAGGAAGCCAGCACTTCCGGCAGGCCAAGTTCCTGAAAAGATAGAACCTCGGAATTGATCAGGCGCACGGCCAAACCGGCGCTACCCTGTTGCTTGAACGCGTTAACCCGGAACCTGCAAACGCCCGTTATGGCGTAAGAAAAGTCATACTCCCCGGTTTCCTGGAATTTATGATACTGACCTTCAGTCATGATCTGCCGGACTAACAAGTCAGTATCTTCCGGTGTCAGCTTGCGGATTGCTGAAAAATCCGCGCCAAGTCCGCCATGCCACTCCGGCGCGTCAAAAGGCAGCAGCTTTCCGTGCAGACGAAAAGCCGGAGGGCTGTTGACCGTGATATGGACGTCTGAAGCACCTATTCTAAAAGCAAGCGCAAGTATTTCATCAGTGGTCACCATCGGCAGAACCCCAAATACCATTTTATTACCTTATCCCCGGCTAAAATCGCAAACGCTGACCCTAAAGCCAGATAAGGCCCAAAAGGAATGGGCTCCTTCAGCCGGGCCAGTTTTAGCATAAGCATAGTCATACCGGCAACGCTCCCCGCCGCAAAGGCCAAAAACAGCGCAATCAGCAATTGTTTCCAGCCGAGCAGCAGGCCCAACACGGCAGCAAGCTTGATGTCGCCGCCGCCCATGCCGCCGCGCGAGACCAACGCGATGACAAAAAGCAGTGCGCCGCCCGCTAAAAATCCAATAACGCAGGAAAATAGCGCTTCCTTTGATTCAAACATCAGGGGAACGCCAAGAACAAGGCCTGCCAGATTCAACTCGTCAGGTATGATTTTGTACCGCAAGTCAAAAACAGTCGCCGGCACAATTACGGCAAACAACACAACCGGCCGCAGAACACCAAAGGTAATCCCGTACTTAGCCAAAGCCAGGACAAAAAGGAGACCGGTGACTAATTCCACCACCGGATCCTGCCAGGCTATCCGGCGGCCACAGTAGCGGCATTTTCCTTTTAAAAAGAGGTAACTTAAAATAGGAATGAGATCGAAAATCCTCAAACGATACCGGCAATCCGGACAGTGCGAGGGTGGTCGGATAACCGACTTTCCCACCGGCATCCGGCAGATGCAAACGTTAAGGAAGCTGCCAACGGCCGCGCCGGTGATAAAGGCCAACACCCAGCTCAAATACACCAATCGATTACCTCCGCATCCAAGAATACCAGGATCATCCGACCCTGCTATTCATATTTCTTTACCAGCAGGCTGGCGTTCTGTCCTCCGAAGCCGAATGAATTGGACATCGCCACCCGCACTGTCGCCCGCCGGGCGGCATTGGGCACGTAATCCAGGTCGCAGGCCGGGTCGGGATATACATAATTGATTGTCGGCGGGAGCAAATCTTCCCGGACGGCTTTCACACTTGCGATGAGTTCGGTTATTCCGCCGGCGCCCATCAAGTGTCCGGTGGCTCCTTTGGTGGAGCTGACCGGTATCTTGTAGGCCCTGGGACCGAAAACCTCTTTAATGGCCTTTGTCTCCACCTGGTCACCCAAGACCGTTGACGTGCCGTGCGCGTTAATATAGTCCACCTCATCAGCCGAAATACCGGCGTCTTCCAGGGCCTTGCGCATGCAGTGGATCTCTCCGGCGGCATCGGGCGCCGGAACGACAGCATGGTAGCCATCCCCGCAACGGCCATAGCCTGCCAACTCGGCCAGCACATGTGCTTCCCGCCGCGCCGCATGCTCAAGGGTCTCAACGATCAGGGCCCCCGCCCCTTCACCCATGACAAAGCCGTCACGTTGCCTGTCAAATGGGCGGGAAGCCTTCCCAGGCTCATCATTGCGGCAGGACAGCGCCCTTGCCGAGCAAAGCCCGGCAAGCATCAGCAAACAGAACAACGACTCAGCCCCGCCGGCAATCACCACATCGGCTTCACCCCTTTTCAGCATGTGCATGGCAGCCCCCACCGCGTCCGCTCCCGAGGCGCAGGCAGTGGTTACAGTAAGATTGGGACCTTTAATCCCGTAGCGTATCGCCACCTGACCGGAAGCCATGTTGGTTAGAAACTTAGGCACAAAGTGCGGGCCAATGCGTGAACCGTTTAGAAGCCTGGTCTGTTCTCCGGTAACGGTGATAATCCCGCCTATTGCCGTCCCGAACACCACCCCGACCCGAAAAGGATCCTCTCCGTCAAGATCGATCCCGCTGTCTTCAACCGCCATTTGAACAGCCGCCAGGGCAAACTGGATAAAACGGTCACTCTCCCGGACAAGCTTAGCAGGCATAAACGCGTTTGGGACAAAGTTCTTAACCTCCGCCCCGATCTGACACTGTACCGGCGCATGGTCTAAAAGAGTGATTCTTTCTATGCCGCACTCGCCCTTGATCAATCCCTTCCAGTAGGCTTCCGTTCCTATCCCCAGGGGAGTTACCGCCCCCATGCCGGTAATAACTATTCTATCACGCAAAAAGGGTCCCTCCCGTAATTTTTCCCAAGCAACAAGACAACTTTCTAAAAAATGAGAATCCCCTCATGAACTAAATTTCAATTCTTTAATAAAAATAATCCTATTTTTCATTTACTTTAATATTTTACCAAAATATAATATTAAATAAAAGCGCAATGGAGAGGGGATCTATGTCCAGTATCACTTATCACACCAATACTTTCAAGGATCTTTTCGAAAACAACTTCACCTATCTCAACGGTTTTCTGCGAAATGTGGACCGCTTTCCCCAGAAGAATGCTCTCACCTGTCCGATCAGAAAAAAAAGCTGGACTTACTCGCAGCTCGACAGGGAATGCAACAGGCTGGCCCATGCTTTTCTTGACGACGGACTGAAAAAGGGTGAAGTGATTGTCTACCAACTTTTAAATTCAGCTGAATTTATTTTTTGCTACCTGGCGCCGCAGAAAATAGGCGCCGTCAACTGCCCGATCAATTTCCGTCTTTCCCCGGGCGAAACCGCTTATATTCTTGATGAAAGCAAGCCAGCCGTTTATGTTTTCGACGAAGAAATCAGGGACATGGCTGAGAAAGCCCTGCACATGGCCGAACACAAACCGCGCCGGGTGGTGATGGTGGAATTCCGCGGCAACGAAAAACCTTTTGCCGGTTCCCTTACATACGGTGAATACGTCAAAAACCGGCCGGAAGGCGACCCCGGCATTAAACAACCCACCAGCATATACGATGAAACCACCCGTCTGTACACTTCAGGCACCACGGGCATGCCCAAGGGTGTGCCCTTAAACAACCTTAACGAAATATTCACGGCTCACGACGTGATCATGCACTTCCCGCTTAACCCGGCGGACAAGACCATGAATATGAGCCCCTGGTTTCACCGCGGCGGTCTGCATTCCGGCGGCCCCTGCCCCACGCTTTACGTGGGAGGTGAAGTGGTGGTGCTGAGACAATTCAACCCCAGAGCATGCCTGGGACATGTGGAAAACTACGGCATTACCTTCCTAATCGGCGCCCCGCCGATGTTGAAATTGCTGCATGACCTACAGGCCAAAGAGGCAAAGAACTTGCATACAATTAAAGGAATTGTCACCATGGGCGCCCCCCTGGAAAGGGAAGCCTGCATTAAATTCCAAAAAGTACTTACTCCGAATATCTACAACGGCTATGGAACCACGGAAGCCTTCTGGAATACCTTCCTGCGGCCGTTTGACCTGCCGCAGATGGCGGGTTCCGCAGGACGCTCCTGCACCGACGACGAGGCAGCGGTGGTCAAGGTCTATCCGGACCGGAGGGCTGAACCGGACGACTACGCGGCGAAAGACGGTAAAGAAGTCGGTGAAATAATCATCAAGTCGCACGCTAAGTGCTCTTACAGCTACTTTAACAGTCCGGCCGAGGAAGAAAGGGTTTTTTACAAGGGATGGATATACATCGGCGACCTGGGAACCTGGAACGAGGACAATTACATCACTGTGGTGGGAAGAAAAGACGACATGATCATCTGCGCGGGAGAAAACATTCACCCGGTGCAGGTGGAAGAAGTACTCAACGGACACCCCAAGGTGAAGGAATCTGTTGTCGTCGGTGTGCCCGACAGGACGCGCGGTGAAGCAGTCGCGGCTTATGTTGTCAAGAATGACCCTTCACTCACTGCCAAGGAACTGGACCAGTACTGCCGCAACCATCTTATGCTGGCGCAATTTAAGAAGCCCAGGTACTACCGGTTTGTGGAAGAGCTGCCGTACACGGCGACAGGGAAGAAAATCCATTACAAGGTCAAGGAAAAGACCGCGGAAGACAGGGAAAAGGGGTTGTTGGAGAGAGTCTGACAAGACAAAGTCAGAAGTTCTCAGGCCTCTTTCAACAACCGCTTCATAATTTTGCCGGTAGAGTTTTTCGGCATTTCATCGATAAACTTGATATATCTCGGCACCTTATAGGAAGCCATATTTTTCTTGCAAAAGTCAATTAGATCCGCTTCACTTAGCTGCCCGTCTTTCTTCAATACAACGAAGGCCACGGGCACTTCGCCCCTGTCCGGGTCTTTTTCGCCTATTACAGCGCATTCCAGAATTTTGTCATTCTGGTAAAGGATCTTTTCCACTTCCCTGGGGTAAACATTATAACCTCCATTCAAGATCAGATCCTTCTTGCGGTCGACAATATAGTAATAGCCTTCTTCGTCGCGGCAGCCAAGGTCGCCGGTACAGAAATAACCGTCCTTGAAAGCATCCTTTGTGGCGCCGGGCCTCTCCCAGTAACCTCTGAAGACTCCCGGCCCCTTTACCAGGATTTCCCCCACTTCGCCCACCGGCAGTTCGTTGCCTTGTTCGTCTGCGATTTTTAGCGAATATCCCGGCGCGGCCGGCCCGATTGAGCCGATTTTACTGTGCCCGAGTCTGTTATAAGTCACCGTGGCGCAGGTTTCCGTAGAACCATAGAACTCACATAACCCAGGGCCGAATGTTTGCTCAATTTTATTAAAAAGCTCCGGCGGCATGGAGTATCCCGCCGTTTGTTTATAACGCCATGCGGTAAGATCATATTTTTTCGGGGAATAGGAATTCAGCATAAAAATATACATGGTCGGAACACCGGCAAAGTGGGTGACCCGGTAGCGGGAGAGTAGCTCAAGAGCCTTGTCCGGATTAAAGCGTGACATGCTTAGCACAGCGGCTCCGGTGTAAAACGGCCCCAGCAAGGTAACCGTAATAAAGATATGACAGTAAGGCGCGGCTGTCATAAATACATCTTGCTCATTCAACAGCAGCGCGGCGCTGTTTAAAGCCGCTTTAGTCATGAAGTTTTTATGGGAAAGCATAACTCCCTTGGGCTGTCCGGTGGTTCCAGAGGTGTAAAGCATGGCTGCCACGTCATCATCATGGCAATCCTCGCCCGTTAATATGTCGGAATTTTCCGAAATATTAGCATAAAAGTCGACTGCTCCTGCCACTGTTTCCCCCAGGGTCACGATCTTTTCCACTGAAGGAATGGTCTCAAGAATGTTTAATATATTTTGCTTAACCTCCCGCGCGGCCCCGACAACCAGTTTAACCCGGGCATCGTTCAAAATATAGGAGATTTCGCCGCTCTTATAAAGGATATTGAACGGCAGCGCTATTGCCCCAATTCTCATTACTCCAAAAAAGGTTATCAGCCATTCGGGACAATTGGGCAGGTAAATACCCACCCGATCCCCTTTTTCAACTCCCATTTTTTTTAAGCTGTTACCTAACCGGCTGACCATCCGGTTAAATTCCCGCCAGGTCAATTCGCGCCCGTCATCCCCACAAATCACGGCATTACGGTTAGGATACCGGTTGGCGTTTATTGTTATCAAATCTGAAATATTCATAAAATGCCGTCCTCCCTTTGATAAGAGTACCTTGGAACATTTATCAAAGTATACGCGCGCTATTTTAAAGTCCAATTATTTATTCTAGTTTGAATATTTATTTCCTTCAAATCATTCAAAATAATTCTACGAGTCTAATCGCCCCGGGTTCGGTCAAACTCGGCGTTTTGCTCAGCATAATTTCCAAGCTTGATGAAAAAAAGAGGGTGATTTTACAATCGCCCTCTAAATTAAGGGAGGATGTTAACTTTTAGAGAGTTATCTGTTTATTACTCCCTGTAAAGCTATTCACGCTTATCCCAAATTTTTTTGCTATATTCACAAGCGAAAATGCTTTATAAGTTCTTCCGTAGATTTTCACCGCTTTTTCTTTACTATGAAATTTTTTGAGTCACGGTTTCCAATATTTCCGCCAGATCATAAATCCTAACCGCCTTGTCCTGACCCGCCTGCTTCACCTTGATCCCGTCATTCATCATGGTCATGCAGAAAGGACAGGCCGTGCATAACACCTCCGCGCCGGCTGCAAAAACCTGCTCCGCCCTCATATGGTTTACCCTGGTGCCTTCCTCTTCCATCCAGGCGCCGCCGCCACCGCCGCCGCAGCAAAAACTTCTGCCCCTGTTCCTCTGCATCTCAATTAGTTTTAAACCGCTAATATTTTGCAGAATTTTCCGCGGAATATCAAAAATATCGTTGTACCGGCCCAGGTAGCAGGGATCATGATAAGTTACCGTCTCCGTGAAAGCGCTTGCTATGACGAGCTTCTTTTCTTCTAACAATTTAGCCAGATATTCAGTGTGATGATATATTTCATAATTCTTGCTGAATGCACTATCTGTCTGCGGGTACTCGTTTTTAAAGGCATTGTAGCAGTGCGGGCATGTTGTTACGATGGTTTTAACCTTATGCTTTTTAAATAGGTTTATATTATCCCGGACCAGGCCGTCATACAGAAATTCGTTCCCCAGGCGCCGGGCCGGATCCCCGCAGCAATTTTCTTTTTCTCCTAATATCCCGAACCGCACCCCGGAGCGTTTGAGCAGTGCGGCAAACGCCTGGGCTATCTTCATGCTGCGGTCGTCGAGGGCCGCCGTACAGCCAACCCAGAAAAGGATCTCTTTGTTGTTTTCCTTGACCAGGTCTTCGGCCCAAGAACCGCGAAACCAGCTTGAGCGCGAGGCCATTGTGCCTTTATAAGGGTGGCCCCTGTCCTCCAGACAGCGGATGGCGTTGTCCACGCCGCTGGGATAGGAAGCCTCTTCCATCGCCAGATAGCGGCGCAGGTTGATATTTTTAGGCACGTGTTCGATCATCACCGGGCAAATATACTGGCACGCGCCGCAGGTTTTACACGACCACAATTCTTCTTCCGCCACAGCACTGCCGATCAGGCTGCTTTCCACCAGGCGCCCGGTCTCCCCGCCTGACTCGTTCTGTTCCGCGTAAGCGTGAGCTATGCCGGGGCTGCTTTCTTTCCCGCACTCCAGCAAGTGTTCTTTCATATTATTAATAAACCGCTTTGATGAAAGGGGTGCATTGCTCAGATAAGCGGGGCAGTTGTCCTGGCAGCGGCCGCACTGGGTGCAGGTCAGCAGGTCCAACAGGTGCTTCCAGCTGAAATCTGTAATTTTTCTTACCCCCAGAGTCGCCTGCTCATCCTCGAAATCAAGCGGCTGAAGCATTTTTCCCATGGGATTGAGGGAGCGGAAAAATGTATTGAAGGGACAGGCGATTAAATGCATGTGTTTGGAGTAAGGAATAAAGACCAAAAAAGCAAGAATGATTAAAACATGCGCCCACCAAAAAATATAATACAGTAAGTTTAAAGTAGCCAGGCTCCAGCCTTGTTTGCCCAGGAAGTACGAGACAACCGCCGTTACCGGCGCCGCTGCCGAAGCCGCCGGGTGAGCGGCCGCCCTTAACCCGTTTGCGATAAAAAGGGTCAGGACCACCCCGGTGATCAGCGATAAAATAATGGCCGCGTCAAGGTTGCGCTCAAGCCGGTCCGGTTTGACCACATAGCGGCGCCAGGCCGCCATAAGAACACCGGCCAGCACTAAAACCGCGAATAAATCCTGAATCAGGTAAAAAGCCGGGTAATGACCCAATAAAGGCAAAACGAATCCAGGATACAATCCTTCTCCGAAAAACTGCAGTTCACCCAGGGCGAGAACTAAGAAACCCCAGAAGATGAGCACGTGCAGCAGCCCGGGATATGCTTCATCCAATACTTTTTTCTGGCCGAGCACGTAAACAAATAATGATTTCACCCGCTCACCAATTTGGTCGAACCGGTTTTCGGGCTGGCCCAAACGCAGGATTAGATAGCGTTGCCGTATAGCCATGGCGAAAAGCCCGATAGCTCCAGCTAAAATAATAATAAAAACAATTATGCCGGGCAGTCCCATATCGACTCCTCCCTCTCTCCAATATTATGCAAACGGCCCCGTGCAAGAGGCCGTTATGCATATTCCGTCAACCTAAGCCATTTCTTTTACTTTTTCGATCAGCGGCGGCAGAACTTCTTTGTAGTCGCCGACCACCCCAAGCCTGGCCGCCCCAAAAATCGGCGCCTCGGGATCGGTATTAACAGCCACGATGACCTTGGAGCCGGAGCACCCGGCCAGGTGCTGGCAGGCCCCTGAGATACCCACCGCCAGGTAAATGTCCGGCGCGACGATCTTGCCGGTTTGCCCCACTTGTTTGGAACTGCTGACCCAGCCGCTGTCTACCGCTACCCGGCTGGCGCCGACAGCGCCTCCGAGCAGGCCGGCCAGTTCTTCCAGCAGGGCGAAGTTTTCCGGCCCGCCGAGCCCCTGCCCCCCGGATACCACCACCCTGGCATCCTCCAGGCGGACGCCTGCCGTTTGCTCCTCCACCCGCTCAATTAATTTAAAAGGGTTGGGAGGAATGGCGGGCGGCTTGACCTGGATTGTTTCCGCTGCCGCTTGCTCCGGCCGGGCGGGTTCAAAACTGCGCCGGCGCAGGGCGACCACAGCCGGGGCGTCACTCATCGCCACCTGCGCCATCGCCTTGCCGCCGAACACCGGCTTGGTAAAGACAATGGAGCCGGTTTCTTTATCCGCGTTAAAGCTCAGACAGTCGACAAGAGCCGTCCTGCCCAACCGCTTGGCCAGCCTGGGCGCCATTTCGCGTCCTGGCGCGTTGGTTACGAACAGGACCACTGCCGGTTCGCACTCCCGGCACACCGCTTCCAGCGCGGCCAGGTATCCTTCGCAGTAATACTGTGCCAGAGCGGCGTCTTGCACCGCATATATTTTGCTTGCCCCGTATTCCCCGGCTGCCGCGCCTATCGCGCCGGTTTCCGCGCCGATTACCGCGGCTGCCAGCACCGCTCCCAGTTCTGCAGCGATGCTTTTACCGGCGCCGAGAGCCTCCAGGCTGTCCCGGGACAGGCTTCCTTGATCGAATAAACAGGTCAGCACTAAGGACATTTTTCTTCCCCCAATCTTACCGCTAGTCATGTACGTGCAAAAGTCCTACAAAACTTTTAGCTCCAACAGCCGCTTGAATAAATTGTCTGCTTTTTCCACGCCGTCTTCGCCTGGTATGATCTCACAGTTAACCTCTTTGACCGGAATCTCCAGACTCGCCAACTCTAAGCGGCCGCCTTGCGGTGCCACGTTAATCTGCTCAACTTTTTTACGCATGGCCGCCATGGTGTCCTTTACCTTGGCTATGCGAAGAACGTTTGTCTCGTGGTTGGTAACAACCGCCACAAGAGGCGCGTTTCCTTCAAGCACTTCATATCCTTCGTCGAGTTCACACTTTAGAACCAGCCCGCCGGACCCGGGCTCAATGCCTGTCACCAGATTGGCGCCCGGCCAGCCCAGTTCTTCCGCCAGGATCAACCCTACCTGGCCGCCGTCCCAGTCGCCGGCCTGCCGTCCGCAGAGCACCAGGTCCGCGCCCAGCTCCCTGGCCGCGCCCGCAAGCAGGCCGGCTACAATACCGCCGGAGAGCTTACTGTCTTGCTCCAGCGGCACCCGGACAGCCCGGTCCGCTTTCACGGCCAGGGCCTTGCGCAGGACATCCTCGGCGCCCTCCGGACCAACTGTTACCGCGGTCACAGTCGCCCCGGCCATTTTTTCCCGCAATTGCAGCCCTACTTCCAGCGCGTTCTGGTCAAACGAACTCATCACCAGGGGCACGCCTTCAGCGGCGGGGGTCATTTCTCCTTTCTCCAGCCGGAAATCCCGCGGCGGCAGTTCCGGATCGAGTATTTGTTTCAAACAGACCATGATTTGCACCTTTTATCCCTCCCCGCTATTAAAAACCGCGGCCCAACAGGCTCCGGGCGATCACTATGCGCTGGATCTCGTTTGTTCCTTCGTAAATCTGCTGAATCTTGGCATCCCGGAACATCCTCTCCACCGGGTACTCCTTGCTGTAACCGTAGCCGCCCAGTATCTGGATGGCTTCCGTGGTAACGTACATCGCCGCGTCGGAGGCGAAAGCCTTGGCCATGGCTGAATATTTACCCCGGTCATGGGCCTTGCGGTCGTACTTGTCTGCCGCCACATAAGTCAGGTAGCGCGCTGCTTGTGTTTTCATCTCCATATCGGCAAGCTTCATCTGGATGGCCTGGAACTTGCCGATGGGGCTGCCGAACTGCACGCGGTCACGCGCGTACTGCACCGCGTAGTCAAGGGCGCCCTGAGCTATGCCAATGGCCTGGGCCGCTACTTCCGACCTTGTTTTATCAAGCACCTGCATGGCAATTTTAAACCCGTCCCCCTCGGCACCCAGCAGATTTTCCTTGGGAACCCGCATGTTGTCAAAGAATAACTCCGCCGTCGGCGTGCCTTTGACACCCAATTTATGCTCTAAATTGCGGACAACCAGGCCTTCTCCCTTTTCCACCGCGAAACAAGACAATTTTTTTTCTCCGGTGTTCTTATCTACTACTTTGGCAAAAACCGTAAGAATATCGGCAATATTGCCAAAAGTAATGAAACGTTTGGTGCCGTTGATTATATATTCATCTCCATCCAGCACAGCGGTACTCTGCATGCCTCCCACGTCGGAACCGGCATTTGGCTCGGTAAGACCGTAGGCGCACATCTTTTCTCCGCTGGCCAAGCCGGGCAGGAACCGTTGTTTTTGTTCTTCCGTCCCGGCAAGGATAATAGCTACCGAACCAAGGCACTGGCCACTCGGGATCATGGCCACGCTGGCACTGACTTTGGCTATTTCCTCTATCGCGATAGCCATGGGAAGCACTTTGCCGCCTGTCCCGCCATACTCCTCCGGGAAAGGCATGGCCAGTATCTCGTGTTCCGCCAGGGCTTCCTTGATATCCCAGGGAAACTCATCCTGCTCGTCAATTTCCGCAGCCCGGGGAGCCACTTTTTCCTGCACCAGATCCCGCACCATTTCTTTTAAAAACAACAGTTCCTTATCAAGTTCAAAGTTCAAGTCCTCACCCCTTCAGCCTGTTATTGTTTTCACCCGCAAAAAACTGATAAAAATTTTTCAGGCTTTTTCAAAAGCATAAAAAACTCTTTCCTGAAGGTTAATCGCACCTTTCTTACCGTCAACCGGCAGCGGATCTACCGGGTAGACAACCAGTTTTACTTCGTCGCCCTCCTTCAGTTCACCCATTTTGCAGTTCATCACCCGCGCGAAAACCGTCAGTTGATCGTCCAGTTTAATCATGGCGTGAATCAAAGGGGTTTCAAACCCTACCGGCACTCCCACCTCTTCTTCCGTCACTATCAGAACCCGGCCTTTGAGCGGCAGATCGACCCACTCCAGGTTTTCAGACAAGCATTCGGGGCAGACCACCCTGGGCGGGAATGCCCGGGTGCCGCAATCACGGCAGCTGGTGGTAGTGAACCGCCCTTCTTTGAGATTGTCGTAAAACGGGTAAATCCGGGTCATTTCCTTGCTTTGCAGCGGCCACATGTCCATTGTCACAGAATATTTTCCTTCAACTATACTCATTACGCCAGATCCCTCCCGTAAATTAATACCGTGTGCGCGGCGATGAAACCGCTCAGGTTATGCGTAAGGCCAATCCGGGCTCCTTCCACCTGGCGCACCGCGTCGCCTCTCAGCTGGTGCATGATTTCAATCCCCTGGCGAATGCCCGTCGCGCCAAAGGGGTGCCCGCAGGACAGCAAGCCGCCGTCCGTGTTGATCGGCACTTGCCCGCCGAAGTCGGATTGGCCTGCCTGGACGAAGGGACCGCCCTCGCCTTTTTCACAAAAACCGAGGTCTTCAGTTTCGATAATTTCCGAGATGGTAAAGCAGTCGTGGGTTTGCGCGACATTAACGTCTTTGGCCGTGACGCCGGCTTTGGCATAAGCTTGTTTGGCCGCGATTTTCAAGGACTCCCAGGTCGACCAGTTGGCCATATTGGCGGACATGTTGTGCAGGGTGGCCTGCCCGGTGCCTCTGATGTATACAAGCGGCTTGTCGGTTAAATATTTGGCTTTTTCTTCCGCCGCCAGGATAATTGCCGCGGCCCCGTCGGTGACCGGACAGCAATCGAAAAGCTTCATGGGACGTACGATGGCCCTGGCGTTCATAGCCTGCTCCAGGGTGATCGCCTCCTGGTATTGACCCTTCTTATTATTCAGGCCGTTGCGGCGGTTCTTCACCGATACCATGGCCAGTTGCTCTTCAGTGGTGCCGTACAGCTTCATATGCTCTTGAGCTACCGCGGAAAATACCGGCGGCGGCAGGCCCAGCCCCTGCGTGCCGTCCCAGTCATGGTCCACGGAAGCAAGTTCGCTGTAGTTGACTTCCCACCGCTGGGGGGTGAACAGCTTTTCACCGCCGATGACCATCACCACGTCGGCCTTCCCGCTCCTGATCATCGCATCGGCAAGAATAATGCCGCTGCTGCCGGTGGCGCACAGCAGTTCCACCCGGCAACAAATATTAACAGGTTTGATCCCAAGACTCTCAGCCACTACCGGAGCCAGGTGGGTTTGGAAGGAACAGCGCTCAGTATAGGCCGAACCAACAATCAACCCGTCAACATCCTTATTGGTAATTGCCGGATTTTCCGCAAAAGCGGCTTTACCGGCCTCCTGGAACATATCCCGCTCGCTGGCCTGGCGCATTCCCCACACTGACTGTCCGCCGGCCACTACACAAACGTTTCTCATACAGTCTCCTCCAGTCTTGACCTTGTATTATTTATTGTTATCACTACTTGCCCGTAAAAACAGGCTTGCGCTTTTCCATGAAGGCACCGATTCCTTCCCGGCGGTCATCGCTGGCAAATGCCAGGATGAAATTTTTCGTCTCAAAATCCAGTGCTTCGGACAAGCTCATATTCAGCCCTGAATTTACGGAATTCTTTATTACACCCAGCGCGTGCGCAGACTTCACCGCCAGCTTCCCGGCCAGGGTTTTCGCCTCCCGCGCCAGTTCGGCCGCCGGGACCACTTTGCTGACCAAGCCGTATTGACCGGCCTGATTGGCGTCGATCATTTCTCCCAGGAAGAGCAGTTCCTTCGCCCGGGCGACTCCAAGCAGGCGGGGCAACCGCTGCGTGGCGCCGCCGCCGGGAATAATCCCCAGATTAATCTCCGGCAGGGCAAATTTGGCTGTCTCCGCCGCCAGCCGGAAATCGCAGGTCAGGGCCAGCTCGCAGCCGCCGCCAAGCGCCAGTCCGTTCACAGCGGCTATGGTCGGCTTGCTCATATTTTCAATCGAGCCGAAAGCTTTTCTGGCCGTCTTGCAGAATTGATAAGCGCCAACCGGAGTCAGGTCCTTCATTTCACTTATGTCGACGCCGGCCGCGAACGCTTTGTCTCCGGACCCGGTGATAACTACCACCCGGACGGCAGGGTCCGCGTCAAGCTCAGCCGCGGCTTGCGCGAGTTCCTGAAAGAGCCGGGTGCTCAAAGCGTTGACCGGCGGCCTGTTTAAAGATATGGTGGCTGTTCCTTCCTCAATTTGCAGAGCGATAGTCTCATACATAACCATTAGCTCCTTATTTATCTTTTGATTTAATAGTTGTACCATCCCGCGCCTGTCTTGCGGCCCAGCCGGCCGGCGCGAATCAGTTCCTTGAGAGGCAGGGGAGGATTCCAGCGCCTGTCTTTAAACTCATCGGTGAAGTAATTGGCGACGTGATAACCGATATCAACCCCGGTAAAATCCTGTAATTCAAAAGGACCCATGGGATAGTTCAAACCCGCCTTGACCGCGATATCGATATCTTCCGGTGTCGCCACTCCTTCTTCAACCAGCTTGATTGCTTCAATGAATTGAGCCATCATGACCCGGTTAACCACAAAACCCGGTGAATCTTTTTTCACCACAATCGGTTTTTTACCGAATTTAACCGTTACGTCAGTAAGAATCTTGACAGTATCATCACTGGTGGAATAACCCCTGATTATTTCGACTAATTTCATTATCGGCGCGGGGTTAAAGAAATGCAGACCCGCAACCTGCTCCGGCCGCTTGGTGGAAGACGCGATTTGCGTTATGGACATTGATGAGGTGTTGGTCGTTAACAAGGCTTCCGGCTTGCAGACCTGGTCAAGCTGGGAAAAACTATCTTTTTTAACCTGCAGGTCTTCGATTATAGCCTCAATAACCATGTCAACATCGCCAAATTCATCGACACCGGTCGTCCGGGCAATCCTGCCCAGCACCGCGTCTTTCTGTTCAGCGGTTATTTTGCCTTTCTCCACACTTTTGCTCAAGAAGTTGCCCATCCACCCAAGCGCCTTATCGACAAAAGCTAAATCAATATCACTTAATACGACATCATACCCGGCCTGTGCGGCCACCAAGGCAATGCCTCCGCCCATGGCGCCCGCTCCCAATACACCTACCTTTTTAACCTCCATGCCGATCATCCCTTCCTAAATATATTATTTAACTTCTGATCATCAGAAGCTGAGAACATATGGTTTAGTCAGCCTTTAACATGCGTTTTAGAATTTTACCGGTGGAACTCTTAGGGATTTCATCGATAAAATTAACAAACCGCGGCACTTTATAGGAAGCCATCCGCTGTTTGCAGAAGTCTATTACCTCTTCTTCAGTCAATTGCTCCCCTTGTCTCAAAACGATATACGCCACCGGCACTTCACCCCTGTCCGGGTCCTCCTTGCCGAGAATAGCGCATTCTAAAATTTTGGGATTCTGGTAAAGAATATCTTCCACCTCGCGGGGATACACATTGTAGCCGCCGCATAAAATCAAGTCTTTCTTGCGGTCGACAATATAGAAATAGCCGTCCTCATCTTTGTAGCCGAGATCGCCGGTGCAAAAATAGCCGTCTTTAAAAGCCTCATTGGTGGCTTCAGGCATTTCCCAGTAGCCCTTGAAAATTCCGTTTCCCTTTACTAGGAGTTCACCAACTTCATTTGCCGGCAACTCGTTGAAGTTTTCATCCACAACCTTCATGGAATACCCAGGCGCCGCCGGCCCGATTGAGCCGATTTTGCTATGCCCGAACCTGTTGTAAGTCACCGTCGCACCGGTTTCCGTAGACCCGTAATATTCACATAGGCCCGGTCCAAAAGCACCTTCAATTTTATTAAACAGTTCCGGAGGCATCGAGTAGCCCGCTGTTTGTTTAAAACGCCACGCGCTTAAGTCGTGCTTTTCCGGCGAGTAGGAATTCATCATGAAAATATACATGGTCGGCACACCGGCAAAGTGAGTAACTCTGTAGCGGGAGAGCAACTCGAGCGCCTTATCCGGGTTGAAGCGCGACATGCTGAGCACGCTGGCCCCGACATACAGCGGCCCCAACAGGGTCACGGTAATAAAAATGTGGCAGTATGGAGTCGCCGTCATAAATATATCCTGCTCACTGATTTGTTCGGCTACGCCGTTTACCGCGGCCTTGGTCACGAAGTTCTTGTGGGTGAGCATGACTCCCTTGGGCCGCCCGGTGGTGCCGGAAGTGTACAGCATCGTGGCGGTATCATCTTCTGCGCAGTCCACGGTAGCCAGAACATCTGAATTCTCCGAAATGAAGGATTGAAAATCAATTGTCCCTTCCAACGGTTCCCCCAAGGTAATGATCCTCTCCACCAACGGGATTTCGTTCAGGATGTTAAGAATGTTTTGTTTGACTTCCGGCGAAGCGCCGATAACCACCTTGGCCCGGGAATTACTCAAGATATAGGATATCTCACCGGTTTTATACAGAATATTAAAAGGCAAGGCTACAGCCCCGATCTTCATCGCACCGAAAAAGGCGATCAGCCATTCGGGACCGTTTGGCAGATAGATGCCTACTCTGTCGCCCTTCTGAACTCCCAGATTAATTAAGCCGTTGCCAAGCCGGTTAATCAGTTGGCTATACTCCGACCAGGTAAATTCGCGCCCGTCGTCCCCGCAAATAATGGCTCTGCGGTGGGGGTAAAATTCAGCGTTTCTTGTTATAAAATCAACAATATTCAACTGTTTTCCTCCTTTATTAATATTTTTTATTAATATTTCTCGACAAGCCGCAACAAATAGTATCAACCCCCTGCTAATGAACAATTTCGGAACAATTTCGACCATCAATACCATGCTATTTACAGTGCTAGTGACTTTTTTAACTAGTCCTCCTTTCTATAATTGTTTTTAATTTTTTATAATATAACAATGCAAAATACATGCCTCCAGGCAAATACAAATATATAGCTGCAAAGAAAAGTAAAAACCCCTCAATATTCTTGGAAATATGTCAGTTTGATTCATTAATGAATTAAACTGAGCTAACACACCCAAGAAATCAATATCTGAGGGGTTTGTTCAATAATAATATTAAGTTATTTTTAACTCACTTAAACCGGTTTCAACTTTTACTCTACCTTTGAAAGAGAATTAATATTGCAATAATAATTTAAAAAATACTCACCAACACTATAAGCACTCTTTATTTTCTTTTACATGCGTACTCACCTCTACCGGTTAATGATTTTAATATATTGTATACGACGTGGTCTAGGCGGATTTAGAACCTAAAGCAGGGCCTGAAGCAGGCTGCGGTTTAATGAATGGCGCGCCCATCGGCAGGACGGACCGGCCGAAAGACGTATTCAGGATAACCGCGGCGCTGGTGTACACGCCGAAGGTACCGCCGGAAAATGCGAGCCAGCCGGCTACAGGCGCCATCTCATGGGGCCAGACGCCCATGTCCATTAAGGAAATAATCCAAAGGGCCGGCGTCAAACTGATTACAACTCCAAACAAGCATTTCGGGGACTTGAGGTAAGCCGGCGCCCAGAGGGTAACCGCGGCGGCAAGAGGCAGCCAGCCCCAACCGTCAACGTGGGCATCAATTTTCCAGCCGTTCACAGACGCGAAATACTTAAAAATAAATTCCAGTCCGGTGACCAGCATAAAGAAAGCGGAGAAGAACGTAAAAATATTGCCGCTTAAGATATTACCTTCTTTCAGCTCCACAATGCCGACGATAACCTGTACGGCAAAACCGCCTAACAGCCATATACCCATTAATCCGCTGGAGGCAGGGGTTATTTTTCCGGTCAAAAGCGCAAAAAAGGTGAAACAAGCCATTGCCAGCGCTACCAAACCTGCCGGGGCCGGAGTGGCCCAACTGTGACTTTTCTCCGACATAGAAGATATCCTCCTTTGAAAAATAGTTTTCCTCGGGAAATCCGAAAAAGCAAGAAGCCTCCTTTCAATTTTTCAATTTTCTATCAATACAGAACATTGCAAAATACATGCCTTCAGGGTAATTGCAAGCAAATGCTAAAAAAAAAGAAAATCTCCTCAGCTCCCTTGGGGGAACTTTTTAGTTTAATTCATCACTGAATTAATTCGACTAACACATTTGGGCGTCCAATATTTGAAGAGTTCGCCAAATCAGGATGTTAAGTTGTTTTCAACTTATTTAAACCGGCATTAACTTTTTGACCGGCCATCTGCAAGAAGCAAAATCGAGAGGTATTAATAAATTTGAGTAGACGGCTTAAAATAATTGAAGGAAAATTTAAATTTACGTCGTATTAACTTTAATGTTTAGATAATTAAATTTTAAAATATTATTGTCCAGTTCGATTTTCTTATAATTGACTGGACAACATTATTTATTAAGGAAATTATCGAATCCTGTCAAAAAAAGAAATATAAATACTCGGCTGAGGTGTTAGGAATGGACGACAATACCGCTGTAATGAATGATATAACCGAGCGCATGCAGGCGGAGGAACTTTTTGGAATATTGACAAATAACTCACCGGTCGGCATTTTCATAATACAGGACAGCAAATTCCAATTTGTTAATTCCCGGTTCAAGAAATATACGGACTGCGCTGAAAATGAATTAATCGGCGCGAACCCATCGGAATTCGTTTTTCCTGAGGACAGAAAAACAGTCAGGGAAAATGCCAATAAAATGTTGAAGGGAAAACGTTTAACTCCTTATGAATACAGGCTTTTAAGAAAAGACGGAAAAACCAGGTGGGTCATGGAAACGGTCGCCCCTATTCAGTATCAAAAGAAACCGGCCATACTGGGAAACTGCGTTGACATCACTTGGCGCAAACGAACTGAAAAGATGCTGCGTTCATCAGAGGAACGTTTCTCTAAAGCCTTTAACGGCAGTCCATATCCAATGGCCATATCTACCATTGAAGACGGACGATTCATTGACGTGAACAACAGTTTTCTTCGCGCTACCGGTTATTCCCGCCAAGAGGTTATCGGCAATTCAGCAACGGATTTACATTTATACACGGATCCCTTGGACCGCGCCAACATGTTGCAGGCCGTCATGGAGCAGGGAAGCGTGCGCAACATGGAAATTGAGTTGTGCAACAAAGCGGGTGAGATTAGTTTGTGTCTGTTATCGGTGGAAATGATTGAGCTTGGCGGCAGGCAATGTCTGCTAGTCATAGGTAATGATGTCACTGAAAGCAGGAAAATGGAAAAAGAGATGGCCAGACTGGAGCGTCTGAATCTGGTGGGAGAAATGGCCGCGGGTATTGGCCACGAAATCAGAAATCCGATGACCACCGTACGTGGTTTTCTGCAAATGATTGATAGAAAAAAGGAACTCGCCATTTATAAAGATTACTTTAATTTAATGATCAGTGAACTGGACAGGGCTAATTCAATCATTACGGAATTCCTCTCCATGGCAAAAAACAAGCCGGTGGATTTAAAACTGCATAATTTAAATTATATTGTGCAAACCCTATTTCCTTTGATTCAAGCAGACGCCCTGAATGCTGACAAGTATATAGAAACAGATTTGGCGGAAACTCCTGATTTGCTCATGGACGAGAAAGAAATACGCCAGCTTATTCTCAACCTTGCGCGCAACGGACTTGAAGCAATGCCAGCGGGTGGAAAACTAACCTTGTGCACGTCAACGGATGGTGACACGGCTGTTTTATCGGTACGGGATCAAGGTTCCGGGATTGAGCCGCAAGTGCTTGAAAAGATTGGCACGCCGTTTTTCACAACAAAGGACAACGGCACAGGTTTAGGTCTTGCCGTTTGTTACAGCATCGCCGCCAGGCATAACGCCGTCATCGATATAGAAACAGATCCCCGCGGAACTACCGTTTTTGTCCGCTTCGGAACTGTTAATAATAATATGGAAAAATTAGCAATTTGAACTGGTAAGCTTATATTTCTTAGCCATGCGGACAACCGTGCTTTGGCTGACGCCCAGCACCTTGGCAGCCTTATAAGTGCTCTTGTGCAAATTTAGAGCCCGGGTAACCAGAAACTTTTCCAACTCCTCAACAGCTACCGTCAAGTTCATCTGTTTTACTCGATACAAATTGTCATTTTTTTCAATACGGTACTTTTGCGGGAGGCTTTCTAAAGTTATTTGCTGAATGTCGGTAGTTACAACAAGCCTTTCGATTAAATTAATAAGTTCCCTGACATTCCCCGGCCAGTCATACCTTGTCAGGTAATCAACCACTTCATCTGACAAGCTTTTTTTCAGGTTATATTTTTTATTATAAATATCAAGAAAATGGAAGAGCAAGGGAGTGATATCATCCCTGCGCTCCCGCAGGGATGGAATCCGGATGGGAATGACATTAATACGGTAAAAAAGGTCCTCCCGAAAGGAATTTTCTTTGACCATCGGCTCCAAGTCCCTGTTAGTGGCAGCCACTACCCGAACATCAACCTTAATTGTTTTTACCCCGCCGACCCTGGTAACTTCCTGCCCCTGCAGGACACGTAATAGCTTGACCTGTAAACCCAGCGGGAGTTCGCCTATTTCATCAAGGAAGATTGTGCCTTTGTTTGCCAATTCAAAATAGCCCGGTTTCCCAGATTTGCTGGCTCCTGTAAAAGCACCGGATTCATACCCGAAAAATTCGCTTTCCATTAATTCCTGAGGAATTGCGCCGCAATTCACTTTGACCATCGGGTGTTTTCTTCTTTTCGGATTCAGGTTGTGAAGCATGTTCGCAATTATTTCCTTGCCGACCCCGGACTCTCCTTGAATGAGGACGGGACTCTCCACTATAGAAACCCTTGTGGCCAACTCGATGATTTTTTCCATCTCTTTGCTTTTAAAAATCACACAATGCTCTTTGGTATATCTTTCTCTTAAACTTTCCATCTCAAACAGATACTGGGCATTTAATTCCTGGGTCTGCCTCAGTTCCTCCTGAAGTTGCCTCAATTCGGTAATATCCCTGAAGTTTACTACCACCCTGACTACTTCACCTTTATTGTTGAAAACCGGATTACCGATTGCCATTATTTCCTTTCCGCTGGCAAGTTTTTGCAGGATGGTTACCGGCTTGCCCGTTTCCAACACTTTCAGCGCCACATCCGGGTCAAAATAGTGACCTTTTTTCTGCACATCGTAGAGGTTGACACCCAGAACTTTTTCAATTTTTAAACCGGTAACCCGTTCAAAAGCTTTATTCAAACGTGTTACTACGCCATTCATATTGACTATACTAATACCGTCGTAAGAATCCTGGAAAATTGAATTTAGCTCCTTAAACTCATTATGAATAACCTGCAGTACATTCATACCCTGGATTTTTTCTTTTATTAAAATTTCTCCGGCAATTTTGTTAGCTTTAACTATCCGGCACAACTTGTCAACTGCGAAATTGCCGATATTCAGTCCCTCAGTTACTGAACTTAAACTATTTTCCATAATCATTTCATAATTCATTTCACTATTCATTGTAATCTCTCCCGTTAATTTACCTTTAATCATTAGGAACAGGAGTGTGCTAATTAATGATAGTTTCTTTTTGAATTTATAAATTTTACAGTATTATTAAAATAATCAAACAATAAAAATTAAACGTTCGTTGCAAATTCTGTTTCATTTCCACCCATATTTTAAAATTTACTTATTCAACTAACAGCCCGTTCAAAATCATATCCAGAAAAAGCTCAGTGACTTCACCGGCCGACAGTTTTCCATCAACATCAAACCATCGGTACATCCAGTTGGTCATACCCAAAATTGCAAAAGTAACGACCTTGGGATCTAATTTTTTGAAATCTCCCTTTTGAATACCTTCTCTAATGATATTAAGGAAAGTATCCTCATATTTTTTCTGCGCCTCGCGAATCTGCTTTTGACATTCTTCAGACAAATGCTTGGTGTCTTCAAGCATAATGGCCACCACCGCCTGATGCTCCGTCGAATACCTGACATGGTATTCCATAGCCCGGCGCAGCTTTTCCGCCGGCGGCAGATCTTCCAATTGAATCTTTTTTAGATACTTGACACCTTTAGAAACCGGCCGTTCAACAATGTGGTACAGTATTTCTTCTTTGCTGTTGATATAATGGTAAAGGCTTCCCCGGTAGATCCCGACCGCTTCGGCGATATCCTGCATTGATGTGCCGTGATAGTTTTTTTTACGAAATAATTTAATCGCCGTATCCATAATTTCAGCATGACGTTCTTCAGATGATGTAGACATATTTATTAACCTCTCTGCGACAACCGTTTGGTATATTAATATAATACTAATTCTGGATATCACGTGTCAATAACTATTTTAATATTTTTAAATTTTTAGATTGTTTTGATATCTGAAGTAAAAGATGTCTGAATTGACAAAAGCGTCTATATTGCATAAAATGATGCTCAGGTAAATGAAAGCGATGACCGGGCCGAGTAAATATCACTCGTTTTTGACAGGGACGGAGGGCCGCAGACTGAAAACCTTCCGCAAAAGCAGGTATTGAAAAACTCCCGGGAGCGGCCACCGAAAGCACAATGTCAATGTGCCGGTAGACTGGCCCGGAAGCCGCCGTTACGGGCTTAAAGGGATAGTATTTAATATTATCCAAACAGGGTGGCACCACGGTTAACAACCCGTCCCTGGCAATGTCAAGCATTGACCGGGGGCGGTTTTCGCTTTTGAAAGGGGAGAATATCATGCTGACAATGCGGCCGCGCGGCACCAACGATATCATGCCCGGCGAGGTCGAAACATGGCAATACCTTGAAAGGCAGCTGCGCCACATCTGCGGCGAATACGGCTATGCGGAAATCAGGACGCCGATTTTCGAACATACGGAGTTGTTTTTGCGCGGTGTGGGTGACACCACTGATATTGTGGAAAAAGAGATGTACACTTTCATCGACCGGGGAGAGCGCAGCGTCACTTTGCGGCCCGAAGGCACGGCGTCCGCCGTCAGGGCCTACCTGGAAGACAAGCTGTACGCCGGATCGCAGCCGGTCAAGTTGTATTACACCGGGCCGATGTTTCGTTACGACCGCCCTCAGGCCGGCCGTTACCGCCAGTTTCACCAATTCGGGGTTGAAGTGTTCGGTTCGCACGACCCGGCGGTTGACGCTGAAGTAATCGCCATGAGCATGGATTTCTATGGCAGAATCGGCCTCAAAAACCTGGCATTGCATGTCAACAGTGTCGGCTGCCCGGCCTGCCGCCCGCATCTGCGCCGGCAATTACAGGACTTTTTCCGCCCCAGGCTTGCCAGCCTTTGTCCGAACTGCCGGGAGAGATATGAAAAAAACCCGCTGCGCATCCTTGATTGTAAAGAAAGCCGCTGCAGCGAGCTCGGCGCGGAAGCGCCGACAACTATTGACTGTCTTTGCGACAGCTGTCTGACACACTTCGCATCAGTAAAAAAACATCTTGATTTGCTGCACTTGCCTTATATAGTAGACCGCCGGCTGGTGCGCGGTCTGGATTATTACACACACACGGCTTTTGAAATAATGGCGCCGGACATCGGCGCCCAGAGTTCCATCGGCGGCGGCGGGCGGTACAACGGTCTGGTGGAAACCTGCGGCGGCCCTCCCACTCCGGGTATCGGCTACGCGCTTGGCCTGGAACGGATCATTCTGGCCATGAAAAACCAGGGCTGCGCCATACCAAGGTCACCGGGCTTGGACGTGTTCGTGGTTACAGCAGGGAAAGCGGCGGAGCATACAGCTTTTCACCTCCTGTTTAAAATCCGCCGCGCCGGCATCTCCGCCGACAAGGACTACCTGAACCGCAGTCTTAAAGCGCAAATGAAATACGCCGGCAAAGCCGGGACGAGGTTCGCAGTCATCATCGGCGAAGAGGAACTGAAAAGCGATACCGCCGTAGTAAGGGATATGGACGCGCAAGAGCAGGCAACCGTGGCCATGGGGGAAGTAATCAAGTATCTGCAGGCTAAAATGCGGCATGCACCGCGTCTTCCTTGATACTTTCAGACCCCGGCGCAACAATGTCAGAATACATCTTACACATAATTGGGAGGTTTTAATGTGATTGATTTTATGAATGAGTGGAAGCGCAGCCATTATTGCGGCGTTTTGCGCAGTGAACAGGCCGGCCGGCAGGTTGTTTTGATGGGTTGGGTGCAGCGCAGGCGCGACCACGGCGGCTTGATCTTTGTCGACCTCAGGGACCGGTCGGGTTTGGTGCAGGTAGTGTTCAGTCCGGATCTGCACAAAGAAGCTTTCGACAAAGCCGGGAGCGTGCGCAACGAATATGTGCTGGCGGTATCCGGAATGGTGCGGGTGCGTCCCGCAGGCACCGCCAACCCTAATCTGGCAACAGGGCAAGTGGAGGTGCTCGCCCAAGAACTGCGCATTTTAAACCGGGCCAAAACACCGCCTTTTTATATTGAAAACGGCGTTGATGTAGATGAAAACGTACGGCTGCGCTACCGTTATCTCGACCTGCGCCGGCCGGAAATGCAAGAGGCGCTGATCCTGCGCCACCGCGTTGCCAAATCGGTCCGTGACTTCCTTGATGAAAATGGTTTTTTGGAAATAGAAACCCCGATGCTGTCCAGGAGCACTCCGGAAGGGGCCAGGGATTATCTGGTGCCGAGCCGGGTCAACCCCGGCAAGTTCTATGCCCTGCCGCAGTCGCCGCAGCTTTATAAACAAATTCTGATGGTGTCCGGTCTGGACAAATATTTCCAAATCGTCCGCTGTTTCCGGGACGAAGACCTCCGGGCGGACCGGCAACCCGAATTCACCCAAATCGATATAGAAATGTCTTTTGTGGATGTAGATGATATTCTGAGCCTGATGGAAGAAATGGTAGCGCGGATGTGCCGTGAAACAATCGGCCTGGACGTACCCCGCCCGTTCCCCAGGCTTTCCTACCAGGAAGCGATGGATCGCTTCGGCTCAGACAAACCGGACACCCGCTTTGGGCTTGAATTAAAAGATATCTCCGATATCGCGGCAGGGTGCGGTTTCAAGGTTTTTTCATCAGTCGTGGACGGCGGCGGACAGGTCAAGGGGATAAACGCCTCCGGTTGCGGCTCTTTCAGCCGGAAGGAAATTGACGACCTGATCGCTTTCGCGGCAATTTACAAGGCCAAGGGTTTAGCTTACTTTATCGTTACTGAGGACGGGGTCAAGTCAACCCTTGCCAAGTTTTTCAACGAGCAGGAACTTGGCGCCATCATCAGCCGGCTGGCGGGCAAACCAGGGGATCTCTTGCTTTTTGTGGCGGACAAGCCGCAGGTGGTGGCCGACTCACTGGGTGCTCTGCGGCTGCACTTGGGCGAGCGTCTCGGCCTGATCCCCGAAAACACCTATAACTTCCTGTGGGTGGTTGACTTTCCCCTGCTGGACTATGACCAGGCGGAAGGACGTTATGTGGCGATGCACCACCCCTTCACATCACCAAGGGAAGCCGACATTCCCTTGCTGGAATCCGAACCCGGAAAGGCCCGTGCCAAGGCATACGACATCGTTCTAAACGGCGTGGAGGTGGGCGGCGGCAGTATCCGGATTCACCGCAGGGATATCCAGGAAAAAATGTTCGCGGCCATCGGCATCGGTGCAAGTGAAGCGATGGAAAAATTCGGGTTCATGCTGGAAGCCTTTGAATTCGGCACTCCGCCGCACGGCGGCATTGCTTTTGGATTGGACCGGTTAATCATGCTGCTGGCTAAGAAAAATACTATCCGGGACGTCATCGCTTTTCCCAAAACACAAAGCGCTACTGATCTAATGAACTTGGCGCCGGGTAACGTCTCACCCGCACAGTTGAAAGAATTAAACATTAAACTGAACATAAAAAGCAACCCCCCAGGAGCTAAAACTAATAGGGCAACTTAAGCCGGTACGGCATACTCCGGAAAAAAGAGGTTCACAAGTGGCCCTTGTAAATGGATAGCCGATGTGCTAACATAAATGTGTAAAAAAAATACCCTGCTATGTGCGTGACCCACCTTGAAGTTTTGAGCCAACACCATAAAAAAGGGAGCCCGGACTCTGGATGTGGCTTGCATGCCTCCCAGTTGAGGAAGCGAAAATCATTCAGGAGGGCACCCACCTGTGAGAACAGGTTCGAACTTTGGGTGTTCACGGCATGAGTGGGGTTTTTATTAACTTGCACGGTTTTCGGTTTGACTGAAAACCCTTTGATTTACCGGAAAGACGCTGAATTTTTGATAATATGTTTATCTGTTGTCAAATTAAATCGCAGAATGATTAATGTTAGTAATTGACAAGACGTTTTGCATGAAATTATAATTAAGGTTGATAGAAGTTATAAGTAATAGATATCGCCACAAGCTATTATTCTACCATTCTAAGTGCTCATTTACCGGCTACCCTGTTACCTAGAGAAAAAGAAAATTTGAATTTTATCATGGAAGGGGAGAGTCAATTGGCCAGCGAAATAATCCTTGCTTTGGGAGATAATAATTTTAATCAGGTAATCAATGAGACCAATATGCCTTTTCTAGTAGATTTTTGGGCAGCTTGGTGCGGACCATGTAAAATGATTGCCCCGATAGTAGAAGAAGTTGCGACGGAATTTAAAGACAAAGTCAAGGTAGGCAAGCTCAATGTAGACGAAAACCAGGGCGTCCCGGGCAGTTTAAAAGTCAGCAGCATTCCGACTTTGATTATTTTTAAGGAAGGCAAGGAAGTTGAGCGCTCCGTAGGCTACAAGAGTAAAGATGAAATTCTTCGCTGGTTGACTAAACATCTATAGAGTAAATTATTACTTCAAAATATTGGCATACTAATCAAAAGATCTATGGGCGGACCAGGAGTTCGCCCATATGTTTTTAGGAGAAGCCTGATGGATCTTTTCAAACAAGCCATGGAAAAAAACATGAAAATGACCGCCCCTCTGGCCACCCGGATGAGGCCCGCATCTCTGGCGGAATTTGAAGAGCAAAACGCTGTCGTGGGAGCCGGCACCTTGTTGAGGCGCTCAATTGAGACGGACAGGCTGATGTCGGCGATATTTTACGGCCCGCCCGGCACGGGTAAAACCACCCTGGCCTTGCTTATCGCCGGAATCACCAAAGCGCGGTTTGTCATTATCAACGCGGTGATGGCCGGCGTAGCCGACATCAGGCGGGTAGTCAACGAAGCCCAGGAAAGACGTTCCTTATATGACGAAAAAACCGTCTTATTCATTGATGAGATTCACCGCTTCAACAAGGCTCAGCAAGACGCCCTCCTCCCTTTTGTGGAAAGCGGCTTGCTCACTTTAATCGGGTCGACAGCCGAAAATCCCATGTTTTCCGTTAATCGTCCGCTCCTGTCCCGCTCTCAGCTTTACCGTTTCGAACCTCTCACCGGGAAAGCGTTAAAACGCCTCCTGGCAAGAGCCTTAAAAGATCAAGAAAGGGGACTGGGCGGGTACCGGACGGACGTTTGCCGGGAGGCACTCGCTCACCTGGCCGAAGTGGCCAACGGTGACGCCAGGGCTGCCTTGAACGCCCTTGAGTTGGCTGTCTTGACCACTCCACCGGGGGCGGACGGGGTCCGGCGCATTACTCTGGCCGTGGCGGAAGAAGCCATTCAGAAAAAAGTATTAAAATATAACCGGACTGATGAGCATTACGATGTTATATCAGCATTTATCAAGAGCATGAGAGGTTCCGATCCGCAGGCCACGCTCTACTGGCTGGCGAGGATGCTGTACGCGGGGGAAGACCCCGAGTTCATCAGCCGCCGGATTATGATCCACGCCGCTGAAGACGTAGGTCTGGCGGATCCCCAGGCTCTGGTGGTGGCAACCTCCGCTGCTCTCGCCGTAGAGCGGATCGGCATGCCGGAAGCAAGAATCGTCCTGGCCGAGGCTGCTCTTTATCTTGCCACCGCCCCTAAGAGTAATTCTGTCATCGCGGGAATCAGCAAGGCGCTTTCAGAGGTGGAGACCGAAAGGGCTGAACCTGTCCCGCCTCATCTAAGGGGAACCGGCTATAAAGGCGCGTCTGAGCTGGGCCATGGCAGGGGCTACAAGTACCCGCACGATTACCCGGGCAATTACGTCAAGCAGCAATACCTGCCGGGTAATATTAAAGGCAAAGAGTTCTATAAACCTTCCGTCAACGGTTTGGAAGCGGAAATAAAAAAACGGCTGGATAAGCTTAATCGGTAACTTTTTGCAGCATTTTCTGTTTTTTCTTGACTTATGGCACTTGAATGCATATGCTAAAGGAACAGTACTCAGGAGTCAGAATCGAAACCTAAAAAGGTTTATTATTTAAAAAGCATTTTGAATTTTAAATCCTGAATCCTAACTCCTGAATTCTGACTACTTGAAAAAAAGTTGGTGCTCTTTTTTGGAAGTCTATGCTCTAGTCGGCCCCAGCGGCACGGGCAAAAGCCACCGGGCCGCCATTGTAGCCAATAAACTTGGAGCGCAGGCCATCATCGACGACGGCCTGCTGATTCAAGGCAACCGGATTATCGCCGGTTCATCGGCCAAACGCCAGCCTACCAGAATAGGCGCGATAAAAGCGGCTCTATTTATGGATAACCGGCAGGCGCAAGAAATAAAATCAACGCTTTCCCGGGTCGCCCCGGAAAAAGTGTTGATTTTAGGCACATCTGTCGGTATGGTTCAGCGCATCGCCGGCCGGCTTGAACTGCCGCAGCCGTCAAATATAACGAAAATCGAAGAAATCGCCAGTGAAAAGGAAATTAGAAAAGCCAAGTTCCACCGGACAAGGTTCAGCAGGCATGTTATCCCCGCCCCTATTCTGGAAGTGAAAAAAAGCTTCCCGGGCATCCTGGTGGACCCGCTCCGTGTTTTTCTAAGGAAAAAAGGAACACCCGGCAAGAAGGATTGGCTTGAGCAATCCGTTATACGGCCAACATTTACATCCAACGGAAAGCTAACCATAGCCGACAGCGCCATAAGCGCTATTGTCAGCCATGCCGCCCGGTCTGTCGAGAATGTCGCCGGCACCGGAAGGATTAACGTAAAAGTTGAGCAGGAAGGCGTTATTACGATAGATATTTCGCCCACGCTCTCTTTCGGCTGCGCTTTGCACGAGGTCGCCGGCAGGCTGCAGCGTCAAATTAAAACAGCGGTGGAGAATATGACCGGTCTTCAGGTTAAAGAAGTAAACATCAAAATTAAAGGTTTAAGCTTCCCGAAAAAAACAGAGGCGACCAGTTAAGGCCGCCTCCCGCGGGGTCAGGCTTTACTTTGTGAGATTCTAGAATCTCACAAAGTAAAGCCTGACCCCCTTTTTTTCCCTTACGTGGTGACTGAGGCAAACACGTGATTGCCGATCCTGATTATCACCGGTAGGGTTCGTATCCATTGGTCCCTGCTGATGTCCGGGTTGTAAAAGAACAACGCTCCACCAGTCGGATCTGTTCCCTGCAGCGCCTGCACGGCAGCCTGCATCGCCTTTTCATTAGGCTCAAGGTTGATGGAACCGTCTCCTACCGGCGAGAACTGATATACCCGGCTGCTCTTCTGATATATTACTTCCCGGATTGTTTTCGGAAAATGCGGGCTGGCCAGCCTGTTCAAAATCACAGCGCCGACGGCAACCTGCCCTTCGAAACTTTCTCCTCTCGCCTCGGCGTGAATCAGCCTGGCCAGAAGCATTAAATCCTCCCTGGAAACATCACCACGGGATAATGATTCTTCACTCTTTGATTTTTCAGGCATAATCAACACTTGCCCGGGTATGATTAAACTACCGGTCAAATTGTTGACCTTCATCAGTTCACGGACCGACACCTGACGGCGGCACGCGATATCAGATAAGGTATCACCCTCCTGCACAATGCAATTTAACGTGGAATCGGACTGGTCCGTAATTTGAGCACCTGTGTTCTGAAAACACTCGCCGCGCGGCAAGGCGATGGTCAATACCGCCAATGACGCTAACGCTAACAACGTTGCCTTAAAAAAGTTTACGGCAAGTCTTGGAACATATTTACTCATTTTCTCCTCCTTTCCCGAATCCAAAAAATATTCTGCACATCTATCAAGTTTGTATGCATTTTTCTTTATCAGGTTAAATTTATTTACTCTTCCTGAAATTATTACCATTTCCCCTTAAAAAAATACTTCTCTCAAAAATGGCGCCCATTTCCTCCAGGGTCTTTGGCGACGCTTAAATTTCATCTGCCGCTGTTATGTGACAACGGTCACAGAAAACATGACAAATAAAAAGTAAAATTTAGTCATATTAATTCAGTTGGCAGGTGATAATATGAACACGGCTGCAGAACGGTGCCCGGAGGGGAAAAATACGTTCGCCTTTAAAAGCAAAGGCAAGCACAGTGTGCTCGCCGAAACATTAGAGCAATATTTGGAAAATATTAGTGAAGATACATTCGAGGACAGCGCGAAAAAAGCTGAAATAAATATTAAAGAAAAGGATATGCTGTATTATGTAAAAACTGTCTGCCCACTTTGCGGCAAGAGATTCGAATCACCAAAGGTCAGGTCCAAGTACCTGCGCATGACCCACATGGATAATGATTACTGCAAATACTATGATTCCGTCAACCCGCTTAATTACGAAGTAATGGTTTGTTCCCATTGCGGTTTTGCTTACACCGAAGAGATCCAAAAGATGCGCTTGAGCGATGAGCAGCGTAAAACGATAAAATCGCGTTTGGAAAAACTTTTGCCTGATCGCCCGCCGAGAGACTACAGCGGCGTCCGCAATCTGGATCAAGCAGTGGAAACTTTCCTGCTGGCCTTATTGGCGCTTCAAGGAAAGCCGGCTCAAGGCTCAACAAAAGGAATGTTGTATTTAAAGATAGCCTGGCTGTACCGTTATAAGAACAACCCGGCGAAAGAATCGGATTATATTGAAAAGGCGCTCTCATCCCTTGTGTCCGCTTATAACAATGAAATTTTCCAAGAAATACAGAAAGAACTAAATATCACATACTTAATTGCCGTTTTATATTTCAGAACCGGCAGGTATTATGAATCAGCCAGGTGGCTGGAACGGATTTTATTGAACCGGCACAGGCCTGTTCATCCCATAGTGTCAAAACAGGCCGGGGAACTATGGGACGAGGTGCGGCAAATGCTGCGCGAGAACAATCAACAGTTAAAAAACCGATGTTAAATAAAAACCCGTCCTCATGAGCAAGGGCGGGATTTTCAATCTCTTTCTTTGCGCTGAACAGCGCGGATATCTATATCCACCAGCAGGCGGTAAGGCTTGCACATCTCCAGCAGCCGTGAAGTAGTCCTTTCCCCCAGGTATTCTTCCAGATCCTCCGGTGTGATATTGGTTGTTACAATAATCGGCAGGCAGTGGTTCAAGCGGTAATTGATGATGGAATAAATTTTGTTCCTTGACCACTCCGTATAGTTGTGCGCGCCCAGATCATCCAGAATAAGCAAGGGCACTTGCCTGGCGGTTTCCACCAGATCAAACTCAGTGTAATCGCCGGCATTGCGCGCAATATCATATGTCGACCTGATCTGATCCAACAGGTCGGGCACAACCACAAAAAGGGCCGTTTTGCCCCTTTTCAATAAAGCGTTGGCAATGCTGCAGGCGAGAAAAGTTTTGCCGCTCCCCACCTGGCCGGTAAACATCAGTCCATCCGTGCGGGGTTCCTGCAAGAATTTCGCAATAAACTTTTTGGCGGCCTGATATGCCAGCTGCGCGAGCTCATAATAAGAAATCCCCTTGCTTTCATCCACACAGTCTCTGGCGTAATACTTGAAGTTAAAATTGGCTAATGAACAATTTAAAAGCTTTTGGGGCAAACAGGAATTTCTAAAAAGCCTCGCGATAGCTTTTTGCCTGCCGCAGCTGCAGGGCACCGCCACATCTCCCTGCAGGATAATTCCGCGGTCCCCGCACAGATCGCAAGCCTTTCCCAATATTTCCTACCTCATCTTCCTTAAATAATACCTATATGTACAGCGTTTTTATATGTACAGCGTTTTAATGAAAGCTTTTTTCCGGGAGTTGTTTCTGTCGGCTTTATTCAGGCCGCCTTTTCCAGTTTCGCCCCCCTGGCCGGTACGGCTTGAACGGCGGCTCTGAAATTCCCGGTCATAATCCGCGACTTCTTCCAGGGTCCTCAGGTTGTTCTTTTTCCAGCCCATCAAGATAGTGTTAATGTATTTGAAGTTATGCTTGCCTCTTAAGACAGCTTGCTTCAAAGCTTCAACAACCAGCCTGGGATCTCTTTCCTCCGCCCACTGTTCAATTTGTTCAATTTCCAACGGAGACAGAGCCCGGCCGAATTCATTTTCAAATATCGGAATCAGGGCGGCCGCGCTGTCATCAAACTTTTTGTCGTCAAAATCGCGGCCGTCGACCGTAATTCTCAATAGCCTTTCAGACTCTTCGATATCCTTTGCCCGGATTCCCGCCCATATATCCGAAATCTTTAGAAAAAGAGGTTCAAAATCATATCCTTCAAAAATTACTTTCCGTTCGCTGTCAAAATATTCGCTGACAGCGATAATCTCTTTTTCCATTAAGCCAGCCAGTTCCTTTTCGATCCGGGCAGGATCGGCTTCCATGCAGTCCGCCAGCTTCTCCGGACTCGGATAAAGCTCTTTTTCCTCAACATAAAGCCTGATCATTTGAATCAACATGATCATCTGAAAGTCGGAAATACCGATTTTATTATAGATTTTCAATAATATATTGGGGATGGCCGTTGAACCCTCAAGCACCAGTTCTGATCCAAAGGCGGCCGTAATATTAACTTTTTGGTCGCATTTGATAATTTTTTCCTTATGCCATTCAATCATCAGAACGTGAAACCTCCCCTAGTTTGTCCTTATAGTTTATTTTATGGTAAGGCTGGATATTTGTCCACCCTCGTTCTACCCCGTAAAACGGCCGCTGCTCATTTCATTGCGTTCCGTCACATTCCCCCTAACTAATAGTAAGCAAAGTTGTCCGCAAGCTTTGGCAGTCTCAACAAGATTATTTGAACGCGAGTAGTTTTCATATACCTTGGGAACTATAAGAAAAAACAACATGCCAATGATTTTGAAACAAGCCTGCAGGAAAATATATTGCGCAAACTTCCTATATGGCAAGCTTAATGCCCGCATATTATTCAAGGGAGGGTCCCGACATGTCTCTAAAAGTTGGCGTCAATGGTTTCGGGCGCATAGGCCGCGCTGTTTTCCGGGCGGCGATGAAAAGAACGGATATCGACATCGCAGCCGTTAACGACCTGACAAACGCCTGCACCATGGCGCACCTTTTACAGTACGACTCGGTGCATGGTTACCTTGACGCCGATATTTACGCGAACGAGGAAAGAGAATTCCGGGTTAACGGCAAAGAGATCAAAGCCTTTGCCATTCCGGAACCAGGCGCCATCCCCTGGAGCGATTATGGAGTGGATATAGTGGTTGAATCCAGCGGCCGGTTTACCGACCGCGAAAGCGCCTCAAAACACTTTCACGGCGGCGCTAAAAAAGTTGTGATCAGCGCCCCGGCCAAAAATGAAGATATCACCATTGTCATGGGGGTAAACGAGGACAAGTACGATCCGGCCCGGCACCGGATCATTTCCAACGCTTCCTGCACCACAAATTGCCTCGCGCCCATCGTTAAAACCATTCACGACGGGTACGGCATTTTGCACGGTCAAATGACTACCATCCATTCTTACACCAACGATCAACAAATTCTGGATTTGCCGCACAAAGATTTGCGCCGGGCAAGGGCCGCGGCCATGTCCATCATCCCTACCACTACCGGTGCGGCCAAGGCGGTGGCGCTGGTCATACCGGAACTAGCAGGCAAGCTGAACGGCCTTTCCATGCGTGTGCCGACTCCCAACGTTTCCACAGTAGTGCTTGCCGCTGAAATTACCCGGACGGCCACCGCGGCAGAGATTAATGAAACGCTTAAATCCGCGGCGGCAGGCAAATTAAAAGGGATTCTCGCTTACAGCGGGCTCCCTCTCGTTTCACACGATTACAACGGCAATCCGCACTCGGCTACCATTGACGCCTTGTCCACATTGGTCATTGACGGCAGCATGATCAATATAGTGGCCTGGTATGATAATGAATGGGGCTATTCCAACAGGATTATCGACCTTATCGCGCATATCGGGGAAAAGGGCATTTAGTGAACGGTATAACGAGCAATAAGGCTTCCGGTATGGAAGCCTTTCATTTTGCTTTTACCTGTTAAATAAAGAAACAGAAGCAACCGAAAATCAGCAAGATGAAAACCAGGAATATTAAACCAATACCGCCCAAACCTTCCGCTTTAGCTTCCATACTGCTTATAACCTCCCTATTTTTTTATTAATATACGTCGTTCCTGATTAATCGGTGCTTGTTTCACAGATAATAAAAAAGGCCTCCCAATCCTCAAAGCCGCGTTAATTGGCTCTTTTTGACAACCTGGCTTCAAGTGAAATGCAGCGCGATAAGCATAATGGTGCTCACCAGGCAAACCAGCATTACTGCAATATCGGCGCCAAGCAAATTCAGCCGCCTGAGGTAAGTGCGCCGGGGATAAACCCTGAAGCCGCGGGCCTCCATGGACACCGCCAGTTGTTGAGCCTTGAGCATGGTCCCGTAAACCACGGGAAAAAACAAGCGCCGGTACAACGCCATCTTTTCCCTCCAGGGGACCTTCTTCAGTTCAACTCCCCGCAGTTGGACCGCGGTAACCACGTTGCTCAATTCATCCCGGAAAACCGGCAAAAAACGAAGCGCGATGGAAACCATGAAGGCCAGTTCATAAGGAACTTTCCACTGCACCAGGCCCAGGATAAAGTCCCTGGAGCTGAACGTCGTGAACAGCATGGCGGCGGCGGCAACCGTCATAATGCGCAAAACGACACAAACCCCCATGCTCAAGCCCCCGGTGGTAATCAACGGCACCGGCCCCGCGGCCAGCAGCACCTCGCCCCCCGGCGAAAAGACGCACTGGATTACCAAAAGAAACAGCATCAAGGATAAAAACGGTTTTAGATAATCCCCGATAACACTAAGCTCAAAATGAAAAATCATTAACAGCGCCACAGTAACCGCAAACACCAGGAGCAGTTGTCCCGGCGTGTTATAAAGCAAGGCCAGGCCTGAGAGGCAAACAACCATCACCATTTTGGTCCGGGGGTCAAGCTTCATAGGCAGCGTTTCCTTTCCGCCCGCTGTCCGACTGGATCCGGCCGTCTTTCAAGGCGACCACCCGTTCCGCCATTCTGCCGACAAAGGGTTCGTCATGGCTGACCAGGATCATGCCTCTGCCCAGCCGGGCAATTTTTTGCAAATAATCCGCCAGCAGCTTTTTCCGGTAAGCGTCCAGGCCGGCGGTGGGCTCGTCCAGGATCAGGAACAAAGGCTCGTTGGCCAGCACGGCGGCTATGGCCAGCCGTTGTTTTTCCCCCCGGCTCAAGTGCAGGGGAAAGACATTGCGATAGACCCCCAGTTCAAAATAATCCAGGTAGAACTGAATCCTTTCCTCCACCATTTCCGGCTTATAACCCCGGTTGGTCAAGCCGAAACCTATCTCTTCGGCCACCGTGCCGCAAAAAAGCTGCACGTCCGGATTTTGAAAAACGTAGCCGACGCGGCGGCCGATTTCCCCCAGCGAATATCCCGCCAGAGGACGGCCGTCCAGGCGGATCTGTCCCCCGGACGGCTGCAAAACCCCGATCATCAGCTTGGTCAAGGTGGTCTTGCCGCCGCCGTTCGGCCCGACGATAGCCGTTATCTCATCCCGGTCAAGCGCCAGGTCGATTTCCGTCAGCACGCGCCTGCCGCGCTTGGGATAGGAAAAAGAAACCCGGGTTAGTTCCAAGAATGCCATAACTTCTCTCCCATAAAATCCCGGTCGGCAAGAAGCGTTTCCGTCCGGCCATAACGAAGCAGCGCCCCTTTTTCCATCACCATCAACCGGTCGGCAAAATCAACCGCCTCCAGGTCGTGCTCCACGGCAATGATGGTTTTCCCCGCGCCGCGGAGTCTTTCCAGAACGGCCGCCACTTTCTTCCTGCCCGCGCTGTCAAGACTGGACATTACTTCATCCAGGAGCAGCACCGGCGGGTCAAGCGCCAGCACCGCCGCCAAAGCCACCAGGTGTTTCTCGCCGCCGGAAAGCCGGTAAGGATTCGCCTCCCTTAAAGCGGCAATCCCCAGGAGATCCAGCACATGCTCTACTCGCTCGCGGATACGGCCGGGCGGCAGACAAAGATTCTCCGGGGCAAAAGCAATTTCATCTTCCACCGTCGGCGAAAAAAGCTGCGTGTCGGGGTCCTGAAAGACCATGCCCACCTCAAGCGCCAGGCCGGCCGCCCTCAATTCCCGCACGTTCTTGCCGTTGAGCAGCACTTCCCCCGCCAGCACGCCGTCCCGGTTGTGGCGGATGGCTCCGCACAGGCAAAAACACAGGGTGCTCTTGCCGCAGCCGCTCAAGCCGGCCACTACCACTATTTCTCCCCGGCCTGCCTGAAAACTGATGTTATTTAATATGAAGGGACCGCCCGGCCGGTATTGATAAGTCAGTCCCCGCGCCACCACAGCATCCGTCAGTGAATTTCACATCCCGTCCCATTTTTGCCGCCCGCTCATAAAACGCCTCCAGCAGCCTGAATCTGGCTGCATTAATGCACATAATATAAATCCTCATCACATAATTGTCAATCCATGGCCCGTATAATCACGTTGCAACGTAGTTTATTCAAGCAAGAATCGCTGCGTCGCGCATATTGTTATATTGTTTCAAAATCTAGTCAAGACCACCCCAAAATGGGGTGGCTTGCACGAGCCCTATAAGGGCTAATTACTAGCCAGCGCCTAAATGACGCTGGCTTAAACTTCGTTCAAGCCAATGTGCACTGATTACTTGGCAGGACCCTTAAAAGGGTTCTCAAGTTCTTTCGTCGAAATTCTATCCATTATTTGATCATATTTATCTTGCTCGCGTATATACTTTGCTATGGTTTTTTCATTCAGCCCTACTATACTGACATAATATCCTTCGGCCCAGAAATGCCGGTTGCCAAATTTATATTTCAGGTTTGAGTGCCTGTCGAAAATCATCATCGCACTTTTTCCCTTCAAGTACCCCATCACCTGCGACACACTATATTTCGGCGGAATACTAAGCAACAGATGGATATGGTCAGACATCATGTGCCCCTCTACTATTTCAACACCTTTCCACTTACATAAATCTTTAATTATCTCCTTTATATCTGCCCGTAGCTCGTTGTATATTATTTTCCTTCGGTATTTAGGATGAACACTATGTGGTACTTGCACAGCCATTTAGTATGTGCTAAACTCTCTGCCATAAGCAACACCTTTCTTCTGTTTTATTGATGGCTTGAACACTCATCATTTTAACAGAAGGCAGAAAGGTGTTGCTTTGCTTAAGCATTGAATCCCACCCGCATAGCGGGCGGTTTTTTGTTCTCCTGGCTAAAATCATGCCAGGAGAACTTACTAAAGTAGAATCAACGGGGGCGGTGCAATTATTTTTAAACATATTCGTTGCGCTTACTATATCCACCGGAATTTGGTATAATAACTAATATAGCAATATTGCAATATTGCTATATAAACGAAAAGGGATGTGGACCAACTTGTCCGAAACCCGGATTAAATTAATGGACCCCAAGATAGACTTTGCCTTTAAACAGATATTTGCCGGAAATTCACAAGAGAGCAAAACTGTCTTAATAGCTCTTTTAAACGCTATCCTGGACCGGGACGAGGATGAACAAATTACGGATATTATTTACCTCAACCCTTATACTGACAAACCCTTTGATGATGCCAAACAATCAATCATGGACATTAAAGTAAAGACCGCCGAAGGCGAACTGGTGGATATTGAAATACAAATCAGAAATACGGACAACTACCGCAAACGTTCCCTTTACTACTGGTCCGCCATGTACGCCGAACAAATTGTAGCAGGCGAGTCTTACTTTGAGATCAATCCTTGCATTGTCATCAATATCCTTGATTTCAACCTGATCCGGGAAAATGAGCACTACCACAGTGTCTTTGACATCCGGGAACGCCGGCGCGGTTTCCAACTGGTGGGCGATCTGGAGATACATTACTTGCAGCTAAACAAGTTATCCGGCCAAGCTGACGCCACCGGCCTCACCACTTTGGAAGAATGGCTCATCTTTATCAAAGACGCGGCAAACATGAAAAAGCGGGGACTGATCGAAACCATTAAAAAACGGAACGAGGTGATTGCAATGGCTGAAAAAATCCTCGCCCGGGCCAGCGCGGACGAATTTGCCAGGGCAGCTTATCAACAAAGGCGCAAATGGTATCTGGACCGTGTATCCAGCGAAGAGTATTTAATCAAACAAGGAATTGAGCAAGGAGAAAAAATAAAGGCGCTGGACATTGCCAGAAAAATGCTATCATTAGATTTTACAGACGAACAAATTTCCCTCACGACCGGACTGAGCAAAGAAGAGATCGCGGCACTCCGCAAAGAATGACAGGAGCGAAACGCCGCGGCTGTGGCGCAAAAGCTGTCACGTTGCTATTTCCCTTAAATACTCCTTATATCTTCTGACCAGCCCGAAAAGGAACAGAATAATAAATAAAACCGCCCCATAGATACCCGCCTTGCTTTGCTCCTGCCGCCGTAGGGGCACGGCGTCGGCCGACATCTCGAATACGCGCCAGGGCTGGTAGCCCGATTGTTCCGGCGCAGCGGCCATGGAAACGGCAACCGCCGCATCCTTTTCCGCCAGGTAACGCCGGGCGGACTCCGGCGGCCCGGGAGGAGTCCCCCGCGTCTCACCGGCGTCGTTTGACGCAATACCCTGCCCGCCAGTATCCTGGTCCGGACCGTTCACGACGCAGGCGGCCGTCAAATTGCCGACCACAGTGGTCACGGTGATCGTAGCCGTACCCTCGCCGACAACCGTCACCAGGCCGTTTTTATCGACCGTGGCCACACCGGTGTCGCTGGAACTCCAGCGCACGGTCTTGTCCGTGGCTTCATCCGGAGCCACGGTCGCCTTCAGCCGGACCATGCTGCCGACCTTGAGGTTAACCATGTCCCGGTCGAGGGTGACCCCGGCCGGCGGCGTGCCGCCCAGCATCACCTCGATCGCATGCACCCATTTGACAGACTGGGGAGCAGTATGCTCATCGGCGTCGCTCTGACCAAACAGCAGCCTGAACCTGGTCGAGGTATCGTAAGTGCTAAAATCCGGGGCGGCGTCAAACCGTTGCCAGTTGTCCTTGTACGCTATGAGCGGCTCCACCCGGACCGCCCCGTATACCGCCTCGGGTGTGGACGAGGCGGTCTCGTAATCCCAGCCTGCAGGCAGATTAGGATAATAGAAACGGGGGGTGTCCAGCAGGAAAGACTTGTCTAAACACTGGTACCATCCCTTTTTGACGTCAGTTGAAAAAAAATAAAATTTCTGCGCGGAGTTTACGTCGATGCCGGCGTCTTCCAGCAAATCGGTCAGCTTGACCCCCGTGGCCGCGTCCACGCACACCGCCGGCAGGCTGTCGATGAAGGTATAGGCCTGCCTGACCTGCGGCAGCGCGTCCAGGTCGCTAAGCGTGTAGACCTTCTTCGTGTAATAGGGCCCGCCGAAATAGCCGACCTTAATGGTCAGCGTGTCGGCCGCCACGCCTTCAACGCCGGTGCCGCAGCCGGTGCTCGCCATGACCGGCCCGGCAACCCACAACAGGCTGAGCAGCGCGGTCAGCAGCATTACGACGACGACGGCTTTCCATGGCCCAGGTCTGAATTCGGGCCCTCTCAACTTCATTGCTTTTCACTCCAGCGCATTAAGCGCAAAATCATGGCCGCCGTTTCCGCCCGGGTGGCAGTCACTTGCGGGGCGAAGGTGTCTTCGCTCACGCCGCTTACTATGCCGCAAGACACCGCCAGGTATATTTCATTTCCCGCCCACGGCGATATATCCCCTTTATCCTTGAACTTGTCAATTATTTGCTCAGTTACACTATGAGACAGATCCGCCGTCGACTTCATTTTCAGCGCCCGGGAAATAATCACCGCCATTTGTTCCCGCGTGATGTTGTCATCGGGAGCAAAAATGTCGTCGCTATAGCCCATGATCAGTCCCGCCTTGACTGCCGCCGCCACGTAATCGTGATACCACGCCCCGGCGGGCACGTCCGCAAAAGAAATACCCGTATTCTGCCCGGCCTTGATCTTTAAAGCCGCGGTCAGCAGCTTGGCAAATTGGGCGCGGGTGATCTTTTCTTCCGGTTTGAATTCCGTGGCGGTCACCCCGTCAATTATTCCTTTTTCCGCTAAAGCTTTAATGTCGTCCCCGGCCCAGTGCCCTGCTATGTCGGCAAAATCCCTGGCTAGAGCAGGCGTTGCCGTTCCTGTGGCGATGTTATATTGAAAAGTTGCCGTGTCACTGTCTAATTTGCCGAAACCGATGGTTTTTGCCTTAATTATCAAATTGCCGTTGATCGGCACCGGCTTGTTCAGTTCCGGCCGGAAGCTGGGGTAGCTGATGTTAAATATATAGCTTCCATAATCAGGTTCGCTTCCGTCAAGGGTGTAGTACACCATGACATTATCCGCGGCCTCATCCGGCTTCCGCAGGGTTACTTTCGTACCCGGGGCAACCGTGCCGGACGGGATATCGGCGGTGGGCGCCTCCCATTGCGCCGGGGGCGCCGTCAGCACTTCAATGACTCCCCCGTTGCACATTTCCTGAATCATCACGCAATCACCGCCGGTGGGTTCATTCGGCGCCCGCTGGCCAAAACATATCCGGCCCTGGGAATCGTTCAGAGCAATGATCGTTTCCACCGGTATTTTTCCCTTCTCGCCGCGAATGGGCGGCCAATCCGCCAGATCGCCGGGATTTTCACCCTCGGGGAAATAATACCGGGGTTCTTCCAGCAACTGTTCCCTGGTGAAATCAGCGTGCACAAACCTGCCGCCGGTTGGTTTCAACCTGAGCAGAGTCGCATTGTCCTTTAAGCCGGCCACGTCTAAAATGCTTTGCAGCGACGGTCCGGTCATATCTTGAAAAACTTTCAGCGCCGGCCAGTGGTTGTACCCGGAATAAGTGTAAGTTTTCTGCGGCAGCGCCTGTAAATCAGCCATGGTAAAGGTCACTTCTTTTTCAACCCCGTCGCCTGTTACCGTCAGCGCCGCCGGTTCAGCAACCGCGCCCGCGCCCCGCGGCACGGCCATGAACAAGAAACCGGCAGCCAGGCACAGCCCCGCCATGGCGGCCAGAAATTTACGCAGCTTGAAACCCCTGCTGTTTATCATTACTCTTCACCTCGCACAAAACATTAAACGTATATCTTCAGTAAAGCGCGCCGCTCCACACGGCGTTATCGCCGCCACTCACTCCCGTACTCCGCGCCGGCGGCGCTTACTGGAGCTCCAGGCTCACGAGCCAGTTGGTAAAGCGCTGCCCGGATTTGTCGCCGCAAACAACGGCTTGCAGGCTCCCCTCCCCGCCTGCCTTGGTTGGCAATGATTTGCCATTATCCGCATAAACAATATACACATTGTCCGGCTGCAGCACTTCAGACATTTCCAGCACCTGGCTGTAGTAGTCGACCCCCCTGGTAATGATTTTTTTGTGCTTTTGGGCCAGACCGGGATCAATACTATTCAATACAGTCAGAAGCGGCGTGCCGGTAAAATCGTACTCAATGATGTTCTCGCCGCTATCGCTGCTATTGCCGCTATTATTGCCGCAATTATTGCCGCAATTGGATTGAACCATCACTTTCTTTTCAACGGCCGGTAATTTCCGGAGGTCGGCAACGGTAAAGCTGCCTAATGTGTCGGCGCCGGCTTTAATTACCACCGTTCCTTCCTGCGGGCCGCTTTCCCGGGTTAAATATGAGCAGACGGCAATAATCAGGACCAGCAGTCCAACCCCCAGGGCCAGCCACTTTTTGTTACTAATACCTTTCACTTTACTTTCATCAGCATTATTTTCAGGCATTTCGCCACCCCCTGAGCACCAATTCACGTCTCAAACAATCCCTCGCTTATCCCCGGACTCACTCCCTCTTTGAATAAGGCCTCAAAATCGCCGTTTATTTACATACCCAAAGTTCACTTATCCCACGATAAATTTTATTTTTAAATACCATTTTCTATTACTGCGCCGCGGCGGGATTGATATAAGTCAGGAATCGTTTCAAAACCGCCGCGCTTTGAGCCCGGTCGGCGTTTGTCAGCGGTGAAAAGTCCCCGCCGGGCAGGCCTTTGATGATCCCGGCCCGGACAGCCAGGGCCACATCCTCCTCCGCCCAGGGTGAAATCATTTGCCGGTCCCTGAACTGGGCCAGCTGCTGTTCCCGCCCGCCGCCGGATAAAGTCTCCTCTTTCCCGGCGGCCCGCGCCGCCCGGGTGATCATGGCCGCCATTTCCTCCCGCGTGACGCAGGCATCCGGCTTAAAGAAACCGCCGTCATAGCCCGTGATGATCTCTTCATATGCGGCGGCGGCCACACTGCCGGCATACCATTCCGTACCGGCCACGTCTTGAAACTGCCCTTCCCGTAAAACACCCTCCGGCAAATCCAGAGCCCTCACCAAAAGGGCGGCGAATTCCGCCCGGGTGATCTCGCTGCCGGGTTCATAAGTAGTCTCGCTTTTGCCGCGGACCAGCTTCCTGGCCGACATATATTCTATATCCTCCCTGGCCCAGCTTTCCTGGATATCGGTAAAAGCCACGCCATTTCCAGTTGCTGCGGCTTCCTGTCCGGAAGGTCTATCCTCAACGGCCTGTTCGGCAGCTGACTGACCGGGCTGCAACCCGTCCACTGTAAATGTAAAGGTAACAACCTCGCTGTCCCGCTTGCCCCACCCGACGGTTTTAGCTTTAACGGTGATGTCATTTTCCACTGCAATCGGCTTGTTTAAAGTCGGAACATGAAAGCTGACATTGTAGATTTTGCTTTCCAGGTCTGGTGTGCCGCCGTCGGTGGTATAATAAATTTTTACTTTTGGGTCGCCTGTCAGGACGATTTCCGAGCCTTTTTTAATCTTGCCGCCCGGCACCGCGGCTTCTTGCCGGGTATCAGGGTCGATGATTTTTACAGCCGGCGGTTCCCATTGCGCCGGGGATTCCGTCGTGACGGTAATGGTTTTCAACCTTTTGACATACTCGCAAAGAGTTTGTTCCGTCAGCGCCCGCTGGCCGAAGCACAACACCGGCGTGTCACGGTCGCTCATCTTGGCGAAATCGTCGTCATCCTCCACCCGCTGCAGGGCAATCAGCGGCTGCACCGCTTCTTTGCCGTCGGTTGACGATTCCATCAGATTGGGGTAATAGTAGCGCGGCTCGTTCAACAGTTCATCCACGGTGAAGTCGATCCGGTAACCGTCGCTGCCCAGGAAAGTAATCATCTGGGCTTCCGGCTTCATGCCGGCCTGCTCCAGCAGGGTCCGCAGCGGCACACCCTCTGCAGCCACAAATAAATTGCCGGGCCAGTCGCTGACCACTGAAAATATCTCTCTTTCCCGGCTCATCGCCTCCAGCTCGGCGCGGGTGAAAGAAACTTCCTCTGCCACCCCGTCGCCATTAATGGTAAGAACAGCGCCCGCCGCCGTTTGGTCTTCGGGACCCCCTGCTGAAGATACTGAAAATTTATACCTTTTCAACTCCGGCCGGTCCGCGCCGCCGAGGATAATGGTGTACTTGCCTTCGGCCGCCGCGGGCTCCAGTGTGAAGCCGGCCGTAAAAACACCTTTTTCCACCTGGGGCCGGCAGCTGTATACCAACTCGCCCCGTTCATCCTGAACGGTTATGGAAACTTCCTTTAGATTTTGCGCCGTTCCCTCCATTTCAACCCGGTCGCCCGGTCCGTACACGCGGTGGGAGCTGTGCGAAGTGAGATTCACCTTGACCTCCCCGTCATCCGCGTAACCGGCGCCGGACAGCAGCAAAGACACGGCCAGAACCGTCAAGACACACGCTAATAACTTGACCATCCGAAGCGGCTTCATAATGCTTCTTACTCACCTCTTCAAAGTTACTGCACAATCTTTCCGGACTTACCTTTGAAACATTTACGGTCACTGTACTTGCTTATACAGCCGCAAAATCATGGCCGCCGCCTCGGCCCGGGTGGCGGTTATTTGCGGCCCGAAAGTATCCGCGCTCAGGCCGCTTACCAGACCGCGCGATACTGCCAGCGCTATTTCCCGCCCCGCCCACGGCGAGATTTCTCCCTTGTCCGCAAACTTGTCCATTACTTGCCCGGCATCGCCGGAAGCCGCCTCCGGTGCTTTCATTTGCAAGGCCCGGGCCAGGATCACCGCCATTTGTTCCCGGGTGATGTTTTCCTCGGGAGCAAAGGCGCTGTCGGTGTAGCCCATAATTAATCCCGCCCGGACTGCCGCCGCCACGTAATCGCGATACCACGCCCCGGCCGGCACATCGGCGAAGGCAAGCGCCGCATCCTGCTCTGCTTCAATATTTAGCGCCGTGACCAGCAATTTGGCAAATTGGGCGCGGGTGATCTTTTCTTCCGGCTGGAATTCCGTCGCGGTCACCCCGTCAATAATGCCTTTATCCGCCAATGAATAGATATCGTCTTTAGCCCAGTGCCCCTCCAGATCGGTAAAATACCTGGCATGTTCAGGTTTTGCCGCTGCCGCCGCCTTGTCCCCCGCCTCAGCGGCGCTTTCCGGCTTGTTTACGTCTTCTGCCTTGTCCGCGGTTTTTTCTTCAACCGCGCCGGCTTGGGGCGTTGACCCCGTATTGTATTGATAAGTGACCACCTCGCTGTCCAACTTGCCCATGCCTATTGTTTTAGTCTTAATGACCATATTGCCGCTAATCGGGATGGGCCTGTTCAACTCGGGCTGGAAGGTGGGGTAGCTGATATTGAATATGTTGCTTCCATATGTGGGCTCGCTCCCGTCCAGGGTGTAATACACGATGGCGTGATAAGGCGTCCCGTCGCGGTGCTGCAGGGTTACTTTCTTGCCCGAAGCAACCGCGCCGGACGGAATATCGGCGGCAGGCGCCTCCCACTGCGCCAGGGGCTCGGTCGTTACTTCAATCGTTCCCCCCTCGCAGAGCCCTCCGAGCATCTGGTTCTTGCAGCAAGTCGGCTCGTTCAGCGCGCACTGGCCATAGATTATTTTGCCGTTGGACTCGTTCAGGGCGAGCATCGTTTCCACCCGCACTTTCCCTCTTTCACTGCGGGTGGGCGGCCATTTCCCCAGATTATCCTCGTCTTCCCCATCGGGGAAATAATACCTGGGTTCGTCCAGCAGCTGTGCCTTGGTAAACTCGCTATACACATCCGCGGACAGTTTGCACCTGATCATGGTGGCGTTTTCCTTTAATCCCGCCGCGTCCAGAAGGGTTTTCAACGTCGGCCCCTTCATGTCTTTAAAAATCTGCAAAGAAGGCCAGTGGTTATATCCGGAGTAAGTGTACGTTTTCTGCGGCAGCGCCTGCAGGTCGGCCAGGGTGAACTGCACCGTTTTTTCCACCCCGTCGCCCGTCACCGTCAGCGCCACCGGCTCAGCCGCGCCCGCCCCCGGCGGCGGCGCCGCGGCCAGCAGCCCGGCGATTATGCATAACCCCACGACAGCCGCCAGCAGTTTATTAAGTCTAAACCCCCTAATGTTAATCATCACTATCCACCTCACATTGTATTGGAATCAATATAAGTCAGGAACCGTCTCAAAACCGCCGCGCTTTGGGCCCGGTCGGCATAAGCCCCGGGTGAAAAGTCACCGCCGGGCAGGCCCTCGATGATCCCGGCCCGGGCAGCCATGGCCACATCCTCCGCCGCCCAGGGTGAAATCAGCTGCCGGTCCTTGAACCGGGCCAACTGCTGTTCCAGCCCGCCGCCGGATAAAGTCTCCTCCTTCCCGGCGGCGCGCGCCGCCCGGGCGAGCATGGCCGCCATTTCCTCCCGGGTGATTCGAGCGCCCGGCCTAAAGAAGCCGCCCGCGCAGCCCATGATGATCTTTTCATCCGCGGCGGCGGCCACACTGCCGGCGTACCAGTCCGCAGCGGCCACATCCTGAAACCGCCCTTCCGGCAAAACACCTTCCGGCAAGCCCAGCGCTCGCACCAGCAGGGCGGCGAACTCCGCCCGGGTGATCTCGCTGCCGGGTTCATAGGTGGTATCGCTTTTGCCGTGGATCAGTTTCCTGGCCGCCAAAAATTCAATATCCTCCCTGGCCCAGCTGTCCTGAATATCGGTAAAGGCCGTACCTTTTTCAGCGGCCGGCGCTTCTTGCCCGGCAGGTTTGTCCTCAACAACTTGTTCATCAGTTGACTGGTCAGGCTGCGTATCGTCCACCGTGAAAGTAAATGCAACAACCTCGCTGTCCCTTTTGCCGTATCCGACGGCTTTAGCCTTGACCGTGGTGTCCGTCTGCACCACGATCGGCTCGGCCTGGCCCGCCAGCGGCCCGCAGCCGTGGGCGTTGTAGATCTCGCTGTCGAGGTCCGGCGCGCTGCCGTCGGTGGTGTAATAAATCTTTGTTTTCGGGTCGCCCGCCAGGGCGATTTGCGCGCCGCGCTTTACCGCGCCGCCCGGCGTGGCCGCTTTTTGCCGGGTGGCCGGGTCGATGATTTGCGCCGTCGGCCCGGCCCACTGCCCCGGAGCATCAGTGGTTACGGTGATGGTTTGCAGGATCTTGACGAAACTCAAGAGGGTTTGCTCAGTCCGCGCCCGCTGGCCGATGCACAGCACCGGCGTGTCCTGCTCGCTCACCTGGCTGAAATCAGTGGACCTCTCCGCCCGCTCCAGCGCTATTAGCGGCTCGACCTCCGTCTTGTCGGGGAATATGTAGCGTTTTGTTTTCAACAACTCATCGATCATGAATTCGGCCTTGTACCCGTCGCTGCCCGTAAAGGTAATCATCCGGGCTTCCGGCTTCACTCCGGCCTGCGCCAGCAAGGCCCGCAGCGGCACCCCCGCCGCGGCCACCGTTAAATCCGCGGGGAAGTCGTTCGTCGCGGAAAACACCGCCCTTTCCTGCTCCATCGCCGCCAGTTCGGCCCGGGTAAAGACAATTTCCCGCGGCACCCCGTCGCCCGTGATATAAAGCAGGCCTATTTTCTGCGTTACCTGCGCGTCCGCATAGCCGCCGGCCTGGACGGCGACGGCGTAATCCCCGGACGTCCGGAACACACTTTTATCGATGGTGATTTTGCCGGCGTCTATGACGTATTTCCCGGCCTCCAGCGCCGCGCCGTCCACGCTGACCCCGCTGATCGCCCCCCGCCAGGACGCGTCGTCCGCGAAGGTCAGCTCCACCGGCTTCCTGATCACGTTCTGCGCCGCGTCAGCCGCCAGGGCGGGCGCCTCTTTCAGCCCGCCCGCGGACAACAGCGTGTCGCCGGCGGCCTCCGCCGCCCCGGCCGGCTGCGCGAAGCCATGGCTTAACAGCATGGCCAAGGCGATCACCGCCGGGAACAGGGCGCGCAATATCTTGTTTTCAAGGCTGAGCAAAAACATCTCCCCCCCAAAGAAATATTGATGATAATACATGACGGACGTATCTCTGGCAAATTGTGTTATATTTATCGTAAATCGTAGTAATGTTTTTTGACCCGGGTTAGGATTGTCGGTGTTAGTATGCTTTGAGCAGGTGTTGGAATCAAGTGTGTTAAACTGCTTGAAGAATTTATATGATGGCTCCGCGCTATAGATGTAATATTTTGCGTAAATATGCTTAATAGTATAAATAACCATACAAAGTATAAACTAACGTAACATAGTTGTCAATTAACAGCACTATTGTTCATTTGTGTTATATTGATTATTATTCCCGTAGTTGCGCTGTCTCTTGGTCATGGATACAGCATAATTCCCCCTGCGGTGCCACACCGGCAATATGGGGGCACCCGCTTCGCCTAGAAGAAATTAGGTTATAAGATGCAGAAAAGCGGCCAGTTACCATGAAAAGGCACTGGCCGCTTTAATAGCGTTCCCAAAACCATAGGCCGCGGCAGTTGACAATCAATCTATTACTTTACTCTGTAACCTTCTGCCAACCGGCGGTTATTTTTAAGGAACATTGATGTAAATTGTTGTAATGTTTTTATTAAAGTTATTTATGGTGTAATCATCTTCAGTTGTCTGACCGTAGAAATTCCTGATGGTATTGCTGGTGCTTAAAGAACCGTCAGCAACATCCTCGCCGTTGGCATACTTGGTGGCAAGTATCGCCGGCACCGCGTACTGTAGCGAATGGCTGACCGAATCATAATAGTAGCGTGTAGTGTCCAGCAAACTGCTCTTGTCGAGTTCCACAACGTAATCGTCGGAGGCTACAAACTTGATGCTCTCAACGTTGTCCAGACTACTCCCCAGGGCATTCTCTAAAACGTCCTCTAATTCCGGCCCCTTGGCGGTGTAATACTTATACACAGGCGGCACGGAGCAATCAACGGTTGAATAATTATACTTAGCATTAGTAAAATTAGTTTCCAAATCGGATCTGCTATACGTTGCTAAATGTGAGTCCGTATTGTCACTGATGTCGTGCAGATAAACATCCACGGAATTGGTAGTCGCGAAAGCGGCAACGCTGGTCAGGCAAATGGACAATGCCACCAGCAGCAATACACCCAGTGTTTTCAGGCTTCTTAATTTCATTTTTATCCTCCTCGTTTTTTTATTTTTGCACTGCCGCGGCCAAGCCAGTCGTTAGATCGAACTATGGACTTACCCGTTTTTCACCTCCCCTTTCTGTATTATCCTCATTTTCATAAATTATCCATGTATCAATATATATTATAAACCAACATGAAACTACTGTAAATAACTTATTCAATATTTAAGTAATGTTTTTTTATTTTTTGTTTTTATTGATACACTGTTTAGGTTAATTGGTTACGGTGAAGCTTGTGTTCTGCCAGGGAGCAGCCAGCGGTGTCTGGGCATCCCACCCGCTCCAGACAAACACGTCGACGTAAACTTCGCCGCTCACACCGCCGGGCAGGACGCAATCCGCGCTCACAACCGCTCCCGCGGCGGTAATGCCGGACGACACCGCCACGCAGCTCAGCACCCTGCCCCCGCCTCCGGCGGTGGCCCCAGCTCCATTCCTCACCTGAACAATGACCAGTCCGTTGATTGTCTCGCCGCCGTTATTGTCTATCCGGACCCGCACACGATATCCGCCTTGCCCCGCGACGGTATCGATCTCTTCGTTATTTAACGGATTCAGCAGGCGCACCCAGCCGATATTCAAAGCGTCGGCCGCGTGCGCCCGCGGTGCGCGCAACGGAGGGCTTGGGCTTGCTTCATCCGCCAAACCCGCAGGCGCATACGTCAAGAATACCGACAAACAAATCAGGAACGGCCATATTCTTTTCATTACGGCTGTCATACCTAATCAGACGTAATAGTGAAACTGAATTGTTGATAAGGCAGGTCAATGGGCATGCCGCCCTCGTCGAAGACATAAACGTCTACATAAGCCCTGCCTGCGGGCAGATCGGGTATTTTGAAATCAGCGTAAACATCCGCCCCGGATGCCGGAACGTCCGCCTGCAAGCTGACTATCCCCAGCGGCTCTCCGCCGCAGTCCACCGCGGCGCCTTCTCCGGCGCGCACCTGAAGCACGGCCGTCGCGGTCTGCCGTCCGCCCGTGTTATTATTCAGGCGGGCCTGCAGGCGGCAATATCCTCCGGCGGATACGGAGGGTATTGCCTCGCTCTCGCTGTTCAAGAGCTTGACGCTGCTCACGGTGACCCGGGAGTCCATAGCCCCGCTCTTGTTAATCTTGTACTCGTCCAGCACGCTGCCGGCCGCGTTCCTGGTAGTCATGGTCAACACGCCGCCGTCAATACTGATTACCGTATATTCGTTGCAGCCGTCGTCACCTTCGAACACTTTGGCGATATAATCATGCGCCTCCGAGTTAATGTAATTCTTGGTGCCCGCGTTGCCCATCAGGTAAGTGATACCTTCCGAAGGCATATTCTTGACCTGCCCCTCGCGCAGGGGATAGGTGCGCATATACATGTGCTGATGCCCGACAAAGACCATGTCCACACCGTTGCGCTCCATCACCGGCACCCACTTTTCCTGCATCATGGCGGCTTTTTCATCGTCGCCGGAGTTGCCGGAATTGACCCCGTAGGGAGGGTGGTGGAACATGACAAACTTCCATTCTTTGGCGCTGCTTTGCAAGTCACTTTCCAGCCAGTCTATCCCCGCCTGGGCGGCGTCGTCATTTCCCATGCGGTTGCTGTCCAGCACAACAAAATGGGCATTACCATAGTCGTATGAGTAAAAGTGTTCCCTGAGTCCCGCCGGGCCGTTTTGGGGCAGGGCGAAAGATTTGAAGTACAGGGTCGGATCTTCATTTTCATGGTTGCCCAGGGCCGGCATCAGCGGTATACGGTCGAAAACACCGGCCGCCGCGCTGAAAAAATCCGACCACTGCCCGGAATCTTTCGTTTCGTCGACCAAATCGCCGCACTGCATGGCAAACTTCAGCTCCGGATAAGCGGCGCAGGCGCTCTGCAGGAGCTGCCCCCAAGCTTCATAACCCATTTGCACATCACCCATATACATGAAGGAAAAGTTATCTGTCGCTGCCGCCGTGCTAAATGTGCTCGCTTCGCTCCAGCAGCCGTCCGCGCCGACGCGGTAGGCGTAAGCGGTACCCGGCTGCAAGTTGTCCAACTCCGCCTCAAAATGATTGTAACCGTCATATAACGCAACGCCGATGGCTTCTTTTTCCTGCGCCCCGCTGAAATCCGCCGTTTTTTCGCTTTCCTTCATGTACTGCACTTTCCCTGCCGTGCCGCTCATGCGCCAGGCCACGGTCTGGCTGGTCTGCGGGTCGGCCGTCCAGGACAGGACGATCTGGTCCGGTTGGGCGGCGTCCCCCGCCGCCCAACCGGGTCCCGTTAAGGTAAAGCCCACCAAAAGCACGCAGACCAGCAGCGCGGCTAGCTTTTTCCGCCGGCCTTTTTCCCTTGCCATAACATCACTCCCCCCGCGTTTGGTTATTGTTCGTTAATCGTGAAACTCAAGGACTGGCTGACGCCCGCCCGCGGCACCATGGTGTTCCAGTCGTCCCAGATAAAGACATCCACGTAGGCCGGCCCGCTTACACCGGCCGGCATGGTAAAATCGGCGCCGACAGCGGACCCCTCGACAACCGGGATCTCGCTTTCCAGCCCGACGCAGCCCAGCACCCGGCCGCCCCCGCCGCTGGTGGCGCCGGCGCCGCCGCGCACTTGGATAATTACCAGGCCCGATTTAAGTGCGCAGTAATTGTTGCCTATGTTTGCCTGAACACGGCAACCGCCCTGGGCGGGGACGGAAGTCACGCTCTGCCCCGCCGGGTCGAGCAACTCCACGCTGTTCACGGCAAAATAGTGCCCGGCCAGCACATTCACCCCGGCCAGCATTGCGTTGATTGCATTTAATTCGGCACTGTTGGTAGCTTTTATGCATTTAACCGTGCCGCCCCGGCAGACCGCATAATTGGCGCCAGGCGTTAAAGCTATAACCTCCAGGCCGGCCAGCCTATTTGCCAAGCCTGAAATAACACTCGGACTTGCACCCCAAGATACCACGGCGCCGTCCTTCTTCACGGCGTAAATCTGTCCACTTGCATCAACTGTTACACTAGCCACGTCATGTAAATCCGCCGGCACATACCGCGCGCCATGATTATTGTCGCCCCAGACCACCACGGTGCCGTTCCCTTTCAAAGCGGCACAGGTAGGCCTAGGATTATTATCATAGCAGGAAATATCCACCACATCATTCAGGCCGGCCGGCACGTCGCACTGGCCGTACCTGTTGTCACCCCAGGCCGCCACCGTCCCGTCCGCCTTCAAGGCTATGGACAAGTTATCCTTGGCGTAAATGCGCGCCACATCGCTCAAGCCAGCCGGCACGTTGCACTGCCCGTAACTGTTGTCGCCCCAGGCCACCACCGTCCCGTCCGCCTTTAAGGCCAGGCAGTGATTACTGCCTGCCGCGATGGCGGCGACCCCGCCCAGGTTTGGCGGCACGTCGCACTGGCCGTACCTGTTGTCGCCCCAGGCCGCCACCGTGCCGTCCGCCTTCAAGGCCAGAAAGCAATACTGAGAAGCCGCAATGGCTATGACGTCCCTGACGCCATCCGGCACCGCGCACTGGTTGTCGTCGTTATAGCCCCAGATCAGCACCGTGCCGTCCTCTTTTAAAGCTATAGCGTTGCTACTTCCCCTAGTTGCAATTGCCTTAACATTATTCAAGCCCGCCGGCACATTAACCAGGGGACTATTCTGGTAACTGGAATCATATGCCTTAACGGTGCCGTCCATATTCAACACGACCGGCTCCTGATCAGATTTAACAATTCTGGCGACGGCCTGGGCATAGTCGCCGGCGGCGTAAGCCTCCGGGGTCTGGGGAATACCGATCGCTGGCCCGGCGTAGGGAACGTCGTCCGCGAAAAGGTTAAGCCCGGCCGGCTCTTCGGCGCACTGCCCCTTATAGTTACAACCCAGGGCCGCCACCGTGCCGTCCGCGCACAGGACCAGCAAGTGGTCCCAGGAGCCGCTGAAGGCCAGGACCCGCCCTAGAGCCGGGGGTACAGCAAAAGGCATACTAGCTAAAGACCCTGTTGAAGTAGTATAAGTACCCCAGCCGGCCAGGCTGCCGTCCCATTTGACGGCTGCGCCAAGGGACACCCCGGCGCCGATGGCCGTGAAAAACTGCAGGGATGTTTGTCCCACGTCCTGGCCGAGCCCGTTTTGCCCCCAGACGACGAGCTCGCCGTTGGCTTTCAAGGCCATGCTTTGCCTGGTGCCGGCGGCGATGGCCACTACGTTGCTTAACCCGGCGGGCACGGCGCACTGCCCGTAGCTGTCGTCGCCCCAGGCCACCACCGTACCGTCCGCCTTTAAGGTCAGCACATGCGCCAGGCCGCACCGGACGGCCGCCACGCCGCCGCCCTCGCTTAGGCCGGCGGGCACATTGAGCTGGCCGGAGCTGTTGTCGCCCCAAACCGTTATCCTGCCGTCCTGCTTCAGGGCGGCGGAAAAGCTGCCGCCGGCGGCAATATCCACCACCCCGCTCAGGCCGGCCGGCACGTCACACTGGTGAGAGGTATTGTCGCCCCAGGCCGCCACCGTGCCGTCCGCTTTCAGGGCCAGGCTATGATCTTGTCCCGCCGCCAGGGCGGTAGCGTGCAAATTGTACAAAACATTGCACTGGCCCTTGGTATTCGATCCCCAGGCCACCACTGTGCCGTCTTTTTTCAGGGCCAGACTGTGGCTCTGCCCCGCCGCCAGCCGCCTGGCATAGGCGGCCGTTTCGCTCTCCCGGTAAGCCGCCGGGGTCTGCGGCAGGGTAAACTGCCCGCTGACCCGCCTGACGTGGAGGGTATAGGTTTTCTGAGCATCCGACTCAGCCGTTACTTTGACCGTGACGGTGTTATCGCCCTCGGCAAGGCCGTAAACCGCGGCGGCAACGCCGGCTGTGGCCGGCGTCCCGTTAATCTCCAGGGCCGCCGTGCCGCTGACGAGCTGCGCGGTGACGAGAATTTCCGCCCCGGCCACGTCAGTCACATATTCTGTCTGAGCGCAGTTAAAGACGGGGCTGAGGCCGTACGCCTCCCCGGCCCCGTTGCTCACGGTAAGGCCGCAGAGGTTGGCGTTGCTGCTGACGGCGCTGCACAGGTTAAGCCCCGCCGGCACATCTCCCCTTATGCCCGTTGATCTGTTCCACACAACAAGCGCACCGTCCTCTTGAAGAATAAAAAGATTATTCATTCCACCGGCCAGCGCCAGCGCCCGGCCTGGCTCGGGCGGGGAAGCCATAAAGCTGCTCCTACTCTGCCAGACCGTAACGGTACCGTCCGCGGCAAGAGCAGCGCCGAAATTATCTCCGGCGGCTATGGCCCGCACGTCGCTGAGCGTCGCCGGGACAGGGCTGCTATCATTCCAGCAAACGACGGTGCCGTCCGCCTTTAAAGCCACTACCTGATCGTTGCTGCCGGCTGCTATAGCCACCACATTGCCGCTGAACCCGACCGGCGTCTCGCACTGCCGGTAGTCGTCATATCTGTCCCAGGCGGTTACCGCGCCATCGTCGCCGAGGGCCAGCACATATTGTCCATTTAAGGCCACAGCCGCCGCGGCCTGCCCGTTTAAGTCCAGCGTCTTGCCACCATCCAAATTAGTTCCCCAGACAACCAGCGTATTGTCCACGCTGAGGGCCGCGCTGTTTTTTCCGTCGGCCGCTATGGCCTTTATGCTCTTCCCGGCCAGCGCGGCGGGAAGACTGCACTGGCCCTCGCTATTCAGCCCCCAGCCGACGACGCTGCCGTCCACCTTCAAGGCCAGCACATGACTGTCTCCCGCCGCCAGGGCCCGCACCCCGGTCGCCCCCGCCGGCACCGCCAGCTGCCCGTAGGTGTTATCCTCGCCCCAAGCGACCACCGTCCCGTCCTGCAGGACCGCCGCCGCAAAGTTATTGTCGCCCGCCATCCTGGCGCCGTAGCGCGCGTAGTCGCTGGCCGCGTAGACCTCTGGGGTCTGCGGCAGGCCGCCCGGGCCCCCGGCCGCCCGCGTGACGTGGAGGGTATATGTTTTGGCCGTGCCATCCCCCGCGGTTACTGTTATCTCAATCGCGTTGTCGCCCTCGGCAAGGCCGTAAACCGCCTGCGCGACACTGCTTGCCGCGTCCGCGCCGTTGATTTTCAAGGTTGCCCCCGCGTCCGCCGTGGTGGCCGTTATCTCCACGCCGTACACGGCATTGGGCACGCTGACGCTGTATGCGGTAACCGCCGCGTCAAATTCCGGGGCCAGGGCATAGCCGGCCACCGCCAGCCCGCTCAGGTCGGTGTTGTTACTCGCCGGCGAGCCGCGCTTGACGGTGAGGGTGTAGGACTTAGCCGTGCCGTCCGCAGCGGTTACTGTTATGTCAACCGGGTTGTCGCCCACGTCGAGGTCGTCAACCGTTTGCGCGACACCGCTTGCCGCGTCCGCGCCGCCGATTTTCAGGAACGCTCCCGCGTCCGCTACTGTGGCCGTTATCTCCACGCTGTACACGGCATTGGGCACGCTGACGCTGTAAGTGGTAACCGCCGCGTCAAAAGCCGGGGTCAGCGCGTAGCTGTCGACCGCCAGCCCGCTCAGGTTGGCGTTGCTGCTCGCCGGCAGCAAATTGAGCCCGGCAGGGAAATCAAGTTGACCGTAGTCGTTGGGACCCAAGGCTGAAAGACTGCCGTCCCCCTTTAAAACGCAAACATTCGACGCCTTGCCGTTTGCCTGTGATATTGCACCCACAGAAAGCGCCTTCACATTAACAATATCGCCGTTGTTTATATTCGCAGGCAAGCCGTTACCTGTACTGCACCCCCTGATTGTTCCGTCAGCCAGCAGGACTACCGCCAGTTGGCGCCCCGCTCCGATAGCCCGCACATTCTCTTGCGATAAAATGTTGTAAGTACCGTTTTTACATTGGTTAACATGAGTGGTGGTTCCCCATATTGCCACGGTGCCGTCCTTTTTCAGGGCCAGCCAGTGCTGTGTTCCCGCCGCCACCGCTACCACATCTGCTGTTTCCGGAAAACCGGTGATGCAATCAGCGTGTCCCCAGACTCTGATGGTGCCGTCCTGCTTAAGGGCCACGGCGCCATAACTGTTAATGGCCACCGACACTACGTTTGCAGTCGCCACGTCTGCCAGTTCTGCCAGCACCGTGGCCAGGTTGGGTGATGCGCTATATAAGCCCCAAGTAACAACCGTGCCGTCCGCTTTGACCGCGGCAGACATAGAGCCGCCGGCCGCTATCGACTTCACTGCCCCCGGCTGTTTAAGTTCGGCGGGAATTGTATCTATATAAGGTGCTTCAGTGGTCGATGTACCATTATAATAACCGGTGCCCCAACCGGTGACCGAGCCGTCGTCCTTCAGGGCCAGCGTGCAGAACTGTCCCGCCGCCACGGCCTTGACGCCGGACAGCCCGTCCGGTACATTAAGCTGATCATGAGTGTCATTGTCATTGTTAGCGCCCCACACCGCCACCGTGCCGTCCGCCTTAACCGCCGCCATATGGTACTTGCCGACCGCCATCTTCGCGGCATACTTGGCGTAGTCGCTGGCCGCGTATGCTTCCGGGGTCTGCGGCAGGGGGGTTGGCTCGTCCGCCAGGCCGGCCGGCGCATAAGTAAAGGCATACGTAAAGAATATCGATAAACAAATTAGGATCGACAATATTCTTTTCATTTGCTCCGCTCCTCCTGTTATTTTGATTGACATTCCATGGCATTAAGCGCTTGCCGTCATTTCCCGCTTAATTGGTCGTTATGAAATTGACGTAAATTAAGAAACGCTTCAGGATCGCCGCGCTTTGGGCCCGGTCGGCGTACGCCTGCGGGGCGAAGCCCCCGTCGGGCATGCCTTTGACGATGCCGGCCCTGGCCGCCAGAGCCACGTCCCCGGACGCCCAGGCGGAAATTAACTGCTTGTCCTTAAACTGGGCCAGCAGCTGTTCTTGCTCGTCGCCGGTTGCGGCATCCTCTTTTCCGGCGACACGCGCCGCCCGGGCGATCATGGCCGTCATTTCCTCGCGGGTAATGTTGGCGTCCGGCTTAAAGAGGTTGTCGTCGTAGCCTTTGATGATGCCTTCAGCCGTGGCGGCGGCGACACTGCCGGCATACCAGTCCGTGCCGGCCACGTCTTGAAACTGTCCCGCCTTTAAAACTCCTTCTTCCAGACCTAAAGCCCTCACCAGCAGGGCGGCGAATTCGGCCCTTGTTACATTGCTGTCAGGTTCATAGATATTTTCACTCTGTCCGGCGATCAGCATCTTGGCGGCCAGCAGCTCGATATCCGCTTTAGCCCAGTTGTCCTGGATGTCGGCAAAGGTCTTGGCTGATTGCAAAACGGTATAGAGACTGTTCGTCCGGTTTAGGATAACTGCGATATTTTTGCCGTCCCTGGTTTCAAAGCGAGTGGGCACGGGCGAAAACGCGCCTTTCGCTTCATTCCACAGGACGCCGGTGGCTTGATTGACGTTGAGATCGTCGCCAAGCGTCAGCTCGCGCTCCACGTACTTGCCGCCGAATGACTTGTACTCCACCTTTTTGCCATTGGGCGCGGTAATTTCCACGGTGAACTCCACCGGGTCAACCAGCATTTGCTGTCCTTCCCGGACCTGGGCGGCCAAGGTGTTTTTCATCTCTTCCGTTGCCTTGGAGACAACTATATTCATGCTCAACTCTTCCGGCTTCACGCCCAGCCCGGCGGCTATTTCGTCAAGGTTGAGGGCGTCCAGGGGCAGGGTGTAATTCCCGATCAAGCTGTCTATCTCCAATAGCATGCCTTTCTCCTGGGCTTTTTGCAGCACCGCGGCGGGCACTTCCATGCTCACTTCATCCACATCGGCGGTGGGAGTAACCGTCAGCCTGCCCCCCGGCTCTCCTTTTTCGATGTCTTCCAACACGCCCGCCAGTAAAGTAATTTTTTCTCCCTTACGTCCGTTTTCCAGGTTGATTAATTCTCTTTTAATATTTTTCTCATCAACAGTAGTCTTAGCAACCTCAGTATTCTCTAGAGTGCCGGGGACGGTGAATTCCAAAGATAAAACATCGCTGTCCCGCTTGCCCCGCCCCACCGCCTTGGCTTTGACCGTGGTGGTGGTATTCACAATAATCGGATCGACCTCCCCTTGTTGCGGGCCACAGCCGTGTGGATTAAAGATCTTGCTGTCAAGGCTCGGTGTAGTGCCGTCGGTGGTATAATAAATATTTGTATTTAAAACAGTCTCCAGGTAGACTTTTGAGCCGCTTTCCACTTCACCGCTCTGCGTGTCCACCTTTTTTGAGGAATCAGGAGCAACGATCTTTGCCGACGGCTTGGCCCACTGATCCGGGGAACTCGTCGTTACGGTAATGTTTTCTAATCTTTTGACAAAGCCAAGAAGTGTTTGTTCTGTTTGCGCCCGCTGGCCATAGCATAATACCGGTGTATCAGTATTGCTCATATAGCCAAAATTGGCAGAACCTTCAACCCGTTTCAGGGCGATTATCGGCTTCACCTCTGTTTGACCGGGGAATTTATAACGTGTTGTATTCAATAATTCATCTGCAGTGAAGCTGATCGTATATCCGTCACTGCCTTGAAAAGTAATCATCCGGGCTCCACTCATTCCGGCCTGATTCAATAAAGTTTTCAGCGAAACACCTTCGGCAGCTACAAATTTATCTTGAGGCATGTCACTTGTCGTTGAATACAACACTCTTTCCTGGTCCATTGCTTCCAGTTCAGCCCGGGTAAAAGACACTTTTTTAGACACCCCGTTGCCAGTAATGAATAAAATAGCGTTTGGTTTTTTCCATGAATCATCCTCTTCACCTAATTCATCTTCACCTGTTGAAATTACCGTAAAGTGAGAAGTCTGGGCGGCGGCCAGCCCGGCTCCGGTAATGGCAATGGCATAATCACCGGCCATCGCGCCGTCATCTAGGGTAAACCTGGTCGCAAAGCCGCCGTCGACCACAGGCGGCTGAGCCACATAAACCCGCCCGTTTTTGCCGTTGCGCACGTTAATAGCCACATCACTCACCTGTTGGGTCGTGCCGGCTATCTCCACCACGTCTCCGGCTTTAAATTCTTCGTCCGCCGCCGGTTTTGCCAGGGCAACGGCGGCTTCGCTGTTGCCTCCGACCACAAACTTTCTTTCCATCTCCGAAAGGCCCAATCCGCCGAGGAGAAAGGTATATTTACCTGTGGCCGCGTCGGACTCAAGGGTAAAGCTGGTCGCGAAGGTGCCGTTCACCACTTTGGGCTGGGCGCCAAATACCAATACACCCTGGGCGTTTCGGACAGCTACCGAAACTTCTACCAAATTCTGCGCCGTGCCGCTTATTTCAACCGTGTCGCCCGGCCCGTACACTTGTAGGGCCTGAGGCGAAGTCAGATTTACATAGGCAATCCCACTATCCGCATAAGCAACGCCGAACAGCGAAGACAATATCGCCAGGATCATCAGAACACATAATTTTTTCCTGATCTGCAGTAGCTTCATCATATTCTCCTTTCTCCTGCCTGAACCAAAGAGGAGCCGCCGGCGATCTAGGTAATATCAAAATTCAATGCATGGTATGATCTTCCAAGCGGGTTTTTATTATCGTAATTATCCCAGATAAAGACGTCTACATAGGCTTTACCGCTCAGGCCGGCGGGCAGGGTAAATTCAGCCACGGCCTCGCCTCCGGAAGCTGCCACCACCGCCTGCACGGCGGCGCAGCCCACCACGCTGCCCCCGGTTGTCGCTGTCGCCCCTGCCCCGTTGCGCAGCTGAATTATCAGCAAAGCGTCCTTGGCGGCATTAATAGCATTGACAAGCCGGGCTTTAATACAGTACCCGCCGCCCGCGGCGACGGAAGTTATTTGCCTGCCCTGGCAATCCAACAGTGTAACGTTGCTGATGGTCACTTTATCCGCAACGTTAACCAGCTTGATCTTATTCACGTATTTCAGCCTGTTGTCCGGTGAATAATCATTGTTCAAGCTACGTAAAATCTGTATATATACCGTCTCGCTTCCGGATGCATCGGCAACTGCCGCGCCGTTGACTTCATAGGCCAGCAGGCACTGCTGGTTTTTTAATTCCTGCACCGTGCCGCCGTTGTATTCCTCGCCGCCGGCCGTGACAAACTTAACTTGGCTCAAACCAGAAACACCAAGGCTGTCGAGCAGTGTGCCCAGAAGCACCCCTTTGCCGGCCAGGTCGACAGAACTGCCGTCCTCCTTACACTGATAGGTTCCCTGGGCCGGGTCCATCTCTTTCAAGGTTTCAACCGCGTATTTGACTGGCTTGCTCAATTCCTCGCCTTCAATGGTGCAGGCCAGGGCTCCCAAATTATATTGATAAGTGACCACCTCACTGTCTAATTTGCCTATCCCGATGGTTCTGGTTTTTATTGTCATATCTCCTGTTATTGGTATTGGTTTATTCAATTTCGGCTGAAAAGTGGGATAGCTGATATTGAAAATATTGCTTTTTACCGTGGGCTCGCTCCCGTCCAGGGTATAGTACACAATAGCTCCGTAAGGCGTTCCGTCCCCGTGCTGCAGCGTTACTTCCGTGCCCGGGGTAACCGTGCCGGGAGCGGGATAAGCGTCCGGCGCCTCCCACTGCGGCGGGGGTGCTGTAGTCACTTCAATTATTCCACCCGGCACCAAATTTTGTAATTGCTCACTATGGCAGGCGGTCGGTTCAATCGGCGACCGCTGCCCATACATTAATGTTCCTTCCGAATGCCCGATTTCAATCATCGCCTCAACCGGAACTTTTCCTTCTTCAGAGCGATTGGTCGGCGGCCATGTACTCAAGTCACCGGTGGCTTCGCCTGCCGGAAAATAATACCGGAGATCTTCCAGCAGCTGCGCTCTGGTAATATCGTGATACCCGCTGCTGGCCTGTTTAAACCTGAACATCGTGGCGCTGTCCTTTAAGCCGGCCACGGCCAGAATCGTTTTAAGGGTTGGCCCGGTGCTGTCTCTATAAATTTGCAGGGACGGCCAGTGATTATACCCGGAATAGGTATAAGTCGCTTGCGGCAGCGCCCTAAGCTCGTCCATGGTAAAGCTTACTTCTCTCTCAACTCCGTTGCCTCTTACCGTTAACGCGATCGTGTCGTCCGCGCTCGACACTCGCGGCGTCGCCGTAACCAGGAACCCGATAACAACACTCAGCATCACCAGGCCGGCCGCTAGTTTGCGAAAATTTAACCTTCTATAATGTTCCATTATTCTCCACCTTTCACAGCACTAAATGATAATGAGAAATAATCATTTTCAACTACTTATTCACCGCCTTCACAATGACCGTCACCGCCCTGGCGCCGGACGGTACTGCCGGTCATCACAACCGCTTACAACATTCCGATATCATCACTATTGCCGCTGGTGTTAATGGAGGGTGCGCCGCTCTTACCAACTTGGAAAAAGAAATCAACCGGCGCGGCCAGTCCGTCCGCTCCTATGGCGATGGTATATTGACCCTCCACCGCGTCATCATTTAGCTGAAACTCCGTGGAAAAAGCGCCGTTTTTCACCGGCGGCTGCGCCGCGTAGGCAATGCCCCCCTTGGCGTTGCGCACCAGAATGGTGACCTGGTCGATATTTCGCGCTTCTCCGGAAATCCGGACGTTGTCTCCCGGCTTATAGCTTTGGGAAGAACTCGGTGAATTAAGGTTGACTGACGCTTCATTACCCCCGGCTAAGGCAGCTCCCATTAAACACAGGCAGATAATGGGCGCTAATAACATACCAAACATTTTTTTCATGACTATCATCCTTTTTTGTAGTGGTTTTTGACTGCGACTGCCGCGTCGCCAGATCCCGCCAGGTTGGGACGTTACGCCAACGCATACGGTTTCCGTGCATCTACTCATATTTTCATCATGCTATTGTAACGCTATTGTTAGTTATCGCCATCCCCCCTAATCCGGCAATAGTGCGCATTGCTTGTATGAAGCAGGATATCAACTCGTTGACCAATACCGCCTCAAACAGTGACTATGGCCGGGAAATATATTGCTTCCGGCCTACGCGAATTCAATTGTAACGCTGAACGTACATGATACTAACCAGTGCTAAATTACTTGGAGTGATTTTGAAGTGAACATGATGCGGGTATGTAATTATTTAACATGGATCAATATAACATTATTACACACAATATAAATCCTCATAACATAAATGTCAATTCATGATTTGCATAATTGTATCGCAATAAAGTCTATTTATGTAAGGCGATGTAATGCCACATACAAAGTCCAATAAAAAAAGGACCGGCGATGCCCATTTTAAGACGTCGCCGGTCCTCTTCCTTCTTTTCGCTATTCCTTAAACTCAATTGAAAAAATTTGCTGATCGTCAGTATTAAAAAATTCGTCCGCCGTTACCGGCCGCCTGGCGGTTATCGTCAAGCGGGAACCGTCCTTTTCCCAAACGCTTTGCCCCAAGTCACCGGTTTCGTTATATCTGAACCGCGGAGGATTGGCAAAACGGGCGTTGCTTAAACCCTGCACCACATCGGCCAGGCACGGTGAACCGTTTACCGTTACTTTCAACACTCTCGAATTGAGCTGGCCCAAATAATCGTCGGCCACAAGCGCCATGCGTACGCCCAGCAATAATCCGGCGCACTTTTCCTGGTGGTGGAGCATGGCCTGTTTCATGAAAATTTCCTGACGCATCTCCCTTTTTAACGGACGGATGTACGGAGTAACCGGGGAGAAAACAATTTCCTGCTCATAATATGGTTTGATATCCAGCACGGGAGTCCTGTCTATGGCATCCAGGCCGCTGACAAAAAGAAGGTTGTCCCGCACCTGCTCCAAACGGACCAGCGATAAGGCAATAGGGTTGGGCCGGCTGACAGCATGCAGGCAGAAAACTCCATATTCGGGCAGGTTGGGGTTAACCTTCCCGGGAACGACCGTCAGGATATCGCGCCTCGCCTTGTGAAACCACATTTGAATCCATAAATGAGAATTCTCCTCAATACGCAACAATCCGCGCCGGTATTCAGGAAATATCTCGATCAGGGAGCCTCCTCCCGTAATCGGCACCTGTTCCGGCGCCTTAAATTCGGACTTGACAATTCCTATTGGTTTTATGTTAATCATACCGGTCTCATCACTCGCAGCCACCTTTAACACATCCTTTCTCCAATGCAGGGATTTAATTATATATATCTCATCCTTTACTTATATTTTGGTCCTGTTTTTGAAATTTCCGAATCTGCCATACGATTTTAAAAGCAATAACCCCCCCCAAACCGCCGGACAGGGCGGCCACGCTCAAACTTAACAGCAATGGGACCGCGGGAAAGCGATAATATACTAAATTCACCACAACGGTGCCGGCAATATTGCACAACATCCCCGCCAGAAAGGCGCACGGCAGGCAGCATACCCGGTGACCGATCAGGAGCAGCCCCAGGTCGGCCAGAATACCCGGCGCGGTATAGCTCAGTAGGCTCATCACCCCTTGTGAGCCGACCATGCCGGTAGCCATTACCAGAATGGCCTGGACCAAACCGATCAGGGTCATAGTGCCTCTTTTGCCGGTAATGCCAAACCCCAGGACCAGCCACATCATATAGATGCCGCCCGTCACCGCGCCCGGCGGAATCAAGAGCGGGCCGGCAAGGATATGCGACAGGGGGGCGATTATTGGTTTGACGGCAATTCCAAGGGCGGACACCATGGCTATGACGATCAAATCATAGAGAGAAAACTTGTCTAAAAACTTTCGCCAAACGCTCATGAATTCTCACTCCGTTTAAGTCTTTCCAAAGCGGCGGCCTTCTTCCTTCTGCCGGCTTTATCACGCTGGAACATTACTTCGTCCGGGATTAGTACCGGTGGTTTAAGAGCCAGTACCGCCGCCGGAGCCACCGATGTTCGGGTCTCGTTCTTCACTTGTGTTCCCACCCCGTTTTTGGAATTTCAATATTTGCTGCAGGATTTTATAAGCAACAATTCCGCCCAGCCCGCCGGACAGGGCTGCGGCACTCAAGCTTAAGACCAGGGGAATTAAAGGAAGGCGGAAATATACGAAATTCACCATAATGGAACCGGCAATATTGCATAACATCCCCGCCAGAAAGGCGCACGGCAGGCAGCATACCCGGTGACCGATCAGGAGCAGCCCCAGGTCGGCCAGAATACCCGGCGCGGTATATGTCACTAAACTTATTACCCCATGCGAGCCGACTATGCCGGTGGCCATAACCAAAATGGCCTGGACAAGACCAATCAGGGTCATGGTGCCCCGTTTACCGGTAATACCGAATCCTAAGACCAGCCACATCATATAGAACCCGCCTGCCACGGCCCCCGAAGGGATAAAGAGCGGCCCGCTGATAATATGCGCCAGGGGAACAATTATCGGCTTAATGGCTATTCCCAAGGCGGACATCATGGCCATAATGATTAAATCAAACATTGAGAATTTATCCAGAAACTTTTGCCATATGCTCATATAATATTCTTATTCCCTTCCATATCCTAAATCTATCTCCCTAGATACCAGACAATCCGTTCCTGTCATTTGCAACCTGGCTGGCCCGAATAGGCTTTGTCCGCATTGCATTGCTTGCGTTATTAATAGTTTTACACAGAGGACTTTTGGGGGACTTCCTCCCGGGCCGTTGCCGGCCCGGGAGGAAGTTTCTTTGCTGCACAGTTCAAGGCACAGACTAGGGAGTGGTTACGGTTACATAAATGCTGCTCCGGCTCCAGTTGCCCACGGCGTCGCCGACAGTGACCCGGAAGGTGTAGCCGGTTTTGGCGCTGAGGCCTGTGACATTGTAGCTGGTGGCGCCGTCCACCGTGGCGATCTGGGTGCCGTTTTGAGTGATCCGGTAGCTCGTCACGCCCACGTTATCAGCAGCGGCGGTCCAGTTCAGGGTCAGGCCGGTTGCGGTCACACCCGTGGCCGTTACGCTGCTGCCGGCCGGCCAGTAAGGGGCCGACCTGTCGGATGCCGGCGTGGTTGTGATTACAGTCGCGCTGGGGCCGGTGACGCTCCAGTTGCCCGCGGCGTCGCCGGCGGTGACCCGGAAGGTGTACTGGGTGTCGGCGGCCAAGCCGTCAATGCTGTAGCTGGTCCCGCTTACGGGCTCGGGTGTGGCCAGTGTGCCGTTGCGGTAGATGCGGTACCCTGTTACGCCGGTATTATCGGTGGCCGCGCTCCAGGTTAGAGCCACGCTCTGACCGTCGGCGGAAACCACGGCGTTCAGGGAGCTACCGGCGGGCCAGACGGGGGCTGAGCTATCAGCAGATGAATCCAGGCTGACGGTCACGGCGCAGGTGGCGGTGTAGCCGCCGTCCGCCGTGGTCACGGTGATGGTGGCGCTGCCGGGGGCCACTGCTGTTACCAGGCCGCTGCCGTCGACTGTGGCTACCGCGGTGTTGTCGGACGCCCAGGTTACGCTCTGGTTGCTGGCGTCGGCCGGTACAACGGTCGCCGTCAGCTGGCCGGTGCCGCCCACGGTGATGGTGTCGCTGGTCTTGTCGAGGCTGACTCCTGTTACGTTTATGGTGGATGTCTCGTCGGGCTGCCAGGTGAGGATGGGATAGACGCTGCCTTGCTTGAAGTATTGGCCCAATGCGGGAGCCAAGGCCTTCAGCTCGTCGGAGGTTTTGCTTACAGCGTTATCTGCTGCATAACCAAGACCTATTGAGGCTGTGGTGTTGAGATAGTAGTTGTTGCTGACATTGGTGTTGCCCTTGGCATTGCCGATCACGCCGGCGGTAAACGCACCGGTATTGCTCACGGTGATGGAGCCGGCGTTATAGGTGTTTTGCACGGTGCAGGCAGCATTATTGGTGCAGCCGACCACGCCGCCGGTACGGGCAGTGCCGGAGGTGTTTACACTGGTCACGCTGCCGGTGTTGTAGGCGTTTGTCAGTATGGCGGACCCATTGTTCATATAGCCGACCACGCCGCCCACGTTCATCACGCCGCCATTGACCGCGCCGGTATTGGAGAATTGATCCATCGTCGTGGCGGCATAAGCATAACCCACTATGCCGCCCACGCTGTAGCCTGTGGAGGCAGCAGTGCTCGTCGCTGTGACGGCGCCCGTATTGGCGCACCTGTTGAGCGTGCAGGCGTCCTGATTAGTGCCTACGACGCCGCCCACGTTATAGGTTCCGGTGACAGCCCCGTTATTGGTGCATCCGGTTACCGTAACGGTGTTGTTGATGTACCCTACGACGCCGCCCACGTTATAGGTTCCGGTGATAGCCCCGTTGTTGGTACATCCGGTTACCGTGGCAGTGTTGCTGGCATAAGCGACAATGCCGCCCACACGCTGGGAAGTCCCGGTGACGACCGCATTGTTGACGCAGTTTTCAATGACAGATACGCCCTGGGCATAAGCAACAAGTCCCGCGACATACTGATTGCCGGAGACGGCGCCCGCCATGGTCAGGTTTTTCACCGTAACATCCTGCACATAGCCAAACAGGCCGGTATAGTTCGAGCTGGCGTTAATCGTCAGCGTGACGGTCCTGCCGCTGCCGTCGAAGGCGCCGGCATATTTCTTGGTACTGCTGTTGCCGATGGGCGTCCAGGTCACTTCAGACAAGTCGATGTCGTTCATCAGCTTGCCTTTGATGGCATTGTTAAGGCCGGTGTTGACCTGGTTGGCGAACCACAGCATATGGTCGGCGGTGGAAAGCTCGTAGACATCATCAGCGTCCTTGCCGGGGGCGGGCGAAGCCGAAACCGTGATGGCCTGCTCCGCCGTCATGGTCACGCCCTCGTAAGTGTAGCTGACGGTGATCTTGGTGTCGGCTGGAGTCAGCGCGGTCCCGGTGTCGGGGCTGAGGGTATACGCATCGGCCGTCAGGGTCGCGGTGATGCCGTTGGTATACGTGGCCCTCACGACCATGCCGGCGGGATTGAAGGTCTCACCCGCGGCATACAGGAGATTGGCGGGCGGAGTCTGAATGGCGATGCCGGCCAGGGCATTGGCTTGAACGGCAATGGTGAAGTCGTAGCTGTATGCTGTTCCGCCGTAGACGCCGCTGACGGTGATGGTGGTGTCTGTTGTTTCGAGGGCAGTGGTTTTGCTGATCGTGTAGTTGGTGATCTTTTCCCTGGTGCCGTCGCTGTAATTGGCCCAGATGGCCAGGCTGGCGGTGTCAAAGGTCTGTCCTGCCACATAGTTGAGCTTGGCGGGATCGGATTCCTTGGTGATGCTGGTTAAGGTCGCGCTGTCCCCCACCTGGACCCGCAGGATGGGATAGCCGTTGTTGATATTGCCGGTATCCGCCACAAAGGCCCTGCCGTCGCCGTTGAGCGCCTCAAGGAATGCGGCTGTCTTCATCTCGGCCGCGGTTCTTTCGGTTACCCCGCCACCGGATGAATATCCGCCGCCGGGCGCCGAACCGGTCAGCCAATAGCAATTGCTTATCGTGTGAATGCCGCCGTTATTGTGGCCGATGGCATAGGTGCAGCTGGCGGGTCCCGTAATGGTGCCTATGTTGTAGCAGTTGTAGATACTGACTTCGTTGGCGCCGCTGATGCCGCCGTTCCCATCGTTGTAGTTGTTTATCACATTGCCGGCGTTATAGCAGTTCTTGATGTAACCGCCGTTCCAGCCCGCGCCCACAATACCTCCGGTGCCCTTGGAATCGGTGCCCCTGACTGTGGCAAAGTTGGCGCAGTTTTCGATGATGCCGCCATTGTTGGTTTTGCCGATTTTGCCGACGATGCCGCCGACGCTGCGCCTGGCGTAGATATAACCGGTGACCACGACATTGCGGACGGCCGGGTTGTCGGCCCGCAAGGATACAGCGTCTTGATCGTGAACGCCAAGACGGCCGATCAGGCCTACCGACTGGCTCCAATCAAAGCCTACGGTTGTATAGCGGTTGCAATAGATGTTTTTGACCGTGTGCCCCTGTCCGTCAAAAATGCCGTTGAAGGGGGCATTGAGCAATGTATTGGTATCTGCAGTGTCTATCATATACTGGCCGCCGACCGGCATATAGTTGGGGCCGCTCCATTCGCCGGTACCGCTGTTATAGACACCGCCCATATCCAAATCAGCGGTCAATTGAACGGTTTTTCCTTTAAAATCATCCATCCCGCGATAAGTCGCCGAGGTCGATCCGGTAAGGCCGCTTTCGTCGCCATTGGCTTGGATGTAAGCAGAATTGCCGATAATTGTGGCGCCGGGGGGCACCAGGCCGTTGACAATGGCCGCCAGACCGGCCAGCTTGGCCGGGGTGTCGATGTAGAATACGGTATCGGTGGTGTTGTACCAGGTGACGTCGACCGAGCCGTCCCAGACGCTGCCTTCCGCAAGCGCGGGGCTTGAATTGAAAGCAACCAGCATACCGATCAGCATGGTCAACAACACTATGCCGCTGAAAAGTTTTCTGGGTGCGCCTCTAAAACCTCTTTTCATGCAATACATTTTGTCACTCCTCTTATTGTGAACAAATTTTTTCTTGATAAACCGTCTACAACCTGTCCATTTGTAGAATCCGGTATTAACCGGTATTAATTATAGGAAATGCAGGGTGAACGCTCACTGCTTGACGACTTTCATTTTAATCACGTTCACTCGCTTATTTCCCTAACGCCAGCTAATTGTGATTGCTTTGTGTTCCTGTCTGTCCTTATTATGAAAGTGCTCTAATTTATCGGCGTTGCCGTCGGCACACCCGTCTCATAGCTAATTGCACCGACCTATTCTTTATTGATTTAACGCGTTTAAAATAACTGTAACGGCCTCCGCCCTGGTCGCGTTGCCTTGCGCCCGCACGGTGTTGTCGGGATACCCCTTGATGATCCCGTTCTTGGCGGCTGTGGCCACGGCTTCCCCGGCCCAGCCGGAGATGCTCCCGCTGTCGGCGAAAGCAGTCTCTTCTGTCACTATGTCCAGTTTAGCTGCCTTGACGATCATCACGGCCATCTGCTCGCGGGTAATCGGGTCGTCGGGACCGAAGGTGTCGGCGTCGTAGCCGTTGATTACCCCGTTGGCCGCCGCGGCGGCGATATAGTTTTTGGCCCAGTGCGCCGCGGTGTCGGCAAAGATCTTGCCGCCGTTGTTCTCAAGCTTAAACGCCTGTACCAGCACGGTGGCGAATTCGGCCCGGGTAATGGTGCTGTCGGGCTTGAAGCTGCCGTCGGGATAACCGCTGATGCAGCCAAGGGCCACCAGCTTGTTAATATTGTCCATGGCCCAGTGGCCGGCAATGTCATTTAATGATACGGCCGGCTTCTCTGGTGTTTTATCTTCGTCTTTCCCGGCCGCGATGACGGCGAACTTGGTGAAGTGGTCCACCTGTACGCTTATGGTGCTGCCGGATACGGTGCCGCCGATGTTCACCCATTCAGCCAGAGCTTCGTCATAGTAGTAGATGGCCGGTGTCTCATCCGCGCCGACAGCGCCGGGATCGAAGCTGAGTTTTATGGTCACGCTCTTAGCAAAGCTGTAGCTGTTCTTGCCGCCCACGCTGAGCTCGTATACGCTGCCGGCCAGCTTGAAGCCTGAGGGCACGGCGGGAGGCGCGGCTACTTTCTGCACTTTTACTTCCACTGAACTGGTCCCCGTTAGCGCGCCGGCCGGCACGACAACGGCAGCATCACTGCCCAGGCTGATGGTGCCGCCCGCGCCTGGTGTGACTTTGGCCGACCCGGTTGTGGAAGTAACTGGCTGCGGTGTTGTACTGCCGCCGCCACCGCCACCACCGCCGCCGGTGGGTGTCGCGGTCTGGGTGTAGGTGACAAATTTAGTGAAGTGCTTGGTCCAGATCACCAGGTCGGAGTCAACATCAACTTTGCCGTCCCCGCCGGCCGGCAAGGCGTCTCCGGCGGCCTGGGAATCGGCGCTCAGCACCCTTGTTATTTTGGTAAACACACCTGACCTGATATACCCGGCTTCTTTCCCGGCTTGTCCGGGAATTAAGATGCGCACAGCCTTATCGAAGGTCAGCGGCACGTCGCCAAAGCCAATCTCGATAACTGTGTTGGCGGAGGCGGTCTTGCCGGCGTCCGGGGTCACCGACACGGTGTCTCTCTCCTGGACACTGGGTAGGTTGATAATACCGTTCCACTCTGCCGGCGCGCTCACTGTTGCTCCGGCGGGGATGGTTACCTGCACGGGAGTGGCGCTAATGGCAGTGCTGGCCGCTATGTTCAGAGCGGGCAGGAGGCCGGTGGTTATGGTACCGTCGGCATTCTCGTTCATAAGCGCGGCCACGCTGATCCTGGCGTCGGTCACAGTGTTGGGTACAGTCACGGTGGTGGGAGCACCCAGTTGCAATGTAGCCTGGGTAATGGCCAAGTCTTTGTTGTCTGCGCTTACATTAACAGTTGTGGAATTAATCGGTTTAGCGAGAGTGTATGAAACTGTCTGTACGGCGCTGTCTTCCATCCCGTCCCTGACGGCGATGGCTTTGAGCGTGACTGCCGGGTCGATGGTGACGGGTCCGGTGTAGGCCGGGCTGCCCGTAGTCGGTGTGCTGCCGTCCAGGGTGTAGTGGATGGTTGCGCCGCTGGTGGCGGTCTTCATGGTCACCTGGGTGCCGGCTGGCACAGCTCCGCCGCCGGGGAACACGGTCGGCGTGGCCACAGTCCCGTTAATCGCGGCATTTGCCACGGTAACAGCAACACTTGCCGTGGCCGTGGTGTAACCGTCCATGGTGGCGGTAACGGTGATGCTGGCGCTGCCGGGAGCCACGGCGGTGATTACGCCTTCGGCGCTGACGGTGGCCACCGCTGTGCTGCTGGAAGCATAGCTCAGGATGACGCCGTCCGGATAAACGGATGCGCTGACGGTCTGAGTGCCGCCGGTATTCAGGGTGACGGTGAGTGGAGTCACATTCAAGATAATACTAGATGTGGTGCTGCTACCGCCGCCTCCGCCGCCTGCCGCGGCTTGTACGGTTACGGCGCAGGTGGCGGTGTAGCCGCCGTCCGCCGTGGTTACGGTGATATTAGCGCTGCCTGCCGCCAATGCCGTCACCAGGCCGTTGTAAACCGTGGCCGCCACTGAGTTGTCGGATGCCCAGGTCACGTTCTGGTTGGTGGCGTCGGCCGGGGCGATGATCGCCGTCAACTGGTCCGTGCCACCCACGGTAATGGTGGCGCTGGTCTTATTGAGGCTGACGCCGGTGACTGCCACTGTGGAAGAGTTGCTGGTCCACTTCGCGTACAGCGTGATATCTCCGGTTACCGTCTCGCTGCCGAAGTCAAAGGCGTTGGCACAGGACGCTTCCTTATACCAGCCGCCAAAGGTGTAGCCTGGAAGGGTGGGATCAGTGGGAGCGGCAATATGGCCGTTGCTGTCCACCGCCGCATAGCTGCCTGCCGGCGTGCTGCCATCCTGCAGATCCAGAGTCAGAGTGCAGAACGATTGGGCCGGATAGGTCGTGTAGCCGGACCAACTGGCGGCATTGCCGACATGGTAGTGCAAAATGAAATTGGCCGGTGTATCTTTGAAAACATCCGCACCGAACGCCGGCTGGCCGCCCAGGAAGTACGCAGCGCCAAGCACCGTGCAGCCGTTAAACGCCCAATTACCGACGCTGGTAAGGCTCTGCGGCAGCGTCAGCGAGGTCAACCCCGAACTCTTAAAAGCATTGATGCCGATGCTGTTCAGATGTGGCGGCAGAGTTACAGAAGTCAGATCTGTGCAAGAGTTAAAGCAACTTTCTCCAATACTGGTAAGGTTTTGTGGCAGAGTTATAGAGGTCAGCGCCGTGCAACCGGAAAACATGTTATTGTTGAGACTTGTCACGCTCTCAGGAATTGTTATAGAGGTCAGCGCCGTGCAGTCGCCAAAGGCGCCCACGCCGATGCTGGTCACGTTTTCCGGAATTGTTATTGAAGTAAACGCCTTGCAGCTTTCAAACGCTTGCTGGCCAATGCTTTCCAGGGTTTGCGGCAGCGATATAGAGCCCAGCTTTGCGCAGCCGTTAAACGTGTTTAGATTGATTATTGTCACGCTTTCCGGAATTGCTATCGAAGTCAACTCCTTGCAATTCTGGAACGCGCTCTGGCCGATGCTATTCACGTTCGCCGGCAGCGTTATCGAAGTCAACGCCTCACAACCGTAAAACGCGTTGCTGCCGATACTGTTCACGCTTGCCGGAAGCGTTATCGAAGCCAACTTCGTACAACCGTAAAACACACTGTCACCCGTACTAGTTATGTTTGCCTGAATAGTTGCGGAAATAAGCTCCGTACAGCCTTTAAACGCGCTCTGGTTGATACTGAGACTTCCGCTGGGCAGACTTTGCGGCAGCGTTATCGAAGTCAACGCCTCACAACCGTTAAACGCGTTCTGGTCGATGACGGTAAGGCTTTGCGGCAGCGTTACCGATTCCATGCCTTTGCAGCCGGAAAACGCGCCAATGCCGATGCTGGTCACGTTACCCGGAATTGTTATCGAAGTCAACGCCTCACAGTTTTTAAACGCGCTCTTGTTGATACTTGTCACGCTTTCCGGAATTGTTACCGAAGTCAACGCCTTAGAATCCTGGAACATGTAATCATTGATTTTGTCCAGGTTTTGCGGCAGCGTTACCGAAGCCAACATCGTGCATTGCCTAAACGCGTTCGTGCCGATACTCGTCACGCTGTCGGGAATGCTTATGGAGGTAATATTCGTGTTGCCCCTGAACGCGTTATTCCCGACGGCTGTCACCTGATAATCCGTACTGTTAAAGTTGACGCTCGCCGGAATGGTAACCGCACCTCCGGGGTGGGATGGGTCATAACCGGAGACGGTAGCCGTAGTTCCGGAAGGCTCGTATTTGATATGATCGACCTGGAACTCTACCGCATCCGTAGGACCGGGTCCCAGTGTCAGGACGCAGGTAAACACCAGGGCGGCCAGCAAAAAACACGCGCACGTGTGGCCGTGAATCCGCCGGGCCAGGGTGTTTTCAAAAAAATGCTTCATTTCTCCTTCCTCTCTTCCAAATTGTTTCTTATGCCAACAGCGATTGGAAATGCGAGGTGAACGGCCATCGCCTGGATGCGGTCTGCTCTTGATGACGTCCACCCCCGCCTTTTCCATAACGCTAGCTAATTATTTGCTTTTGTTCCAGCTGCGAAGGTGTTCACAGCTACTGTTCCAAGGTCACGTCAATCCGGTAAATCCATTTGGCGGACTTGGAAGCGGTATGCTCGGGATTGGCGGCGCCCAGATCGTTAGTCTTACCGAACACCAGCCGGTAACGGATCGAGTCGGTTCCCGGCCCTGTCCCGTCAATGTATGTCGCGCCATTAGCCGTGTCGAGTTTTAGGGTGGCCGCGATATCGTTGGAATCGCCGTTCGTCACCCTGATGCTTGAATTGGAGCCGGTGGTGCCGGAAGTAATGACATATTTACCGTCGGTATACGACACGGTGATATCGCTGTACCCGCCGCCCAGAGCCCGGATGGCGCTCTGCATACCCGAGGCTATAGCCGCGCCGCTGGTCAGTCCGGACGGGTTCAGGGTAACGCTTGTCGCGGATGAGCCGTCGGCGGAAATCTTAAAAGTGGGGCTGGTGGCGCCGCTTATGTCGGTGCTGCCGCCGGAAGCACCCGTCCAAGTGCCGGCGGCGCCGTCGGTATAATACGGGGTGACGGGGGAACCGGCGAACTCCCTCTGCCAGTTGTCGTGGATGGCTATCATCGTCGGCACCGTAACCATGCCGGACGCGGCTTCGGTGGGTTCGGGAAATTCTATATCGTCGCCGTCAGAATTCCAACTGTCCTCATCGTCCGCCCAGTGGGGGAAGTAGTAGCGAGTGGTGTTTAAAAGGTAATCCTTGGTTAAGGTTTCATAGGGCCCGCCAGTAATGTCGGTGGTCCAAAAACGGAAGTTCAGCACGTCGGCCCCGTCGATACCGCATTCACTCAGGATGTCTGCCAGGGGCACCCCCGTTGCCGAGTCCGTCACCGTGCAGGGCATGTTGTCGATGAAGCTGTAGGCATGCTGCTCCGTGCCTATTGCCTCCAACTCGCTGCGGGTGAAAGTTTCCACAGTGGTATAGGTCCCGCCGGAATAGCCGGTCCTGATCTCCAGTGTCGACGCAGGATAGCTGGTAGTACCGTAATCAGCGCCGGCGTTACCCGGGAAAACAATGCAGGCCAAACTGAACAAAACGGCCAATATGGCCAGGCAACTGACCGTTTTCAAGCTCTTTAGCTTATGCCCCGATTGAATAAGACGCATGATCATGATCATCTCTCCTTATTATTTATTAATTGTGCCCGACTATAATAGCCAATAGTTTTTGCGGTGTTGTCCAGCTATGAGTGCTATCATCCGTTGTTCATAAACATCCCCCCTTCTTTGTTTCCAGGTACAGGCAACATCTCACCATCCAGAAAACCTTAACGGCACAAATTCCCTCGCGCCGTACTGCCACTCCGCCGTTTATTGAGGATGGCGGGTACCGGTTCCTCGTAAGTAAATCTCAAGCTAACATGTTCAATTGCCCACTCTATTGTGTCATTAACGGGTTGAAATGGATGTTTGGGATCTTCCTCCCGTCCGTTACCGGCCGGGAGGAAGTTGTTCAACTGCGCGCAGATTAGGGAGTGGTTACGGTCACATAGACGCTGCTCCGGCTCCAATTGCCCGCGGCGTCGCCGGCGGTGATCCGGAAGGTGTAACGGGTATTGGCGCTAAGGCCGGTTATGCTGTAGCTGGTAGTGCCGTCCACTGTGGCGATCCGGGTGCCGTTCTGCGTAATCCGGTAGCTCGTCACGCCTACGTTGTCACTAGCAGTGGACCAGTTCAGAGTTAGCCCGGAATTGGTAATACCGGATGCCGTCACGCTGCTGCCGGCCGGCCAGTAGGGAGCGGACCGATCAGAGGATGGTGTGGTTGTGATTACAGTTGCGCTGGGGCCGGTCACGGTCCAGTTGCCCGCGGCGTCACCGGCGGTAACCCGGAAGGTGTACTGGGTGTCGGCAGCCAGGCCGGTAATATTATAGCTGGTTCCGTTCACGGGTGCCGGTGTTGCCGGAGTGCCGTTCCGGTAGACCCTGTATCCTGTTACGCCGGTATTATCGGTGGCCGCGCTCCAAGTAAGAGAAACGCTCTGACCGTCGGCGGAAACAGCGGCGCTTAAGGAGTTGCCGGCGGGCCAGACGGGAACTGCAGTATCGGTGGACGGCGCCGCGTACACAGTTACCGGCACATTCACTGTGGCCGTGGTGTAACCGGCTTTTTCGGCCGTGACGCTGATGGTGGCGCTGCCGGGAGCCACGGCGGAGATTATGCCGCCGGCGCTGACGGTGGCCACGGACATATTGTCGGAAGCGTAGCTCAGGACGGCGTCAGCCGGGTCAGTGGTGACACAGACGGCCTGGGTACCGCCCACGTCCAGGGTGGCGCTGGACGGTTCCACGCTTAAGGTGATGGGCGCCGCATTCTTGGTCATCACATAGCTGTCGATCACCTGTCCGTTGGCATCCTTGGTGGTTAAGGTAAATGTGTTGCCGTCAATGTTAATTAGCTCATAGTTGCTGACATAGGCGATTTCTTTGGCGATGTAGTCAAGGTTGTCGCCTGGAGCGAAATAACTTGTCCCCGCGTTCCCCATGACATAGACGATGCCGTTCCCGTCAGTGGCAACCTGGCCGGCTTCAATGGGCTTAGTCCGCATATAGACATGCTGGTGCCCGACGAAAGCCGCGTCCACTTCACACTGTTCAAAGACAGGGGCCCAGTTGGCCTGGAGGTTTGCCGCGTGGCTGTCGTAAACAGCCGGATAGGGTGGGTAATGTAAATAAACAAATTTCCAGGTCTTGTCGCTGTTGTTGAGGTCGTTGAGCAGCCAGGCGCTGATACTGTTGTAGGCGTCAGTGCCCGGCGCGGTCAGAACGCAGCTGTCCAGGCCGACAAAGTGGCAGTTGCCGTAGTCAAAGGAGAAAACTCTCTCTTTATAGCCATCCGGCCCGTTATGCGGCAGGGCAAAGGAGTTCCAGAACAGCGTGTCGGTCACGTCGTCATGGTTGCCCGCGACCGGCATCAGCGGGATCTGCTTAAAGAGCGGCGTGGCGGCGGCAAAAAACTGCTCCCAATGATAGCTGTTGGCTCCGTCATCCACCAGGTCGCCACCCAGCAAAGCGAACTTCGGGGCGGGGTTTTCCGCACCGGCGACATTCAGCATGTTTCCCCAATTTGTATAACCTGTCTGGACATCTCCCATATAGAGGAAAGAAAAACTGTTATCCGCGCCGGCGGTGGTGAAAGACGCCGTTTCGCTCCAGGCGCCTTCTCGGCCCACCCGGTAGACATAACTGGTATTGGGATTTAGCCCGCGCAGAGTCGCTTCCTCATGATACACGTCGTTATAATCATCAGTGTAGAGGTAGCTTGCTGCCGCGTCCGCCGCCAGGGCGCCGTCAAAGCTGCCGTTAAAACCGGCGGCAGGCAGGTACTGGACCATCTCCGGCGCGGTATCGGCCGTCCGCCAGGAAATTGTCTGGGTCGTTTGGGGGTCTTCCGTCCACGACAGGATAACCTCGCCGGGCAGGCTGGCTGGTAAAACGTTCAGCCCCAGGGTGTTGCTGGTGACGCCGCTGACCATGGCTGAGATATTTACCGTGCCGGTGCCGGTGATAAGCAAGGTGCTGCCGGATACGGCAGCCGGTCCGGAAATGACCGACCAGGTGACCGTTTGACCGCCGAGGCTGAAGTCATCCCCGTTCTGGTCCTTGCCGGCCAGGGTAAGACCGCCTAGATCAAAGGCAAACGGTGTATTGCCGTAGCTTAAGGAAGGACTGCCGCTCAGGTTGAGCGTGGTCAGCACCGCGGCAGACGCATTCACGTTCAAGCCGAGCGTGTTGCTGATGACGCCGCCGGCCGTTGCCGAGATATTTATTGTGCCGCTGCCGGTTATGGTCAGGGTGCTGCCGGATACGGCAGCCGGTCCGGAAATGACTGACCAGTTAACTGTCTGGCCGGTAAGATCAAAAGCCGCCCCGTTCTGGTCCTGACCCGTCAGCGAAAGGCCGTTCAGGTCATAGGCTGTTGGTGTCCCGCCGTAGTTCAGATAGGGACTGCCGCTTAAGCTGAGGGTGGTCAGCACCGGGATTTCGTTGCTCACGGTGACAGCGCAGGAGGCGGTGAAGCCGCCGTCTGCCGTGGTCACGGTAATATTGGCGGCGCCGGGGGCGACAGCCGTCACCAGGCCGTTACTGTCGACTGTGGCCACCGCGGTGTTATCGGAAGCCCAGGCCACGTTTTGGTTGGTTGCGCCGGCCGGGGCGACGGTCGCCGTCAGTTGGCCGGTAGCGCCGGTGCATAGGGTGTCGCTGGTCTTGTCAAGGGCAACCCCGCTGACCGGCGTGCCGTTCAGCGTCACATCGATCCGGTAAACCCACTTGGCGGATTTGGAGGCTGTATGTTCCGGAGCAGCGGCAGCTAAATCATTGGTCTTGCCGAACACCAGCCTGAACCTCTTCGTGTCGTCCAAATTTGAGAAATCAGGCTGGAGAGGGGTAAACTCCCGCTGCCAGTTGTCCCGTATGGCCAGAATCGTCGGCACTTCAACGGCGCCGGCCGCGGCGGCTACCGGGTCAGGAAAAGCTATTTCACCGGTATTGGCATTCCAATCGTCAGCCAAGTGCGGAAAATAGTAGCGAGGTGTGTCCAACAGGTACGATTTTGTTAAAGTTTCATAATAAGTGCTCCCGCTGTCGGTTGTCCAGAATCTGAAGTTTACTGCGTTATCGACATCGACGCTGCAGGCCGCCAGGATATCGGTCAGCTTGACTCCCACCGCCGAATCTATCACCGGGCACGGCATGTTGTCAATGAAACTATAGGCCTGCTGCACCTGCTGCATCGCTTCCAGGTCGCTGCGCTGGAAGGTTTGCACATGGGTGTAGGTTCCACCCAAATAGCCGGTCTTGATCTCAAGATAGGGCGCCGGGGCATTGCTTTCGGTCTTGGCGCCGGCCGGTCCGGGCAGAGCCATCCAGAGGAAATTGCAGAGCAAGCTTAAAATGACCAGGAAGCTTAAAAATTTTTTATTCTTTTGTTTGTACACTAATTGTATTGGTTGCATTTATATCCCCTTTCTTATAAAAGCAAGCCATTTGGTAATTATGGCGTATTGTCTTCTTGAGCATTTAATGAACCGTGTTTAACGCATTTAATATAGCCGTAACGGCCTCCGCCCTGGTCGCGCTGCACTGGGGCTGATAGGTATTGTCAGGATATCCCTTCATGATCCCGTTCTTTACCGCCGTGGCTACGGCATCACCAGCCCAGGCAGAAATATTGCCGCTGTCGGCAAATTGGGTGTTTCCTGCCGCCGGAGTAAGCTTAAGCGCCCGGACAAGCATCACGGCCATCTGTTCGCGGGTGATCATATCGTCAGGCCCGAAGGTCTTGTCGTCGTAACCGCTGACAACACCATACGAGAAGGCGCTTGAAATATACGTACCGGCCCAGTGCCCGGATGTATCTTCAAAAACCTTCTCGGGTTCGAGCGTGTATCCCAGTGATTTGATCATCGCTTTAACCAGGAAGGTGGCAAACTCACCCCTGGTGATGACCGCGTCAGGCTTAAAGCTGCTGTCCGGGTAACCGCTGATAACGCCGCGGTTTACCATTTCTTTGACGTTGTTTTCCGCCCAGTGCCCGGAAATGTCGTTCAAAGCATCCTGGGGACTTGGACCATCAGGCGCTTTTGTCACCGGCAAGCCACCCATTCCTTTGTTGACAAATAAGGCATATTTAGTGAAATGATCAATTTCCACTTCTACGGTTTCCACTTCGCCGGTTTTGTGGGAGATAGTGCCGCCCAGGCTGACCCACTTGGAATTCGCTTCATCATAGCAGTAAATTGACGGAGTCTGAGTTTCTCCGGCCGGCAGGGATGACCAATTGTATGAAAAAGTAAGTGTAACCGGTTTCGCAAAACTGTAATTCGTTTTACCCCCCACGGTGAACTCGAAGACGGAGCCCAAGAGTAAGAAACCTGTTGGCGGCAGCGGTGGCTCGCTTACTTTCCGGATGGTGATGCTCAATCCGGTTGTTCCACTTAACGCTCCGGCGGGAATATTTACCGAAATATCATCATCCAGGCTGACTGTTCCGCCGGCTCCGGGCGCCACAGTAACTTCCGTGGCCGTATTATTAACTTGCTGCGAAGCAGAAGATCCATCATCGTTGTTGGCCGCCGTGAGGTTTACCTTCATTTCAGTTTGCTCCGCCGGCGGGCTCTCTCCGTTTTTGGCGCCGGCCGGGCCGGGCAGGACCAGCCAGAAGAAGTTGCCCAGTAAAACCAGTGTGATCAGGCGACTGACAAAAATTTTTCTCTCGAACTTAAACCTCGTTCGCATTAGCCGCAATTCCCTACTCCCCTTTCAGCAGATCTATGTATTTATGATACAGGCTGAATTTATCTGGCTCGCCAATACGGCACAAACATGGCATCATTGCTGAATTGCGCTTCCCCCCCAACCAGCCGGCTGGTGCAGGCAGCCTGATTTCCGGTGATAATGACCTTGCCCGGCCATCTGTTAACAATTTGTTTCAGGTATTCATCAGCGGCGCTGATTGATTGCATGGTTTCTTCAGCTGATTCACCATAGCGCGCCCCGCTGTCATCAATACCATGAAAGCGGACCATCAGTAAATCATAGCCCTTGTCAAGGTTAGCCAGGGTGGCTTCATACAGTTCGTCATCAGCGCCGCCGCTGCCGTTTTTATCAGTGACTGAAACCGGCTGCACTTCAGTTTCCAGCAGCTTCTGATCAGCTTCCAGAAGAATCGACTGTTTTTTTAGCTTAACAGCCTCGGCAAAAATCGAAGGGACTTTTAATTCCCGGTCACCGGCAGTGATAATACAGCTCTCTTTCGCTTCTTTCCCCGTTAGCATGGCGGCCAGACTCACATTGGCCGCCGGCGGATATACTCCGGAAGCCTTTATGACCATGCTATAGTTCTCAAGAAACGGCGCATAACCGTTTTCAACGGCATAGCTGTATTGGTTGTAAGTAAGTCCGTCCAGGACAGCCACCAGAATTCTATCACCGTTATCAAGATAATGCCGGGTATCGTAGTAGATATCCATAATGCCGGCGGCAGGGGGACGAACGATGACTCCCTTTACCTTTTCCAGTATTGACCTGGTATCCGGTTGCAAATAATTGATATGATTGTCACTTACTTCAAAATAACCTCCATTGTCCACCAGGCGGTACTCGCCCTTTTCATCCAGCACCAGGAAGCTGTCACCTTCATTGACCGGAGTCAAATCACTTAATTTGAAAACCCTGCGTTTGGTAAAAACTTGCGATTCATATTCTTTTCCATCGTTTTGAATGACAGCTTTCCCCTCCGGATAAGGAAATTCTGTCAGCGGCCGGGCAAGCAACTGACCGGGTGTAATCTGAACAAGTTTCTTATCCGGATCGATGACGTTAAAGGCAAAATCCCTGGTGCTACCGTCCGATACGACAACGATCTCTTTGATCTGTTTGGCGTTACTACTGATGGGATGCTTGAGGTTGACTGCTTCCCAGCCATTTTTGGCGGAGAAAGATATATAACAATCGTCGATATCATCCACCTTGATTGCCGATGTGAATCCATCAAGACCGACTAAATACAGCTGCTTGGCATTGGCCACCGGCTGAGCCCTATTGATAATCTCAGCCAATTTAACGGCTTTATATTTATTACCCTGTAAGCTAATCGTTTCCAGCTTTCCCATCCCGTTCGGGTCCTGCAGGGTAATACTGTTGACAACATCACCAATCACCTTCAAGGGCGGAATATACCGGGGAGAACATGAAACAGCCCCCATTACCGCTGCTCCAATCACCAGCCCCAGCAAGCCCAGGCATGCGCTTAAAATCCATCCTTTTTTATTCACTGCAACATCTCAACCGAGAGCAGGTCTTCCACGTTTTGCTTGCCGGACGTGCCCGTGCAGGTGAAAGCCACGGCTCCTTCGGCGTTTTGATAAATCAAGCCTCCCTCGCCCAGCTCGGGATTGGTCAGCACAATACTCTTACCGTCGGCGCTGGTAAACTTATATTTATTGCCGCCGGCCATGCCGGTCTGTTTGAAAATTTGCGAAAAAGCAATGCCTTCCTTATCTCCGAAGGTCTGCTTGGGAAGGCAGGCGCTCCCTTCCGTATAATCAAAGATGGCGGTCTGGCCGTATATTATATAAAGCAAATCACGTATATGCATGCCCTGGGGAAACTGCGGCGCCAGGAATTTGGGCTGGTCTTGGCCGGTCACTTTGATAAAAGCAGCCAGGAAGTTTGCTTTGGTTTCATTTTTCTGCAGGCCGTCGCCGGCTTTCATAAAGACATTAGCTACTACGGTGTCATTGATATCGGCATATTCGGCGATAAGGTCCTGCGTTTTAATAGCTTTATCCACACTGTCGTAATACTGGTAATCCTCCTGGGGCAGATTTTTTGCCGCTGTTTCCAGGAACACCACTTTATTGGGCGGCTTTTGGTCGGCGCCTGTCTCAAAGTCCATGCGGATCAAGTTTTTCACCCAGTACATTGCTCTTTCACCGGGAATGACGATCCGGACAGGCTGATAATCATCTTCAAGGGGCCGGCCGTCATTAACATATGAAAGGATAACCAGGCGGCTAGCCAGGATCTCTTGCGGCACGGCAATGGAATATTTGTCACCGGCTGTGAAGCGGATGCGGCTAAAGTCCTTTTGCGTTTTTCCGTATTCTTTTAGAAAAGTTTCCAGCAACGGGCCGGTAGCGTCGACAATGACCTTTTCTCCGTTGGACCGCGTGGATTCAGCATGTTTTGTTACCGCCGCCAGCTTTTTCAGGTCGCCCTGGGTTATTTCAAAATCTCGTTCCAGCAATCCGCTTACAACAATCTTTTGATCATCGAAAGGGCCGGGAGCGTTGGCCGGCACGTCCTTCTTACTATCGCAGGCAGCCATGGTTACCATCAGCGCCAATATGACCAGCAGTAAAGATAATTTTTTAATGCTTTTCATTTTGAAGTCCGCTCCTTTTCAGTTATTGTAATTCCATGCTTACGAGCCACTTGACAGAGCGTTGCCCAAACTCATCGTTGCATATTATGATGCGCAGGCTCCCATCTTCACCGGCCTTTGTTTTTAGCGGTTTACCATAATCAGCGTAGACAACATATACATTATCCGGCTGCAGCACTTCAGACATATCCAGTCCGGACGTATAGCCATCAATGCCTTTCACAACAATTCTTTTGTAATTTTGGGCCAGCGCCGGATCGATGCTGTTCAATACTGCCAGGAGCGGAGTGCAAGTAAAGTAGTTATCGGTATTGCCCTGGGCGGAATGAATCGTCATCTTTTTTTCTACCGCCGACAGTTTCCGGAGGTCGGCAATGGTAAAACTGCCTAATATGGTGTCACCAGCCTTAATCACCAGTTTTCCTTCTTTCAGGCCGGTTTTATCGTGATTCAAAAACGAGAAGACAGCAATGACCAGGAGCAAAAATATAATACCCAAAACAAGCCGCTTTTTCGATTTAGCGCTTTTACTTGTATCAACACTTGTTTCAACCATCCTAATCCTCCCGGATAACTAAGAAAAAATATGAGGCATACCGGACACCCCGGCAAGTATACCGGGATGTCCGGCTGCTTCAGGGTTGTTTTGTGAAAAACCTTTATTGATTCAACGCATTTAAAATAGCTGTAACAGCCTCCGCCCTGGTCGCAAAGCCTTGGGGCTGAATGCTGTTGTCGGAATATCCATTGATAATTCCGCTCTCAGCCGCAATGGCTAAAGCGTCTCTGGCCCAGTCGGATATGCTCTCGCTGTCGGCAAACTGCATTTCGCTTTCTTCTGCCGTTAAGGAAAGCTTGGCCGCCTTGACGATCATCGCGGCCATCTGCTCGCGGGTGATCGGGTCGTCCGGCCCGAAGGTGTTGTCGTCGTAGCCGCTGACGATCCCGTTTGCAGCCGCGGTAGCAATGTATTTATTGGCCCAGTGTTCAGCGGTGTCCCCAAAGACTTTGCCATCCTGCAACGTCAGTTTGAACGCTTTCGTCAGAACGACGGAAAACTCGGCCCTGGTGATAGTGCTGTCAGGCATGAAGGTACCATCAGGATAACCGCTGATGACGCCAAGGGCTACCAGTTTTTTGATATTGCTTTCAGCCCAGTGGCCGGAGATGTCGTTCAAATCACCCGGCAGGTTTTGGAAAACCGGAACACTCTTGTCCGTAACAGTAACGACGCAGGTGGCGGTGAAGCCGCCATCTGTCGTGGTCACGGTGATGGTGGCAGTGCCCGGGGCAACAGCCGTAATCTTACCGTTGCTGTCGACCGCGGCAACTGCTGGATCGCTGGAACTCCAGGTCACGCTCTTGTTGGTGGCCGAACTCGGAGCGATAGTTGCCGTCAGCTGATCAGTGGCACCTACGCTGATGGTGGCGGTGGTCTTGTTAAGGGTAACCCCTGTGGCCGCTGTTGCGGCTTGGACGGTCACGGCGCAGGTGGCGGTCTTGCCGCCGTCCGCCGTGGTCACGGTGATGGTGGCAGTACCTGGGGCGACAGCGGTCACCAAGCCGGTGCTGTCGACTGTGGCCACTTTTGTATCGCTGGAACTCCAAGTCACGCTCTGGCTGGCGGCTGAACTCGGGGTGATAGTTGCCGTCAACTGGTCGGTGGAACCTACGCCGATGGTGACGCTGGTCTTGTCGAGACTAACCCCTGTAACGACCGTGGAAGAGGAATTCAACGTTTTATTAAGTGTCACATCCATCCGATAAATCCACTTGGCTGACTTGGAAGCGGTATGAATCGGATGCTCACTGGCAAGATTACCAGGATGGCCAAATACCAATCTGTACCTGGTATCGGCAGTCAGACTGGAAGAGCCCGCACCTGATTCACCGTCGTGTCCCAGCCGCTGCCAGTGGTCCTCATACGCTAAGATCGTTGGTACTTCCACAGCGTAGGCGGCGGCGGCCACAGAGTCGGGAAAATATATTTCGTTATCACCGGTATAGCCGGCCGTAGGGTCAGTAAAACTGCTCTCAACATTTTCCCAATTATCCGCTATGTGTGGAAAATAATACCGCGTAGTGTCCAGCAGGAATGATTTGGTTAATGTTTGATAGGGATAATTCGGAACATCGGACGTCCAAAATCTGAAGTTTGTCACATCGTCAGCTTTTATACCGCATGCCGTCAGGATGCTGGTCAGCCTGACACCGGTGGCCACTTCTAGCACCGGACACGGCAAATTGTCAATGAAAGTATATTTCTTATTTTCCACCTGCCCCGGCAAATCTTCCAAGTCGCTTTGCTGAAAGGTTTTCAAAAGGGTATAGGTTTTACTTGCATCACCGCTATAGCCAACCCAGACCTCAAGTTGCTGCGCCGCCGGATAGCCATCGTTACTTTGATCAGTGGCACCGGCCGGATTTGGCTGCGCAATCCACAGCAGGCTGAGCATTACGAACATCACCAAGCAGGCAACCATCTTTTGTGCTTTTGCTTTTAACTTCAATCTTCGCAACTGCATTTTTCTCCCTCCAAATGTTATCAAGTTGGTGCATAATAACAGGCGGTGCACCGCCAATAGCAATCTCTCTGTGTAATTCTTTACTATTATTGGTTGGTCAGCATAAACAGCTGGCCGGTATTGGGATCTTTGTAGACCGTGCCCATTTTTTCATAAATACCGCCCTCTCCCTGAGTTTCGATCAAGTTATCTTTAATGTTCTGGTCTTGTGTCACCTCCTGGCTGCGATTCAGGTCGACGCGCTCTCCTCCCTGGCCCAGGTCGACATTCCAGTGAATGATCAAAGAGAGCATCAGGCCGCAGGCAAAAACCAGCATGGCATCGACAATGTTGATGGCTCCTTCCATAGGACTATCGTCTTCTTTCATCCCGCGTCTTCTGCTCCTTAATCCCCCGTTCACAGCCAAACACCTCCAGTAAGCTTTACATTACAAATCGCACACATCGTATCTGCCGGCGGCGTCATAGTAGGATTTGTCACCTTGTTTCCTCCCTCACATATTCCATATATCCTCTGCCTGACCCGAAAAGAAATAAGATTGCAAATAATATTGCGGCATAAATATCCATGCTGTTTTTCTCCTTCATTTGCTGCAAGGGAACAGCATCGGCCGACATCTCGAATACACGCCACGGTTGGCTTCCCGAACGCTCTAAAGAAACCCTTGAGGTTTTTGAAACTGTGTCGGCTGCCTCCTTGTCCTCCAGGTACTGCTGATCAGTTTCCGGCAATTGCGTCCCTGTTTGATCACCCCGCTCCACGTTATTTGGAGGACCACCGGCGGAGGACGCAGCAAGTTGATCAACGCCGCCTTCCGGACCGTTTACAACGCAGCTGGCCGTTAGATTGCCGACTACGGTGCTCACGGTAATGACAGCCGTGCCCGGGCCAACGACCTTGACCAGGCCATCTCTATTGACCGTGGCCACACTGGTATCGCTGGATTTCCAGGTTATTCTCCTATCGGTGGACTCTTCCGGCGGCAATATGGCCGCCGTTAACTGAACCGTGCTGCCGACTTTAACATTGGCTATCTCCTGGTTGAGGACGATGCCGGTAGGCGGCATGCCGCCCAGCATAACTTCAATCGCATGCACCCATTTGGCCGATCTGGAGGCGGTGCGGGTGCTGGTATCGTTCTGGCCAAACAACAGCCTGAATCTGGTTGAAGTATCATGAACAGTAAAATCCGGGTAAGTAGCAAACCGTTTCCAATTATCATGTAAGGCAATGATCGGCTCCACCTGGACCGCTCCATATACCGCCCCTGGTATGGCCGATTGTGTTTCAAAATCCCAGTGTGTCGGGAGGTTCGGATAATAGTAGCGATCTGTGTCAAGCAGGAATGACTTGGGCAAACATTCATACCACCCTTTTTTAACGTCGGTCGCATAAAAATAAAACGCTTCCACTGAGTTGACATCAATACCGGAGTCCGCCAGAATATCGGTCAGTTTTACTCCTCTAGCCGAATCCAAAACCACCGCCGGCATGCTGTCAATGAAAGTATAGGCCTGCTCCACCTGCGGCATCGCCTCCAGGTCGCTGAGCGTGTAAACCTTCTTCGTATGGTAAGGCCCTCCGTAATAGCCGACCCTGATGGTAAGTGAAGTCGCCGGATCACTTGTATGAAACGGATCGGCGCTGACCATGCCCGGTTGCGCGAACCATCGCAGACTGAGCAATATAGTCAGCATCATCACAAAGCCAACAGCTTTCCACAGCCTGGTTTTTAACTCCAATCCTCTCAACTGCATTGCTCTTCACTCCATCGCAATCAAGTATTCAATATGATAGCAGCGGCTGATGCATTGTTTTGTCATATTTGTACAGGGGGTTGAAAACTCCCTCCCAGGCCGTTGCCGGCCTGAGAGGGAATTTCATTGATGTACTGCTAAAAGCACAGACTAGGGAGTAGTTACGGTTACATAAACGCTGCTCCGGCTCCAGTTGCCCGCGGCGTCACCGGCGGTGACCCGGAAGGTGTAACTGGTATTAGCGGCCAGGCCGGTAACATTGTAGCTGGTGCCGCCGTCCACTGTGGCGATCTGAGTGCCGTTCCGCGTAATCCGGTAGCTTGTCACGCCAACATTATCACTGGCGGCGGACCAGTTCAGGGTCAAACCGGCATTGGTAACACCGGATGCTGTCACGCTGCTGCCGGTTGGCCAGTAGGGAGCGGACCGATCAGAGGATGGTGTGGTTGTGATTACGGTTACGCTGGGGCCGGTGGTGGTCCAGTTGCCCGCGGCATTGCCGGCGGTAACCCGGAAGGTATACTGGGTGCCGGCGGTCAGTCCTGTAACGTTGCAGCTGGTTCCGTCCACGGGCACCGGTGTTGCCAGAGTGCCGTTCCGGTAGACCCGGTAACCTGTTACGCCGGTATTATCGGTGGCCGCGCTCCAGGTTAGAGTTACGCTCTGACCGTTGGCGGAAACAACGGCGTTTACGGTACTGCCGGCGGGCCAGACGGGGGCTGTTTGACCGGTGGGTGAACTCGTGTTGACGTTCACCAGCACGCTCGCTGTGGCCGTGGTGTAACCGGCCTTTTCGGCTGTGATGATGATGATGGCACTACCGGGAGCCACGGCCGTGATTACGCCGCCGTCGCTGACGGTGGCCACGGACGTGTTGTCGGAAGCGTAGCTCAGACCGGCGTCGGCCGGGTCAACGGTAACACCTATAGCCTGGGTGCCGCCCACGTTCAGGGTGGTACTGGCCGGGGTGACATTTATACTGATAACGTTGGAGCTGACGGTCACAACACAAGTGGCGGTGAAGCCGCCGTCCGCCGTGGTTACGGTAATGTTGGCGGTGCCCGCTCCCACTGCTGTCACCAGGCCGGTGCTGTCTACCGTGGCTACCGCGGTGTTGTCGGAGGCCCAGGTCACTTCCTGGTTACTGGCGTCGGCCGGTGTAACTGTCGCTGTCAGCTGATCGGTGCCGCCTGTGGTGATGGTTTCGCTGCTCTTATCAAGGCTGACTCCGGTAACCGGTACTGTTACGGTAATATCAATCTCACTTACCCACTTCGCACAAAAGTTTGCTGTTTTATCCCCTGCATTTGCCTGGCCCATAAACAACCGCAAGGTGTTTACGGTATCCAACTGGTTAGGATCGCTGGTAACAAACCCCTGTGCAGCGGTCGCCAGTATGGTATCTACCTGTTGCGCCGCGCTTCCATCAGCAGGATAGTAGTAACGCGTGTTAAACAACTGTGTTTGCGCTGCGGGAAAGCTCGTAACATAGCCGTCGCTGGCTTTGACAACTATACTTTGCACTTGGCTGCTGTTAACTGAAGCATAGTGTGACAAAATATCGGCCAATGAAGCGCCCAGCCCGGTGTAGTAAACAGTCGCCCCGTTGGATTTGGTCGCCGAAAAGGCTCTAAGCACACCACTGGTATTTAAGGCATTAATTTGAGCTGCAGTTACTGTTACCGGACTGCCGCCATTAACTACTAAATTCACAGAGGTGGTGGCATCGCTGTTATAGATGGGTATGCGCAGCGTATTGCTGGTAACCCCTCCGACGGTGGCAGTCAGGAAAATGTTGCCACTCTGATAGATTGTCATAATGTCGCCGGATATGGAGTTGCTGACCGAAGCATCAACGGTTGCCCAGGTGACAGTCATTCCTGAAATGTCATATGAAGCCCCGTCCTGATCAGCGCCAACCAGCGTCAATGTGCTGAGATCAAGAGTCGGAGGTGCATTGTCATAGGTCAGAGAAGGACTGCCGCTCAGAGTAAGTGTGGTCAGTACAGAAGCCGCGTTGACAGTTACGCCGCAGGTGGCTGTAAAGCCGCCGTCCGCCGTGGTTACGGTGATGTTGGCCGTACCGGGAGCCACAGCCGTCACCAGGCCGGTGCTGTCTACCGTGGCCACCGTCGTGTTGTCGGATGCCCAGGTCACTTCCTGGTTGCTGGCGTCGGCCGGCGCAACGGTCGCTGTCAATTGGTCTGTGCCGCCGGCGGTAATGGTGTCGCTGGTCTTGTCGAGACTGACTCCGGTCACCGCCACTGTCGAAGCTTGTACGGTTACGGCGCAGGTGGCATTGAGACTGCCGTCCGCGTTGGTGGCGATGATGTTGGCAGTACCGGGCGCTACTGCCGTCACCAGGCCGGTGTCGCTGACCGTGGCCACCGCCGTATCGCTGGAGGCCCAGGTCACGTTCTGGCTGGCGCCGGTCGTGCCGATGGTTGCCGTCAGTTGGTCTGTGGCACCGGCAGTGATGGTATCGACAGCCTTGTTGAGCCACATTGTTGTAGCCGGGTATACATCTTGCACGGTTACGGCGCAGGTGGCGGTGTAGCCGCCGTCCGCCGTGGTTACGGTAATGTTGGCCGTGCCGGCTGAGACAGCCGTTACCGTGCCGCTGCTGTTGACTGTGGCCACCGCCGTGTTGTCGGAGCTATAGG
>NZ_JAKNBL010000030.1 GCF_022410535.1 Pelotomaculum terephthalicicum JT
ATCCGAATTCCCAATTGGATGCGGATTTAAAAAAAATTCCTCTATGGTAAGTAGGAGGAATTCAATAACGATGGTTCAAGCAAAGCCTTGTGCCATCTGCCTCGGCGAATGCCGAGAGGCTATTTAACCCAAGAGGAGGAAGGTCTTTCCGGAGAGGAAGACGAAAAACAGTTGACCAGGCTTTTGTCCGAACGGGCCTTACGCCTTGGCGAAAGCCCGGCGCCGCTGGAAATAAGAAAAAAGGTCCGTGCTCTATTGGCTGCGCGGGAGATCAGGCGAACCATCACGCAACTCAAGCAAGCAGGATCCGAGGCGTGTTATCTTGCCGTGGATATCACGCAGGAGGAAGCCTTGCAGCGCGCCGTGCTGCCCCTGCGCGAGAAATGGGGCGCGATTCATGGCCTCGTTCACGGTGCGGGGGTTTTGGCTGACAAGCGGATCAAAGACAAAAAGGATGAACAATTTCAGCGGATCTTTTCCACCAAGGTCAAAGGCTTCCAGAACCTGCTGCGCCTGACGGAGGGAGACGATTTAAAGCTGATCGCCTGTTTTTCTTCCGCAGCCGCCAGGGAAGGGAATATCGGCCAGTGCGACTATGCCATGGCCAATGAGATTATGAACAAAGTGGCGCGGCAGCAAAAGAAAGCCAGAGGAAATGCGCTCGTCAAGTCCTTTAACTGGGGACCGTGGGAAGGCGGAATGGTAGACGCCGCCTTAAAAAAACACTTTGCTTCCCAGGGGGTTGCCCTGATCCCGAGGAGTGCGGGGGCGGAATTTTTTGCCGAAGAGGCTTGCGGAGCCAACCCCCGCGAGGTCGAGGTCGTTGTCGGCATGGCGCGGCCTGGGGCCGCCTCCTTCATGGCCGGAGAAGCAAGAGAGTTTCGCCTGCATCTGGTGCTGGAGCCCGGGAAGAACCGTTTCCTGGAGGACCACCGGATTCAAGACCACCGGGTCGTCCCGATGGTCTTGGTGAATGAATGGTTTCACCGTTTGGCGCAAAGCTTGTATCCGGGCCTGCCCATCTCCCACGGGGAAGCCTTGCGCGTTTTGAAAGGCATACGCATCCATCAGCTGGACAACGCCCCCCGCACGCTGCTGATCAAAGGAAAGGCCGTCCGCGCTGAAAAAGAACAAGGTATTCGCGTGCACCTGCAACTGGAAGATCCAAAAGGCGCCGCCTATTATGCGGGGCAACTGGTGCTGGGGAAGCAAGCCGCCTCAATGAAGCCGGCGGATCCTCCGGAGCATGGCGGCTCCATGCCATGGGAAATGGAGCGGGAACGGATATACGGGGACTACTTGTTCCACGGACCCAGCTTTCAAGTCGTGCGGCAGCTTCATTCCGTGCACGCTGCGGGAGGCATGGGCCGGTTGGACTGGCCTTCAAGGAAAGAGCGGGACCGGGACCTTGACCTGGCTACGGCTCCGGTGTTGATGGACGGCGGGCTGCAGTTGGCGCGGCTCTGGGGTTATCAATACTATCGCAAACCTTCTCTGCCTATGCGGATCGGACGTTTTTGCATCTCACCGAAGCAGCAAAAAGAAGGGCCGGTGCATTGCCAGCTGACGGTGCTGCAACAAAATACGCATAAATTTGTCGCGGATCTGGCCTTTTTCAACCGGGAGCAGGCCTGCTTCGCGCTGATGGAACAAGTGGAGATATATTTTTATAATATGGGATTATGACTGCCCGCGGAAACGAAGTTCCGCTTCCTCTTCCAGAGCCTTCTTGATATCAGGCGCGGTTTCCAGTATCCGGGAGAATTTTTCCCGCTGCAGCGACAGCACGAGACACGGGGTGCGGGCTCTCACCGTCGCGGTTCTGGGGATGTTCCGGAGGAGAGCGATTTCTCCGAAATGGTCGCCGTCATGGAGCACGGTAAGTCTTTTTTCCGTGCCGTCCGCCAGCTTCTTTAAAACCTCAACCTGCCCGCGGACGATGATATAAAATTTGTTCCCGTAATCTCCTTCGTAAATAAGGGTCCGCTCCGAAGCAAACTGCTCGGAGACGAACATATCGGCCATCATTTGGAGCAGCCTATGGTCCAGCCGACCGAAAAGAGGCAGCTTGGACAGCCTTTCCGCGGTGATCTCGGCATATTGCATGCTGTCATCCACGACAAAGCCGTACTGTTTTTCCCAGAGATTGCTGTAGATGCCGTTTTTCTGCAGCAATTCCTGGTGGTTGCCGCATTCCGCTATGCCGCCTTGATCCATTACGATGATCATATCGTAGTCCTTCACTGATGACAGCCGGTGCGTTACGGAGATTAACGTCCTTTCCCTGGCTATATGCAGCAAGGTTTGATTGATCGACGCTTCGGTCCTGGGGTCCAAGGCCGAGGTGGCTTCATCCAGGAGCAGGATGGCCGGCCGGCAGAGCAAGGCGCCCTGGCCAGGGCGATCCGTTGTCTCTGGCCTCCGGATAGCCCGCTTCCCCTTTCTCCGACCATGGTATGGTAGCCGTCCTGCAGTCCGCTAATAAAATCATGAATTTCAGCGGCTTTGGCGGCGGCAACAATTTCCTCCATGCTTGCTTCCGGGTTCGCATGCCGGAGATTTTCCAGGATGGTGGTGTTAAAGAGAAAGTTTTCCTGCAATACGATATTGATCAGACGATGGAGGGAATGCTGCTTAATACTGCGCACGTCGCGCCCGTCAATCGTGATGCTACCCTTTTGTACGTCGTAAAACCGCAGGAGCAGGTTTAAAATTGAAGATTTGCCGGAGCCGCTGGGACCTACAAAGGCGACCAGGGAGCCTTTGGGGATAAAGAGGTCGATGTTCTTAAGGGTGGGCTCGTGTTCCTGGTACCCGAAAACGACATCTTTAAATGCGATCCTTGTGTTAAAGGCGGCGACCTCAACAGCGTCTTCCGCATCGCAGACAGCGGGGTCCGTATCCATGAAGTCCTCAATGCGCCGGACGGAGACGCTGCTGTCGGAAAGGACGCGCAGGTTGGCGGCAAGGTATCCGATGGAAGTTCCGAAGGCTGAAAAGAGTGAGAAAAAAGCGATCACCGTACCCACGGTGATACTGTCTCGCATGGCCAAATAGGAGCCCGCCGCAAGCAGGGCCAGGCCGAAGATGGTGAAAAAAATCAGGCGTGAATTTTGAATCATATCACTGATCCTAAAGGCCTGGGAGTCGTACTTGGCCCGCTCCCGAGCCTTTTTTAAGAAGATATCCCGCATGATTTTCTGCATATTAAAGGATTTAACAACTAACTGAGCAGAGATGCTTTCCTCTCCCAGAGACAATATCTGGGATTTGCTGCTTTTTAGGGCATTGTTGACGGGAGACGCTTTCTTATCCAGGGGATACGGCCCCAGCAAGGTCGCCGCAAGCCCGATCAAGGACAGGACGGCAAGCCTCCAGTCCAAGGCGAAGGCGATGACGGTATTGACGATTATTTTCAGTACGGCAAAAATACAGGCGGGGATGGCTATTTTATAAAGGGTTTCAATGCTCTCCAAATCAGAGGTGAAATGGGAAAGAATTTGACCGGGACGCGTCTTAAAAAAGTAGGACATGGAAAGCTGCTGTATCTTATTAAAGAGACGATTGTTGTAATTCAGGAAAACATTGGCATAGAGCTTGGCGTACAGAACATTCATCAGCAGCATGGAGGAGGCATACAAAAAGACTGTAACCACAAAGCCCAGGATTAATAGGGAAAACAATCGATAGTCTTTAGGAATAATGATATAGTCAACCACAATTTTTAATACAAGAGGCAGAATGCACTCGAGAATGACAATGATGACAACGCCAAGGGAGTATAACACCGTATATCCCTTGTTCTCGCCAAAGAACGATAAAATATTGCGCAAAAGCAGCCTCATCAAGAATACACAACCTTCACTTTTTAGTGCTATTGTATAGTCCGCCCAAAGAAGATGTCAACAAAATGAAATAGTTGAAAAAATTTTTTAAAAAGCCCCCCTTTTAGGGGCCAAAACCGCAAAATCGTCAATGATTTTTCCTGCTATGGCAATTAAAATAAAAAAGTATGGGGATCTTGCGGGTTTGCCGCGAAAAGCTTTGGGCAATAGCGAGGGAAGGGTATTTGCTTGATTATCAGGTTTTATCTCCTTTGTTTATTGATAAACTGCGTTTTTGGCGTTTTTGCTTGGCGAAAAAAGAAAAAAGAAGCCGTTGACCGGATAATCACGCTTACCATCGTCCTGCATATCCTGTGCCTCGTTTTATGGGGAGGGCCATACGCCTTCACGCTGTTTACGGCTGTGCTCCTTGGCCTGGGTGTCTGTGAAATCACCAGGCCGGTAAAAGAGAAGAGCATGCCGTGGATTATGATCGCCCTAGTCTGGGGGACCGTACTTTTCCTGCACGAACCTTTGCTGCACTATAGCATACCGCTGTTTTTACTCACCAGCGTGATCGCTTTTGCAGGAAAAAAAGAGCAGGTGCGGTCCCGATACTATTTGTGCGGTTTGATATTATTGGTCCTGGTGCCCTGTGCGGTAAGCCTGACTGCTATTTACAGCATGAATTGCGGCTGGGTGATCGCGCTGGTCCTGTTGCTGCAGTTGAATGACGGTTTTGGGTATCATTTCGGAAAGAGCTTCGGCAAGACGAAAATTTTCAAGACCATCAGTCCCAACAAATCCCTGGAAGGCTATCTGTTCGGGCTGATCGGACTGGTGGCGGGGATGGTCCTCCTCTATTCCTTCATTCCCGTATTGCAAGGATGCTCCCCGGCCAAGGCCTCCCTGCTGGCAGCGTATCTGTTTATTTTCGGCAACGCGGGAGACTTGCTGTTTTCAGCCGTAAAAAGAAAGCTGGAGATCAAAGACTTCGGCCATATATTACCGGGCCATGGAGGAATATTGGACAGATTCGACAATATTCTGTTTGCCGCGCCCGTACTTTATTTCATGCTGCAGGGATGGTAAAGGGTATGCTCGAGAAAAAAAGACTGTTGCATCTGGGCTTGGATATAGGCTCGACCACAATAAAGCTGGTGGCAATAGAGGGAAAGGAGCTTTTGTACGGCAGCTACAGGCGGCATTTTTCCAATATCAAAGAAACTCTGGCGGAGATGGTGAATGAAGCGGTCCCCGTCCTGGAAAACACGGAAATTACCATCATGCTCACGGGCTCTGGAGGCGTTGCCCTGGCCCGGTGGCTGGATGCCGCCTATATCCAGGAAGTGGTGGCAACCGCAAAGGCCGTCAGGACACTCAGGGAAAAAGTCGACGTTGTCATTGAACTGGGGGGCGAGGATGCAAAAATAATCTATTTTGAGCAAACAGGCGTCGACCAGAGAATGAACGGGATATGCGCCGGGGGGACGGGGGCTTTCATCGACCAGATGGCCGTACTGCTGAATACGGACCCGGCAGGCCTTGACAAGCTTGCCGCGAACCATAGGGCCGTCCATACCGTTGCCTCCCGCTGCGGTGTGTTCGCCAAGACAGACATCATGCCGCTGATCAACGAAGGCGTCGACCAGGAGGATATCGCCGCTTCCGTTTTTCAAGCGGTGGTCAATCAGACTGTAAGCGGTCTTTCCTGCGGCAAGCCGATCAAAGGCAAGGTGCTGTTTTTGGGCGGTCCGCTTACCTATTTGCCCGCCCTGCGGGAAAGATTTATAGAAACCTTGCGGCTTGAGGACAAGGAGGCCATCCTTCCCGAAAATTCCCTTGTTTTGGTGGCCATCGGGGCGGCAGCGGCTTCCATGCGGGAAGAAAGCAGGCCTTTTGCAGCTTTCCGGAGAAAAGTTTTGTCCCTGGACCGGATGGCCGTCCGGGAGGTTAAGCGGTTGCGCCCGTTGTTCCGGGACCAGCAGGAGAAAGATGATTTTTACCGGAGGCATCAGGACGCGCAGCTTAAAACCAGGGCTGCCGGTGATGGGCAAGGCCGCTGCTTTTTGGGCATCGACGCGGGCTCTGCCACAATCAAAGCCGTACTGATCAACGAAAAAGAGGAAGTGCTGTATTCCTACTACGCAAATAACGAAGGAAAGCCTTTGGAGAGGGCAAAAGAAATATTGCGCGAGATCTACAGGCAGCTGCCGGAGCATACGGTCATCGCCAATGCGGCGGTAACAGGCTACGGGGAGGAGTTGCTGAAAACTGCCTTGCGCCTCGATCTTGGCGTGGTGGAAACGATTGCCCACTACAAGGCTGCCCGCAAATTTCTTCCCGGGGTTGATTTCATCCTCCTACACCCCCTTGAGCCTTAAAGAAGCCAAAAGGGGTGTCATCGGCATTCCCCGGGTGCTTAATATGTATGAGAACTATCCCTTCTGGTTCGGATTTTTCACCAGGCTGGGGTTCAGGGTGGAACTGTCCCCGCTATCCTCCCGGGCCATCTATGAAGCGGGAATGGATACCATCCCTTCGGAAACGCTGTGTTATCCTGCGAAACTGGTCCATGGGCATATCGCCCATCTTGTTCATAAGGGGATAAAAACGATATTTTATCCGTGCCTTCCCTATGAGCAAAAAGAGATCGAGGGAGCCGACGACCATTACAACTGTCCGATTGTGACCTCGTACCCGGAGATCATCAGAAACAACATGGACATCCTGCGGGACGGGAATATTCTCTTCTTAAGTCCTTTTTTACCGTACAACGATGAAGGAAGACTGGTCCAGAGGCTTTTTGAGGAATTTAAAAATTTCGGCGTCACGCAAGAAGAAATAGCCGCCGCCGTGGGCCGGGGCAGGGAAGAGGCGCTGAAGGTTAAGGAAGATTTGCAGAGAAAAGGCGAGGAAACTTTGCAGTATTTGGAACGAACCGGCACAACGGGGGTTGTGCTGGCGGGAAAACCGTATCACCTGGACCCTGAAGTCAATCACCGGATTGACGATATGATCACAGATTTAGGCATGGCGGTGCTTTCGGTCAATGCAATTTGCCACAGCGGAAGGATTGAAAGGCCGCTTATTTTTATCGACCAATGGATGTACCAGTCAAGACTTTACGCGGCGGCAGCCTTGGTCGCCGCTTCGGACAATCTCGAACTGGTCCAGCTCAATTCTTTCGGCTGCGGACTTGACGCCATTGCCCTGGAGCAGGTGAGGGAAATATTGAAAAAGAGCAGAAAGATTCATACCGCTGTTAAAATTGATGAAATGAGCAAAAGGGGCATATTCAAGATCCGGCTCCGCTCCTTAAAAGCGGCGGTTCAGGAGAGAAAGACTCCACCCGCCTTTTTACAGGCGGACCAGGCCGGGAAAGCGGAGCTGCCCGCAGGAGAAACGGCAAAAAAACATAAAATTTTGCTATACCAGTTATCACCTTTCCATGATCAGTTTTTTGAAGCAGCCTTTAAATCTTCCGGATACGATCTGGAGGTCTTGTCCGCGGTGCCTGGCGAAGACAGGGACATTGCGGACGAGGGTCTGAAATACGTCAATAATGATGCCTGTTACCCCGCGGTGCTGATCATCGGTCAATGCGTCAAGGCGTTAAGAGCAGGCAGGTATGATCCGGACAACACCTCTGTGGCCGTATATCATACGGGCGGGATGTGCCGGGCCACCAATTACATCGGTTTTATGAAGAAAGGCCTGGCAGCCGCCGGCTTTGCCAATATACCGGTGATTCCTTTCAGCCCTACGGCCCTGGACGGCGATCAGGCCCTCAAAATGACCCCGGCACTGCTCAGGAAGTTTGTCATGAGCCTTGTTTACGGCGACCTGCTGATGCAGGTGTTGCACAAGGTGAGGCCTTATGAAAAAGATAAAGGCGCGGCCAATCGTCTGTATGAAAAATGGGTTGAAAGATGCAAAGGGTCCGTCGGCAACGGCGGCGAAGCCGAATTTGCGAGGAATATCTACGGCATTGTGCGGGATTTTGACTCCCTGGCAATCCGCGGGATCACCAAACCCAGGGTCGGGGTGGTGGGAGAGATCTTTGTGAAGTACCATCCCCTGGGCAATAACAATATCGTGCAAATCCTGGAGGACAGCGGGGTCGAGATTATCGTCCCTGGTATCATGAATTATCTCCTGTATAATGCTTATGACTCTGACTTCAAATACAAAAAGCTTGCCTGGAGCAAACAGAAGCTTTTGGCGGATAAAACCGTCATGGGGCTGCTGGAGTATTACCGAAAAGACATGAAAAAGGCGCTGAGAAGCAGCCGCAGATTTCAAGCGCCTCCCGAGTTGACGGAAATGGCGGCAGCGGCTGGCGAGATATTGTCTCTGGGCAATCAGGCCGGCGAAGGATGGTTTTTGACGGGTGAGATGCTGGAGCAGATTAAGAGCGGCGTTAACAATATCGTGTGTGTACAGCCCTTTGCCTGCCTGGCCAACCAAATAACGGGGAAAGGGATGATCAAGGAGTTGAAAAGAAGATACCCCAAGGCCAATATCATTCCCGTGGATTATGACGCGGGAGCGAGCGAGGTTAACCAGCTAAACAGGATCAAGCTGATGCTTGCGGTTGCCTTTGAAAACGCCTGAACCGGATAGCTTGGAAAGGAGCCATACTTTATGAAAGTTGTTTTATTAAGTCCTCCCGGATTGGCGCCTTTTACGCCGCCCCTCAGCATCATGGCTTTATCCTCTTATCTGCGCCAGGAGGGCATAGAGGCGGCGACGATTGACACATCCATAGAATTCCTGCATTTTAATTTGTTTCCGGAAAGACTAAAAGATAAAATACAAGCGGCAAGGGCTGTATTTGCCTCCTTGGGGCCGGAATTTTCTTATCCTGAGCAAGAAGAAATAACCAAAATCAGCAACCGCATCGAGCGGGATTTTGCTGTTGTGCAAGAGGTGTGGGGAGAAGAAGGATTCAACATCAGTAAGGATAATTTCGAGACGGCTGCCGCAGCAATCAATAATGCCTTATTATTTACTTCATTGGTGAATTTGCCTACCATCCACACGTTAAATTGTCTTTATGCGAGCGAGAGCATGCTCCGGAACAAATCCGAAAATCCGTTCCTGGAATACTATCAAAAAAAGCTGATCCCCCGGATTGCGGAGTTTCAGCCGGATTTAATCGGTATCTCTTATAGTTACGAAAGTCAATTGTTCCCGGGATTGTCGCTAACCGCTGAAATACGAAACGCCTTGCAGGCGCCAATAGTATGCGGGGGTTCATTTTTTTCCATCATGTGTGACGCTGTCTATAAAGACGGGACCGGTCCCGTCAGTACGAAGAAAGAACAGGAAGAAGACCTGCTCAGGCTTTTGCATCCCTTCGGTATTTATGGGGAAGGCGAGGAACCGTTGCTGGCGCTGTGTAAATGTATGGAAAAGAATGGGCAGTACCGGCACGTCCCCAGGCTTCTATACTATGACAAGAAGCTGGAGGCCCTTAAAGTCAATCGCCATTCGGATACAATTGAGACCGGTAATTTGCCTCTGATTGATTTAAAGGATTTGCCTGTCGGCAAGAAATATCTCACGCCCCTTGTGTTTGCGCCGCTGATGTCTGCGCGAGGCTGCTATTGGAACAAATGCGCTTTTTGCGTGCTGGCCGAATCAATCGGGAGCAATTGGCGCCGGCTTCCCCAAGAAAAGATCATCCAAAATATAAAACTGTATAAAGAGCACTATGGCGTAGATTTTATCGTATTTACAGATGAAGCGATGCCTCCCGCAACGCTTCGGTTTTTAGCGGAGAGAATCTTACAGGAGGGGATAGAAATATATTTCGGCACCATGATGCGTTTTGAAAAAGGGCTGCCGCATACGATTGAGCTAGCGGCAAAAGCAGGTTGCCGGTTTCTTTCCTTTGGTTTTGAATCAGGGTGCCGGAGAATTGTTTCTGCAATGAGAAAGGGGTATTCCCATGAAACCGCCCAGCATATTCTGGATCAATGCGCTGAAAACGGCATCGCTGTGGAATTGCACGTGATGTTCGGGTTTCCCACGGAAACCATGGATGAGGCCCGGGAGACCATTTCTTTTTTGGAAAAGAACAGTGACAAAATAGCCGTTATCAGCGCAAACCCCTGGGTTTTAGCGGTTGGAAGCCATATCTATGATCATCTGGAGCACTACGGCATCGTTCCCAAGGAAGGAAGAGTTATTGCGGACGATCCTTCCACCTATTCGGTAACGGAGGGGATCGGCTATAAACAAGCCCTGGAAATGGTCAATTCGCTATACGGCAACCCGCTTCTTGGGAAAAAAATCCTCAGGCGTATGGGCGTGCACGGGTTCTCAGAAGAATACTATTATTTGCAAAGGCACTTCCCGGAAGCCCTTGCGTCACCCTTGGCGATGGCCCGTAATCCAGGTGTGGGGGTTAACCATGCATAAAATTTTTCCGACCTTAAAGCATGTCAATCTTCCGAATCTGATCACTGCATTTTCAATAGGCACGGGACTTTGCGCCTACCTCCTGTTTTTGCAAAAAAACTACCGGCTGGCCGTTGTCCTTTATGCCCTGACTTTACTGTTTGATCGGCTGGATGGCCTGGTGGCCCGGAGGTTTAAAGCGGAGACCGAGTTCGGCAGGGAGCTTGACAGCCTGGCCGATGCCGTTAATTTTGTGGTTTTCCCTGCTCTGATGGCTTATTCCCTGGGGTTTAACAGCTTCTGGGCAGTATGCGCCCTTTATCTCTACGGGCTGTCGGGCGTGTGGAGGCTGGCCAATTACAATCTGGAGGGTTTGGTTGAGGTCGGGGGCAAAAACTGCTTTACCGGAATTTGCACTACCCACGCAGGCGCGCTGGTCCTCCTGGCCATGATCTTGCACCTCGCTTTTTTCCGGGGGGAGCCGCTGTATTTTATGTATCCCTTGTTCATCCTTTTGGCGCTCCTGATGAATTCCTCCTTCAAATATGACAAAAACGGCTGGTTTACAATATCCCTGTATGTGATCATGCCGGCGGCAGTCATAATGGGTTTGATTAAATTATAAGACCGGGGAGACCGGCATGAGCAAAATCCATAAAATCTATAATAGAAAGACCAAAGGCTATGAGCAGGAGAAGGTGGCGGGAGAAGACTCGATTAAAAGTACATACAATACCGTTCTGGGCCGGCTGGGGCTGGAACTGCTTTTAAAACGGAAGATTTACCCCTTTATCCTTGGCAGGCTGAATGATTCCCGCTTCAGCGCCGGCAAAATTAAAGGCTTTGTCCAAGAACACGGCATCGATATGTCGGAATGCATCCACGATCTCCATGATTTTCAAAGCTTTAACGCGTTCTTTGCCAGGAAGCTCAAACCGGAAGCAAGAGAGTTCGCGGCTGATCCCCGTCTCCTCTTATCGCCCGGAGACGGGAAGATGCGGGCCTGGGACAATATTGATATTGAGCGCGTGATCCAGATCAAAGGTTTTTCCTATGCTCTGGAAGAGCTGCTGTCGGACAGGGAACTGGCCCGCAAGTACCGGGGCGGGGTATGCGCGGTATTGCGCCTTGGGCTGGCGGACTACCACCGTTTCCATTTCATCGACAGCGGCAGGTGCGCCGGCAGTAAAAGCGTAAAAGGCTTTTACTATTCGGTAAACCCGATCGCCTTGCAGGCCATACCGGGGCTTTTTTGCCGGAACAAGAGAGCAGTCAGCACCCTGCGGTCAGCGAATTTCGGAGACATCACCTATGTGGAGATCGGAGCCGCCTTTGTCGGTTCTATTATCCAAACCTACCGGCCGGATACCGCCATCGCCAGGGGGGATGAAAAAGGATACTTCAAGCTGGGAGGCTCAACCATCCTGCTGTTTTTGGAGAAAGGGGCCGCAGCGGTTGATGAAGATATCCTGCTGCAGACAGAAAGAGGTTATGAAGTGAAAGTATTGGCGGGAGAAGCGATCGGCCGCAAAACCTGAGCAAATGTTTTCTTCCTGAAAGGATAGAAAGGCGGATTGCATGAATTGCTGTGATTTACAGACCCTGGAACCTGCGCCCAGGCTTCCGGGCGTTATGGCTATGTATGCGGCGCAAAGGCAGGCAGCCCCGGCCTGGGGCGGGAGAACTCCCGCAAAGGAGCGGCGCCGGCAAATCCTTGACTTTTATGCAGGACTAAACGCGGTTCACCGGCAATATGTGCAGCAGATGAGCCAGGCCTGGCAAACATATTTGCGTTCCATGTCTTCCCTGGTGAAAATTTCCGGTCCAACAAAACCTTGCTGTCAAGCCGGCGCAGGAGAAGTGTCCTGGATTGACCCTGAAAAGGATAGCTGGCTTTGGGATCATTGCCCGACATATACCCTGCCGGCTTATCCTTTTATGTTTATGCTGGATAAGATAGCCCAGCAGGTGCAAAAAAAATATCCCCGGCAGGTCATTACGGCGATGCGTGATGTAAAGGTGCACCGCTGGTTAATTTGCGGACAGCAACAGAAAATCAAAACGGAGCTTGCAGCCCCGGCAAACAACCGGATCAAAGCAACCCTTTTTTGCTGGAGAGAAGCCTCAAAATCTGTTCTCTCCCGGTTTGAACCCCTGATGACGGCCGAAGTGGAGATCCGGGATCAATACAGGCAGCCCCAACCGCCGGCCATCGCAGAACTAAAGCAGCCGCAGCACATCGCCGATCCGTATGGACAGGATCTCTGCTTCCATGGGCCGCGGCTGCGGGTTGTCAAGCAGTTGTTTTACGGCGCCAACGGCTCCAGCGCCAAGATAAGCGCCGCGCCCGGCCAAGCGCCCGGAGGAATTTTAAATCCAAGGCTATTGGACGGTCTTATGCAGACGATCCCGTATGATCAGTTATCCCTGTGGGCAAATACTGCCATGGAGGAATTTTTTACCTATCCCCGCCAAATTCCCTGCGTGGAATTTTACGCGCCTGTGCCCAGGGCGGGCGATGTCCGCTGCGAGGTGAGATTCGCCGGTTTCCGCGATAAAAATATGCGTTTCCCGCAATTTGATATTTATATGCTGGAGGGAGAAAAAAGCATTCTAACTCTGAAATTGGTGGGAATTTGTTTTCCCAAAGGGATATTGGCGGCAATGTCCAGGAAAGACCGAAAACGCTTTTTGCGGAAAGAAGCCTATATCGAAGGAGCCGGCTTATGCGACCAAAGGGAGGACGGATTCTTTCTCCGTATGGAAACGGTGAAACAGCAGAATTGGTTTCCGGGCACCCTGGAGCAGGTCTATGCGCTTGCCGGGGAACAGACGGAGAAGGATAAAACCAAACGGATCGCCGCCAAAGAGTATGTCGCCGCCCAGCTTAAAAAACATCCCGCCGAGATCATTCTGGCAGACGAAGGCGGGCGTGCCTGCCATCCGGAATTTCCCCTGCGGCGCTACCGTCTGTTCAGCGAGGAAAAGGACGAAGGGATTTTGGTTAAGGGGACTGCGGAAAAGCTGGACATTTCTAAGGCGAGGCGGTACTGGAGAGAGCGGCTGCAGCTCAGCGAATGGGTCGCGGAAGATCTTTTCGCCGGGCTTACCCGGCAATTTGTCGGCGATTACCAGGTGGAAGATGCGGCGGCTGATCATGCCCTCGCCGGAAACGCCAGGCCCGTGCTCTATCTGGCCAATCACCAAACGACGGTAGAAGGGCACTTGTTTATTTACCTTACCTCGGCGCTGGCCAGGCAGCCGGTCGGTATCCTGGCCAAAAAGGAGCATCAAAGCACCTGGATCGGCCAACTGCTCGGGAAAATGGGTCAATACCCCGGCATTGGCGGCAGTTTCATCGATGTGTTCTATTTTGACCGTCAGGACCAATCCTCCCTGCTTGATCTGATGAAAGACATCAGGCGTAAAATGCTGGAGGAAGGCGTCTCCCTGCTTGTCCACGCGGAGGGGACGCGGGCGCTGCAGTGCCGGAAACCCGTAGCAAAAATCAGCTCCGTGTTTATCGACCTGGCCATAGAACTCCGGCTTCCCATTGTTCCGGTACGTTTTGCGGGGGGACTGCCCGTTGAGCCGTTAAAGCAAAAAATAGATTTTCCTTATCACTACGGCACGCAATCCATCCATCTGGGCAAACCCCTTTTGCCCGAAGAGCTTCTGCCTCTGCCCTATGCCAAACGAAAGGAAAAAGTTCTCGCGGCCTTAAATGCAACCGGGGTACCTTTAGAATCCGAGATCCCCCATCCCGCTAATGTCCTGTTTAAACAAAAAGTGGAAGAAAGCATGCGGGAAGCTGGTTTAGATGAAGCTCGCGCCGTAATTCTTCAGGTCTTAAGGGAGCTGGAAGGTAAATCCGCTGAAACCTTGCGGGTGGTAAACTCCCATGGGCCCGGGCTGCCCGGCGGAGAAGACGCAGCAAAGAAGAACTGGCTTACGGAATTTTTCAGGTGGCTTTATGGGGAAGGGCAAGGGGCGAGCGGAGAATTCCAGAAATGAAGGGCGCGCAGAGAAAGGAAAGGATTGACGCCAAGGGACTGGAGCGGGCGATCCATCTTTGGTCGGCGAATTTGGACCAGGTTGACGAGTCCGGTGAAGATATCCTGGACGCGCAAGAACGGGAAAAGGCCGCGGCATGCCGCATACCCCTGCTGAGGAAACGATTTGTCAAATCCCGCCTGATTTTGCGCCATATTTTAAGCGTATATCTGAATCAACCCGCGCCGGATATCGGCTTTTTGTACCATGGGAACGGCAAACCGTATCTGAAAAATCATCCGCTTTATTTCAACCTTTCCCATTCTCATGAACAATGGCTGGTGGCTCTGACCGGGCGTCAGGAAATCGGTGCGGATGTGCAAAAGATGGAGCAACTCGCGGGAATGGACGCCATCATCAAAAGATATTTTCCCAAGGAAGAACAAGAACGACTCGGGAGCCTGAGCCAGGAACAGAAAAAGCCGGCCTTTTATCATCTTTGGACGGTGAAAGAAGCCTTTGTTAAAGCCTATGGCCGGGTCCTCGCCGGCAATTTGAGCCGTATCCGGCAGCAAGGGAAGTTTATTTGTTGGGAAAACGAACCGGAGCACCAAGGTGAGACGGCGTCTTGGGTGGCCGGGGAGAATTTCATGGCCGCCTTGGCGGTCAAGGGTGAAATGAAGCCGGTTTGCTTCCTGGACTGGCACCGGGATTACAGGGATTTTCAGAAAGGAACGATAAACGATGGGTCAGGCAGATACAGGCCGCCACACCATTGGCTTTTGGATTGAAGGCGACATGAAGCCGGCCTTTTTCCCCTGGGAGACATTAATGCTACTCAGTTATATCAGACAGCAAGCCTATGTGATCAGAGATGAAGAAAGCGGAGCGGTTGGTATGGCCGTTGGCGGGCAGTTCATCCCTTCCCGGCATAAGGCCGCCGCCCCGAAAAGCTATCCGGTGCTGGCCGTATTGGCGCCCCAATATCCCGAGTGGCTGGGAGACCGCAGCTTTCAAGAGGTGCACAGGGTACGGTTTCCTTACGTTGGGGGCGAAATGGCGCATGGCATTGCCTCGGAAGAAATGGTCGTTGAACTGTCCAGGCATAATCTGCTGGGTTTTTTTGGCGCGGCCGGTTTGCCCCTGCAGCGGATAGAGCGAGCGATTCAGACGATACGGCAAGGTGTCCGGGACAAATCCTGGGGCATCAATTTGATCCATACTCCCGATGAGCAGCGAAGGGAAGAACTGCTGGTTGATTTGTTCCTGCGTTACCACGTGTTGCGCGTTTCTGCCTCAGCCTTCCTGCAGATCACGCCCGCTCTGGTCAGGTATGCGGCCAAGGGCTTAAAGCGTGATGCCAAGGGCAACATCCAAAGGAAGCATTATCTTTTTGCCAAAATCTCCAGACCGGAGCTCGCCGGGCAATTTATGTCCCCGCCTCCGGCCAGGCTGCTGCAACAGCTCGTGGAGCAGGGTAAAATATCCGTTGAAGAAGCCCAATGTGCCGCCCAAATCCCGCTGGCGGAGGATATTACCGTGGAAGCAGATTCAGGCGGCCACACGGACAACCGGCCCTTGGGGCCGCTTTTCCCCACCGTGTTGCAGACCAGGGAGGAGTGCATGCGGCGTTTTTCCTACCCCCGCCCTATTCGCGTCGGCGCGGCCGGCGGAATCGGCGCCCCTGCGGCGGCTGCGGCGGCCTTTGCTCACGGCGCCGCTTATATCATGGTGGGAACAATCCATCAAGCCGCCGTAGAATCCGGCCTTGCCCAGGCGGGAAAAACCCTGCTGGCCCAAGCAACCATCAGTGACGTCACGATGGCGCCGGCGGCGGATATGTTTGAGCAGGGCGCCAAAGTGCAGGTGCTGAAGCGGGGAACCATGTTTGGTCCCAGGGCCGCGCAATTGTATGAGATCTACCGGAGATATTCCTCCCTGGAGCAAATACCGGCGGATATTCGCCGGAGAGTGGAGACCGACACGTTCAGGGCCTCTTTTGAGAAGATATGGGAGGATACGGTCCGCTTTTTTCAAGAGAGGGATCCCGGCCAGATCGAGCGGGCCCACAGAGATCCCAAGCATAAAATGGCCCTGGTGTTCCGCTGGTATTTAGGAAAGGCCGGCAGATGGGCCGTCACCGGAGAAAAAGGGCGGGAGCTTGATTACCAGATTTTTTGCGGGCCGGCCATGGGGTCTTTTAATGCCTGGACCAGGGGCTCCTTCCTGGAGGACCCCGGGAATCGCACCGTCAGTCAAATTGCCTTCAACCTTTTGGAAGGGGCCGCCGTTATTTCCCGGGCGCAGCAGTTGAGAGGCTGCGGCGTGGCCATACCCGCGGAAGCCTTCCTCTATGGGCCGAAGAAATACCGGTTGTCAGGGGAAGGAAAAAGCGATGGTTGAAACAGCAAAATGATCAAACGATCAATAGAAAAGCAATGAGAAAAGTGATAGGATGAAGGAAATCATTTCACTGGAACCCGGCAGGAAGCTGTTGAACCGGCCGGTCTGGCGGATGGGAGATTTCTTATTGCGCAGGATGGTGGTATGAAGATATGCGCCCGGAAACAATCGAATTCGCGGATAAAATGCCGGTCAGAGCATTCGTCAGATCTGTTGAGTACCATCCGTATCACTGGCATGACGCCCTGGAAATTGTACAGGTGCTGGAAGGATCGGTCAATATCAGCTTAGGCGACGATGAACTTCTGTTGCATAAAAATGATCTAGCGGTCGTTAACATGGATGAGCTGCACCGCCTCGCTAAAAGCCGGCAGGATAATAAAATCCTGGTTATGCAAATCGATGCCGGCTTCTGTCGGCAGCTCCTGGGTAACAGATATTTATTTCTCTACTGCTGCTCGCATTATCATGAAGCCAAAGCGCCTGAAAAGTATAAAAAACTAAAGGAACATGTCGCCCTGCTGATCAAGGCGTTAAATGAAAAATCTCATGCGGATCGCAATAAAAATATTGAAAACATCCTGACGGCCACGCTCCATTATCTTACGTACAACTTTGATTTTTTGCGCTGGGGGTATGGGACGGCGGCATTTGATGAAAAGCAGGTGGAAAGGCTCAGGCAATTAGCTGAGCGAATAGTTGAAGGTTGCAGCCAGACCGTCAGACTTAAAGAACTGGCTGCGGAGGTTGATATCAGTCTGCACCATCTGAGTCACGATATTAAAGATAAGTTCGGAGCCACCTTTCAGGAATTATTGTATTACAGCAGGATAGAATATGCGGCCAAGCTGCTTTTAAGCACCAACAGACGTATTGTCGATATCGCCATGGAATGCGGGTTTTCCGACCCGAAATACCTGATCAAGCACTTTAAGCGGAATTTTCAATGCACCCCTTCGCAGTTCCGCAAAGCGCATCAGGCAAATGATAAAAACCTGGCCGCCCAGCCAAAATATCAGGATTATCCTCTTGCTGAGGCAGACAAATATTATATGCATGTACCTTAACCTTTAAGAATTCTTAAAGGTTTTTTCTTGGGTGCGCAAAATCGTCAATGAATCTTTTCCGCTAAAAAAATACAATGGAATATGGAGAGGGAAAGGAGTTGAGGAAAGCATGCGTCCGGAAGTAATAACCTTTCCGCAAGACACCCAATTCAGGGCAATGGTCCGGAATGTGACCAATTATCCCTACCACTGGCACAATGCCCTGGAAATCGTCTGTGTCCTGCAGGGACAAGCAGCTGTCGGTGTAGGTGGCGGAACGCACCTGTTGAGAGAGAAGGACATCCTGGTGATCAATCCGGACGAGATCCACCGAATTGACAAAAGCAGCCGGGATAATAAACTTTTATTGCTGCAAATTGATTCAGCCTTTTATAGAGAGCTTCATCCGGATCATCAATACGCCTTTATCTACTGTTATTCCCCGTATCACGAAGCGCAAGCGCCGGAAAAGTATAATAAGCTGAAGGGGTATATTGCCGATCTGATATGTGAGCTCAATAAGAAGCCCGGTAAAAATCAAGAAGAAAGCGTCCGGGACTGTCTGGGGAAAATGCTTTTCTATATGGCCTATAGCTTTGATTACTTGCGCTTTGGACCCGGGGGTAAAGCCTTTGATGAAAAGCAGGTAAAAAGAAACAAGAAAATGTATAGGGACATCCTGAAGTTTTCTCCCGGAAAACTGGGTTTGAAGAATCTGGCGGGAGAGGTCGGTATCAGCCTCTATCATCTATCCCATGACATTAAAAATAAATTCGGCCTTACCTTCCAGGAATTGCTGTATCACATCAGGGGTGAACAGGCAGCAAAATTACTCTTGTGTACGGATAAACGGATCGCCAAAATTTCAGCGGAAAGCGGATTTTCCGACCCGAAATACCTGATCAAGCACTTCAAGCTAAACTATCATTGCACCCCTTCAGAATTCCGCAAAATGTATCGTGGGGACGAGGAAACCCTGATTTCCCAGGCGGAGTACCACGATTATCCCCTTTCGGAAGCAAGCAAGTATCTGGAGTCTTATATCGATGTAAAAAAACAAAAAAACAGGTAAAATGGCCCCGATTTCACATTGGGTGTTGTTCTCGGTATAATGGAGGGATTTGAACCCCCGTAAATAACTGTACTGCACCTCGAAAATAGACATTGAAACGAATTCCCCTGTGGAACGGTCAAGAAAAATTAGACAAAAAGATGAAAAATACAAGCGAAATCTCGAAAATGTGCCAAGAGGCAACCGAGCCGATATATATTACTAAAAACGGCTATGGCGATATGGTTATCATGAGCGTAAAAATGTATGAGGAAAAATTGTTTATGCTGGATTTGTACAACAAATTAGCTGCAGCCGAGGCGCAGATAGCGGAAGGAAAGGTGCTGGACAATGTATAGGCTGGTTGTTTCGGAGTATGCTCACAGCAATTTGGATAATATTGTTTCGTACATTGCCCTTCAGCTTGCAAGTCCCATAGCAGCTGCCAATTTCCTTGATGAAGTGGAAAAATGTTACGGCTATTTGAAAGCAATCCGTTTATGTATGAACGGTAAAGAAATTTAGCTTTATTTTTGGGGGTTGTGTCTGGATAATAACCTGCATCTAAATTTTTGATCACACATACGGAATTTTTATCAAAAGAAGTCGATTGCGATTGGGCAGTGAGGATGATAGTTTAGCTTTCGCCAAGGAAATTAAAAAAATTATCGGTTCCGAGGAAGAAACTGAATGATAGCAATTCAAACAACGAACCTTACGAAAAGATACAAAGAGAAAGTGGCGGTGGATTCGCTAAATTTAACCATTACCCAGGGAGAGCTTTTCGCTTTGCTCGGAGTAAATGGAGCGGGCAAATCCACCACGATTAAAATGTTGTCCTGCCTTACGAAACCGACCAGCGGCAACGCTACCCTTTTAGGGGGCGCCAGTATTGTTTCAAATATATAGGTTTGAGCGCATCTTACTGCATCGTGGGCACGTCTCCCCGGGCGAAACCAAAAAAACTTTCGTAAAGTAAACTTAGACAAGAAAAATGTGTCAGATGCTAATCTTGTAATCGTATAATTTACGATAGAGTGTAGTTCGCGAGATTCCAAGGGTTTTAGCGACCTTTGTTCGGTTACCTTTATTTTCCTCCATAAGAGAAATAATTAATTGCTTTTCGTATTTTTCCAAAGGCATTACGGCATGTTTCATTGCATTTTGTTCCGAACCGAGTATATAGTCCGGAAGGTCAGACAGTTCAATAGTATCGTTGTTGGCTACGTTTACTGCTCGTTCTAATATGTTTTGCAGTTCCCTGATATTCCCGGGCCAGTGATGGTTTTTCAAAACCTCAAGCACCTCCGGGCTAATGTGTATTACGTTTTTGTTCAATTTTAGGTTTAGCTTATTGAGAAAATGTTTAGCTAATGTTGGTATGTCATTCGGCCTATCACGAAGTGGGGGTATACAAATAGACAATACGTTCAGCCTGTAGAACAGATCTTCCCGAAAGTGGCCGTTTTTAATTTGTTCAACAGGATCTTTATTTGTGGCGGCTATTACTCTAGCATTTATGGGAATTACTTCTTTACCTCCAATTCTAATAATTGAGTTTTCTTGTAACACCCGAAGAAGTATTGCTTGAACTTCAAGGGGCATTTCGCCTATCTCGTCTAAAAACAGTGTTCCTTCGTCTGCCAATTCAAATTTTCCGGGGTTCCCTCCTTTTTTCGCTCCGGTAAACGCGCCTTCGGCATAGCCGAATAATTCACTTTCAATGAGGGTTCTTGGTAAAGCAGCACAATTTATTGCCAGAAACGGGCCAGAGCTACGGTTGCTTAAGTTATGAATTGCCTGTGCAAACATCTCTTTCCCGGTGCCACTTTCGCCTAATACTAAGACATTGGAAGGACTTTTAGAAGCTGTTTTAGCTAAGTCAATCGCTGATAAGAAAAGATCGTTATTGCCAACTAAATCATTAAATGTGAAACTGGCCCTAGCCCCTACCATTCTATTAACCATTTTTTTCACCATTTTCATTTCTCTTAATATCAATACTAATCCGATAATGTTAGCATATTGGTCTTTAATTAATTTGGAAGATACTGTGAAATTACCTTTGTCCTTAAGGAATATTTCTTTATGATAGTGTTTAAGGCATCTTTCTATTTCACTGATAAGCGGGTGATCCATACCAATGACTTGTTTAATTGACTGGCCGACTATTTTTTCTGTCGGTTCCATTATTTTTAGAATATTTTTAGCGGCATTGTTTGTATGGCTTATAGTCATGTCGCTATTTAAGGCCAGTATACCCTCATCTATTGATTCCATAACAGCTGTTTTATATGCATCAGATACGATGACTTCATTATACATTTTTTTCATTTTCAAACTGTTTTCAATAGCATTTACTCCTGCTACTACCATTCCCAGAGTATGCAAATGGACTTTATTCCATTCACCGGTCATGGTTAATACACCGATAAGTTTTTGGTCTTCATTAAAAATCGGTGCTGATGAACTGGTCCAGGTGTTACATATTTGTATAAAATGCTCGGACCCCATTATTTGAATCGGTTTTTTTGTGGTGAGGCAGAGACCTACGGAATTAGTACCCATTGTTTCTTCGGTCCAAAGATCGCCTCGTTGAACTCTGGACTTTTTGATAACTCTGTTATCTCCTAACAGGTCTAATATCATTCCCTTACTGCTAGCTAAAGATATCAAAAAACCTGAGCCTTCTACAAAACTCAGTAAATTTTTCATAACTGGTAGAGAAATTTCAATTAATTGGCGGTTATCGGAAAGTTCCTTTTTGATCTGTGCTGGTTCCATACTTTGAACTTTGTACAAATAAGGGTTTCTGCCACTACCTTTGCATCGTCTCCAGGAATCAGCCACTACCGGTCTGATGACAGTTGAATTGATGTCACCTGTGGTTACGAAAAGGTTCCAGGCTTTTTTCAGGCATTCCCATTTAAACTGAACTTCCATTTATACTATTCACTTCCTTTACACTTAACTATATGCTAAGTTGATCAAAATGTTTTAAAAGTGAACACTATGTTTTGATTAATTCTAGCACGTCAAAAGGAAAATGTAAAGGTTATTGCTCAGTTGATGTTATTATTCCCTAACCTGTAAAATTTAGATATATTGAATGATTAATCGAATGATTAATCCGGTTTGAGGTTTTACCGTTCCTTATATGGCTAGAGCGTATTTTAATCATGTTCAAATTTTTAGAACGATGATTTGAACGTACAGTTTTGTTACATTGTATCAGCAATGAACAACATCGCTGCAACAAAAATCTAAATGAGGTTTTGACAAATTCGATAAAATTATATTTTATAAAAATTATTTTATAAGTAAAGGAATTGTTAAATGGCTGTAAATAAAAAGACAGGTGATTCCATTGGCATCATTTTTGCAAGCTTAATTATATCAGGAGGTGGATTTTGATAATTTAATTTTGGAATCGATCAGAAAGCATAGATTATCAACAAAGAGGGAGGAGACAGAGTATGGATACAATGCGTCAATGTGCCATGAAATTCAAAGACATCTCTGCGGAGTTAACTGAGCAGTGTGGGGGTAAAGGTGCTCATCTCGGAGAGTTAGCCAGAACAGGTTTTAATGTGCCGAACGGCTTTGTCGTCGTGTCTGATGCTTTTTCGTACTTGCTAAAGTACAATAACATAGAATCGGTTATTGATGAGATTGCTGAGTCCATCAACTTTGATGATTATAATGATGTAGATATGAAAACAAAGAAGATTCGTGAACTGATTGAAAGTGCCGAACTGCCGCCTGAATTTGAGCAGATTGCTGTATTTTATTCTGAGTTGGCTGAGGAGGGCGAGACTGATCCGTACGTAGCTGTGCGTTCATCGGTTGGGGCAAGGGGAACCAATATTTCATCATTTCCAGGTATGATGGATACTTTTCATTATATTCGTGGCGCCGAAGAGGTTATTGCAAAAGTGAAACTGTGCTGGGCTTCTGTATGGACCACTAGAGGAGCAATGTTGCGTAACCAGAAGGGGATTGCTCATAAATCGGCAATTATAGCTCCCATCATACAGCTCATGGTTGATCCTGATGTTGCGGGAGTCGCATTTACAGCTAATCCGATTAATATGTCTCGGGACGAAATTGTAATCGAGTCATGCTGGGGACTTGGAGAATCTGTTGTGTCAGGAAAAGCAATGACTGATTTTTTCTGTTTGGATAAATCAACTTTAAAAGTTAAAAATAAAAGGATTAGTAATAAAAGCGTTATGATGGGTATAGACAAAGACCTTAAAGGCGGCAGGAAGGAATATCAGGTTGACCCGAAAAAAAGCCAACAACCGTCTCTTACAGAGGATCAACTAGTGGAACTTGGCAAGGTAGCCAAAGCTATCGAAGATCATTACGGCGGCAGCCCCCGGGATATTGAATGGGCTTTTGTTAATAATACTTTATATATACTGCAAGCCAGACAAGTTAAGGGGCTTAAAGAATAATTTGAAATCTCTCGGAAAAATGAGTTGACATTTCATATTGGTACCGTAATACAGTATACTTTACTGTAATACAGTATACTTTACCGTAATACGGTATACTGTAAGATTATCCTTAAAGTAATACCGGACGATGTGTCCAGTTTTGTTACATCGAAACAGTGGGTGAACAATGTAATTGTAACTGAACCGGACATATGAGGATAAATGCTACCCGAAAAACCAAGTAAAATCAAGGATAGAGAGATTGTGGCACGTGATTTGCTCATAATAAATCACTGGGGAGGTGATTTATGAGCGACACGTGATATTAAAAGTTTCCTAATTTACCTATGGGCTCCTCTAAAGTGAGCCAAAACCGAAATTCTATGAAAATTAAAAATCTTAAGGAGGAACTAAAATGGCAAAACAAAAATCGATTGATGTTCACAATCACTTGTATCCGATTAGGTGGCTTAATCAACTAGAGAAAATGTCAAACCCTAAATTGGTCAAAACCGGACCAACATCTTATCTTGCTTATCAAAATGATGTCATTGTTGCCCACATTGACAGGGCCGGTCACTATGATCCCGCAGCCAGGGTTGAAGATTTAGATAAGGCTGGTCTGGATGTTCAGATTCTTAGCCAGACAATCCCCAGTGTAGAGCTGCTGCCTGCGGCTGAGGGTGTGGAATGGGCTAAGAGAATTAACGATGATATGTCCGAGATTTGCCAGAAATATCCCGGGAGATTCTATTTCTATATTACTTTGCCTTATCAAGATAAGGATGCGGCTCTGAAAGAAATTGAAAGATGTACCAAAGAATATAGCCAGTACGCCAAAGGAATTCAGTATTTTTCTAACCTCTTTGGAAAACCGGCAAATAGTCCGGAGTTCGCCGATTATTATGCTGCAGCAGCGAAATATGACCTGCCGATGCTTTTCCATCCCGCCTCTCCGCTAACTGCTGAAGCATTGAAATTGATCAGACTGCCCTTCCAGTTATATGGTTACACGCTGGATACCACCATGGCTGTAGTGTCGCTTATATTTAATGGCACGATGGAAAGATTACCTGGTCTGAAAATCATACATTCTCATTTGGGTGGCATGGCTCCATATATGTTGAGGAGATTAGATGACTCCTTCAAAGGTTATGGAAAAGAGTGGGGTTATGAAGACCTTCCGAAAAAGCCCAGTGAATACTATCAAGCTCAGGTTTGGACGGATACCTGTAACTTCAACAAGCCAGCTGTCACTTGCTGCTATCAAGTTATGGGAGCCGATCATATGGTCGTAGGTACTGACTATGCCCACCGGGTAGGCGATCCTGAGGGAGCTATTGCCAATGTTAATAATTTGGATATCCCTCAAGCTGATAAGGATAAGATTTTAGGTGCCAACGTGGAAAAGATTTTCAATCTGTAATTAGACAAGCTAGGAGGGGGCCGCTTAATTCAATAGCAGCCCCCCTTTGCAAGCAATTGCATCTAATGTAGGAGGTAATGAGTTATGCTTGAGGTGAAATGGTGTGGTTTTGATTTTGGTCAGTGCTTAATGGAGCCAACCAGTTTGAGGAACCCATTACTTTTCGGAGATATTTTTAAACAATTGGGCAAGCCGGAAAAAATAAATAATGCTATTCGAAAATATAGGATCCTCAAAGAAAAATACGGTGATTATTCAATAATGAAAGAAGGGCACCGTGACGAGATACTAACATACGTTCTTGACGGCGACCAAGAAGCAATGGATTTATTCAACATTAAAGAAAAAGAAATTCTGCAACCAGGTGAAGGTTTACGCGAGGCCCTGGTTTATTTAAGAGATCAAAAAATCAGTATTAATGTTGTTTCTGAATTAAAAAAGACCCTGGGGCCAATGACTAGCAACATTATTACCGGGTTTTTAGGCAGAAACGATTTAACATCTTTCTTTAAAGAGTTAGTCACACCACAGGGGAAAATAAATACGGCAGACGGTTCTGTTGATTCTAGCTATATAGGGCTAACAAAACAAGCAGGGACAATTTACGACAGGCTCAAGGAAGAATTGGCTGAAAAAGGTATCTCGCCCTCGGAAGCCGTTATTATAGGTGATAAACCTGCGACTGACATTATTCCGGCCAAAGCAAGAGGATTCAAAACCATACAGTATATAGGCTACATTGATTCCGGTGATGTAGGGGCCGATTATAAAATATTAAAGTTTTCAGAGCTGACTAAAATAGTCAAGGGGAAGGTGGCCGTAAATGCTTGACAAGAAAATACAAAAGGTGGTAGTTCAATATGATGATGGTTTAGAGCAAGAAATACCGGTAAGTAATTTACCGGAAAAAATGTTGTCAGAGTTGGCTGCCATTGGCTTTGAGAAGAATGGAACTGAAGGGGATTCCAGGCGCTATCTTTTATTGGAATGGAAGGATGGATGGAAAGAAGTTGTTAGGGTACCTGGGGATGTCACGGAATTAATCAGGTACTTTGTAATCAGAAGGCCTGAGGATAAAGGAAGGCTGGTTGTTGAGAGAAAAGATTCGGATTATCCGGAGCTTGTTGAAATCATTCGTAAACCAAAAGAACTAAAAAGGGTGACTGTAGTATGAAAACATATGATTTGTTAGAAAACGACAGCAGACGATTAGGAGATAAGTCAGAATATTTTTATAACTTACAGCTGAATACGGATGGAAGCATTGCTGAAATTACCAACTCTATTAAAGAGGTGCTGGATAGGGAAGGTATTAGCGCAAAAGAGACTGTGGCAGATCCACGGAAATTTGAGAAGTATGAGCATATAAGAAGACAAGTAGGACTGACTGCAAGTCAAAAACAAGAGGATGTATTGTTGTTTATTGAAGAGATATTGAAAACAATTGAGGGGTAGAAGGGGTTGATGGAATTATTTCTAATTTTAAAGTGGGGGTGAGTGCTGGACGCATAGGAAATAATTCCTTAACATACAAAGCAGTTATTCCTTTAATAAGCGCTATTCTTTTAATTGAGGTTGTAGTTTGGCGGGACACCAAGAATTTTACCCTTTCTCGGAGCAAAAATTTAAGGAGGTCAAAAAATGAGTGATAGAGGTGTGTTAGATCGCAGTATATCAAGTTTGAGGACCATTAGGTTGCCGGAAGATGAGGATATCTTTTGGTTTAGAGATGATTTACACCAGCCCTATCCTATTTCTCCTATGGGAATGACAACCGTACAAAAACACCATGCTTGGGCATATCATCATGCGTCTAATAAGGTTAAGTTGCCTGGAACAAAGGGTGCGCACGTAAAAATATATAAGGGTAGAGTTTATTTGGGTTTTCAAATAATCACGGACGAGAATGAAATAAATGAGAGGCTAGTAGAGTTTAATAAGAATCTGGAATATTGCACAGATAATTGGAACGATTTTTATGCCGGATACATTGAAGAGGTAAAAAGTGAATTAAACGTTGTTGACTGTATTCAAGCTGACCAGTTGAAGGATTCCCAGTTATTAGAGTATATGAAGTGGGTTAATGAAATGAACCGTCGAAATTGGGAGATCCACTTTACAACGATGTACATGGCTGACGCCATATATTTCGGATTTGAAGAATTTTGCAAGCAGAAAGGACTTGAAGAGAAAGAATTCACAGTCATGTTGCGGGGTGCTTTAGACACTATGGCCACCAAAACTGACCATGAAATGTTTAAATTGGCGCAATTAGCCGAAGAATTGGGAATTGGTGATAAATTGATCCAGGAAGAGCCAGCTTCTTTTTTAGTAGGGCTGAAGAACACTCCTGAAGGCAGCAAATGGCTTTCCAGTTTAAATGATTTCCTCAGGTATTATGGCAACAGAATTACGGCTGGACACCTTGATGTCTATTTCCCAACGTGGAGAGAGGACCCAACTCCGGTAATTGTGACACTAAAAGGTTATATACCAAAACTTCGGGATGGGTGGAACATTGCTGATACCAAAAACAAGCTAGCGCTTGAGAGAGAGGAAAAAATACAAAGTTTTATAACTAAATTGACAGAAGAAGAACAACAGACTTTCTCAAGGCTGCTGAAAGCAGCTCAGGGTGTATATTTCTTCCAAGAAGACCATGGTTTTTATATCGACGCGGGCTCTACCAGCCGACTTCGTTATGCAGTATTGAGTTGTGGCAGGCGCCTGCAGCGTTATGGGTTGCTTAAAAATGCCGATGATGTATTTTTCCTCAATTATAATGATCTGATTGATGTTTTAACTGACTTGGCCCGGGAAAGAGAGATAGGAATTTACCACAATATGAGGTTGGTTCCGTCTCTAGTTAAAGAGCGTAAAAGAGATTGGGAAAACGTTAAGAACGAAGAAGCGCCATTAACCTTAGGGACTGTACCCGAAACTATGACAGATCCGATTGGGGTAAAAGTTTTTGGGATTATTGATGATATAATCCATCCCAAGGGTGAAAAGGAAAAGACTAATAAACTGGAAGGTTTTCCAGGTGCGCCCGGGGTTGTTGAGGGAATTGCTCGTGTTGTTAACCATTTTGACGAATTTGCATCTGTACAAACAGGCGTTGTCTTAGTATGTCCATTTACATCAACTGCATGGACACCACTGTTTCCTAAAATTACTGCCGTAATCACGGATACAGGGGGAATGCTGACCCATGCGGCTATTGCTGCCAGGGAATATGGTATACCAGCTGTAGTTGGATGTTGGAATGCGACTCATTCTATTAAAGATGGAGATCGAGTTAGGGTTGACGGGGATAATGGGATCGTAGAAATACTATAGAAATAATAACCTTAGAGATTTAAATAATATTGCCAAACCGTAAATTTTAAAATCATGACCAAAAAGAACAAAAAAATCTTTTACCAAGGGGGGACAATTTAATGGCGAAGACTTTTCAAGAAAGTCTAATACAGTTCATTGTTGCCATGATTATCGGTTGGTTAATTATGTATTTGGTCCCAGCGAACACTTTTTATACAATATATTTGCCCATATCGTTTTTTGGGTTATTCTATGTAATGGCTCTAGGGGCAATTGGCAGAGGTTGGCCTGTTGCCCCTCCAGAGGGCATTTGGAAACCGGGTATGAGCAAATCAGTACCGGGTATCTGCATGACCTTATTATGGATAGTATTGTCTATAATAACTATGCTGGTAGTTACCAAGGGCTGGCCGGGGACTCCTCTATTTCCTGTAACCATGAATTTTGGAATACTGCTGTTTATGACTACGCTTTGGTATGCATTAAGTTGGGGCGCCTACCCAATTGCCAAAAAATCCGGCATGGTAAATCTAATTGGCGGTGCTGTGATCATCTTAGTGGTTACCGGTATTGTTTGGTCGATTTTAGCCAATTTTAAGGATACAGCATGGGTTGGTGCACCGTTTGATCCAAAAGGTTTGTTTCAAGTCGACTTTATGTTTGGCTTAGCCATATGGATTATTGCCTGGATACAAATATTCGGCTTATCAATGCAGAATTATCCTTTTTACAAATTAGGCGAGCCTGTTGGCCAGATTGTTTTAACCATAGTAGTTGTTCTTTTGGGGTATTTTTCATGGACCACTACGTTAAATTTTATGAGTCCAAGCGTGTCTTTTGCTGCCGTAGCCGGATCAATTATTGGATGGACACTATTTCATAGCGTTATATTTGCTTATCATCCTAATGCCAAATATGCTCAGCCTGTACGAGGTATTTATAATCTTATAATAGTTGCCGTAATGACAGCTATTTGGATTCCTCTGTTAAGGTGCATACTTCAACCAGTTTTGGCGAAAGCTACTGCAGCCGGGTTACCGTTTGATATATCAAGTGTCGGGGTATTCTATACACTTCATGTGGTTGCGATATTGTTACTGGTGCATAATTTCTTTTGGTTAAAAGCTCCACTCACACCTCCTGCTCCGCCCATAGGGCCTGAGGAAATTCCACAGGTTCAGGACCCCGGTCCGGAGGATGACAAAAATGTAATTAAAGGTTGATTAGTGAAAAAAGTAAACATTAATTACATGTGTTAATATCGAACGGGATTGGGCACCAGCCAAGCTGGTGCCCAATCAGCTGTTAGCAGTATCAACGATCACAAACATGGAATGGTCGGTGTGTTAAGATATAAAGGTAAACAATTTGGGGAGAGGAAAGGAGTAAGGGAGATGTACATTAGTACCAGAGGAAACTTTGATAAGGTTCAGGCAGCAGAAGCTATTAAACTGGGAATGGTGCCGGCTGGGGGACTGTTTGTCCCAGAGCAAATCCCGACACTTAGCAAAGATGAAATCAACAGTATGATCGGACTAAGATATCAGGAAATTGCCAAGAAAATCATTAGGCTTTATATGAGTGATTATTCTACAGATGAAATCACCCAGTGTATATTAAATGCGTATAATGAAAATAATTTTGGACAATCAATAGCGCCTCTTCAAAGGTTAAAAGATGGTACTTACATATTGGAACTTTGGCATGGTCCTACCGCTGCCTTTAAGGATATTGCCCTACAAATTATGCCGCATTTTCTTTCATTGGCATTGAAAAAAGTTAAGGCTGACAATGAGATTGTAATATTGGTAGCCACTTCCGGGGACACCGGAAAAGCGGCCCTGGAAGGTTTTAAAAACGTGCCTGGAATAAAAATTATAGTTTTTTATCCTTATGAGGGAGTTAGTAAGGTTCAGGAACTCCAGATGTCTACCACTGACGGTGACAATACTTATGTTGTTGCTGTAAAGGGGAATTTTGACGATTGCCAGAACGCTATTAAAGACATTTTTGGAGATGAAGGATATAATCAAGTGTTGAATTTGAAAGGGTTTGAACTTTCTTCTGCTAACTCGATTAACTGGGGGAGGCTGTTACCCCAGATTGTTTACTATTTCTCGGCTTATGCGGATATTTGCATGTCAGGGGATATAAAAGCAGGAAACAAGGTTAATTTTGTGGTTCCCACAGGAAACTTCGGAAATATACTGGCGGGATATTATGCGAAACAAATGGGTTTGCCGATAAACAAACTAGTTTGCGCTTCAAACGAGAATAAGATTTTAACGGATTTTTTTGATACAGGATTCTATAACCGAAACCGGAGTTTCTTTACCACAAACAGTCCTTCTATGGATATTTTGATTTCCAGCAATCTGGAACGGTTCTTATTTGAAATTACTAATCATGACAAAGATAAAATAAACCAATGGTTCACCGATCTGCGGGAGAAGGGTTGTTTTGAGGTGGACCGGAGGACTAAAAAGATTATGGAAGAAATTCTTTGGGCAGGGTTTGCGACCGAAGAGAATACCCTTTCCACTATAAAAGAAGTGTTTGAAAGCAATGATTATGTCTTGGATACCCATACTGCTGTGGGAGTTAAGGTTTACCAGGATTATGTTGAAAAGACTGGCGACAATACATGCACTGTTGTAACATCTACTGCTAACCCATATAAGTTTAATTCCGCAGTAGTTGAAGCTATAAAAGACAAAGAAGCTTTATATGGAAAGGATGAGTTTCAAATTCTAGATGAACTGCACCTATTGACGGGTATGGAAATTCATCCTGGACTTAAGGATTTAGACAAGAGACAGGTTCTCCATGAGCTGGTTTGTGAGAAGAATCAAATTAGAGTTATTGTGGATGAGATTTTACAATTGAAGTAACACTACATAGATGTTTGGTTATTGATAGAACAAAACTAATGGCCGAAGCAGGTCTGGATTACTAAGCGTGTATCTGCTGGGTAAAACGAAGATGGATATTGGTACCGTGGATATAGTGGTTCGAGGGCCATGCCTACTGCCGATCTGCCATACGGTTGCCATATTTACCTGTCAAGGAATTAAGAATTAAACCTATGACCAGGGTTTGTTCACGACGCTTATGCCGGTGTTCCGCTCCAAATCAGGGGTATTGGACCGGTGGCATCAACCCGTAAGATTTTGAAGCAGACAGGCATGCCTCTTGATCAAATTGATCTGATTGAACTCAACGAGGCGTTTGCGGCTCATTCCGTTGCAATAATCAGGGAATTCAACTAAAAATTTCTCACTTTGGCTCAATAAAAAATGTCAAAAATAACCTAATATTTAAGATGGACCCGTATAAGGATTAACCTGGGCATTTCTTTGGATGCGCTTTACGGACCTTGATTTTTTGTTGTCCAAAATTGTTACACTGTATCAAATGGTAACGCTGGATTTAAAAGCAGTAATCCGAGCTTTTGGGGAACTCATGCAACAATAATGGACATTTCATTGAAATTATATGTAATCGTTATTGATTGTCAGCAGATGGGTTTGGTAGGTTAATAAATCTATATTCATTGTTCATTAGCACGAAAATAACTGTAGCTATAATATTTCTGCACCCCTTATGATTGGAAGGTTGGCATGGAACTTGCATTATCATAGAATATTGGAGCGTTCGGAATTGTGGACTTTCATTTTGTTATTCTTTTAAGATGGAGGGCAGTATTATGGCTTACGAGACAATAGAAACTGTAATAAAAGAGGGAATACTTTTAATTACCTTAAATAGACCTTCGAAGATGAATTCCCTTAACCGGGTTGCCTTGGATGAAATCCATAAGGTCCTAGATGAAGCAGAGAGATCCGAAGAAATTAAGTGTGTAATTGTTTCCGGGAGCGAAAAAGTTTTTTGTGTAGGTGCGGACATTTCGGAAGTTAACAAAGTTAATTCCAGCTTTGCCGGTTATGCCAACAGTAGAAGATTCCAGGAGTGTTTTGGCAGATTTGAAAAGTTAAGTAAACCAGTTGTCGCGGCAGTTAGAGGATATGCGTTGGGCGGCGGTTGTGAACTAATGATTGCTTGTGATTTCAGGATCGTGGCTGAAGATGCCAAGATGGGTTTTTCAGAAGTAAATATCGGCGCCATCCCAGGGGGAGGAGGTACTGCTAAGCTTCCTCTCCTTATTAACCCGTTAAAAGCCAAAGAAATACTTTGTCTTGGAAATCTTATCAGTGGAAAAGATGCTGCGGAGCTTGGTTTGGTTAATAAAGCAGTACCGGCTGAGCAAGTTCTTGAGGAAGCTTATAATTTAGCCGAACAGTTAGCCCAAAAATCACCGTTAGTGCTTAAGACTATCAAGCAAATTACAAATTTAGCCACCAATGACATGGAATCATTACTTCAGCATGAAGCCCAGGGTTTTGGATTGATTGCCGCTTCTGAAGACTTTAAAGAAGGAACCGCAGCATTTTTAGAAAAGCGGAAACCCGTTTTTAGAGGGAAGTAATATGACAAGAAAGGAGACGCGAAGAAAAGAAAACAAAAACGATGAGAGTTTTCGTAAAACAAAAAAAGTAATTTAAATTAAAAAATAAATGGAGGGATTTTTGTGTTTAAGGGTGTACGAGGTGTTAATATAGCTGTTAAAGATTTGGATGTTGCAGTAAAAAAGTATACTGACCTGCTGGGGCGACAACCTAAAATGTTGGGCGATAAAGATTTTGCAATGCCGGGACTTAAAGGGGCCGCCTTTGACATTAATGGTTTTATTCTCCAATTACTCGCCGGGGAGGAAGGCACTGCAATTGCGAAATTTGTCGCCTCCAAAGGAGAGGGATTCTTTTTGATGTCCCTAGCGTCGGACAATGTTGAGGAAGATATGGTTAAAATGAAGGAAGCAGGAGCCATGTTTGTTATGGATAAACCAATGTCAGGAAGCTTTGGAACTGTTAATTTTATCCACCCCAAGTCGACTCACGGTGTCCAATTCGAGGTATACGACCCGGATGCGAAAAAATAGTTTATAACAAAGCGTAAGAAGAAATCCTGAAGAAATTAAGGAATAGTCATGGAAGTCTTGACGAGCTATAAAGGTAAAGTCTGCATAGCCTACGTAAAAAAAGGAGGAATTAAATTGAGTAAAATAAATAAGGTTGTTGTCTTAGGAGCCGGGACAATGGGTAATGGTATTGTCCAGGTTGTAGCTCAGGCCGGATATCAAGTTGTCATGCGGGATATTAGCGATGATTTTTTAGCCAAGGGCCTGAAAACAATAGAAAAGAGTTTATCGAAACTGGTTGAAAAGAATAAAATCAAAGCTGATGAAAAAGCGAACATCCTTGGAAGGATTACTACTGCGACTTCTATGGACGCAGTTTCAAGCGCTGATTTAATTATAGAGGCAGTGCCCGAGAGAATTGACCTGAAAGTGAAGGTATTTGAAGAAATTGACAAGTTGGCGCCTGCTCATGCAATTTTAGGGTCCAACACGTCCTCACTTCCCATTACTGCCATCGCAGCGGCAACCAAGCGTCCCGAACAGGTGGCTGGGATACATTTTATGAACCCTGTACCCATGATGAAGGGCGTAGAATTGATTAAAGGCAGAGTGACCTCTCAGGAAACCCTTGATAAGGCCGTTGAATTTACCAAGAGCCTGAATAAAGTACCGACTATTGCTATGGATTATGCCGGGTTTATTAGCAGCCGGCTTTTGCAGGCATATTGTAATGAAGCGGCTTATACTGTTATGAACGGCAATTCCCCCAAAGATGTCGATGATAATATGATTTATTGTGCCAATATGCCTATGGGACCTTGTGCCCTTATGGATTTAATAGGCATTGATGTTTGTGTATTTGTTATGCAGATTTGTGAAGAAGAATTTGGTCCCAGATTTAAGGCGGCCCCTATTCTTAAACAAATGGTTAATGCCGGTCATTTGGGGCGTAAAACAGGGCAGGGATTTTATAAGTATTAGACTTATATCTTGGATAAACAAAAGGTCCTGCAGGAATAAATTGCAGTATCTTTTGTTCTACAGGGTAATTTTAGTTTATTAGTATATTGAAAAATGTTTACGATTTAAATGCTAATTAGGTAGCGGCCTTTTTTAGGTTCAATCGAATTAGCATTTAATAGCATATGAACAAGTTTTATTTATGTTTTAAATTGCTACACTGTAAATAAAGTGGACAAATGTGTGAATAATTAGCGAATCTTTGAAATAGGTTCCTTGACAGTTACAAAACTGAACACTAGTATTAAACACATATATCCAAATTATCTGTAAATACGCGGTTTTTCGGGTTGGCATAAATATTGCAGTTATGATTGGCAAGGAGGTGTTAAAGAGGAATTTTAACTAGGTCTTTTGTTATCAAGTTATAGGGAGGAGGTCTTTTATGTTAGAAGGTGCTCTGCAATGGCCGGAAAAGCTCCGGGAGGATTATATCAAGAAAGGTTACTGGGAGAATGTCAGCATTGGTGATGCATTTGATCGGGTAGCCGAGTTTTTTCCGAAAAGAGAAGCATTGGTTTGCAATGATGTAAGAATTTCCTATGATCGGCTAAGAATCATTACCGATCATCTGGCGAAGAGTTTCTTGTCAGCCGGGTTGAAGCCACTGGATACTGTTATTATCCAGTTGCCAAACGTGCCCGAGTTTGTCTACTGCTTTTTAGCTTTAATTAAAGCAGGAATAATACCCGTTTTGAGTCTTCCGCAGCACAGGTTTGGCGAGATTTCCGGCTTAGCCACGGCCAGCAAGGCCAAGGCGTATATAATTCCTGACACATACAGAGGGTTTAGTTATCCCGAATTAGCTAAAGAAGTGCAGGAGGCAGTTCCCTCAATTGAAAAAGTAATTGTTGCAGGTGTGACGGCGAATGAGGGCCAAACTTTAATCAGTACCTTGCTCGGTAATGTTATGGATATAGAGACAACAAACGGGCCGGAGATAGCCAAACCGGACCCTTCAGAAGTAGCTCTTTTACTGTTGTCAGGAGGGACAACAGGCATACCCAAAATAATACCGAGGACTCACAACGATTACGTGTACAATTGCAAAATTAATGCAATGTATGTCGGTATGAATAAATACTCCAGATACCTGGCTGTTGCCCCGATGGCTCATAACATGAGTATGTCCTGCCCAGGCGTTTTGGGGACACTTTTGTACGGCGGAACCGTTGTGTTGGCCCAATCGACTGCTGCCCAGGCAATGTGTGAATTAGTTGAAAAAGAAAAAATAACTATTTTGCCCCTGGTTCCAACGCTGGTTATTAATATTCTGAATTTCCCTGAGCGAAAAAATTACGATTTATCATCACTGTTTTGCATTATTTCAGGAGCGTCTAAGACAAATCTGGAAGTAGCCAAAAGAGTAAACGCCGAATTAGCGGGATGTACCTTATTCCTTCAGTTCGGTATGGCAGAAGGCATGGTAACAATGAGTGACCCGGATAACCCGAAAGAACTGGAGACCATTGGCAAGCCCCTTTCCCCGGCCGACGAAGTTCGCATTGTTGACGAAGAAGGCAGAGATCTCAAACCCGGGGAAATCGGCGAATTGTTATGCCGGGGACCATATACAATTCAGGGATACTTTAACTCGCCAGAAGTTAATGCCCGCTCATTTACGCCCGATGGCTTTTATCGAACAGGAGACGTTGTCCGCTGGGACGTTGGAACAGGGTGTCTGGTGATTGAAGGTCGCCAGAAAGATTTGATTAACAGAGGCGGCGAAAAAATCAGTGCAGAAGAAGTAGAGAATTTGATTTTAGCCAATCCAAAAGTAAAAAACGCGGCAGTGGTAGCAATGCCCGATCCTGTTCTGGGTGAGAAAGGCTGCGCATTTGTAATCCTGAAAGATAACGAAACATTAACGTTTGAAGAATTAATCAGTTTCCTGAAGGATAAGCAAATGGCCAGCTTTAAATTACCCGAGCGCTTAGAAATAGTCGATTCCTTCCCGCTGACGAACATTGGAAAAGTGTCTAAAAAAGACTTGAGGTTATTGATAGAACAAAAATTAGCAAAAGAAAACTTGTAATTAAGGATTTTACTACAAGTTTTGTTTTAATTTATTTTAGGAGGGGTTATTTTATGAAAATACTTTCACCTGTTAAATTCAAGAATCTTTCTTTGAAAAACAGATTGGTTTGGCTGCCGATGGTTAGCTGGCTTGCCGATGAAGGCGGTTATGTGACTCCGGCCCT
>NZ_JAKNBL010000031.1 GCF_022410535.1 Pelotomaculum terephthalicicum JT
CAGGCTCCTGTACTGCGACAGCCTTATTTGCGTACTTTCTCTCAACATTTTTACCCCTGCCTTTCCGCTTGCCTTCTTGTATAATTATACCATATTTATACAAAAAAGCCCATCTGCTAAGAGCAGGTAGACTTTTTCAGTGGCCTTGATATTACGGGCTTTTCCGATTTGTCCCTATTATACTGTAAGGGCATAGCTGCGCGAACCTGCTGATCGGTCAGCGTGTTCCGCTCATCAAGGTGCAGCAGTGGCTCGGCCACAGTACAATCGCTACAACAGCGGACTTGTATGCATCTGGATTTTGCTGCAAAGATGAACAGCGGCGGAGACTATCAAAAAAAATTGAAGCTGTAAAAGTGCATACGTATATTATTCTTTTAATGTTACATTTTCTCGTTGCCAAATGGTAATCTGTCTTCTTTTAAGCAAAAATACAATAAAAATATTATGTCGTAGCGTTTGTTCATAGCGGCACAGGATTTTTTATGAGGCGATTTTGGAATAAAGAGTAGGGATTCTGACTATAAATATATCAATTTTAATGGAGGGAAACCTTATGGAATATGGTAAGCTGATATACGATAATGAGTGTAATCGGCTGGATGTGTTGTTTGATAATGGCGGTACGTTTGGAGGCTTCCATTGCGGAGACCGCCTTGATATACTGCAGGACAATGAATGGGTTCCAACAAGAGTTGAATATGATGAGGACTGGTATTTATTCGGATTATACCAAAGCGGCAAAATACCCGTCGGGCTCGATGTGCGTGTTTGTTGTAGATTATAGATCGTTAAGCATAACCTCCTGCTCAATCGTAATGTTATAGTGTAAAAGTGCTTTTATGGCATCTGCAAATAAGGCCCCATACGGTAAGGCAAGAAAGCTTTCCAATTCTTTCATGTATCGGCTGTTTCGCTTAAGACCAAGTGCAGCATATCGCTTAACTTCCATTGCGCCCATCTTCCAAGGGATAAGCTCCGGAGCCAGGCTTTTAAGCTGTGCGAACATTTTAAAGCCGCCCATATCGATGTCGGCCCAAAATAGGTACTCAGTATGTGGCGGGCACGAAGATACGATCTGCAATAATAATTTCTTCTTTTGAGGGCTAAGAAAGCCGCCATGGAACACGACCAGCTCGTCATTTCGGCGGGCTTTTTCTATATATTCGTCGTAATTGGTCTTGTTTTCAATGAACATAATTCTATGCACATTGTCCATATGCAGCTCCCGGATGCCAAGGGCCGCCGTGCTTGTCACAGCACAGCCATACCTTGAAAGCGGGGTGCAGTCGCAGATACCGTCTTCGGTTTCCATGCTGAGCGGCCCGGCAAATTCGTATATCTCCGGGCGAGCATATATCCCCAGACAGGCGAGCTGTTCCCGGTCGCTCAACTCCTGATCTATTAGCAGTTCGGCCAGGGGAGGGCAATATTCGCGGGCAATAGCAAGAAAATCATCCCGAATGTTCTTTTCAAAATACTTGGAATCATGGTAACAGGCAATACTGAACGCCCGCATGGTCATTCCGCTGTCGTCAAGCAGGTCTATACGTTCGAAAGCGTCAAGAACGTTTGTAACATGCGCGCAGCCTTTCTTATAAAGACCGGATAAACGATTGGCAGAACTGAGCCTTTTCGCCTGCGTGGCCAGGTATCTTTTGATCCAGGGCGTGTTCACACGCTCAGCCGACGCTTTCAGCAAGCTGCAATACTCATTGATCTGGTTCTGCAGCGGTTGGCGTTCTGCCAGGATATAAGCTGTTTGAAGCCTTTCGAGGTTCAGCCAGAGCTCTTTGACCACCAACTGCTTCCGCCCCGGTAGCCACTCGGCAAAAACAACCTCTTTCCCCATTAAATCACGAATTGCGGCGTTGAATGCATCTCTTATATGTACATTTTGATAATCATATTCCGGCAGACCGTTCCCCGTGGTTTTAATGAGCACACGACGGTTGGAACGGCCGGGTTCGCTGAAATGTGCGCTCTGTTCATATTTATCCAGCAGTAGGTTCAGAATCAGCTTTGCCTCATTCATCCAGCATGGCCTCCAAATCCTTTGACCAGGGTAATATCTGCATTCTATACCCGTCTTTTAAAACCAGCAGAGTACGATCCGCCTCGGGCATGATGTCGGGAAGCTTGTCCGGCGGGGTACAGATGACAACCTGCAGCTTCATTTTCCGAAGCAGCCGAATGCTCTCCACGATACGTTCGCTGTCCATCTTATTAAAGGCCTCGTCGAAGATGATCAGCCGCATGGTGTTGCCGAAGCTACTGGCATCATTGACGCGATAAATCTGCGCGAACGAGGCAAGAATAGCTATATAGAAAGGCGTCTGAGTTTCCCCGCCGGACTTTGTGTTTAAGGTTTTGCTGAGCAGTTGGACATTACCGTTTTGATCCGTCGTCTCCAGATCAAAATGCAGATAAGTCCGGTAGTCGGTATATCGCTGAATATTGGCTTGCAGCTCGCTTTGCTTCCGCTCATTGAGCTGTGAATCGTCGGAAGAAACGATTCTGCTGAAAAGGGTTTCAATCAATGCTCCGTATCTGTTTATGAAGGAAAACGAAAATAACCCGCCGCTTTCCTCCATGAGGTCGGGATCCATAATCATATCGTAATATTCCGCATAATCCGGATGTCGGGTTATGATGAATCTGTAGCTGTCCGTCCCGAACTGTGCTTTTTGGAGAGCACGGTTTAAATCCCTCACTTGCGCCTGCACTGTATCAATATTGGTTTTCAGCTTGGCCAAAAAGTCGTTCTGAAACTGTTCAAAAGCACTTTCTCTGGCTTTTTGTATTTTTTCTTTATATTTTGGAAGCTCGCTTTCGGAAAGTCTCTGCAATTCTGCTGCGAATTCATCGTTGCCCATTGCATCCGGGACAAAACGGCAGGGCGGATATGAATTTACATAGTCTCTTCTTGCATAGACAAGCTTTTTTCTGCTTTCGTCGTATTCTTTTTTACTTTGTTCCTGCCGGCTGTGCCCAAAATTATTAAAGATGGAATTAGCCGTTTTCAGCCTTTGCAATTCTTCCTGATAGCGGGGTTCTCCGATTTTTTCAGTATATTCCGGACTGAACAAGTCCCCCAGCTCATCCTCTTTCTTCTGTAGGGCTTGATAGTGATCCGAAAGATCCTTATATTCCAGTTCGTGCAGTCGATTTTTGCACAATTCCCGCTGATTTGAGCACTGTTCCTTTTCTCCAAGCTTGGATTTCAGATCTTTTCTGACACTTTCAATAACGTCACTGATTTTGGCAAGCCAAGTCAGATCCAAAGCGTCGTACGCTTTACTAAGGTCCGTCAGTTGGACAGAAAGCGCTTCAGTGCGGCTGAACTTTTCAATAGAATCTCTGATAATTGTCTGAACGTATCTTTCAGTGATCAGCGGTTCTTTTTCTTTATGTTTGCTCAATAAATCACGCGTTGATTGAATCATCTTGATTGTTTCGGACAGGGTTTGCTGCGCAAGCTCAAGGCGCTCAAGGCGCTTCTTGATCGCAAGTTTTCCGATATAGGCATCATTCATCAAGACTCGTGAGAGAGGACGAGCCACATACCCCTGATACAGCATACCTTCCGGAGTAACAGCCGTTCTATATTTGCGTAACTCCGAAACTTCCATGCAGCGGACAACCCGTCCCAGCAGATAATCAATATAGGAGCGCGCAAGAGGATTTTTCGTTTCCACAACCGCGGCAAGGCTGTTTGGATTCTGCCTGAGTTTTTCATTTTCACGGAGCTTTCCGATATCCACAAGACCATAGCCGTGCAGATCCTCCCTACGCTTAGCGTCGTTGAGAACATGAAGGGCCGCCTGATAATGAGCCGGCTCAACCAATAGATAGAACTTCTGCGTATTGAGGTATCCCTCGATAGCGCCCTGCCATGTTTCGTCTAAAATCTCAAGCAAATCGGCAAGGATATGAATACGTGCCCCCTGACCGAACCTTTTGCACAATTCTTCTTCTATCGTCTGCCGCAGACGTAAAAGCCTTTTGTCATAGTCTTTGAAGCCCTTGTGCAGCTTTGCAATGGCGGCGGAATTGGAATCGTATTCCTGCTTTTTTTCGGAAAGCAGCTTATCGGCATTATAGTAGCTCTCATCAAGCTGATTTTTAAAAGCTCTCATTGCCTGCTGTAGAGCTTCAAACACGGATAGTTCTATACGGCCGAAATCCTCGGGAGAAAATTGCTCGACTTTTTTAAGCTGTACTTGCAGCCTCTCTGAGCACGCGGTCAAATGGGACATATCAAAAGCATGATCGACTGTGTTTTCGCCGCTGGAAAGCTTGCTGCAAAAACCAAGCCACTGGAACGCCTCCAACCTTAAGTCCTGCGCGGCGTTTTTCAACTCGCCCGAAAGTCTTCTGTGTTCGGATTCCAAAAGGACTTTTTGCTGCTCAAGGCGTTCACGTTCCCTGAAAACATCGCTGTTCGCCCTATCGCTGATGAGTTGTTCCAGACGTTTGTTCAGATCGTTTATTTCACCTTCGAGAGCTTCATAGCGCGCTTTCAGTTCGACCGATAGCTTCGTTTTGTCCCGCCGCTCATTTTCAAGTTTTTGAACGACGCTTTCTTCTATTTGTTTTCCCGCTCGGATAAAAAGATATTGATGTATTCGCACCTGATTTAGCGCGCGTTCGCTTCTTAAATATAGTTCCTTAATATTTTGAAGGGCAGACTGCTTTTCCTCCTGCCGCTGAGCGAGCCGCTCCTGATGTTTGTAATCCTGAATATTCTGCTGCATTGCGGTGATATCCGGCCTGTCGGGAAGATCGCAAACATTTTCAGTGATAAAGCGCTGGATGTCGACGATCGGCCGGAAGGAAACCGCCTTTTTCAGCATGCCGAATATTTGATCCGTATGGATGTTCCATTTCGCTGCGATAGCGCTTTTGTATTTTTTGTTGCTGTCATACATTTCGCCGCGGGATTTATAGTTGGTCTTTATGTATGTGCGGAGTTCTGAAATGTCCATCGGCTTTCGGTTTTCAATAAAGCAATTGTCCGGTATAGGCCCGTCGTAAGAAAAGAACTGGTGACGCTCGCCGCCGTCGTTATAGCAGTCAAAAACAACCCCGATGGTAAACGGTTTCCCGGAAAAATCATCGCTGAACTCGCAGGCAATATAAGATTCAAAGGAACGCCCTTTTCTGGAATATGGGTTATTGTTATCCATATTCGCACGCAGATATCCGCGAAGCGTGCGTTCCGAGCTCTCGTTAGCCGCCTTATTGAAGTTTCTTCCACTCAGTTCGCCAAGCAGTACGATCTGAAGCGCGTCGATGAAGGTTGTTTTACCTGAGGCGGTCTTTCCGGTTAGAAAGTTTATGGTATCGAAGCTGACCAGTTCTTTTTCATAATACAGCCAGTTAATGAGCAGCGTTTTCGTCAGCTTCTTCATCGCTTTCATCCTCCTTACGAAGATTGGAAACCAGTGCGTTCAGCTTCTCCGCGGATACAACCGTTAAAATGGTCGGCAGGATGGTGAATCTGCAATCCGCGTCAGAGTATTTTCCTTCCAGTCCTTTGATTATATTATGATTTTCAAGCACCTTCATGGCGCGTCTGAACTCATCCATGTTTGGTTTCTGCCGAAACACGCCAAAATCCGTAATGAGCTTTTCCAGGACCTCCCTTACCTCGCAGAGCACATCCTGAAACAGACCGACCCGTTCGCTGTTTTCATCATAGATGAGGCGCAGAGCCAGAAGAATTGCGGTTGGCTTGCTTCCAAGTGTCAGCCTGTTGGCGTCGAGATTGTTTATGACATAGAAGTAGCCGTTGTAGATATCCTGATGCAGTTCCCAGCCCAGGAGGGAGAGGTAGCCCTTGACGGTTTCGGAGCGGAGCGCAAGAAAATTGTATTCCGGATTATTTATGGTGCTTCCGTCAGACTGATAAATCGTTCTAAGCAGGAAAGTCTGTCCGAGAAGGTGATTGCAGACAGACGTAAACATCTCTTTTTCTTTCTCTGTAAAGTCACTCAAGTCCGATAAATCCAATTACCGCACCTTCTTTGCTACTATATTTTTGGAACTGGGGCACGGCAGCCAGCCGTGCTTTTTTCCATCTCTTGCCTAAGCTACAATGAGGGGAGTAATTGGTCTGACGACGCCTCCTTTGGACTAAACAACGTCCGTATAAGAAACCGTCAGCCATCCCCTCATTGCAGCGTTCGTTTTAAGCAGGTTGAACCACCGGGATTTCGGGGCGTTCGTGTCACCAAGCAAATGGAATCGGCAATGAGATAACGATGGGCACCGATTACACATCATGATGGGAGGAATGCTGATGAACGCTGTAGGAATCGATGTCTCCAAAGGGAAAAGCATGGTAGCAGCCATGCGGCCCTTCGGAGAGGTGGTGCTCAAACCCTTTGAAGTCCGTCACACCGCCAGTGAACTCAGGAAGCTGGCAGACCGCCTGAAAAGCCTGGACGGTGAGACACGGGTAATCATGGAGTACACAGGCAGGTATTATCAGCCCATTGCCCGCTATCTCCATGAAGCCGGCATATTTGTCAGCGCAGTCCATGCCAAATTGATACACGACTACGGTAACAACTCTATTCGCAAGATCAAGACTGATAAGGCGGATGCCGTAAAGATTGCCAACTACGGCCTGGCGAACTGGGCTTTTCTAAAACAGTACTCCCTGGAAGACGATACTCGCCTGCTATTGAAAACCTGTAACCGGCAGTATGGCCAGTATATGAAGCTGAGGGTTGCTTTGAAGAACAATCTCATTGCCCTGCTTGATCAGACCTTCCCCGGTATCAATACTCTGTTCTCCAGCCCAGCCCGGCCGGATGGCCATGAAAAGTGGGTGGACTTTGCAGCCAAGTTCTGGCATTGTGCGTGCGTCAGTAAGCTGACGAAAGCCCAAAAATGCAGCGGTTGGCTGCACTGCTGCCGGAGTATCCCGTGGTGTTGGCCATGTGCGGCGTCGGAAATATCCTTGGTCCCCAACTCATGGCAGAGATCGGTGATGTGCGCCGTTTCCCGCGCAAACAGTCTCTCATTGCTTTTGCTGGGGTCGATGCTCCGTCTTTTCAGTCCGGCGCTTTCGAATCCAAAGACCGTACTATCTCTAAACGCGGTTCACCTTTTCTCCGTAAAACGCTCTTCTTGGTCATGAGCTGTCTGCTGCAAACCGCTCCCACCAATGACCCTGTGTTTCAATTTCTGGATAAGAAGCGAGCCCAGGGTAAGCATTACTATGTCTATATGGTCGCCGGCTGTAACAAGTTTCTGCGTATTTACTACGCACGCGTGAAAGAATTCCTTAACTTTGCCGCGTAAACCACTTTATCCGAAACCTTTTTCCGGCTAGCGTATTTCTCTTTTTTGCGGTAGCCTGCTTTATCACACCCTTTTTTACCTGCTCAAATTTTTTCGTTGTTTAACCCTTGACTTTTATTTGCAGGTTTCTTATGAATCTTACAGACGGCAGCTCGTATTTGTTTGAAGCGACGATATCGCCAACCGGTTCAACGCGGTAAAAGCTGTCTCTGTCACTGGATGCAATTACAGCCAGCGCGGAAAGAATATAGGCCATGTCATTTTCAACATGCATATCCTTTGTATAGGCTATATCAGCGTTTTCCAGCAGCTTTTCCATATACGTACGAACGTTTTTCTTACTATAGGGACTGTTTATTGTAGCTCCAAACTCATCCAGAGCCTTGCGACTGAGATCAACGGATTCCTCGCTTATCAGTACAGGATCGCGCTTTTCCCTCTTTCCAGGCCGGCGCTGTGAATAAAGGCTTCCTTCTCCCATCCAGGATTGTTCAAAAATCTGAAAAACAGGCTGAATTCTATCCGTAAGCTCGGCGGCTTTCGAGGTGTCGGAAAGCGCGTTAAGCAGGTAAACCAAATTGCCCCGAACCGTCTGATCATTATTGGAAAGGCTCTCAATTTTCTGTGTTGTCGCACGGGTATATCTGCGCACTTTTAAGTCTATTTCATTAAGATATTCACTTTCAAAATTCTCGTAGCTTTCCTTAACAAAAAACAGTTTGGAAACAATGTCCGCACGGCATTTTTCAAGAGAATCAAATCGTTTTTCCTGTAAAGCCCTATTTGCCATAGCGTTCAGGAGAGCATTATCTTCCAGCCAGGAATCCAAAACCTGCTGGATAGGTACCTTATACTTCGGAACAGAGTCCTTAATTTTAAGCGGACGGATATATGCTTCGACAATATGCTGTAAAAAATCATCGAAATGCATGGCAAGCACCTGATTGACGTCGCGCATGTCAATCTGCTGCTGAAAATAGCGGTTAATATTATGATATACGGTTTTGAGCATCTTGATAAGCGCAAGAGTCTTGTCATACGCTCCGTAGAGCGCCATCATTTTTTCGTAAGCCCCCCCACCCGGATCCTCATTGGCCATGCGGAGGGTGGAATATGTCTCATAGACAAAGGAAAAGCCGCTTGATTTATTTTCCGAGGTCAGCTCAGAAAACAGTTCGAGGATTTTGATGCTATAATCAGGCAGAATTACATATTCTTCAAAGTCGTCGCCGCGCTCAAGCTCGATCCATCCCCGTTCCTTCAGCTTGCGGATCAGAAAGCGTGCCCTTCCAGAGAGGTCCTGCGCCTCTTCTTCGGAAATCCCGTCTTCGCTGAATTCGGATCGTGCAAGCTCATCCTCCAGCCGGCTCCGAATCATGGTAAAAAAGGTGTTCTTCTGTATTTTTAGGTTTTCCCGAAATGCATCGTACAGTACGGCCAGAGCGTTGGAATATATGAGCCGATTCGGAGAAGCGAGTATGGAAAATAGCTCGCTCGGGACTACATCAAACAGGCGCATAGATTCACCCCCCGGTTACGGTCATATAGCTAAATTTAAAAGTATTATTTTGTTATAAAAAGTAAATTATTGCTATTATGAAATTATTTTAGCACAGCATAAGTTACTTGTCATTATTGATGGCCTTTGACACTGAATTTCGATCGATTTAAGTGACCTGCGATCCACCTGGGACGTGGTAAAATGAAAGTTGTATAATTTCTGAGTAGAGTATTTATCTTAGATTAATGTTATAATTTGAACGAAAAACAGAATATATTTAAAACTAAGTAGTCAAAGTTAAAATATTAAAGGAGCATCCAATATGGATATCGCCAAAATTACAAATGGAGGGCAGATTACAATCCCAATTAATATTCGCAAGAAGCTCGGCCTAAAAGATGGAGATAAAGTGATCTTTATTGAGGATGGGGGAAAACATTATATTTGCCAATGTAGCCAAAGCAGCTTTTTCGAATATGCAAAAGGCGTTTGATGGAGAAGCGAAAAAGCTGGGCCTGAAAACCGAACAGGATGTTCGCGCGGAAGCTGCGGGAGGCCGGCATTAAGACGGCCTTCTACATGAAGCAGTGGTCCAACACGGTCATTCTGCGGGTGCTACGCAACGAAAAATATTGCGGCGACCTCGTCTAGAAAAAGACCTTCACCCCCAACTATTTGAACCACGAGAAGAAATACAACCGCGGCGAGGAAGAGTTTGTTATCCTGCGCGACCATCACGAACCCATTATCAGCCGGGAGCTGTTCGAGAAAGCCCAGGCCTAGCTTGCCCGGCGCTCCCTTAGTGACGACCAGAAAGCTAAACACTCCAACCGCTACTGCTTCTCAGGTAAAATCAAGTGCGGCGTCTGTGGCTGCTCCTTTGTGTCCCGCAGCAAAAAGCGCAAGGATGGAAGCGTCTATAAGGCGTGGCGGTGTTATGAAGGGGCGAAAAACGGTGCCCCCCACGTTGATAAGGCTGGGGATCAGGTCGGCTGCTCCTGTATGTCCATCAACGACGAGGATGCCAAACTGATGCTGCAGGAAGTGATAAAAAGTCTCAAGCTGGATCAGCGGAAGATCATCGACAACCTGACCGGCATCATCCAAAAAGTGATTGGCACAGATGGCCCGAACAACAAAAGCGAGAGCATACAGGCCAGAATCGCCCAGGTTTCCGACAAAAAACAGCGGTTGCTGGAACTGTATTTAAGCAAGGATATCTCCAAAAAGAATTTCCAGGAGATGAACGCAAAGTACGAGGCCGAGGTCGATAGGCGGCAGTCGCTGCTTCGAGAAAACAAGGATGCTTTACTCGCAGAAATTTCATCAGTCTTGGAGGGAATCGTAGAAAAAGGAGAATGGGACGATATCTTTTACCGCCACGTCCTGGATAAAGTGGTGGTTTACAACGACAACAAACTGGATATCCGGCTCAATCTTTTCCCCGCAAAATGGCGGTTTGCGGCCGTCTCCGGCGAGCATCGTCATTTTGATGCCTCATTACCTACTCCTAACATAGATCCCTTCATCAAAATAATCAAAAACGTGAGACCAGTTTTTTTCATGATACCAAGCCAAGGCACAGCTCTCCCATTTTACATATCAGCATACCGAGAGTTTTTTTACCATCCATCAGGATGAATCCCTTGCCATATATCTTGAGCTATCGGGTAAAGCCTATTATTTTCATTTATCCCCCAACGCCTTCCACTCAGACCCGTCCGCGAATGGTCCTCTGCCTTCGCGGGAAAAGCGTTATTCTCATCAATGTTTTCCACAAACGGAGCCTGCCAATGTTCAGTATACTGATCTCCGGGATTAATAGCCGTCACGCCATTCGCTGAGAGTGCGGCATTACATCTTTTGCAAATGGGCTGACTTGCAGCTATGTCACTTCCGGCTCCATGATCCATAAGAGCCATCATTTCAGCGTGATACCCGGTACCAGGGCTTTGGTCCCATCTTAATGTAACATTATCATATTCTTCTATTAATTCACTCATCCCTGCCAAGGAGCTTTGCGCATAAATATTGTAGTCATTACCATCTTTTGCAACAGCTACCGTACTGCGTGAATTATCTCCAGCAAGTGTTTCTGCAAAGGTTTGCATATCAGCCCGTCTTAATCTTCTCATCTGCATTACTTGCAGTTTTACATATTCGTCTTCGCAAACTCCCACTCTCTGCATTGCGCTTTCCTGTTTCATTTGCAGCTCTTCTTCATCTTCTTCGGAATCCATTCGTTGCACAGGTTGCCCGATTGTCCGTTGTTGAAGTTGAGACTTTAAGAGTTGTATTACTGCCTTATTGCCAATCGTGCGCTGCAGCTGTAAAATTCCTTGCGGAGACATTAATAAATCACGGTTTACGGCTCTTGGCAAAGAGCTTGCTCCCGCTTTTTTAGCTTTATTAATCTTATCTAATGAAGCTTGCTGTACTTTATCCGGATTTGTCTTTGAGGAATGAGTAAACATGATTGTCCTCCTACCAGATATATGACAACTTTACAATATTCACATTTGTATTCGACAATCAAGCTGCAGCTCCTTCTTTAGGTTAGTAAAATATGTAACGGACCGGTATGCCTCCCATATTTGAAGAGGAGAAAGAAAAGAACTCTATAATAAACATTTTAGGAATATGAACCACAGATAAGCGCCAGTATTAACCATCCCTCAAAATAAAGGATTTTTATTAATCACGTGTAATTAATAAGTAAAATATATTAAATAAACAGGAAGGATGTGATATCGGTATGTTTTGGTGGATTGCCGCTGTTGCAGTATGGTTAATATCAGCAGCTTGAATTTTTTATATCATGGCGGACGTGTTCCGCGGTAAATCCTCTGTTTTGAGTGCTAAATTATGGCCTGGATATATGTTTCATGGTGTTACTGCTATTTTAGTCATTGTTTTTATCTTTAAGGCGTTAAATGTAAATTAAGAATATACTTATTAATTACAGGAGGCGTTAAATTTGTTGAAAATAGCTGGTTACATACTCCTACTATTTGGCCTTATTTGAATTATCACGATAATGGGAGGGGTTTTCTCCCACACATATACCAGCATCAATCAATTATGGGGTGCGTTTGCTTTCCATTTTATTGCTATGATTTTGGGCTTATTGTGCATTGCTAGAAGTATCAACACCCAGAAATAGGTTTCATAATCTACAACTCTTTCAATAGTTAAAGGTTCAATTGGTTCCTCTATGCTTATATCGCCGGTTATAAACCGTTTTCCCGCCATCCCCTGCCTCCCTTATATGCCAATGGTTCGGAGCGTCATTGTTCTCCCAACAACGATGCATAGGCCTCAAAGAACCATTGCTTTACGATGATAGATCAAGCCATTCAGTGCGAAAACTCACCCTAACCGTATGAAATTCTGTAGTTCCTATATAACCTTGCCTCAATTTTCAATACCTCAAGCCTCCTTGCCCGGTCTGCCGGCGCTCCAGGTACGGTAAACCCGGGCAGATTTTTTGCCCAGGCACTCTCGCCTCTTTAGAAAAGTTTTATTCTTACCTAATTGCCATCCCGGCGCCTCCCCGTTTTATCTCCTTCTCTTTTGGGCATCATATCTATAAAAAGGAGATCTCAATGAGCGATCTACTTCATCATCATTGGGCGCTGGTTCTCGTCGTCGCTTGGTTTGTGGCCTTACACCTCATATTGTGGCATGAAACCCGCAAATTATAGTGGCTGGATCATCTTCCCAAAATACTGCATAGCCCGCTCAGCAGCGTCTTTCAATTTCATACCACGAAGGTATTTCACCATAAGGAATGGCGGTGTTTCGTGGTTTTCTTCATATCATCAGCTCACTTTTTGACCGGCAAGCGCATTCTTCATTTCCTTGACCGCGAGTTCTTCATTAACCTTGCTGACATAGCTGACAGGCATATCTCTTTTTCTCGCTTCATTAATGACCCGGTAATATAGCTTGTGTCCTATGTGCCTTGCAAAAATGAACACGTGGCCCACACCGTCCAGCAGTCTGGGATCAAAGTTTTCCGATGTTAGAAATATAAAGTGGGGATACCGCTCCTTCATCTTACGCTGCCAGCGCTCGAACCCGCCGGCCACCGCCGCTTTTATACCGTCCATGACGGCTTCTTCCTGCAGGTCAGGCACATCCGGCGCATCATCATTATTCAGCGAAAACATCAAACTGCGCAGCGCTATAAGCTCCTTCTCTTTTTGTTTTTCCACCAGCAGCTGATTTTCCAGTTCTCTAATCTTCTTTCCCATTTCCGCCATCTTTCTGGAGTACATGTTGTCCAGATTATCTCTCAGTTCGGCAACCTGCCTTTTAAACTGTTCAGCCTGAGCCTTGTAGTATTCTCTTTCTCCGATAACAGCTTCAACAGCTTTTTCATAAAACTCCGCGTCTATATATGTCCCGTCTTTGCTGCTGCGAAAGTAATGTTCTTTAGCAGCCTTATAAGCTTTCAGGAGCCCTCTGAACAGAAGTCCCGAAACCAGGTACCTTGCGGCTTCAGATATACTCTTGCGATTAAAGGCGGATAAATACGCTCCGAGAATTTCTTCTATGTCAGCGGCCGATATTGCGATGCCATCGAATATACGGCTGCTGTTCATTTCTTCAACGTCACATAATCTCTCGAAGAAAAAAACGTGCTTGGCCAGCTCATCATCCGCAAGCCGGAATACTGAATCCAGGGAACTTATCTCTCCAAACTTTTTACGTATTTGCAGCCTTAATTCACGGACATTTTTCTGCAAAGCCATTTCCATATTCTGATGGCAGAACACACCCGGGTTGCTTTGCTCCCTCACCATCAGCCGCCCGTGCAGCACACGGCAGACAAACTCAAACAGGGGATCCGCTTCCACCTCTTTTCCCCACAGGTTTGCCATACAAAGCAATACAACCGTCTCGGCGTTCACGCTGCTGGAGTTTCCCAGGCATTTAGTACTGTCAGCGAAAAATGACTCAAAAGAAATAACCTCACTACTGGCAAAATACTCAAAGACGTGAGGCCAGCCCTTTTTCATTATACTGACAAACTGCTCCCACACTTCGCTGTCGCCGCACTTTTTCAGGTACATCAGAATGCCGAGAGTTTTTTTAGCATATTCCTCCTGCTGAGTGGTCCCTTCGCTGACCACAGGATGCCGGTAATACTTTGAAGCACTGGCCAGCTTGAAATACTCTGTCCGCTTATCCTGATAAAGCACGTCGATATCGTGATAAATCTCCCTCTTCAGCCCAAAAGCCTCAAGCAAAAAAGGAACGAGGTCTACAACTGCCTTGCCGATGACATTCAACCCCCTGTTTTTCAAAAAATCTGTGACGCCAATGAACTCATCTAGCTTCTTTCTACTAAACTGCGGGGCTTCGGCGGGGGATTTTACCCCCGCCGAAGTCTTAACGGAGTTTTTGAAATCCGATAGAACTGCAGGCAGAGAGGTCGGCAGTTCCTAATTTCCCTGTCCTCTGCGGCGAAACCGAATGCTTCTATATGTTGACAGTCTGTCCGGAAGCCATGCTGCTTTCGTGTGAAACCAGATCTTCTTTCGGTAAAATCGGGAAATTCTCAACCACAAAGCAGTAAATGAGAATTAGCGCGCTCCACATGCCAATAGTAATCAATATTTCCCATTCAGTAGGGAAATAGTGTCCGCCGGCGCTTTTGGCCATGCCGGTAAAGACAACATTCATCCGGTTGAAGACAACACCGGCAACCACTAAAACGGAAGCGGTAAAGACACCCCAGAGCTTGTTGCGAATGCTCGGCACGGCATACATGACGATCGGCAGGAGAACAAATACGATCATTTCAATTAAGAACATATTGCTTTCCAAGGAACCGTTGAACGCTTGGGTAAAAACGCCGCGGTAATTCAAGTCGATTACTTTTACGACAAGGTAGACAATCATCATCCACATGGTGACTTTGGTCAGACTTGAAAACACCGGCATTTCCGGCACACGGCCGTAAGCCCTGGCCGCCAGCGTTCCCTCAATGGTAACCATGGCTGGTCCGAGAAAGAAAGCAGACCACACAAAGAAGAAAGGAATAAGCATGGACCACCAGAGCGGGTCCAGCCTGTTCACAGCGATGACATAGAGGGAACCCAGCGACGACTGGTGCAGGGTAGGCAGCACTATGCCAATAATCAGCCAGAAAGGTATGGTTGCGTGAAGAATTCTTTTCAGCGATGGGAAGCGCACTCTCTCAAAGAAGATATCCCCGAACTCCATGATCTGTACAATAGTGTAGAGGGAGATGCACCAGAACACCTCGAACAGCACCGAGTGGTATCCCCAGAAAAAGAAGGGGCGCCAGAAATTGTACCATCTCCCGATGTCCAGAAAAAGACTGACCAGCGCAATGATATAGCCAATCAGTGAAGTGAGCAGCGCGGCCCTGGCGATAGGCAGGTACTTTTCCTTATGCAGCACATGCACGATCAGCGCCGTGCTGAAGCCGCCGCCCGCGAGGGCGATGCCGCAAAGCAGGTCAAAGCCGATCCACAAGCCCCACGGCCACTGGTCGTTCAGGTTGGTCACCGAGCCGAGGCCGAAGATAAAACGGTATAAAGAAACAACGACCGCGGTTAGCACAAACAAGATTAATAACAATCTGAATCCGGTAATTCTAAAAGTCCAGTGCTTCTTTTGCACGAAAACCTCACCTCCGGTCTTAAACGTTTTTTTATTTCCCGTCATCATCATCAACGGCAGCGTACATTTCTTCTTCCTCATGCACTCCGGCCCGCCTCTTGGTATACAGATACATGCCGGTCAGCAGGGCGCCCCAGCCAACGAATATGAAAGGGGTCCACCTGAGCACCTGCCAGGTATACTCCGGAATAGGCTTCTGGGGAACATCCGTCCGAAAGCCGAGTTGTTCGAAAGGAGCATCGGAGATGTAAAGCCACGATGTGCCGCCCGCATCCTTCAATCCGTATATCTGGCCGGTATAGAGATCGGGGTTGGCAGCCAGGCGGTTTTTGGCCTCTTCGACCATTTTATCCCTGTCGCCGAAAGTGATCGCTCCCGTGGGACACGCGGCGGCACAGGCAGGCATCTGACCGTCGGTCACCCGGCCCAGGCACATCTGGCACTTAAGCACTCTGGGAAAAGGCTTGTCCCACTCGAACCTCAATATGCCGAAGGGACAGGCGATCATACAGTAACGGCAGCCCACGCACAGTTTTTCATTGTAAACCACCGGCCCTGCGGGCGTTTTCTGCAGAGCCTTGGCAAAGCAGGCAGAAGCGCAGGCCGGCTCCAGGCAGTGAAAGCATTGCTGTTTGACGAAACGCCTGATTTGTTTTCCATTCTTTTCGGTACGGCAGCTCTGGACAACAGTCCATTTATTCGGCGCCAGTTCAGCGTTGCCGTCCCGAGCCGTCCCGTACTCTTCATCTTGGCCGGGTTCCAGGCCATTGTACAACCGGCAGGCGACAACACAACTTTCACAGCCGATACACTTGGTGATATCGACTAGCGCTCCCATGTTTCTGGTCAATATTACCACCCTTTCGTTAACCACTTAGTTAAAAGGACCTGTCGGATACATTCCCAGCTATACTACTTTGGCAAACAAGCGTTTTAACTTGTCGGCGCGGGAATGGTACTCTGTGTGCAGCAGTTCCTCCGCCAGTTCACTCATGGGGTGTTCCAGGAAATTACGGTAGAGAGCCGCCACCTCTGCATTTTCGTGGCTCTTGCGCTTGGGCAGCGACGCGTCGGCTTTGTACAGCGCGGCAAGGCGTTGTTCGCGCACGGCGTCGGTGGGCGGAACAGCTGTGCGGGGCTGCCCGCCGCCAGCGATACACCCGCCCGGACAGGTCATAAATTCAACAAAGTGCCAGGGCGCCCTGCCTTCGCGGACGGCATCCAGGATTTTTCGTCCGTTGGCCATGCCGTGGCTCACGGCAACCCGGAGCGTGCCCACTCCCGGTATTTCCGCCGCCGCTTCCTTAACCCCGGCCAGGCCGCGCACAGGCGTCAGGTTTAAAAACAAGGCGGGAGGTTCTTGACCGGTGATAAGGAAGTAGGCGGTCCGCGCGGCAGCCTCCATGACTCCTCCGGTGGCGCCGAAAATCACCGCCCCGCCGGTTTCTTCTCCCATAAGCCGGTCATAACCCTCCTCGGGCAGGGCGGTAAAGTCGATCTGTTTTTCTTTAATCATCCGGGCAAGCTCCCGGGTGGTCAGCACGACATCCACGTCGCGCAAATCGCCGCGCTTCCAGTATGCCGCGCTGGCGTTCATTTCCGGCCGCCGCGCCTCATATTTTTTAGCCGTGCAGGGCATCACGGAGACGGAAAGAATATTTCCCGGGTCGATCCCTTTTTCCTTGGCGTAGTATGTCTTGGCCAACGCGCCGAACATCTGCTGAGGGGACTTGCAGGAAGAGATATTGGGAATGAGTTCGGGATAGAAATACTCGCAGAATTTAATCCAGCCCGGCGAACATGAAGTAAACTGAGGCAGGGGTTTCCTCACCTCTCCCTTGATTCTCTTGATCAGCTCCGTGGCTTCTTCCATAATAGTCAGGTCGGCGGTGAAGTTGGTATCCAAAACGGCATCGAAGCCCAGCCTTCTCAAGGCCGCCACCTGCTGTCCCTGCACCCATGTGCCGGGCGCCAAGCCGAATTCCTCGCCCAGGGCAACCCTGGTGGCCGGCGCGGTCTGAACCAGTACAAACCTGTTTTTGTCGGCCAAAGCTTCAAATACTATTTGCGTATCGTCGCGCTCGCTGATCGCCCCGCTGGGACAGGCCATGGAACACTGGCCGCAGTTGATGCAGATCGTTTCGTCCACCACCGGCAGGCTGTAATAGCCAAAGACACTTTCCACATTCTCACAGACCTCCAGGCACTGGCCGCAAAGTATGCATTTCCGGTCGTCCCGCACAATGGACGGGTTGTCCGCGTCAATGGGAACGCGGCCACGCACCTGGGCCGGCAGGTTGCCCGCGACGTTGTACTGGTACGGCAGCCAGCCCTTGCCGCCGGCATGCTCCGGGTTCTTATCGGCACAGCCGGCCAGGGCGCCGGTCAAGCCGGCCAGCAGTCCCGTGCCGGCCGCCATCTTCAGAAAAGTACGGCGAGTTATTTCTTTTTTTTCAACATCTTTCTCAACATCATCGTTGCAATCTTTCATGCTCTCCTCTCCTTTCCATTGATAAAGTGGTGGTTAACTAGCTAATCCGACTAACCATTTCCGCCCTGATCACCTCCCGGATGGTTATAGAGACAATATTAACTTACCCGTTATTGCCGGTGGTTAATTTAAATAAATTGAAAAACAAAAAACCACGGATGTTCTTCCTTCTGGATGAACGAAAACCTCCGTGGTATTCCTCAAAAAACATTTGTATTTAAGAACTTAGAAACCGGCAAGCTGATGTTGCCGACAACATCCGTGATATACGGAATATAAGACTTATCTTCCAATAACAAAAAATGAAACGTTAATTTAACCCCGCTTCTTGTGAGGCCAAACTTTTTCCGATATAAAAAACCCCTGCAGAATAACACTAGCTACAGCTAGCACGTCTTTTAAAATAATCTTACCTTCCCCGCAAAATTATGTCAACCGGAAAATATCCATGTTATGCTGTGTGTTAATAAACCGTCAATCCACCGTCAACACTCCATACCGCCCCGACAACAAAGGACGCATCATCCGAAGCTAAAAAACAAATAACTTTTGCCACTTCTTCCGCTCTCCCAACGCGTCCGATAGGATAAACTTCAACGATTCTTTTTAGGTGCTCACTTTTGTCAGCAACGTTCGCCAGTTGCTTTTCCAGCATAGGTGTAGACACATCACCCGGGCAGACACAATTCACTCTAATATTATGTGAAATAAGTTCCAAAGCGATGGCTTTTGAAAAAATGGTTATGGCACCTTTAGACGCGCAATATGTCGAGCAAAAAAAGTTGCCGTTAATTCCAGCGTCAGAGGAAACATTTACGACAGCTCCTCCCCCGGATTTAATTAACTCAGGAACTGCATACTTGCATGTGAAATATGTTCCCTTAACATTAACGTCCATAATGCGGTCATACTCTTCTTCGGTAACATCAATTAATGGTTTTTCAATATATTGACCAGCGGAATTAACAAGAATATCGAGCTTCCCGAATTCGGCAACCGCATATTTAACCGCCTGCTTACACTCGTATGGTAAAGAGACATCTATGACCTTAAATTTAACAGCATCCTTGTACTGTCTTAACAATTCTAAAGCATTCAACCCTTTATCCTCATTGCTTCCGATAATCAATACTCTTGCTCCGCCCTGTAAAAGCATTTCTGCCGTTGCCAATCCAATTCCCGAACTTCCGCCTGTGACTAACGCCACTTTTTCTTTAAAAGAATAAGCCATCTTATCACCTCTGCTTCAGGTTAATATCAGCTTAGGTCACCATAAGGCAAACGCGTGTCAGGGGAACTTTAAGGCCAAATCTTATTAGTAAAAATAAGCTCGGTCAGAAGGAATCTGCCGAAATCCACAGAATATAAGATTAATAACGGGCGACCGGAGTCGCTTTCTTTACAAGGTGTTTTTGGACTAAGTATACCACGAAGGTATTTCGCCATGAGAATTGGCGTTCTTTCGTGGTTTTCATTTTTAGGGGACAGGTGGTGATATGGCCAAGTAAGTTTTTATTATTCTGTCATCTCATTTTGTTAAGCAACTATTTAAAATCAAGTCTGCACGGGTTATTTATTTTATTGAGGAGTTGATTCTATGCACATGGCAGACGCTTTGATTTCACCCGCCGTAGGTGGAACCATGTGGGCTGCGACCGTGGGAATTACGGCATATTCCATAAAAAAAATCCAGGATGACGATCTATCTGATAAAATGATACCACTGATGGGAGTTATGGGAGCGTTTGTTTTCGCCGCCCAGATGATTAACTTTTCAATTCCCGGCACAGGGTCCAGCGGACACCTGGGAGGAGGCCTGCTCCTTTCAGCCCTGCTTGGCCCGTATGCCGGTTTCCTGACGATGGCCTCCATTCTTTTGATCCAGGCATTGTTTTTCGCGGACGGCGGCTTGCTGGCTTATGGCTGCAATGTGTTTAATCTCGGATTCTATACCTGCTTTATAGCCTATCCTTTGATCTACAAACGCTTTATGCGAAAAGGATACGCTCCGGCGCGCATCTTCTGGGCTTCACTTATTGCAGCAATAATCGGGCTTCAATTAGGCGCTTTCAGTGTCGTGCTGGAAACCATGTTTTCAGGAAAAACAGAATTGCCTTTCGGCACTTTCGTAGCGCTAATGCAGCCGATACATTTAGCCATCGGTATTGTTGAAGGACTCGCTACTGCCGCCGTCGTCGGGTTTGTGTGGAAAGCCCGTCCCGAAATTATGGAAGGCCACGCCCAAGCTGCCGGCGCGGTTTCCATTAAAAAAGTAATTACCGGACTGGCAGTTGCGGCAATAATTATAGGAGGCGTTTTCTCCTGGTTTGCTTCGACACACCCGGACGGTCTGGAGTGGTCGATGTTTAAGACTGCCGGCACAGAAGAGCTTGAAGCGCCGGAGGGCATTTACCAGACAATGTCCGATATCCAAGGAAAAACTGCTTTCCTGCCTGATTATAATTTTAAAGCAACAGAAAATAATATAGAAAAAACAAATGCGGCGGAAAGTGAAACAGAAGAAGCATCATGGCCCGCCGTAAGCAGCGGGACCAGCCTGGCGGGGCTGGCGGGAGGAATACTGACCCTCGCGCTGGCAGCAGCCACAGGTTTTTTCATCAATATGCTCAAGAAAAGAAAGAACGCGGCAGGTATCGCTTAAAATTTCCGGGGCGGGGCGGATAACCCCGCCGTAATTTTGTTTTGGGGATTCGTTGAGACATGTCCAACATTACAGACTCAATATACAAAATGCGTTTTCTGGATGAAACGGCGGATAAAAGAACACCGGTGCATGATTTGCATCCCCTGTCAAAGCTGCTTGTCACCATCGCCTATGTTACTGTTGTGGTTTCTTATGGAAAATATGATGTCAGCAAGCTGCTGCCCCTTGTATTTTATCCTGTCGTTATTCTGTTTTCAGCGGAAATTCCCCTTCTCCCGCTGCTGAAGAGGACACTGGCGGTTATGCCGCTCGTTATCGGCATAGGAGTGTTCAACCCCGTTTTCGACCGGGAGACTATAGCCGTAATTTTTGGCCTGCCGATTTCAGGAGGCTGGATTTCTTTTATTTCACTGCTTTTAAAGTGCGTACTGACAGTGCTGTCCGCACTGCTGCTGGTGGCGACAACAGGCATGGAGAGGATTTCATTCGCGCTTAGAATGCTTTTTGTTCCACGCATATTTGTGATGCAGCTTATGCTGACCTATCGCTTTATTTCGGTCCTGCTGGAGGAGGCCGCCAATATATGGAATTCTTATACGCTGCGCGCGCCGCGTCAAAAGGGAATCAGCCATCAAGTATGGGGTCCGCTGTTAGGACAAATGCTGATGCGGACTTACGACAGAGCGCAAAGGGTTTACCAGGCCATGGTCCTGAGAGGCTTTAACGGAGAATACAACACCGGAAGCGCAAAACAATTATTATTGAAGGATTTTTTGTATCTAGCCTCCTGGGTGGCTTTCTTTGCGGCCGCCAGGCATTACAATATTCCTTTGTTTATCGGTTCAATTTTGACAGGAGTGGGAAAATGAGTCACCATATTATTGATTTCAATGAATTATATTATACATACCCCGACGGCAAACCAGCGGTCAACGGAGTTTCATGCCGCATCCGCCACGGTGAATCAGTAGGTATTGTAGGCGCCAACGGCGCCGGCAAATCGACGCTGCTGATGCTTCTTGTGGGAATTCTGCTGCCGACGAAAGGAGAAATCCGTGTCAGTGAAATCCCGGTCACCAAAAAAACCCTGCCGGTAATCCGGCAAAGAATCGGACTTGCTTTCCAAAACCCGGATGACCAGCTTTTTATGACGACAGTATATGACGATGTGGCATTCGGACCGCGTAATTACCGCTTGACGGAACCGGAGGTTGAAAAAAGGGTGATGCGGGCGTTAGAAACCGTGGGGATCGAGCATCTCAAGGACAGGGCTCCCTACAAACTGTCCGGGGGGGAAAAACGTGCCGCGGCTATTGCCGCTGTTTTATCCATGGACCCCGACATCCTGGTAATCGACGAGCCGACAGCCGCCCTCGACCCCAAATCAAGGCGGAGATTGCTCAATCTCCTGAAGGGCTTTACGCATACCAAGCTTATCGCCACTCACGACCTGGACCTGGTGCTTGAAATATGCGACAGAACAATTGTAATCAAGGAAGGCCGGATTGCTTCAGACAACTCGCCGTTAAAAACACTTGCCGACGCCGCCTTGATGGAGCAATGCGGACTGGAAATCCCGCTGACCCTTCAAAATTGCCCCGTCTGTGGCTCCCCGCCCCGCCGCTGACTCCAATAATCCAATAATCTCCGGTAAAGGTCATAAATTCAGCTCTATTTAATATACATTAAAAGAATAGTTGCTACAGGTTCAGAATTCAGTAGTTTTATTCAGAATACTTCGGGACGATAACCATTCTCTCATTCTGACTCCTGACTCCTGACTTCTGACTCCTGACTCCTGAAATATTACTGGCGGGGGACTTCCTCATGAACGAGCTGAACCGTTTTATCGCCAAGTCGGAAGAATTATACGACCTGACCGGACGAAATATAAAGCCGGCCATAGCCGTCGTCGGTTCTTTCAACTCGGGCAAATCCACTTTGCTGAACAACCTGCTCGGGGAAGAAATTAGCCCGGTCGGGGCCGTTCCCACCACAAGCTGCCTTTTGTACTTTGACTACGGGGACTCTTTTTCAGCAAAATACACCGGCGCCAGGGACAAATGTGCATTTACCGACCGCCACGCGCTCGCTTCTTTTTTAGCAGACCGTCAGCCCCGGGGCGGCCGGGTAAATATTGAGATCCCCGCGTCTATTCTTAAAAAATGCCGCCTCATTGACACGCCCGGGATAGATTCTTTTTCTCATGATTCAATCCGCATGGTGGAGCAAGCCGCAAATGAATCCGCAAAAATAATTTATCTCTTTCACCAGCGTGGCATTGAAAACTTTAACCGTCTGTTTCTTAATAAGTTCGCGTCTGTCTGGAAGAATAAAAAATTAAATGACATATCTTTTTGGCTTAACTGTAATCTGGGAAATTGCGACGGTACGTCCCTCGAAACAACAAGGGCGGCTTTGAGAAAAATTTTTTTCAGCCAGGTCAAGCTGAACGCGATAAACCTATTAGACCGTGAGAACATGCAGGCCATGCGCCTCTATCTGGAAGCGGAATTGGCCAAATACTATTTTGACAACCTGGCTAAAAATCTTCAAAAGGTGGACGGTGAAATTCCCGCGAGATTAAAAAGAATCGCGGGAATAACTGACGAGGCGCTCTTCCTGTCCGAATTCTGGGCTGTGCGGGAAACGGCGAAAAAGCTCTTCAACGCTTACCACGCTATGCATTCCATGCCGTTAATTGTCAGAGAAACCGAAGGGCTGTTATGCGCGATTAACTCTTCCAATTTGAACAAGACGGAAAACAAGGCCGGCGGACACCATTACCGGCCATACGCCGGAGGTTTTCAAGAAGGCAGGAAACTCATTCTGGCATTAATCAATTCCTTAATGCATGAAAAAAAGTTGGCGGGCTGGCTGGAGCGCCCTAAATTAAGCAAACTGGCCGCGAAAATTGAAGCGGAACGTTTCACGGTAGTGGCCGCCGGGGGCTTTTCCACAGGCAAGTCCACATTTTTCAACGCTTTGCTGAAAGAAGAAATATTGCCCACCGGCAATAGTCCGACAACTTTGTCAATTACCCGCATTTCGCACGGTAGAAATAAAACAGCCACGGTGCGGCTGCCGCTGCAAATAACCCTGCCAATACATGAAAAGATCGGGGACCAAAGCCATCTTTGCGCCGACATACTGGACATACTGGAGAATTATTTGAAGAACAAGGCGCTTGGCCTGGCTTACCTGGAAGCATGCACGGAAGGTCGCTTCAAACAGGTAGACAGCCAGGAAATTACCTCATTAATCAACCAGGTCAGGGAATATTACGCCGCCGGCGCTTTTGCCGGGTCCGCCGGAAAACTGCCGGCGCCCGCCGTTTATAAACCGGTCCCGGTAAAAGGGCTCTTCCGCAAAAAGATACTTCAAAAAGTTCGTTTGACTTTCCAGCACGCGGGCGAGCCTGAGTTTGATCTGGCGAATCCGGCCGTTTTCAATGAATTCAAAGAATTAACCGGAGCGGAAAACGCTTTTCGGGTCGCCGGGATAGATATCCGCCACCCGTCCGAATACCTCAAACTGGCCGATTTTGTGGATACGCCGGGGCTTGATTCCATTCAAAAGCATTATTTCGACGAAATATCCGACAACATCCGGCAATGCGACGCTTACCTCGTTTTTCTAAACGCCCGGCATATCTTGAACGATATGGATAAAAAAAATTTAGAAACGGTATTCTTGCCGCAAATACCCGCGAGCTTTAAGCAGCAGATGCCGGAAAAAGAATTCGAAAAAATTTACTTTGTAATTAATTTCGCCGACGCGCTTACCCCGCACCAGCAGGAAGCGGTAGCCAACTTTGTCCGGAAAACTCTCAGCGCGCCCGTGCAAAACTCCCAGGCCATACGGCATCCGAAAATATTCCTGATTTCCGCCCTGCGGGGTCTCGCTGGAAAAGACCATGGCATGGAAGTTTTGCTCAGAAACCTCGAAGAAGGAATCATGCGCTTCCGCGGCAGGGATTTCTACAGAAGCCTATTAAACGAACTCTACACTATGCTTGACGGTGTTTCTCAAAGAATCAACACTGAGTTGCTTACTATCGTTCAAACCGGTCACAGGCCAGGCGCAAAGAAACAAAAGCTGAGGCAGGCACTGGAAGTACTGCGGGAGTTCCGCAGGGAGATAAAAAATATTAGAAACACCATATATAGCCTCGGGAGGTTGTAAAAATGGAAAATGCCAGATTACTGGACGAGCGGTTGCGCAAGATCATCAGTGAGGTAAGCGGGCGTACCGGTGGGGAAATTAAAAAAAATTTGCTCCGCGAATTTGAGGCCGGCTTCAAAGCGGCTATGGACAGGCACAGCCACGAGGAAACTATGAGAATACTGGCGCTGTTAAAAAACGCCATTAATAAATTTGATTAAGGAGGAGAAACATGGATTTAAAAATCGAGGGATTGAAGAGTGACAAAACAAGTGACGAGCTAATCGGGCAAATGTTAGCGGACATCTTCACAGGCTTTAAAACCAAAATGGTCCAGCCGGTACTGGAAGAAAACTACAAAATATCCAGTCAATTAAAGGAATTAATGACCCAAGAGCAATTGGAAATGACTGAGTTGAAGGAAAAAATAGCGGAGTTGGACGCCCGGATCCAGCAAGTGCCGTTAGTCATTTTATCGTCTTTCAGGGACGCAATAAGCCTGGCAGGCAGGGAAACCCAAGATGACAGAGAATAATAAACAAGCCGCATTGATAGATTCCCTGGCCGATACTATTAAGACCAGAATAATCCTTCCCGCCGAGGAGAACACCTCTTTCTTGCATGGCGAGATTGAACGGGTAAATGAAAGGATTTCTTTTCTGGAAGAAACCTTGTCGGCGCTGACGTCCGCTTTAAGCAGGACAAAACTGGCGGTATCGATATCTTTATTGGGTGTGGCTGTATTAGCCGTCATTCAGGTCATTATTTTTTTCAGATAACTAATCGCGGCAGCCGCCGGCGCGGGGCAGCTCACTCTTCTCCCGGTCTTCTGCGTCTCCTGATCACTACAGAGACAAAAAACGTGGCCCCGGAAATAACCAGCACTTTGAGGATGAAACCGATTGTTTCGTTTCTAAACACAACTTTTTCTTTTCTCAGCTCTACCTGTGGATCCATTTTCAAATCAAAAAAATTGCCCTTGTCAACTTGAAGCGCCAAGTTATCAAGCTTAACCATCTTCTCTTCGTGCCTGCTTATATTGGTCATATAACTTACCACCTGAATGCAGAGAAAAGCCAGGGCAAACAATATCAACAGCAAACGGGAATAACTGTTCATGCGGCATCTCCTTTTCTTTATTATCTGAGGCCTTCTTGATTTTTACCCGGGCGGCTTCACAAGCCAGGGCGTAGAAAGCGCTCTCGCATGTAGACCACGGGTAATTCCTTCCACCGGTAATGTATGATGACCTGCAGGATTGAGGAAAGACACCCGCACGCGGCAGGTCATCCATTACTGTCGCCGCGTAACCAAGGATGCCCCACGGCAAAGGGTCTCCCCCCGACAACTCCGGCCGCTTCAGCAAAAGAGTAAGCCCAATGTTTTTGCTCGACATCCTGGAAAGTCGGTTCCAGGTTGTTTTTTACCGGAGCTAACCCGCTGGCGGCAACAATAAAAAATATTTCCTTTTTCCGCAAGATTCGTCCGCTGATTGAATATTTTATAACCAATACTATTACTTTACGAAGTCATCATATTTCTATTCAGCAATAATGTTAAAATCCCTTTCAAAGTGTTAAAAAAAGCAATGTTACTAATTTTAGGTATAAGAATGCCGGCAGCGGCAGTGAAAGGAGTGCCCCTATGCAACACATCGTAAATCATCTGAACGCCCAGTTCAACTGGCTGAAAAGCTGTCAGATTCTTAATCCGGGCAGCGACGCCGACGGCGCCATCAAGAAGTACCCCGATCAAGGCTGGGTTATGCCGTACTTTTCCAATTTCGCGGCTATGGCCATGTTGGAAGACCCTTCCTCCCATCCCCTCGTCGAGCGTTATTTGCATTGGTACTTGCGCCACCTTGAAAAAAACGGAACTATGCTGGATTACCATTATGACGATAATTTAAACAGCAAAACTACCTGGCCGGATTCGGAAGATTCATACGCCGGGACCTACCTGTCTCTTGTCTGCGCCTATCACTACAGAACCGGGCAAACGGGATGGCTCAGGCAAAATCTGCCTTTATTAAAAAAAGTGGCCGGGGTCATTATTAACCTGATGGATCGGGATGGGCTCACCTTTGCCCTGGCTGGCTACCGGGTAAAATATCTGATGGACAACTGTGAAACTTACCGGGGGCTGAAAGATTTCGCAGATCTCCTTTATTATTTGGGTGATCAGGACAGCGGGCGCTACCGGGCTAAAGCCGATGCCATCGCCTCGGGTATAGAAAGATCTCTCTGGAATTCGTCCGGCAGGTGTTACCATGCCAGCAAAATCGGCCTATTTAAAAATAAGGTTGATTTAAAGAAATTCTACCCCGACGCCGCCTGCCAGATATTTCCGGTGGTATACGGGCTAATCAAGCCGGACTCAGAGCGCGCCGTCCACCTTTATAAAACTTTTAACAACAACCAACCGGACTGGGTCAATATCAAGCCTCCGGACTTCCCGTGGATGATCCTTGGCTACTACACCTGCCTGCACGGCGATCACGAGCGCGCACTCGAGAAAGTCCTGCAGGGCGTTGAATCTTATATTGAACCAAAATCGGGGTACTGGTATTGCGGCGAGTCGGCTTTTTTCATTATGACCTGCGCAAAGCTAATTCAGCTCAGAGGAACCGGCTTTCACGCACAAACCGTCTTCCGGCCGGGTCCTTTATAATAATAAGCTTCACTAACAGGCATAATATAAAAACTACAATATTTATATGGCGGTGAAAAAAATATCCAGTCTAAAGACCCAGCCGGAAATGCCTGAAGCAATCGTCGGAAACTCCAAAATGCTGGCGTCTCTAAGAGAAAACGGTGAGATATTCAGACTTTTCTGGCCTCAAATTGACTATGGCCAACACCTGGGACACTTTTGGCCGGGGATTAAATTGTTTTTACCGGAGGGACAAAGTTTTACCAAATGGTTTCATTTAAATATATGGCAGTCGTCTCAACGCTACCTGGAAAACACCAATATATTAGAAACCGAAATGTGCAGCCGGACGCATTATTTTAAAGTTGTCCAGCAGGACTTCGTTCTCCCCGACAGGGACATCCTGGTGCGGCACTACACCCTGACAAACCACGGGGAAAGAGAAGAAAAACTGACTTTTCTGGTTTATTGCGCTTTTGATCTTGATGAGTCGACTCATTACGACGGCGCCTACCTTGATTTTTGCAATCATTCTCTCATCTTCTTCCGGAGAAATATATACCTGGCCGTCGCCGGGTCCGGCTACCCCCTGAGCGGTTATCAGTGCGGCAGGCGCTGCACGCATTCCGATCCTTTCCAGAATGCTTCAAGAGGGGCGCTGCGAGGAGGCAGCGACAATATCCGGCAAAGCGCCGCCAGCTTGGATTGGGATATGGGTGATCTGCCGCCGGGCGAGTCAAAAAATTTTACACTATACCTGGCCGCGGGCGCCGACAGGGACAAAGTGATCACATTGCTCGCCGGGGCCGCCTCGCAGGATGGTCTTGAACTGCTTGAGCAAACAAAGCAATACTGGCGCGGCTGGCTCAGGAAGGGAACGCGGGCGGCCGGTGAAAACGCGGGCAGTGAAGCAGCCTATGGCAGATCTCTTCTGGCAATGAAGCTGATGTCAAATAAGGAAACCGGCGCTTCAATCGCCGCGCCGGAATTTGATCCATATTATTTGCTGTGCGGCGGGTACGGCTACTGCTGGCCGCGTGATTCCGTATTCATCGCGGCGGCTTTTGACGAGGCCGGTTATCATGATATCGCGGCGCATTTTTACAAATTTGCCGGCGCGGTGCAGGAAAAAGCAGGAGACTGGCAGCAGAGGTATTTTACCGACGGCTTAGCCGCCCCCACCTGGGGAAAGCAAATAGACCAGGCCGGCTCTGTATTGTGGGGTTACGGACACCACTACAGTCTTACCCGGGATAATCATTTCCTGGAACAGACCTGGTCCTCCCTGGCGGCGGGCGCCGATTATCTCGCGGAAAACCTGGAGGCCAACGGTCTGCCGTCCCCCAGTTTCGACCTCTGGGAAGACGAACACAGCCAGGGCACTTACTCCGCGGCGGCGGTATACGGAGGCCTGAAGGCGGCAAGTGAAATCGCCATAATTAAAGGAGAGCGGGAGACAGCGCGGCGTTGGCACATGGCCGCTGCAGCAGTAAAAGAAGGAATATTGAAGCACCAGTGGTCGGATAGACATCATAGTTTCATACGCGGCATCAACAGGAGGGTTTGCCAGGATAGCTACCATCACGCGGCTCATGAAGGCAAATTCAGCTATACGCAAACCGATCCGGCGGGTCTCTACCCGACATATTGGGTAGGCGAGGATGAACGGCTGGACGCGGCCCTGCTGGGCCTGGCTTTTCCATTCGGCGTGCTGGACGCGAAAGACGAAAAAATGCAGGCCACTGTCAGAGCTATTGAAGAACGGCTCTGGAATCGCGATGTCGGCGGCCTGCGCCGTTATGAGGGCGACAGCTACAGAGGCGGCAATCCCTGGCTGGTCACCACCTTCTGGCTCGCTATTTATTACTGTATGCGCGGCGACCGCCACCGGGCTAAAACATTGTACCGCTGGTGCCTGGAACAGGCAAACCGCCACCTGCTCCTGCCGGAACAGGCCGACAAAAACCGCGGCGGCCCGGCCTGGGTGATGCCCCTGAACTGGTCGCACGCGATGCTCGTACTGGCCCGGCTCGCCCTGGAGGACAGGCTGAGCATAATATCTATCGCCAAAACATAACACCTGCCCTCGCGCAATGCGCCGGTCACGGGTTCAAATCCTCACTATCAGCTCCAGGAAAATCAAGGCCTCCGGGGTGTTTAAGCCGGAGGCCGTTTGACGCTGCCAAACGGGAATGCCCCTTTAATTGCTCCCCGTTACTTCTTCCCCGTGAAGCTCCCACGGCGTATCGCTGTAATATTCAAGGCCGTCGAAGCTCTTCCCGTCGTTCGACATGGTCACGACAAAGCGGTATCCCTCAGTGTCTGAATAAAACTGGCCTTCCAGCACGTTCCCGGTCACCGTACCGCTGACCATCCAGGAGCCCTGGTCATAGGTGCCGCTGACCTGGCTGCCGCTCTGGGTGAGTTCCATTAAACAGCCGTTGTTGAGCAGCCAGGTGCCCGAGAAGTCCGCCACCTGGTCGCCATCTCCCTCACCGTAGGTAATGGTGATCCGCTTGTCGGTCCCGTCCCACGCCACCTGCGCCCCCAGGTTCTCAATCACGAAGCGCAGGGGCAGCATGGTGCGGCCTGTTTCCGAAACAAACGGCACAACCTCCAGGATCTTTTTCTGGCCGTTGATTTTGGCCTCTTCATTCCCAATCCACAGCTCCACCGAAGTGCCCTGGCAGCTGATGGTCACCTTATTCTCGGCCGCCGTCCACGGTCATCAACGGATTGTCCACCTGCAGGACTATGCTGGAGGCTCCGGCGGTACCGGTTCCCAGCGCCTTGATCTGGTCACTGTCGAGCGCGTAATTGTAAATGCGCAGGTCGTCCATTTTGCCTTGGAAATAACTGCTCGCTCCGCTCTGGATTATCCCGCCTATCAGCACATTGCTGTCGGATGTAACATAATTGTCTTCAGGCACCTGCGCGGTCCCCAGCGGCACACCGTCAACGTACAGGTTGATTTTGCCGCCGTCGTTGGTAAAGGCCGCGTGGACCCATTTGTTGACCGCGTCCTGCCCCTCGACCTCAACCGACGCTTCCGTGTAGTGACTGTTGTCATAATCGTAAGACATCCACATCTGCAGGGTAGAATCACTGGCGCTTATATCAGAATCATAATCATAGGCGTTGGCGAAATACGTGCTATCCATACCGTTATCAGCCAATTTTGATATGATCGTGCTGTCGGAACCGGGCGCGATCCGGATCCAGGCAGAGATGGTATAGGGCCCGGTGAGGTCCAGTTCAGAGTTGTCGGCTACCTGCAAAAACCCTCCCTTGAACTGGGCGCATTGACCAAATACTCCATCGGCAAATCCCACGTCTCCATTTAGCTTGCCGTCGTTGCCGTTGCCCGAGGAGTCCCTGAAGTCACCGTCAAACTTGTAGTGGGCGATCAGCCCTTTTTCCGGTGGCGTGCCGGTTACCGGTTTTTGTGTGATGCCGCCGGAGGTGATTGTTATACTCTGGGTGGCTCCGTCCCACTGCACCTGGGAACCAAGGCTCTCGGTGACAAAGCGCAGCGGCAGCATGGTGCGGCCTGTTGCCGAGACAAACGGGGCCACGTCCAGGGCCTTCTCCTGCCCGTTGACCCGGGCTGTGTTCTGCCCTATCCACAGGTCGATGCTGGTTCCCTGGTAACCTATCGTGACCTTACTCTCGGAAGCAGTCCATCCCATGGTCCCGCCCATGGCCTCCACGATGGCCCGGATATTTAATGCCGAACAGATCTACCGGCTGGTATGGAATGAGAGTAGTCCTGTTGACTTAAGAATGGTTCCGGTGCATATCAGTAACCTGCGTAAAAGATCGAACCGGATCCTTCCCGCCCCCGATATATCCTGACAGTTAAGGGATTGGGCTAAATTCAATGGGGCGCCCGACCAGGGCTCAGTTGATTCCGGGCCGACAGGATAACAAACATTGACCAGAAGAAGGAAGTATGTTGGAGAATGCTATAACCTGGTATGTACCTACCATATCAGCCCAAATAGTTATTCAAATAATTATGGCCTTGGTCTTTTCATATCTCTATGCCCATGACCGCAAGCCCTTTTTAATTATGTGGGGGGTCGGCTGTTACGGCTGGGTGTTGAAACTATCCTTTGACCTGGCTATTTTTCAGGGGCATGAAACATTATTTTTTCATATCTTCAACCAGTTAGGCTGCATTATCGGGGCCTACTTTCTCAGTTGGGGAACCATTAATTTTACTGGGAAAAGGATGCCTAAACTTTTTTTTATCTGGGTTTGGCTCACTGCCGGTTGGGTCGCACTGTCAGTTTTTCCCAGGCCTCTTTTATCCAGGCTATGGCTCCAATCATACCGTTGGTAGTGGCTATCTATTTCTGGACCGGCTTGGCTTTCCTTAAGGCCGGGAACATAGAAGTCACAGGACAGCGTATTACCGGATGGAGTTTTGTCTTGACGGGATTACACTTTGGCAACTATCCCCTGTTAAGGAATGTGGAGTGGTTCGCCCCCTGGGGTTACCTGATTGCCGGCGCCATGGCATTTCTTTTGGCCATAGGCATTCTCCTCGTTTATTACCAGCAAATCAAAAACAGCCTGACCGAAAGCGAGACCCGCCTGCAGCTACTGGCGGAAAACGCCCAGGACCTGATCTACCGCTACCGGCTGATTCAAGATCTGTTCGATTTGGCCCAGCTGGAATCACGCCGCGTGAAATTCAATCTGGAGCAGGTGGCGGTTAACGACCTCATCTTGCAATTGTTCGATAAATACAGAGTGGACGTACTGAATGCGGGTCTTAGATTCAACTTAAACAGTCCTGCCCCCCGGGAACCGGATTCCTCTGAAACCATGCCCACTGTGGAGGTTGATCCGGACCAAATTGAACGAGTCTTTGCCAACCTGATCTACAACGCGGTTAAGCACACGCCCCAGGGCAGGACAGTTTCCGTCGGTTACAAAATTGTTCAAGTTGACGGCGGGCGGGCATCCCGCGCCAGAACCGGGACAGGCGCCGGCTGTTTTGAAGCGCTGGTCAAAGTAACGGACACTGGTACAGGTATTTCTCCGAAAGAACTGCCTTATATATTCAATCGCTATTATAAAGGAGCTGCTACCGCGGAAAAGACGGGTGGCACCGGCCTAGGCCTGGCTATTTCAAAGGAAATTATCGAGTACCATAACGGCCGGATTTGGGCTGAAAGTGTTCTAAACCAGGGAAGCACCTTTTGCTTCGCCCAACGTTTAATCTCTCCCTAACAGGCCTCCAAGCCCGATATTCCCAATGAGGCTGCCTTCTTCCTTGTTTTTCCCGCCCCTTTTTTTCCCTGCGGCAATCATCCTGTCGGCTAATCTGGAAAATGGAAGAGATTGCAGCCATACGGTGCCCGGGCCCTTTAATGTGGCGAAAAACAGCCCTTCTCCGCCAAAAATCGCGCTTTTAATATTTCCGACAAATTCCACGTCATAGTCTACCGTTGCCGTCATCGCTACCAGGCAGCCGGTATCAATCTTCAGCATTTCTCCCCGGGCCAAGTCCTTTTTTATTATAGTACCGCCCGCGTGCATAAAACTCAGGCCGTCCCCTTCCAGTCTCTGCATAATGAAGCCTTCTCCGCCAAAAAGACCGGCCCCGATTTTTTTCTGAAAGGCTATCTCAATAGCAATTCCTTTAGCCGCGCATAAGAAAGCATCCCTCTGGCAGATCATTTGTTGCCCGTACTCGCTTAAATCAAACGGAATTATCTTTCCAGGATAGGGCGCGGCAAAAGCCACCACTTTTCTATCGCGGGCCCGGTTGGTAAACACCGTCATAAAGAGACTCTCCCCGGTAAGAACTCTTTTGCCGGCGCCCATCAGCATTCCCATAACACCTTTTCCGCTGTCTTTTCCCGAACCGTCCCCGAATATGGAGTCCATCTCAATACTGCCGTCCATGTACATCATGGCTCCCGCCTCGGCCACCACACTTTCTCCGCTATCCAGGCCGATCTCAACAAACTGCATATCATCGCCGTAAACAGTGAAATCAATTTCATGCGCTTTTTTCATTCTCGTTCCTCCAGCTTTTTTATATTAATTTTATCAAACATCAGCAGAATTTTTGTAAATTAATTATACGCTATTTGCTACTTATTTTACTACTCATATCCCCAGTTCACTGCGATAGACCATGTTGAACAACCCGGCGGCACAGCCAAGCTGTTCAACATTGAAGGCTGAAAATTTAGCCAGGTTTCTGATTATAGAAAGGCGTCAACATCTCAAGGAAAAAATAATTGAAGAAGCCATAGAACTGCTGTGGCAGAGTGGACAAAAACAGCAGGCCTTGTCCCTGTGCAAGGAACTGGTCGCGGTCCTCTCGAAAGAATATGGCATAACGCCGGCTGCGGAAATAAACGACATGTATAAGAAAATCCAATATAGTTAAACGGGTGTGGCGCTCTTACTTCCAACCAGCGTCACACCCGTTTTCAGCGTTTTACGGTTTTGCAAAGGGATTGCCACTTTTGAATTAACGATTAACCAGGTCATCCAAGGTCTTAAACGTATAACCCTGGGCTTTTATATCTTTTAACATACGGTCCATCGCATCGGCATTATCCTTGGAAACCGCGTGCAGCAGGATTAACGCGCCGTTGTGCAGGTTGTCCATCACTGACTGGTAAGCCTCCTGCGAACCGCCCGGCATCGGCACCCAGTCTTTCATCGCCATGCTCCAAAAAATATTATGATAGCCTAATTCTTTGGTCACGGCCAGGGTGCGCTCGCTGTACTCACCCTGGGGTGGACGCAGGTATTTCATTCCTTTTTTGCCGGTTATTTTTTCGAAATCCTGCTCTACTATTTGAATTTCCTTAATAATTTGCTCATCAGACACGTCAGGCAAGCTGGGATGGGTGTCAGTGTGATTGCATACAATATGCCCCTCGTTCACCATGCGTTTTATTAATTCGGGCTGGTCGTTGAGATAGTGCCCGGTGACAAAAAAGGCCGCCTTGACCTCATTGGCTTTGAGCGCGTCCAAAATTTTAGCGGTATAGCCGTTCTCATAACCGTTGTCAAAGGTCAAGTAAACCACTTTTTCCGCCGGGTCGCCAATCCAATACGCGCCGTACCGGCTAAGCCTTTCGCTTATTGACGCAGGCATTTCCGGCTGGAGATGCTTGTTATTCCGCACCAGACCCCAACCATATTTGGTGTTGGACAACTGGCTGTTGGTTATGGCCAACGGTTCTGGCGGTGACGAGGATGTTTCTGAAGAACCTGTGTTTGCTTCATTTATATCGGGTACCGCCGCTTGAGTTTCGTTTTCGTTTTCGGTTTCACTTTCAGGCAAAACCTGTTCGGCCTGGACTTCAGATGGGGGTACTCCGGCAGCGCCGCTTTGCTGGCCTGTGAAAACACGTTCCTTCAAAGCACAACCTGATCCCAATAAAAATAAAACAAAAACAACCAGGAGAATCCGTTTCTTCTGATAATCTTTCGCCAGTAGTGTCATCGCCCAACCCTCCAAGTTTGCTTGAGATATTACTATGATTGACGGATTATTATTTTATTATCCGTCCGTTAAGCAGCTTCTTAATTTATATAAATTCGACATGAATTGACAGTTTCCTTCGAATAAGGCGTCCCACTCCAGGAAAGAAAAATTATCTATAAAAAAGTAAAAAGTAGACAAGAGAGAGCTTCATAGATACAAGCTCTCTCGTTCTTATAATACCAATTCATTGACCGGGCGGTTATATTACAAGTATTTTTTAAGAAAATCATCAGGTGATAGCGCATTAACAGGCGAAACGGAAAAATCCTTCAGGTTTCGGGTAATAATGCAATCGACTTTTCCCCTTTTAGCACAGGTGGCAAGCAAAGCATCTTCATAATCAGGCATTGTTAGCAGTTCCAAAGCCTTCTCGCAGTCGGAACCGGTAACATCTAATATTTTGAAAATCGTGAAGATCTTTAGCAAAGCCTGCCTGCATTGTGTGTTGTCATGTAAATGCTTGTGCAGCAGATAATAAATGTCGGTCACGCTGTTGGCGGTAATGAATGCCGTGATCTTATCTTCGGCGGCTAAAAGAAACAGCTTTTCTGCCGATTCGTTGAAAGGAGCGCGTGAAACCATGGCGTCCAGTATAACGTTGGTATCAATCAGCACGTTCACGACGGCTCAGACGCTCCTCTCTCGCCCGTTTCAAGGAAGCACCGGCAGGCAGGATGCCAAACAGCGATTTAGCTATCTGCACTTTATCCTGATTGGCATTGGTTAGCTTTGCAACGCTCTTTCCGTTTTTGGTAATATAAATATCCTCCTTGGATGCGAGCGCCAGATACTTCCCGATATTATTTTTAAACTCAGTGGCAGTGATTAACATGGGATAACCCCCCTTGTACGAAATATAGTATTAATATCTTAAATGTCATTATACTAAAATCGTACGATAAAGTCATTAAAAAACGTTCGATTGTATTAATATTATCGGCTAAACCGGTAACTTTGACCTCCCGGTTAATTAAATAGGCTCTCGGCATTAGATGGGAGGAATCATTAAATCTGGAATAAAGCAACTGGAAATTCTGGCATGCCAGGCTAAAAAGACTGTCCTTTTCACGACATTCCTAAAAATGGGCATGGCAAAG
>NZ_JAKNBL010000032.1 GCF_022410535.1 Pelotomaculum terephthalicicum JT
AATGAAAGTGGCACACGGTCTTGATAGAGCTGATACCGTGGGCCTTGTCGCTATGCGATTACAAACCTACTTCACGGCCTTTGTGGTGAATGTAAAAAGAATCGTGAAATTAAACGAACTAAAAGCGGTATAATGTTGCCGCTTATTTTATTTTCAATACTATTTTGATATTCAGATTGATTTATAAAGGAATATACATGCGCTGAAAAAGCCGCTGCTTTATAAAATAGTGGCTTTTTCAGTGCCCTTGTAAAATGGGTATTTCTGTGGAACAGGAACAACTTAATATTTGTTATGTCTGCTCTAAAGGTCTGTCATTTTTCCGAGTGGCTTTTAGAGGAAGATCATATACTTTACTACACGGAGGCGTACCGAAGTGGTCATAACGGAAACGACTCGAAATCGTTCGGTCGGCTTTAAAGCCGGCCCATGGGTTCGAATCCCACCGCCTCCGCCATAATGTGTGATCAATTTAGATGCAGGGCTGTTTTGCCCAGTAATCATGCGGATTTGCGGGCCTTCCAAAGCGATTTTGGAAGGCCCGTTTTCCTCATCGTCCCCGCCCAGCTTTTGCGGGACATGGGGCTGGTCCCCGGCGACACGGTGAAGCTTGCCTACATCAGCGGTTCCGACGACTCCAGCCGCAACACCTTCAAGGAATTTGTCCTGACCCCCGACGGCATTGCCGCCCTCCAGGACGACGAGGACGCGGAACTCGCCCTGCCCCATGAACTGCTGGAGGCGGCGGGAATTCCCGTGGACAGCGATCTGGAAATTGTCTGCGCCAAGGGAGCGGTGATTATTTTGGAGGCCGACCTGCTGGACAGCCTGCCCGACGACCTGCGGGAGTTGTTTGTAGACCTGGGCATCCATCCCGACACCGTTCGGGAGGTTATGAGAAGCGGAGGTGTTTTTGATGGCCGGTAAAGGCATTTACAAGGTGCTGGACGACAAAGGCCGCGTCCTGATCCCGAAAGAATTACGCGCGGCGGCTGAGATGCAGCACGGCGACATTATCAAGCTGGGCATCCAAAAGGGCGTTGTCACCGCCAAAAAGGTAGACCTCATCAAGGTGGGCGACAAGTCCCCGCAGGCGGTGGAAGCCTATGTGTTCTCCGCCGTCAAGACCATGGAAAAGCAAACCCTCATCTCCCTTGCGGGGCGGCTCATCGCGCTTCTTGAAGAAAACACCAAGGAGTAGGAGGTTTTTACATGACGGACAAAAACCTGTTCACCCAGGAGGACTGCGTCCAAACCGGTTATGCCATGTCCATCGCGGGCAGAGTCATAGCCTTGAAGCCGTCCGCCTTGCCGCAGAAGTATCAGGATAGTGAACATCAGTTGTACTTTTGCCAGGGAGGCAACGGCAGCAACCCCAACCCCATTGGCCGCTCCATCTTCACGGTTTCCCTGGCCGACGGCGAGCGGGTGCGCTGGAACCGTGGCGATGTCCTCGGCGTCCTCAAGCCGGAGTTGCTGCCCGACTCCGCCAAACTGCACCTTTCGCAAATCCGGCCCAGCGGCGCTCTCCACCTGCGGCAGCATGCGCCGAAGTACAGCGGCTACAGCTTCCTGCCGGACGGCAGATATGCCGCGGGCGTGCCGCTCTGCAGCGAAAAAGAAGTTAAGGACTACATCGAGATGCAAAAGGATTACCAGCATAAAGTGATGATCTGCGACCGGGAAGACTTTTGCGTGTTTGAGATGGTGGAAGGAGTAGTCATCCATCCCTCCCCGGAAACCATCGAGGCGTTCCGCAAAGCCCAGGACCGGGGCGGCATGAACATTAAACTGTAAAGAAGATAAGAATATTGCCGGTATGGAACGGAGTCGGGGGCGGCGCGGCAGCGCGACTCCCGGCTCTTTGCATATCCATAAAAACAACGGAAAGGAATGAAAGCCCCATGAAACAGAAAGGCAGGAAAATCTGCGTCCTAGTCCTGGTTCTGGTTCTGGTTCTGTCCCTGCTGCTTTGCGGCAGCGCATACTCCGCGGCGGCCCTGTTCCCCGACATCAAAGGACATTGGGCGGAACAGATCATCACCGAACTGGCGGGCAAGGGCATGATCAAGGGCTACCCTGACGGAACGGTCAGGCCGGACGCCACCATCACGAGAGGCGAATTCGCCGCCCTGCTGGCCAGGAATCTGGCGCTGGACACGACAACGGCAGAGAGAGAACCGCCCGCCTTTAACGACATTGCCGGTCATTGGTCGGAGCGAAACATCGAGGCGCTGGCAGACAAGGGCATCCTCGATCCGGCGGATTATGACGGCAGCCTGCGGCCCGATGAACCGATCACCCGCGTGGAAATCATCCGCATGCTGGTAAGGGCAATCGGCCAGGGCGAACAGGCGAAACTGCCCGCGGGCCATACCGGTTTTGCGGACGACAATACCGTCCAAGGCTCTGACAAGGGATATGTCGTCCTGGCAATTCAGTACGATCTGGTCAAAGGTTATCCCGACAACACCATCCGACCGGAGGGCAGAACCACAAGAGCTGAAGCTTTCGCGTTGCTTGTGCGCCAGGACGAGGCACTGGAAAGAATCAAAAAAGAAGCCGAAAAGCCGGAGGAAGAGGAACATTCCCCCGGCAGTTCGGACGGCGGTTCCGCCAGCTACCCCAGGGCGCAGGTGGCCTTTGATCTGCGGGCCGCTGCCCGTTGACCTTGGAGAAGCGGTGGACGGTTCCCTGGGCAGCGAAGGCGGCACCATTGTCTTCAAAGAAAGCGGCAGCTACATCCTGACCGCCACCGCCGTCAACTACGGCAACAGAGAAACCACCTGTGCCGGAAGCATCACGGTCTATCCATTGATAGACGCGGGTTTTGAACTGCCGGAATACACTCACACGGATAAAACGGTCACCGTCGCCACCGCCGCCGGGCCTGGCGGCCTTGACATCCTGTGGTCGGCGGCCAAGGACGGCGAGGCCGCGGTATGGGATACCGTCATTGACGGTAGTTTTGATAACAGCGGCGGCACCATCAGCTTTAAAGAAAAGGGTAACTATATAATCACCGCCATGATTACCGATGCCACCGGCAGGAGCTTCACCCACAGCCAGGCCATCGCGGTCTATCCGGTGGTGAGCATGGCCTTTGAACTGCCGGCCACGGCCCACACCGACACCGTCATTGACCTGGCCACCAACCTGACGGAAATAGACGGACTGACCGCCGATTGGAGCCTGAGCAGAAACGGAGAGGCGGTTTCCATCCCTGCCTATGTGGAGGGCGAGCTGTCAAACAGTGGTGGCTCCCTCCGCTTCACGGAGAAAGGCGTGTACACCTTAACCGCCAAGGTTGTCGACGCCACCGGAAGAGAGTTTGTAAGCACGGCGGCAACCACGGTATATCCCGTTGGCGCAGCCGGTTTCTATCTGCCGGAAATAACCCACACCGACCAGACTGTGGCTGTGGAAGCCAGCTTTGCCAACATAGACACCGCAACGGCGGTCTGGACACTGTCCAGAAACGGCGCGCCGGTCGCCCTTGACGACTACGTTGAGGGAACATTGAACAACAACGGCGGCAGCGTCCGCTTCAAGGAAAAAGGAGAATATGTCCTGGCCGCCGCCTTTACCGACCCGGCAGGCAGAACCTATGGCTACACCTCGCTGGTAAATGTCTATCCCGTGTCGGAGCTGGCATTCAGTCTGCCGGCCACGGCCCACACCGACACCGCCATACCTGTCGCAGCCACCGCCAAAGAGATGGACGGCTTAAGCGTAGAGTGGCTGGTGGACAACATCTACGGGTTTCAGGATTGGGGCACCTATATTGACGGCAAGCTGGACAATGACGGCGGCATCATACGCTTCAAACACGCCGGTGTTTACGAACTGGCGGCGCGAACAACGGACGCCACCGGACGGGTATTTTTATTCGAACCCGGTTACAAAATCGAGGTGCATCCTGTGCTGACCATCCGCTTCGACTTGCCGGAGGCAGCCTACACCGACCGAACCGTTGACCTCCGAACCACCGGCAACATCGCCGTTTTGCCGACGGAATGGAGCGTCACCAAAGACGGCGCGGCGGCATCCCTCGAAACCTATGTGGAAGGCGCACTCAACGCCCAGGGCGGGAAAATCCGCTTCATCGAGCAGGGCGACTACGTGCTGACCGCCGCCATGACCGACGCCCTGGGCCGAACCTTCTCCCACAGCAACTCGGTCACCGTGTATCCCATACCGGAAATGCAGCTCATCTTGCCGCGGCTTGCCTACGCGGGAGAGGCCGTCTCCGTCACTGTCAGCAAAAGTCATCTGAACAATTCTAACGTGGTCTGGAGCATCTCGGCGGACGGCGGCGCTGCCGCTCCCTATACCGATTATGCCGGCGGCACCCTTACAGATGAGGGCGGCACCATCGCCTTCACCAAAAAAGGCGGCTATGTCCTGAAAGCAGCCGTCACCTGCGCCCTGGGGCGCACCTTCGAGTATACTGCGGACATCACGATCTATCCCATTCCCCAGGCAGAGGTTAGCCTGCCCGCAACCGCCCACACCGACCAGACCATTGAGGTGGCGGTAGCCGCAACGGAGCTGGGCAGCCTCGATATAGCCTGGTCGGTGGCCAGAAACGGCGCGGCGGCTGATTGGGATGAATATGTGGACGGGACTCTCACCAACCAGGGCGGCTCCATCCGGTTCGCGGACAAAGGAAACTATCGCCTCACGGCAACCATTACCGACGAACTGGGGCGCAGCTTTAGCTACACCGCGGACACAACGGTCTATCCCATTCCCCGGGCGGAGATCAGCCTGCCCGCGGCCGCCCATACCGACCAGACCGTGGAAGTGCAAACGACCCTGGCGGAGCTGGGAGAGCTGCGGATCGCATGGAGCTTGACCCAAAACGGCAACCCTGCGGAATGGGCCGAATGCATCAAGGGCGCGCTTTCAAATGGCGGCGGCTCCATCCGGTTCGTGGACCAGGGAAATTATTGCCTCACGGCAACCATCACCGACGAGTTGGGGCGTAGCTTTGCCTACGACGCCTCCACCCAGGTATATCCCGTGCCGACGGTGGAGTTCACCCTGCCGGAATACGCCCACACCGACACAGCCGTTGACATTGTCCCAGTCATCCAGGAGCTGGGCGGCCTTAGTTTCCGGTCATTCCGGCAGCGACTACGGCCGGGTGCGCGGGTACAACGTGAATACCGGCCAGTGGAATCAACTCGATTACCAAACCACCACCAACGGCATCACCTTCAGCCGGATGCTGCCCCCAGGTGTGTACTCACAGTTGGAGTTTTACTACTATACCAACCATGACTGCATGTACAACAAGTCCAACATCACCTATTCGGTGACCTATTACTTCGAATAGGGCGAGCGGCATGTTGATGAAGGGAGGGATCTGAAATGAATGGCATCAGCATCAAAAACAACCGCATCCGCTTCTACGGTAACACCGCGGGATACATTGAAAACGGCAGGGCGATCGTCGATCCCATGTTCCACTGCGAGGAATTGAAGGATTACCTCACCGAAAAGCAGGGTCTGGAAATCCAGTGGACGAACGGCGTGTTCGACCGGCTGGCCGGCGGCCGGCTCGACCCGGAGGGCAACGCGTCCCTCCTGAAAGCCTTCCGCATCCATCAGCTAAGACCCGATGTGGACGTGATGATGAAATTCATCGGCTACGACGAACTGCTGGAACGCTTCGGAGAGCCGAATCCGGAAAACTATCGGGTGGTATATGACGGGCAGCTGGAAACCAACAATCTTGATGCTATCTATGAAAAATTCAACCTCGACCATCCACCCGGCTATCAGGGCCATAGCCTCTCCATGTCGGACGTCATCGAGCTGTACGACCAAAACGGCAGTTCCTTCCACTATGTCGACCGCTTCAGCTTCCGGGAGATCGCCTTCCAGCCTCCCGAGCAGGAGCATACGCAAAGCATGTATCTCTAACGCGCCCTGGCAGCCGGGCGGCTGTTTTTGGCACTCGATTTAAAAATAACATCTTAGGCTTTTGTGCAGATGACGCCGATTACAGGTGAATCAGCAATGTATTTTTCCCCGTAAAGGTTCGATAAAATGTTTTTCACTTTGAAACCGCTGTCCTCAAGTTCTGTCCGTATTGCTTCCGGTGAAAAGAAAGACTGATAGATGCGATAGATCTTTATCTCCGAATCAAAAACGGCTATGAGATCGCATAGCGCGGGAAAGTCCGGGTAGAAAAAACTCTTTTCCAGCACGAAATGCGTATGCGGTCTCCAGAACCCCGAATCAGATGCATACCACTTCGGAGCGGCGCTTTTCCTTCGATTCTCAAAAGCGGTTAGGCTCGAAACATCAAAGGCAAAACAGCCCTTTGGTTTCAGGGCATTGTAGATGTTCTTGAGCAGCACCTTTCGGTTTTCAGGGCTTAGCACGCCGTAATCCTGAGAAATCAGTATCGCGGCGTCGAATTGCTCGAATCCAAATGGGCGTAAATAACTTGCCTGAATGAAGTTTGCTTTTTTACCCTGATTGTGATCTTTTGCGTACCGGATTGAGTTTTCGGACCTGTCGATACCGGTTGTAATGAAACCTTTACGCGCAAGCAGTGAGCAGTAAAGTCCTGGCCCACACCCCAGGTCCACAATGGAACCGCCTTTTTTCAACTGCATTGCCTGCGGCAGATATTCACAGATCGCTCGTATTTTTTCCGGTTTGTAGCTTGCGGCGTTGGTATCTGGTGACAGATGGGCTTCCAGCATCTTTTTTGATATGTGCGGGGCATTCCAAAGCTCCTCGCCCGGTTCATACGGAGCGGGGCAACGGTCGGCTTTTATCAAGTCGTTTAGATTAAACATAACAACCTGCCTCTCAAAAATTATTTGATAACAAACTGAAAAAGGGATGCCGCTTATAAACGGCATCCCTAAAAAACGAAAAGGGATACCGCCGGAAAGGATGAACAGACAAGACAAAACACGCCTATGGAAAACAGGCGTAATTCATCTGCATCTGTTCAAACTTTCTTTTCCAGTCGGTGCAGATTGCTGCCCCGGCCGGACGGCATCCCTCCATTAATTCAGCTTCAGTTTGTTATCGCCTCTAGCATAGCTTGCAGTGCTTATATTGTCAACAAAAAAGTAGAACAGGAGGAAAAGATTATGAAGAAAACGGAAAACACCCAGGCCGCCCTTTCTGAAAGCGCGGCGCAGCCCCTGCCCATGAAGGTGGATGTGAAGATCGGCTCCATCCGGCCTGAAGGCAGCGTGCGGGCCATCGCCTCCGTCAACCTCAACGGCTGCTTCGCCATCCGCAACGTCAAAATCATGGACAGCAGCAAGGGACTGTTCGCGGCCATGCCCAGCTACAAGGTTGGAAACGGCGAATACAAGGGCATCTGCTTCCCGATCACCAAGGAATTCAGGCGGCAGCTCAATGACGCGGTTATCGACGCATACCGGCAGGCGCTGAACATGGGCCAACGAAAAGGAGAGTCGCAGGCCCCTTTTGAAGCGCCGGAGCAGAACTCCGGAATGCAGATGGGATAAGCAAAGCAAGTCCATACCTGAATATTGATTTATGGAGATGATGCTCATGGGCGATGAAAAAAGCGCAATATCCCAGGACACCGGCCAAGCCTCTTACTCCCGGCCTGCCAAGACAAAACTTCCGGAAAACTATACGATACGGGACGGGTTTTTATGGAAAGGAGATACGCCCGTATCCCTTGTGGTTTCGGTAATTGTTGAAGCCGCGGTCCAGGGTTTCCTCCATGTGGATGAAACAGAGGAATATAAAACCGGATAAAATCTCACAGGAAGCATTTAACATGACCGCTCCCATGCTGCCCTGCGTCTGTCCGCCCTCCGACCTGGAATGCGAGAAGTCCCTGGGCAGCATTTTGGCGGCCACCCATATCACGGACACCCTCATCAAGCAGAACTGCGTCACCCACAAACGATATCGCCATCTGCTTCTGATCGGGATGCTCAAGGGAGAGAATGTATTCACCTATCCGCCCTATACCCCGGAACTGGCGGCGGAACTGATCGACCATCTGCGGGATATCGCGCCCCATGTCATCATTGACTGCGGGAGCCATATCGCCAATGACATCCTGTCCGCGGTGGCGCTTATGGAAGCCGACTCGGTGCTGCGGCTGGTGAACTGCGACCTGAAATCCATCAGCTACCTGTCCTCCCAGCTCCCGCTTTTAAAGGACAACAAATGGGACGCCGACAAGCAGTGCAAGGTGGCCAGCAACCTGAAGCCCCATCAGGCCAGCGAGCATATCGAGCAGGTGCTGGGCGATGTGGCGTTCAAAATACCTCACTCCGATGAACTGGAGAGCCAGGCGTTGGCCGGGGATCTGTTCCGGGATCTGGCGCTGGGGGACAGCCGGGGCTTCCGCAGGGAGATCGGGAAAATCAGCCAGGAGGTGTTCGGCGTATGAGAAACAAAAAGACCAGACAAAAAAGCGCCGACAATCCGCGGATTAAAAACGGGGAAGTGCCTGCGATGAAAGCGCCTTACCCCCTCCGTTCCGCCAATATGACGGACAGCCACCGTCTGTTTTTCGCGCCCGATGACAGCTCCAGGGACTTTGGGGCGGTTTTGCGGGAGGTGCAGGAGTACATCTCTTCGAAGTATTCCACTCTCATCATCGACGGCGGCAGGGACGAGGTCAAAACGCAGGTCAAGCGGTACATCGCCAAATATATTCAGGATTACCGCATCGCCGTGGACGGCATGACCGGCCGGCAGCTTGTGGACGCCCTCTACACCGAGATGGCCGAGTTTTCCTTCCTCACCAAATACATCTTCGGCACGGGCATTGAGGAAATCGACGTGAACGCCTGGAACGACATCGAAGTCCAGTACGGCGGCGGCTCCACGGTCAAGCTGGAGGAACGCTTCGAGTCACCAGAACACGCCGTCAACGTGATCAGGAGGATGCTCCATGTGTCGGGCATGGTGCTGGACAACGCCAGCCCCGCCATTTTGGGGCATCTAAGCAAAAACATCCGCATCGCCGTGCTGAAAACGCCCCTGGTGGACGAGGACGTGGGTGTTTGCGCCTCCATCCGCATTGTCAATCCGCAAAGTCTTAAAAAAGAGGATCCGCAGCAGTGAAAATGAGAAGCAGAACATCGACCAGGACATGCTGCTGGACATGGCGCTGCGCTTTAATCCCGAAGTCATCTGCGTCGGCGAGATGCGCTCGGCGGAAGCCTACGCCGCCCAGGAGGCGGCCAGAACCGGCCACACCGTGCTGACCACCATCCACTCCAACTCCTGCGAGTCCACCTGGCGCAGGATGGTCACCCTGTGCAAGCGCAAATACGACATGGCGGACGATACCCTCATGGCTCTTGTCACCGAGGCGTTTCCGATTGTGGTATTCACAAAGCAGTTGGAGAACAAGCAGCGCAAGATGATGGAGATCATGGAATGCGAAATCCTGCCTGACGGTATGCGAAACTACCGCACCCTGTTCCAGTTTCAGATTGCGGAAAACCGCGTGGAGGGCGACAAATTCATCATTAACGGACGGCACCGGCAGGTGCGGGGCATCTCATCAAGCCTGCAAAAGCGATTTTTGGAAAACGGCATGCCCCAGGAAGTGCTGGCGCAAATCACGAAAGGAGGGCCGGACAGATGATTACGCTTCAACTGATCGCCTGCGTCGGCCTGATTGCCGGCGCCTTTATTTTGCTCGAAATCTCTTTCTCTGAGTTCACCGACGGTCTGTTCGGCTTTCTGACCCGGCGTCCCCAAGGCATTCGGGACGAAATCAACGAGGCCACCCAGCGCAAGAAACCGTCTTTTTTGCGCCGGGGAATCCTGGAGGCCCAGGACATCCTGACGCTGACCGGGCGAAGCAGCCGCTTCACGATGGTCTGCGCGTCTTCGCTGTTGCTGTTCGCTGTCGGCGCAAGTATCGCCATCCTGCTGCGGAATGTGTTCCTCATTCCCGCCCTGGCGCTGGGCCTGATGTTCCTGCCCTTTTGGTATGTGCGGCTGACCGCCGGCCACTATAAAAAGAATATCGCGGCGGAGCTGGAAACGGCTCTGAGCATCATCACCACGGCCTATCTGCGCAATGAAGACATCCTGACGGCGGTGGAGGAAAACATTCACTACCTGAATCCGCCGGTGCGCGGCGTGTTCGCCCAATTTCTCACGCAAATCAAGCTCGTCAACCCCAATGTGGACGCGGCGCTCAAAGCCATGAAGACAAGAATCGAAAACGAGGTGTTCCGGGAGTGGTGCGACGCCATCGCCGCCTGCCAGTACGACCGCGGCCTCAAAACCACCCTGACCCCCATTGTCGGCAAGCTCTCGGACACGCGGATTGTCAACGACGAACTGGAGTACCTGGTGTTTGAGCCGCGCAAGGAATTCATCATCATGGTGATTCTGGTGGTGGGCAACATCCCCGTGATGTATTTTCTGAACAAGTCATGGTATGAAACGCTGATGCACACCGCCGTGGGGCAGATCATCCTGGCGGTGTGCGCGGCGGCCATCTTTATCTCCACCGCCTTCGTCATCCGGCTGACCAGGCCCATCGAGTACAGGAGGTAGCGAAATATGACGACATTACTGTTTTTATTCGCAATTCTGCTGGCCGCGGGGATGTTCTTTATCCTGTCCGATGTACTGAAGCTGCCCACCCTCGGCGCGGCCAGAGCCATGCTCGGCGCGGGCAGGGGGGACAAAAAGGCCGCCAAAACCATGGAGGCGTGGCTCATGTCGCTTGCGGTCAGGCTCTCGAAACGCATCCCCATGGATGAGTACAAAAGGAGCCGCATGGCGAACATCCTCAAGGCGGCGGGCATCGGCACATCGCCGGAGGTCTACGCCGCCTACGCCATGGTCAAGACGGGAGCGATTCTCCTGGGCGTGATTCCCTGCCTGCTTCTATTCCCGCTGCTCTCGCCGGTACTCCAACACAACAACCATCATTTTTTAGATGGCTATGAGCGCACGGCGGATATGATTGCGGACAATGTGGAACCGATTCCCATTAAACTTTGGAATTGGGGTATCGCCCATTGCTCCGGCGCGTTGCGCTCGTTCCCGGAGGAAACCGTCAAGCTGTGCCTGATGCCAACGGGAACGGCTTCCGTAACGGCAAAAGGTATTCGCTTCAAAGGTTTGTATTATCTGTGCGAACGCGCCGCCGTGGAGCATTGGTTTGAAACGGCACGGGCAAAGGGCAGCTACAAGGTGGATGTCTCTTTCGACCCACGAAATATGAGCGCCATTTATGTGCGGGAGCCGGACGGGTCTTTTGACAGTTGCTTTTTGGCAGAGTGGCAGGATAAATACGTGGATATGTGTTTGGACGAAATCCGCTATTTGCAGGAATCCGAAAAGCTGCTGCGCCGCCAAAACGCTGCAAAGGAAATGGCGACCAAAGCGGACTTGTCCGCAGCGATAGACAGCGTTATCGCGGAAGCGGAGGAAATGGCGCGGCAGACGGCTGTCCCGAAATCCAAACTCGCCAGAACCAAAAACATCCGTGAAAACAGGCGCGCCGAAAAAGAGCGCAACCGCAGGGATGAAGCCTTTTCTCTTGGCGATGACGATGTGCCGCAGACCGCCAAGCCTGAACCGCAAGAAAAACCTGCGGCCATCTCTCCCACGCTCGCCATGATTCAAAAGCAATTGGAGGAACGGCTGAATGAAAAATGAACCGGGCAAAGCCTGTTACCTGCCGCAGATTATTGAGGAATACAAGGGAAATCCATTGATAGAGGCTCTGCCGCCCATTTATTCAAGCTATGAGGCGGCGAAGCTTCTGACGGTTGACCCCGGATACAACGAGGGCGAACGGGAATTTGACGCGCAGTACCGCTTCCACTGTATTGGCAGACTGTTTCGGTATTTCCAACCTCTTGATACCCATATCGACATTGAACAGAGGATTTCACGGGCGATACGTCAGGGCTATATCTCAAAAAATCCCATTACGCCTGATTATGCGGCAAGGCTGGCGCAGGGCGCGGTTGCCATTCGGGAAAAATCCGACCTGAACGCCGTTTACAGCATGAACTCTACCGCTTCCGGCTTTACCGTTATCGGGATGTCCGGTGTAGGCAAAACGACGGCGATGGAAAAGGTTTTATCGCTCTATCCTCAACAAATCCTGCACACGCAGTACAAAGGGGAACCGCTGTTTTTAACGCAGTTGGTATGGGCGAAAATCGACTGCCCGTTTGACGGCTCGTTAAAGGGGCTGTGCCTGAGCTTCTTTGCCTATGTTGACCGCATTTTGGGTACGAGCTATTCCAAAAAGTTTTCCTCCGACCGTATGACGGTGGACGCCGCGCTCCCCCGCATGGCGCAAATCGCCACAACGCATTGTCTTGGGCTGCTTGTGATTGATGAAATCCAGCACCTCAGCCAGGCGAAAAGCGGCGGCTCGGACAAAATGCTGAATTTCTTCGTTACGTTGGTCAACACAATCGGCGTCCCCGTCGTGCTGATTGGAACCACAAAGGCCATGTCGGTTTTGCAGAGCGAGTTCCGGCAGGCGCGGCGCGGCAGCGGACAGGGGGATTTGCTGTGGGATAGGATGAAAAACGACCTTTCATGGGAGATTATGCTCCGGGCAATGTGGAAAAACCAGTGGACGCGGAATCAAACCCCACTGACTGCCGAGTTGAAAGATATACTCTATGATGAAAGCCAGGGCATTATCGACATTGCGGTAAAGCTCTATGCGATGGCGCAGATGAAAGCGATTGCCGACGGGACGGAAACGATAACCGCCCAAACCATCAAAGAAGTCGCGGCGGAAAAGCTGCGGTTGGTAAAGCCCATGCTCGAAGCGCTCCGTTCCGGCAATATGAAAAAGCTGCTGATGTATGAGGACATCAAGCCCATCAATGTGGAGGATTACCTTGCCGCTCAGTCCGGAAGGATAGCCGGCGGCGATATTCCTTTGGGGCAAAATGAAATACTGTCGTTGGAAGAACAGGCGGTGCTGAAACTTCTCGAAATGGATATATCCTCAAAAGTTGCCCGTTCCGCTGTGAAGAAGGCCATCGGAAAATCCGTGTCAGGCCAGCCTCTTGCCGCCGTTGTCAAAAAGGCATTCAAAATCGCCCTGAATATGGAAACAGAAAAGAATCCGACCGATATTGATGAGCAGGATGATGATTTAAGAAAAGCCGCCGGGGAATCGCCGTATGAAAATCTGAAAAAGTCAGGATTCATCGCGGAATCAGCGGATGAGTTTTGACGAATCCCCGCTGGGCTTTTTCCCAACGCCGTATCCTGACGAGATATTTTACAGTGTTCTGTGCCGATACCATATCCGCAGCGGCAATCCGGCGTTTGTCAGCACCGCCAAAACAATATGGGGAAAAAAGATCAGCTCGAATTTGTATCTGCCCCAATCTCTCGGTAAAGTAGCCCTGCGGATTCCGCCAGAGACGGGCTTAACGGCGGAATGTTTCGCGGCCAACAATACGATTTATCCGTTTTTAAAACCGTTTCTCCCCGAAGAGCGCGGGCTTCAAGTGTTGGAATTACTGAAAAGTGAAGCGCAAAGCGAAATTATGGCTTACCAGCTTTGCGGTCTGCCTCGTTCCAAAAGCCCCAAGTGGCAGTATCTCCGCTATTGCGAGGATTGTTGGCAGGAAGATATTCGGCTTTACAGCGAGCCATATTGGCACAGGCTTCACATGCTTCCCGGCGTTCTGAGGTGTCCTGTTCATGGGAAACCAATCAAGAACTCCGTTGTCTTTCAAAAAGATATTAGTTCAAAGTTTCATGCCGCCTCTTTTGCGGTGGCCTCCAACGAGCATATGCCTTCCTTTTGTGACGGTACAACTGAAAAGCTGATGAATGTCGCGGGGGACGCTGCTTGGATTATGCAAAACGGTTATGCTCTGGCGTTTTCAGAATCGACAATGGAAATTTATGACCAATTGCTTCAGGTGAAAGGGTATCGCTGTTTAAGCGGGCGCAGGATGAAAAGCCAATTGCTCGACAAGGAGATTTGTGAGTTTTATGGACAAGAGCTTTTAGAGCTTTTGGAGGTTCGTTCACAAGGCGTGGTTCCGTGGTCAGAGCGCGTTATGCATAAACGAAATTCTCTGCTCTATCCGGTCTATTATCTTTTGCTTATGCGGTTTTTGGCCGGGTCTGCCGAAGATTTCTTTACAAAGCAACATGGTGTGGCACATCCCTATGGAACAGGCCCGTGGCCATGCAGAAATCCGGTTTGCCCGTACTATTTGAAAGATGTGATTTCTGAACTGTCGCCTCTGGTGCAGTTTGCTTCCCGCCATCAGGCAACATTCACTTGCCCCCACTGCGGGTTTGCATACAGACGAAGCCGTGAAAGACCTAAAAGCAAACAATATTCCGGCCAAATTGATACGGTGGACTACGGGTGGCTGTGGCTGGATACGTTCAAGAAGATGATGAAATCCGGCACTCCCATTATGCATATCACAGAAAAACTACACTGTGGTTTTCTAACAGTAAAGCGATTGGGTGTTGAACTGGGTTTCTTTCCGGCAGATCAATTACCGAAGAAGAAGCCATATATCTACCGTGAACGGAAAACTGTGCCGGAACCTGCTCCAAAGCCAACATCGAAAGACTACTATCGGGCGCAATGGTTACAGGTTATGAAAGACAACCCGGATTCATCCCGCAGTTTTCTGATTAAGCGTTACCCTGAAATTTACAAATGGCTGCGGAAAAACGATGTGGATTGGTATGAGGTCAATGCGCCAAAGTCCAAACGGTATACAGTGTTTGAATGGGCTGACAATGATGATGATAGTTTAGAGAAAGCCCGCGCTGCGGTTGCTTACTTGAAAAGCTCGCCGGGTCGCCCTGTTTGGATTAACCGGCATTCTGTGGAAAAGTACGGCGGGCTGAACAATCTCTACAAAAATCTGAAAAACGGCTATTTGCCAAAGACGCAGGCATATCTGGATGAAGCATTGGAAACCGATATGGAATGGCGTAAGAGAAAAATTCAGTGGGCGGTAAAAGAGCTTTTTGATTCAGGGAAAAATCTTCTTCTGCCGCAGATTCAAATCAAGGCTTCCATTTCGCACAAGCTGTTTATCCCATTAGAAGGCTTTACCCGCGACTGCATTGAACAATTACAAAAATGAATATCTACATACAGAGAGCAATCGGCTGATGTCGGTTGCTTTTTTGTATGTATCGGAAGGTGGACCTTTTTATTTCCAAATTCAAGTAGATTATAAAAACTGCTGTGGTATAATAGATCAAAAAGTATTTTAAACATATTTCAAGGAGGCGAGAGCATGGCAGCGAAAAAGTATACGATAGAGGAAATCAAAACTGTTGTAGAACCAATCGCCCGAAAATATGGGGTGGAACGCGTGTATCTGTTTGGCTCTTACGCCCGTGGAGACGTTACTGAAAACAGTGATATAGATTTGCGCGTGGATAAAGGGTCCCTTAAAGGGATGTTTGCTCTGTGCGGGTTATATACGGAAATTGAAGAAGCTCTGCAGACGAAAGTGGACGTTCTGACAACAGGCAGCCTGGAAGATGACTTTCTCCATAAGATACGGAAAGAAGAGGTGCTTCTGTATGGCGGATAACCGGAACGCCGACGTGCTCCGCCGTATCATTTCCTATTGCCGTGAGATAGAAGAAACCATTCGGCGCTTCGGAAAAGATTACACGGTATTCGCGCAAGATTCCGTATATAGGAATGCCACAGCTCTTTGTGTAATGCAAATTGGAGAATTGACCACGCATCTCACCAATGATTTTAAACAAACCTACACTGGAATGCCTTGGACGCAAATTAAGGCGCTGCGCAATGTGGTTGCTCACAGCTATGGTAAAATTGACGTGGAAAGCTTATGGGAAACCATAACCATCGACATTCCAAAGTTGAAAGACTATTGCTCCGACATCATCCAACAATTTGATGTCCTCACGCAGGAGAGCGCCAACGATCCGGAGGATGAGCAAAAGATTCCCGGCATTTCCATGGATTAAACAAAACCAACTAAAAAAAAGCAATTGGAACACGCTTATCTGAAATAGGAAGCGTGTTTTTTTATTTATGAAAGGAGTGACAGGCCCAAATGTTCATATGGGATTTTACCACCGGCCTTGTGCTGGGTCAGATCATGGACTGGATCTATGGACAGATCATCGGCTTCCTTGGCGAATTCTTTGCCATGATGGGCAACATGGGAGCCGAGCTGTTCGATATGAGCTGGGTGCAGGCCATCGTGCTGTTCTTCTCCTATCTGGCCTGGGCGCTTTACGGGACAGGGGTGGTGGTCCAGCAACATGAGATTGGGATGCCGGGCGCGCATGCGCAAAGGCACATACGTCAACCCCTCCGTACCGTGCGGATACAGGTTTGTAAATAGGGAATTGATGATTCGTGAGGACGAGGCCGAAGTGGTCAGAAGAATCTTTGCGAGCTACCTGGCGGGAAAAGGCATTGACGAAATCGCCGCCGAGTTGACGAAGGACAAAGTTCCCAAAAAGGACGGCGGCACCAAATGGTATTATAGGTTCCATCACCGCCATAGAAAACACAGGTCAAAAGGTTGTAAAGCTTCCGTTAAAGAATGATTAATCATAAAAATAATATTGGCATTCACAGATATAATTTCTTTAATATATAATTTTATGTTGGAAAACACTATGCTTTTTTGTATAATAAAACCAACTCACCTGAAGGGATTGGAACTATGGCCATCAGCTACATTAAGCTATGGAAGCTTTTACTGGACAATAAAATGAAAAAGACCGATTTGCTCAGTCTTGCCGATATCAGCACGACCACCCTGGCAAAGCTGTCGAAAGACCTGCCCGTCAGCATGGAAGTCATGAGCCGGATTTGCCATGCGCTTTCCTGTGATATTGGCGACGTGATGGAAATAATCCCCGATAAAAAAGGCGATTAGGAGGATGCTGTCATGGGTTTGGAACTGCCTTACACGTCCTCTATAAAGGACATGCCCTTTATGTTTTCCGATATGCGCAGGACTGCGCAGTTGCTGTGTGAGGGGAAAACGAGGGAGGAAATTATAGAATTGTCGATGACCGCTAATATTTATCAGCTTGAGAAAGAAAAAAGGCGTCGCGATTTGCCCCTGAGAATGCTGAAGCGTCTTGGGACGCTTGACATGCCTCTGGTTTCCATCGTGGCCAATGGACGGGACGAGGACGCTAAGCTGATCGCTTTTCTGGCGCTGATCAAATCAGACCGTCTTTTTTTTGAATTCATGCGTGAGATTTACTCGGACAAATTCCTGTCCGGTCAAACGGAAATCGATGACAAGGAATTTTTAACTTTTATTGAACGCAAAGCGCAAAACGATGATACGGTGGCAGGTTGGACACCAAACAACCTCGTGCGCATACGAAACACCTACAAGAATATTCTTTGCGAAGCGGGGCTGGCCAAAAAGGACAAGGATGCGCTAATCATCCTGAAGCCCGTATGCAACCGGAAAATCCCCGCTCTTCTCAAAGGAGAAAACGCACCTTACGCAAAAGCTATGCTCCTGGAGGTGTAACGGATGATGACGCTGAATAAGCGGCTTGACCTGATCGAGCCTAAAATATTGGAGAAAAGCTTTCGCACGGGGCGCGGCACGGCGAATGAAATCAACTTCTGGATTTTTGACTACAATCCGGAAGATGAAATGGCAGTTCGCGCCCATGTTTCATATCTAAAACAGCGTGTAAACAACGCCCATGACGACGTGCGAATTGTTGAATTTGATTTATACAAGTTAATGCTGGACGTTCTGCGGGAAAAGAAATATCTTGACAAGGTGATACAAATGGAGCAGGTCAAAACCAGTGAGGCGATTATCAATCCTATCAAAAAAACGCTGAGGCTGACTCTTGACGGCGATTTGATTATCGGAAAGATTGCTGAGAGCATTGTACCCGAGAGTGATATTATCTTTTTGACCGGGGTGGGAAAAGCCTGGCCGGTCATACGTTCCCATACCGTGCTAAATAACCTGCACAGCAAGATAGACAGGAATCCTCTTGTCATGTTCTTCCCCGGCGACTATACAAACGAGCTGCGGCTGTTTGGAGAAATCACGGACGACAACTATTACCGGGCCTTTAAGCTGATTGAAAGATAGGAGAGTGGCGGCATGAAAATGCATGATATGTTTCAAAAGGATATTGACAGGCCAATTCAGGGCGTTGTCAAAATTGGTCAGGACTCCAATGAAATAATCACTGCGGAACTGGAAGAGTACGTCGTGACTAAGGAACTGCATCGCCATTTCGACAAGTTCTTTGAGGGCTACCGCAAGGGCACGACAACCCGCACCGATAAAATGGGCGTCTGGATTTCCGGTTTCTTCGGCAGCGGTAAATCCCATTTTCTCAAGATACTTTCCTATCTTCTTTCAAACAGAACCTATAACGGCAAAAAGGCCATCAGTTACTTTGACGGAAAGATAGCCGACAGCCGTATTTTGGCTGATATGCAGGTCGCAGCCGATACCAGCGCGGACGTGGTCCTATTCAATATTGACGCTGAGGCTGATGCAGACTCGAAGACCAAAAAGGATGCCATTGTCAAGGTTTTCATGAAGGTTTTTAATAAAATGCGGGGCTTTTGCGGTAGTATGCCGTGGATTGCCGATTTGGAGCGGCAGATGACCAAGGACGGTGTCTATGACAGCTTCTGCGCCCGTTTCAAAGAGCTTGCGGGCAATGAATGGGAAGAAACCCGCGAGGATTTCTATTTTGAAGAGGACAATATCGTTCAGGCGCTTGCCGATACTACGAAGATGAGCATTGACGGTGCGCGGAACTGGTACAACAAATCCGAGGAGAACTATTCTCTGGATATCAACGGATTTGCGAGGCGGGTGCGGGAATACATAGAAGCGAAGTCAAAGGAAACAGGCAAAAAGCATTTTGTCATCTTCCTTTGCGACGAGATGGGGCAGTACATCGGCGGCGACAGCGGCCTGATGCTGAATTTGCAGACTGTCGTGGAAAGCCTGGGCACGGAATGCGGCGGACAGGCCTGGGTCATAGCCACAAGCCAGCAGGATATCGACTCAATCACGAAAGTGGACAGAGACAACTTCTCTAAAATTATCGGGCGGTTTGACACGAGGCTTTCCCTTTCCTCCGCCAACGTGGACGAAGTGATCAAGAAGAGGCTGCTCGCCAAGACGGACGCGGCGGCGGACAAGCTGCGCCTTTTATATGCCGGGAAAGCCGCCGTTATCAAAAACCTGATTACCTTTTCTTCTGATACACCGGAGAAGAGGCTATACAGTTCCGCAGAGGAGTTTGTGGACGTGTATCCCTTTATCCCGTATCAGTTCAACCTGCTGCAAGCGGTGTTCACGGGCATCCGAACCCACGGCGCGTCCGGCAAGCATCTTTCGGAAGGAGAACGCTCCTTGCTCAACGCCTTCCAGGAGGCGGCGGTTCAGTACGCCAATTTCGACGACTGCATTCTGATTCCCTTTAACGCTTTTTACAGAACCATTGAAACCTTTTTGGATCACAATATCAAAGCAGTTATTATCAGGGCGGCAGAAAGCGCCGAGTTTGACGACGGAGCCTTGCAGCCCTATGATGTGGAAATTTTAAAGGTTCTGTTTATGGTGAAGTACATCCCCAATGTGCTGCCCGCCAACCTTGAAAACATCACCACCGTCATGCTGGGAAATATCGATCAGGACAAAATCGAGGCCAAAAAACAGGTTGACGCCTCTTTGCGCCGTTTGGAGGAGCAGAAGCTTATCATTAAAAACGGCAATCAATTTATCTTCCTGACAAACGAGGAACAGGACATCAACCGCGAAATCCGGGAAATCAAGATTGACACAAGCGAGATCATCGATAAAGTTGGGGACGATATATTCTCCACCTTGTTTGGCCTCAATAAAAAATACCGCTATAACGACCGGTATGACTTTTCTTTCAACACAATCATTGACGACAGGCCGAGAGGCGCGCAGAAAGAGGAAATCGGCATTCGAGTATTGACTCCCATGTATGCCCATGGCGGCGCCGCCGAGCCGGAACTCAAAGCTATGTCCATGCGGGAGAGAAACGTCATTGTCGCGCTTCCCTCCGATATGTCCTTCATCGACGAGATGGAACAGGCCCTGCAAATCGAGACGTACATCCGCCGTAACGCCGGCAAGGCGTCCACCGACGCGGTGGAGGACATTAAAACCACCAAAACCCGCGAGGGAAAACAGCGATTGGACAGATGCAAGGAGCTGATCTTCGAGGCTCTCAAAAAGGCTGATTTATATGTGAACGGCTATAAGCTTGACATTAAAGAGAAACAGCCGTCCGAAAGGATTAACGACGCCTTTAAAATATTGGTGGAAGGCATTTATACTAAGCAAAACTACATCACCAATCCCTTTTATACCAACGACAATCTAAGAGAAATTCTCACAGCCAAAGATACTCAGGTTGTGATCGAGGGCATGGAGGCCGGCGTTCCCAATCATCTTGCCATTGAAGAGGTGAAGGATATTGTTGCCCGCAGTTCCTATAAGAACATGCCGACCACCATGCGTACCCTGATGGATCACTTTAACAAAATCCCGTACGGGTGGAAAGACATGGACATCGCAGGCATCGTCCTGACACTTTTCCAGAAGCAGGAAATCCGGTTGGAGCTTGGCGGCGAAAGCATCGTCACAAGCGACATGAATGTGATCAACTATGTGACAAAACGAGATTATCTGGATCGTGTCCTTGTGAAAATGCGTGTGAAAATTTCACCCGTCCTGTTGCAGAACGCCAAAAACCTCGCGAAGGACGTATTCGGGAGAAGCGACATACCGGGTGACGAGGACGGCCTGATGGCGCGCTTTAAGGAGCTTGCCTCCTCCGAGCTTTCCGGAAACGACGGCAGCATCAAGGATTTGCTCCATGAATACGACAAGGCGGGATATCCCGGCAAAACCGTTTTGGAAAACGGCAGGAAGCTTTTTGAACAGGCCGTTAAAATCAAGGAAACAACAGCGTTTTACAATTACCTTGCTGCAGAAAAAGACGCCCTGCTGGACTACGGGGAGGACGTGCAGGACGTCAAGAAGTTCTTCAAAAACCAGAGAAAAATCTTCGATAAGGCGCTGAAAATGCTGGCGATTTACGAAGCCAACCGCTCTTACGTGCTTGACCCGGAGACTATCAAAGTGGTTGAGGATATCGAGCGCATCACCCGCCTGCCGGAACCCTACGCGGAAATACACAAGCTGCCGGAGCTTATCGAGCGGTTCATCAAACGTTTCGGCGACCTGCTGGAGGCGGAATGCGAACCGGTCCGCACGGACATCGAGGCGGACAAGGCTGCGACCTTGGCTGATTTGGAACGCCGTTCTTTCAAGGAGCGCTTTTCGGGAAAGGTGCAAGCGGACTTTTCGGCGCTGCTCGACAGGCTCTCCCATGCCAACAATATCTATGAAGCCATCGCCATGCGCACGGAGAGCGACCGCATGAAGCAGCGGTTTATGCAAGGCTTCGATGAAGAGGAAGCGCGCCTAGCGGCGGAACAGGCCAAGGCGGGAGATGATGTATTCATTCGGCCCCCTGTACGGAAAACGAAAACGGTGAGTGTGAAAACCTTGTTCCACGGGACCAGTCAGATATCCAGCAAAGAGGATATTGACAGGCTCTTGGACGAGCTGCGCAAGAAGCTTGAGGCGCAGCTTGAGGAGAATACAACGATTAAGATTGTATAGGGGTTCAATGAAGCGTACGAGAGGTTGGTATAAATGGATAAGACTGCAATTAAAAACTACGCCGTGGCGGCCCGCAGGAAGCTGATCGACGCCGTCCGCCAGAAGGCTTATCAACTATATATCCGCGAGGGGATGGCGCTCCCCCTTGAAGAGGCGAAAAGCGCCCTGATGAATGACGGCATTTTTCTGACAAACGGGCAGTATAAGTCACGCGAGCGTCTGGTAAGTGAAATCAGCCGCCGCGTGGATGAGCTTGGCAAGGAAAAGGGCTATAACGCCGTCATGGAGGAGATTGCCTACACCTGGTTCAACCGCCTCATCGCCCTGCGCTTCATGGAGGTCAACGACTATCTGCCCTCCGGCATCCGCATCCTTTCCAGCGTGGATGAAGGCCGCGCCGAGCCGGACGTTATCCGTGAAGCAGACCGGCTGGACTATGTGGATCAGGGCAAAATCGCCGAATATCGTGACTTGTCTTCCCAAAAGCTTTACAAATACATTCTTATTTCGCAATGCAACGCTCTTTCCTCCGTCCTGCCGGGGATGTTTGAGAAGATCGACGATTATACCGAACTTCTGCTGCCCGACGCCCTCTACGCAAAAGGCGGTATTGTCCATGACCTTGCCCACGGCATCGCCGAGGAGGATTTCCGCGATCAGGTGCAGATCATCGGCTGGCTGTATCAGTATTACATCTCCGAGAAAAAGGACGAGGTTTTTGCCGGGCTGAAAAAGAATATCAAAATCAACAAGGAGACCATCCCGGCCGCCACCCAGCTTTTTACGCCGGAGTGGATTGTCCGGTACATGGTGGAAAACTCGCTGGGGCGGGTTGTAGTGAGCAGTGGACAGTGGGCGGTGGACAGTGTCGAAGCTCTTAAATCCAACTGGAAATATTACATTGAAGAAGCGGAGCAAACAGATGAAGCGCGCCAACAACTGCTCACCGCACACTGCTCACTGTCCACTGATTTTCACATTGAAAATGTGAAAATCATCGACCCCTGCATGGGCAGTGGGCATATTCTGGTGTACGCCTTTGACGTGCTCTATCAGATATACTTCAGCCAGGGCTATGCCGAGCGGGAGATACCTAATCTCATTCTTCAAAACAATATATACGGGCTGGACATTGACAAGCGGGCGGCGCAGCTTGCCTATTTCGCGCTGATGATGAAGGCCCGCAGCTACAACCGCCGCTTTTTCCGCCAGCAGAATATACCTGACCCCCACGTCCACGCCGTCATCGAATCCGACGGGGCGCAGTTGCATCATCTTGAATACATGGGGCATGGGATGGATGAAACCGGGCGGCGGCAGTGCCGGGACGACCTGTCCTACCTGATCGGCCTTTTCGCCGACGCGCGGGAATACGGCTCCATCCTCAAAATTGACCGGGTGCTGGACTATGCCCGGCTCCGGCGCTTTGTGAAGGACTGCCGTTATGGACAGTTGGATATGTACACCAAGGGAATTGACCAGACCGAGCGGATCCTGCTTGAGATATTGGATATTGCGGAGATTATGACCCAAAAGTACGACGTGGTGGTGACCAATCCGCCGTATATGGGCGGGAGCGGCATGGGTCCGAAGCTGTCGGAATATGTGAAGAAGAATTATCCCGATAGTAAGAGCGATATGAGTACAGTCTTTATGGAAAGAACACTTGATATATGCAAGTCAAACGGATTTATGGCTATGATCAACATTCCGGTTTGGATGTTTTTATCGAGCTATGAAAGATTGAGAGAGAAATTACTTAAATCAAATACTATTGTCAATATGCTGCATTTTGGCAGAGGCGTTTTTGGCTCTGACTTTGGAACAACGGCGTTTATTGTTGAGAAAGCATATGTTACTGGTTATAAAACGATATATAGAAAATTATACCTCAAGCAAGGTGCTGTGGACAGTTTGGAGCAAAAAGAAAAGTGGTTCTTTTCTAATATAGGGAAATACATTGTTACGCAAGAAAACTACGAAAGAATTCCAGGTTTACCAATTGCATATGAACTTTCAGAAAAAGCATTGCTTCCCTTTACAAAAAATCCAGTATTAAAGGATATTGCATCTCCTAAAGCCGGGCTTGCTACAGGCGACAATATTTCTTTTCAGCGAAATTGGTTTGAGGTTGCGGTTTTCAGTATTGGATTCAACTATACAGATGTGAATGAGACACAATCGGGTCAACATAAATGGTTTCCATGTAATAGTGGTGGTGAATTTAGGAAATGGGCAACTAATAATGAATTAGTTGTTGACTGGCAATATGATGGGAAACGCATTAGGAGCTTTATAAATCCAGCAGGGAAACTTGCGGCTCGCCCACAGAATACAAGATACTATTTTAAGCGAGGGCTAACATGGAATAAAATAAGTGCATCAAAATTTGCTGTAAAATATAAGGATTCCGGCTCAATTTTTGATGATACAAGTCGTTCAGCATTCGTTGAAGACGAGAGCAAGTTGCTCTATATAATTGGATTTTTGTGCTCAAATGTATGCTTTGAGTATTTAAGGATACTTAATCCGAGCATGAGCTTTACAAATAGTGATTTAGAACGATTACCGATTGTTTTTTCTCAAGAACACTTTGAAATCATTAACGATCTTGTCGCTCAAAACATCGACATATCCCGCACAGATTGGGATAGCTTCGAGACTTCATGGGATTTTCGTGTGCATCCACTTGTAGGGTTAAAAATAGCTGACGTATTCGCGTGGGGAGATATCAAATCTTCAAGCCGAATTTCATCCGCTTTCAATGCTTGGGAATTATTCAGCGAAGGACAGTTTGAAAAGCTCAAATCCAACGAGGAAGAACTCAACCGTATTTTCATCGAAATCTACGGCCTTCAGGACGAGCTGACCCCAGAGGTGGAGGACAAGGACGTGACCATCCGCCGGGCAGACCTCTCGCGGGACATCCGCAGCTTCATTTCCTACGCCGTGGGCTGCATGTTCGGGCGGTACAGCCTGGACGAGCCGGGGCTGAAATTCGCCGGAGGCGAATTTAGTGAGCAGTGGGCAGTGGTTAGTGGGCAGTATTACCTGAAGGAGGTTCTGCGAGAATATGGGTGTGCAGAGTTACCAGGAACTGATCGTTTGGCAAAAGGCAATGCAACTGGTGAAAGCGGAGGGGCAGGCAAGGACATCGACAAAAGAATTCGCGCAATTCCTGTCGATAGCGCGGGGCTCCAAAGCGGAACTTCAGACACACCTGCTGATATGCGTAGAACTCGGATACCTTGCCGATATGGATATAAGGCAAGCGATGGAATTGTCGGAGGAAGTGGGCAAAATGCTGGTTGTCCTTATAAGGAAACTGCCCACTGCCCACTAACCACTGACCACTACGGCGTCGAATCCGACGCCGTCATCCCCATCGGGGCAAACGACTACTTCGACGACGACATCGTGGTGCGGTTTGTGGATTTTGTCCGCGTGGTGTATGGTGAGGATACCCTGCAAGAGAACCTTGACTTCATCGCGGATGCGCTGTATCCGAACGGAAACGGTACAGCGCGGGAGAAAATCCGCCGCTATTTCCTGAATGATTTCTACAAGGATCATGTGAAGACATATAAAAAAAAGCCCATCTACTGGCTGTTCGACAGCGGCAGGCAAAACGGCTTCAAGGCGCTTGTCTACCTGCACCGGTACGACAAGTTCACCGTGGCGCGTGTGCGCACCGATTACCTGCACCCGCTCCAGCGCAAGTACGAGTCGGAAATCGGACGGCTTCAGATGCTCACCGGCATCACGGAAAACGCCGGTGAAAAAGCGGCCTACCGCAAGGAAATCGAAGCCCTGCAAAAGAAGATCGAAGAGTGCCGGGTATACGATCAGGTAGTGGCGCATATCGCGCATCAGGCCATCGAACTTGACCTTGACGACGGCGTGAAGGTCAACTACGCCAAATTCCAAGGCGTCGAAGTGCCGAAGGACAATGGCAAAACCGTGAAAATGGACTTGCTGGCTAAGATTTGAGAGGGAGGATGGTATGTATTTAGAGCTTGATTGGAATTGCAAATAAAATTACGTGCAATCCATAGACAATGCGCATAGAATATAGTAAAATTACATATAATGTCAGTAAAAGGAGTGATTGCATTGGCTGAAACGACAAACTTGAATATTAGAATTGATAAAGAGTTAAAGGAACAGGCGGAAAAATTTTTTAATGAATTAGGCTTGAACATGACCACGGCGTTCAATATCTTTGTACGGCAATCCCTGCGTCAAGGCGGCATACCTTTTGAAATTACCTTAAATACAGACGCTTTTTATAGTCCCGCAAATATGAAAATTCTGCGGCAATCCATACAGGACGCAGAAGAGGGCAAACTAACAGCCCATGAATTAATTGAGGATTAACCAATGGAAAAGTTATGGACGGATAAAGCCTGGGAGGATTATTTATATTGGCAAATACAAGATAAAAAGACGCTGAAAAGGGTAAACCAACTCCTTCGGGATATTGACAGCAACGGCTATGATGGGATCGGCAAGCCGGAGCCTCTCCGGGGCGATGTGTCCGGGTGGTGGTCCCGGCGCATAGATAATACTAACCGGCTAGTATACCGCATCACTGACGGAAAAATCATCATAGCCGGTTGCCGTACACATTACGGCGATAAATGAGGGTAATCGGAACATGAACCTAACCGAAGTGAATAAATCTCTTCATAGAGGAAACTGACACGGCCGGCCACAGCTGAGCTATGACAGGCTTGTGGAGTAGGACGTTTTTATGCCGATTTTGAATTTGTTTCTAACTAACGCTGTTTAATTCGATCCAAAGGTGACAACCCATTTCGCATCGGTGAAGCAGGAAAAAGCTCTGAGGGGAGAGGTGACGAAATTTAAATGGAAACCATAAAACTGAAACTAAAAACCCCACTTTGGACAGGTGATATAGATACCAGGAGCGACATCGTCAGGGCTTCGGGTTTTATGGGGTCCCTGCGCTGGTGGACCGAGGCGCTAATGCGGGGGTTGGAAAAAACTTTTGTTTGCGATCCGGTTTCAGATGGGCGATGTCCCGAAAAAACGGAACAGCAAAAAAAAGAGATTTATTTTTACTGCCTGGGATGCCTCCTCTTTGGCGCCACCGGCTTGCAGCGCGCTTTTAAGATCCAGCTTGCCGGCGGCAAGAGTGTTTTTAACGATAACAGCCAGCCAATCAAAATTGTCCCCGGGGGGAGGACAAACGGCTGGCGCCTGGGCAGCGGACTTTGGGGGGATATAGACATATCCGTCATCCCTTACAAAGCTTATTTTGATCCAGTTTTAATCCTGTTGCCGCTTTTGGTTGCAACCCGCTGGGGCGGGCTCGGCGCCAGGACCCAGCATGGCTACGGCGTAACGGATATCGTTGGACAAGCGGAGTTGAAAGTGGAAGCAGCAGCGTTTTTTAATCAATTGACGACGATCAAAACTATGTTGCCTTCCGGATTTAAAATCCGGGAAGGAGCCGACAGTTTTGCTATGCCAAATTTGAAAGAGATGTTTTTCGCAAAAATACGTTTTACCGCCGAGGGGAATGATTGGTGGAAGGGCGTGGATGGAATTAGAGAACGGGGAAAAAGAGGTCAAAACGATTATTACCGGGGTTGGACGAAAGATTTTAAGATGAATAACTGGATAAAATCCGGCTCGGTCCCCATAGCTCCCGCAGTGAAAAACTGGCTGCGCTACGGCGGCGGAAAGGTTCTGTGGGAAAAAAACCAACAAAATATTATCACGCAAAGAGGAAAAAGGGACTGGAGAAATTAAAAACAACATTTTCAACTTGCTAAAAGAACAAAAGTTAATTACTAATAATTCTCCGGCCGATCTGACAGCTGAGCTAAGTAAAGAAAACGGCTTGTTATCAAATTTGGACGAATTATTCCTTGCAATTTTTTTAATCGAAAAAACACTTATTTATGCCCGTTATCATGCCAAGGCGCTGAAAAAAGAAGGCGCGGGGCAGCGGCTGAAAAGCGGTGGTGAGGCAGAATGAGCTGGAGTCTTTACACCTGGACCTTCCGTCTTCGCTCCCCTTTGCACGTTGGCTTTCACAAAACAATGCACCTTTTCCGCACCCGCCCTTATGCTCCGGGCAAGCTCGTCTGGGGAGCGCTGACGGCAAAGTTGGCACCTTTGTTTCCTTTGTCCGATTACTTGAAAACAGGCCAAGCCCTGGAAGAAGTCTTTCGTTTTAGCAATCTCTACCTTTACACCGGAGGCGATACGCTTTATCTCCCCCGTTACACTGAAAGAGAAGGACTGAAATTCGGCCTGGCGGACAAGCTTTTAACCCGGCGGGATTTTGAAAAGTACTTTTTTAGTTCCATGGCTTCCACCGCGGTCAAACCGGAAACTTTTACCGCTGAGGAGGGTTTGCTGCATCAAGTGGAGTTTATCAATCCATACCTTATTTCATCACGCACTGATGCTGATAACTTTACCCCTGTGTATTTAAGGGGACTATTATGGATAAAAAAACCTGCTGAAACAGCGGTATTTCAAGTAATTGAAAAAGACGGGGGTATTGTTCTGTCCCAAAACGATACAAACAGTGAAGTTAACTTTGCCGAGCTGGTCAAGCGTCTTCAGATCGGTGGAGAGCGAAAATATGGATTTGGGCTGCTGGAACTACAAGGGATTCCTGAGCAAATTTTGGGAAGCGATGGAAATGAGGCGATCAGGCTGCCCGGTTTCCCCGGACGGTGGCGCCCGGACAAAGAGGTGGTTCGCATCGGTCTTGGTCAGGATGAACCCCTTTGGGGCCATTTGTTAAGACCGGAAGAAGTTCCCTGCCGGGGTTTTTTAGAACCACTGGTGGGGAGAAATTGGGATATGGTAAAAGGCGCCGGCCAGAATATTAAAAGCGAAGGCTTGGCCTGGGCTCCCGGCTCTCTTCTGCAAGAAGCAAGAACTTTTGAAGTAACTCCACATGGTACATGGTTTGCGGACGGCGGTACAAGTTTGAAGGAAACAACATAATCCTGGAGTGTGTCGAATACGGTCGGAAATCGGGCGGCTTCAGATGCTCACCGGCATCACGGAAAACGCCGGTGAAAAAGCGGCCTACCGCAAGGAAATCGAAGCCCTGCGAAAGAAGATCGAAGAATGCCGGGCGTACGATCAGGTTGTGGCGCACATCGCGCATCAGGCTATCGAGCTTGACCTTGACGACGGCGTGACGGTGAACTACGCCATGTTCCAGGGCGTCGAAGTGCCGAGGGATGACGGCAAAACGATGAAAATGGATTTATTTGGGAAGATTTGAGGTATAATATAAATACAAGCATTCATATTAAAAAGAAAAGAGGATAAAGATGGTGAAATGCCGCGTTGTTTTCATGAGGCGGAGTATGCTCGTATTGCAATAAAACTTATACTCGTTATCAACGGTCATGAAATCGATTGGCTGAGTCCAATAAACGATGCATTGAAGAAGAAATTAAAACGGCAAATTAAGACGTGGAATCTGACAGTTGCCGTGCTGAATAATCAGTTGGCATACGAAAATCAGTTAATAAGCGTATAGCCGTAAAGGCTGGTGAAAAAATGAACCTGACCGAAGTGAAAAAAGCCCTTGAGCGGCAGTTTGCCCGCGAGCTCTCCCAGGGCAGCGTCCGCAACATCGTCTTCTGGTACGATGAGGAAGGGATTTTCGCCGGGGATATCGACTGCCTGGAACTTGAAGGCGTGAAGATCATCAAGCTTTATGACAACAACATGTTTGCCGTAAAGCTCTACATAGAGGAAACCGACACGGCCGGCAACCTGCTGGTTTATTCCCCGTTGCCCCGTCCGGCGAACAAGGAAAACTGGCTGGCCGACACCATCAAGTACAGCCAGACTTTTTCCACCGACGAAACGTCGCTGAACCTGCTGAACTTTAAGATCGACAGCGCCCTGCGCCATGTGGTGGCGCGTTACAAGCTGTTTTTCCGAAACAGCGAACGCTGCAAGCGGTTTGAGGGGTATCGGCTTGCGCCATATACCGAGACCAAAATTGACGTGGGGGTATTGTCAGCGCTCAGCAAGCTGCCCGCGCCCAATCTTGATCATGTTGTGAGAAAGCTGTTGATTGAGCTGGCAAACGGAGAAACCGCAATATACGACAGCATTGCCAGGTTTGGCAATGTGGACGCGCTATGGACACTGATCCAGAAGGCTTATGGCTATAACTTTCCTGAACAGAGCCTCGAAAAGCTGGCCATTATGCTGCTGGTCACGCATTTGTCCCACAGTATCAACGGCAACTTGCCGAAGGAATGGCAGACGTATGTGTCCTCAAACTCCAATTGCTTTGTGTTTGTAGATAACTTCATGAAGAATACCCGGCTTTGGGACGCGTATAACAAGCTTGCAGGCTTTGTGGCGGACAAACTGAACCTGAGTGGGCGCATACCGGAGTGGAACATTGACGAGATCATCGACTGTGATACCTTTGAGGAGTTCGACCACAGCATCATCAGCCGGATTTGCGAGAGGATCAGCCTGCAGGCGGGTGAATACGAACGATACCGCAAGGTCATCCACAGCCGGAGAAACCGGCGCTACTATCCGCAATTTGAAACAGAATACGACGCCTTATTGTACGCCTCCGAGTTCCTGGAGCTTGGCCGGAAGCACGCCGGCCTGCCGGGGCTTACCATGGCGAAGCTTTTTGAAAACTATCGGGAAGCCTACTACAAGCTGGACGGCAGTTACCGGCATTTCCTGCTGAGCTACGACAAGCTGGCGGAGCAGGACGGCTTTATTCCGCTTTTTGAAAAGGTGGAAAACTGTTATACCAATTGGTATCTGAATGAGCTTTCCATGAAATGGTGCGCGTTTCTGGATGACGGGACAGCATGGCAGGTTCCCGGCGTTACGCCGCAGCAGGGCTTCTATGAGAAGTATGTCAGGCGCTTTGTTTCCGACAATGAACGGCTGGTTGTCATTATCTCGGACGGCCTGCGCTACGAATCGGCGGTGGAATTGAACGCCATGCTTAACGGAGAACAAAAGGGGACCAGCAAGCTGGATGTGATGCTGGGTGTGATTCCGTCTTACACACCCTTGGGAATGGCGTCTCTTTTACCGCATAAGAGCATTGCCGTGACGGATAAAGCGGATATCGTCATCGACGGCATCTCCACCAAGGGAACAGAAAACCGGGAGAAAATCCTGAAGCTTGTGAAGGAAGAGTCTATTGCCATTACCTATGAAAATGTCATGAGCTTGACAAAGCGGCAAATGGCGGAGAAGTTTTCCGGCATGAAACTCATCTACATCTATCACAATACGATTGACGCGCGTGGTGATAACGCGGCCACCGAGCATGAGGTGTTCGAGGCTACGGAAAAGTGTTTTCGGGAGCTTTCCGGGCTTGTCAGGGCGCTTAGGAACAATATCAGCGCCATCAATATCCTGATTACCGCGGATCATGGGTACATTTACCGCCGGACGCCTCTTGCGGAAAGAGACAAGACCCCCAGGGAAGACGCTATCGGGATAGAATCGAAGCGCAGGTTCATTTTGACGAAAGCAGATGTCCATATTCAGGGAACACAGGCGTTTTCGCTGAATTACCTGGCAAAAGACAAGACGGATATCCGCGCCATCATTCCTCGTGCGACTAATTGCTTTAAGGCGCAAGGTTCCGGCAGTTGCTATGTTCACGGCGGGACAAGCCTGCAAGAGGTCGTTATACCGGTCGTTAAGTTTAAGAGTGACAAGAACCTCAGCCGCTCCATGAGCGCGAAGAAGGTGTCGTTGAATCTTACCAACCTGTCCCGGAAAATCACCAGCGTCATTACTCATCTGACCTTCTTCCAGAATGAGCCGGTAGGTGAAAAGCTTCTTCCTCTTCGTGTGACGGCGTATTTCGCGGATGAGGCCGGAAACAGGATTTCCAATGAGAATATCATCATCGCGGAGAGCACTAGTAGTAATCCCGGCAAGCGTACCTATAAAGAGAAGTTCACGCTGAAGGATATGGCGTATGACAAGGCAAAGGAGTATTATCTCATTCTCAAAGACGAAGATGAGCTTGTAAACAGGGAATATGCCAGAATCCCGTTTGTCATTGACCTTGTTTTCGGCGGCAGCATTCAGTTTTAGGAGGACGGGTTATGTTTGAAGAGAACGGCGAAAGCATAAATGCGTTGTTGTGTGATGCCTTCGCAGGAAAAATCGTCCGGAAAGATCTGACCAAAAAAATCAAGGAAGGCGCTAACGTGCCCGTCTATGTATTGGAATACCTGTTGGGGAAGTGCAAAGGGCCTTATTACCACAGAGAATGGTTCTCTTGAATCAAATAAAATGGTTCGAGATGCAATATTGCAAACAATAACAGCTTATGAGCGTAATAATCATGACGATCAACTCTCTCTATTTAGAGAGCAACCTTCAAATATTTGGAGTAATATAGGCTCAGGAGCTGCTTTTTGTGAACTTACACGCAGCTTTTTTGCTTCCTTTACAGATCGTTATTTAAAATATTATCTGGAACGTGAAGCAGCTAGTACAATTAATGATTACCGATCAATAGAGGTTTTTTCAAAAAAGCTATCTGAGCAAGCTGAAGCTATCTCACATCATGCATTTGAAACCTCAAAAATCATGCAATCCTTTGCGGCGGGCTGGTTTAATAATTATGCTAAAAATAATATCCCGCCAACAAAAGAAATAGTTGATTTTTTAAGAGTTTCCTTCGGAAAAATGCGAGAGGAATTTCGAAGGGAGGCTGATGAATTATGAATCTTCAGCCTTCTGTGGTTAATGTTTTCTGTGGAGAATTATCCGTAGCTCCCGAAAACAAAGAAGAAAAAAGTTTAAAACTATCTTATTTTGACCTGGAGAATTTTGATGCAAACATAAATATCGGTTTCAACAAGTTTATAAATGATATTGAAAGCCTTCCACCAAGAATAATTGATTTATTGGAGATAGCGGCATACGTGTTTTGTGCCGATAGAGCTGTGGATAGAGGCGAACGCAACAGTATAAATAACAATAGCTGGGCACGTTCCTTTCAGTTCTACATTCCCGTTAGAGATAACTTGTTCTGGTCGAACCCTAAAGTTTCTGCGGCTATTTCTAGTGCAATGGAATTCATGACCGGGGATAGAAAATATAGTTTCCAATTCGAAAAGTATGAGCAAATTCCTAACATCGTTCCCAATCACCAGCTATCTTTGTTTAATAATGAATACATAACAATCTCTGAGGCAAAGAATACCGAAGTTATGCTCTTTTCAGGAGGGTTAGACTCCTTAGCGGGAGTAATTGAATATCTCAATACCTTTAAAAGTAAGGAGCTTTGTCTTGTAAGTCATAAAGCTAATAACAGTGTGACACATACACAAAATAGCATTATCGGCTATCTGCAAAAAAGGTATAACCATAGGATTAAGCATTATAATTTTGAGTGTCATTTTAAAAAGAACACTCCTAGCAAAGAGGAAACTCAAAGGTCAAGAATGTTCTTATATTCAGCAATTGCGTTTGCAATCTGCAATTGTTATGAAAAGCAGGAGTTTTATGTTTATGAAAACGGAATAACAAGCATCAACCTACCCAAACAAGCGGATACTTTTAATGCGCGCGCCAGCAGGACGACACATCCAAAAGCTATTGCACTCCTTCAAAAGTTCTATCGCTATTTTAGCGAAGAGTTTTCGTTATTGACACCATACTCAAACAAGACAAAAGCTGATATACTCCAGATTTTTAAGAATAATAATGAGCAAAATATTATTTCAAGTTCTGTTTCCTGTAGTTCAACCAGAAACAAACCTGGTATTGCAGCCCATTGTGGCTGTTGTTCACAGTGTATTGATCGCAGATTTGCGGTTTTTGCTACAGAGCTTGAGGAATATGATGCAGAATATGCTGATGATTTTATTAGGCATATCCCTAATTCCGAAACAAGACAACGATTATATAATACCTTACGGTTAGCTGCAATGGAAGGAATGAAAAGCAAACAAGATTTTATTGAAAAATATATGGATGAAATAGCTGATATTATTGACTATACTCCAGGAAGTAACCCGGATGATAAAATGGATGATCTTTATAAACTGTTTTGCAGATTTGGTCAATCCGTTTTATTCGCTGCAAAAAGAATTCAAGCGCAGTGTGAGGATCTTAGCGCAAAAAACCCTAAAGACTCCCTACTTGAGATGCTTGCTACAAGGCTACTAATGGTATAGCTTCCGATATCACACTTGTCCCTAATGAGTTTGGGCTGTATTTTGTGGTCTATGATCCGGAGCGAAGGATTGGTTCAGATATGAAGTTTATAAGTAATCTAGAGAGTAAGAGAGAATCATGTTTTGTTCGCATTTATAGATAAGAAACTGAACAAGAAAATATCAGTTTGTTCTAGAATGAACGAATAATTAGAGGGCTCTTTTATTCAAAAAATATTTTTTGATAAAACAGGTATATAATTTTAAAGGAGGCTCTCAATGCTTTTTTCAGAAGAATATGGAATTACCTGCCTCGGCGATGAAGAATGGTTTGACCCCATTCTTCATCAAGATACATTGTTATTCATTGACCCTTTCGCAGTTTTTAAGTCAAATGATGATTTGTTCAAAGACAGTTATTCAGAGATAATGTATTTTTTTCAACAGGCATTTGAATTGATTGCTTCTTCCGGGGGTATTAAAAGTAATTTAAGTTATAAAAAGGCAGAATCAATATTGCTTTTTCCCGAAGTAAATGCTTTATGTCTAGGATATTCAAAAACAAGGCAAGGTTCTGGAACAGGACCAAAATGGGCAAAAACTTTAACCGCAAATATAAATAGTATTATTAGTCGAGGTGTTACGCATATATCACATTTTGAGGAATGTGCAATAGATAATCTTGTTAATGTGTTAAAATCAAATAATATCAGATAAAATATACTTGAGAAATAAAAGAAAAAGAATAATATTAAAAGTCCAACTTTTGCCCTTATAACTTACAACGAAAATTATATATACTTGAATAGGAACCCATTTGGAGATAATAAGCTAGTATATACATTTCCCAAATCTATTGCAGTGTCAGCTGCATCAAATGATTCATAGTGGGCAATAGTTAAAGAGATGCTCCCCGGTAGTTTTCTTATCTGATCTATTGATGTTGATGCAGTAATAGTAGGAAATGTTTATGTGTCGTGTTAAGAGTAATTTCTAATTTCAATTTTGCTTCCTTACAAGGAGGTATGGGAATGTCAGTAGACCCAAATATACAATGGATTTTCTCTGGTATTGGTGTACTAGCCTTAACATTGATTATTAATAAATTGATGCGTCATTTCCGTGAAAATGATTTTTCTCTAACTGCGAATAGCAAAGATTTTATTAATACAGGCGATTACAACACCAATGTTGTTGGTAACATGGTTAATATAATTAATGAAGCTATTCCAGAAAATATTGAAAAAAGTCAAGCTAGTGCTGCAGTGGATAGATTAATTGAGAAGTTTTATCAGGTTTATAGGGAACACGGAATTAACCTTGAACAAATACCCGGTTTTATTGGAAAAGAATTTGATTTTACATTCGCTGACCTGGAAGAAGAAAAAATGCGACTCAAGCTTTCAAATGAAATTATTGATTGGACGTGCAATAAGTTCGGCCTTAATAGAAGATGGTTTGATAATCAGAGTGATAGAATGTATCAGGATATTCAAGGGTACAAGCGGTCTTGGCAAATGATAGACTTCATAAGTGACCTGGTAGATGAAGTTGGATTGTATAAACATGAGTCAGATATTCATTTATCCGCAATTCGAGATTTTGAGTTAATGGAGGCCAATCAAAGTCCGGAAGAAGGGAAAGTATTGTTTATTCTTGAAGTGAAGGTCGGAGCCGTGAGTAGTGGTCCAGTTAGTAAATACATTTTCATTCGAGACGATTTTATTTGGTCATATCGAAAATCCAGGCATGAGGCCAAAAGACTAATTACTATTGCAAAAGCCTTTAGAATTAATACCTGGGGTTATAATGAGTATACCGGGTAAAACTGAACAGTTTGACCGCTAAGATTAAACAGTGTCCCCGTTTGAAACTGAACACCGGTTCCGAAGAAGTTGAACACTGGATATGGCCCTTCTGCTAAATTGAATTTATGC
>NZ_JAKNBL010000033.1 GCF_022410535.1 Pelotomaculum terephthalicicum JT
GCAAGACCTTAGGCCGAATGAAGAGCAATGAGTGCGGACACGTCAGTCGCAGCAGAGGATCTCGGCAGGCAGGGTTGGGAGGGTATTACCTAAAAGTTTTTACCACCGCGCCAGCGGTTTAGTCCAATAAAGGTTATACTCACCAAGTTATCGATACAGTTAATTAACTAATAAAATATAATAGTTTAGCGAAGGCTAACGAATTCGCCGGCGATCGTTGAAGTATTGCTGAGACAGTTTAAAGTGCAACGGGAGGTTGCATGAAAGCCGGCATAGCTGGCGGCAATAGCTGTTTCGATACCGTATTGGAGGTGGCTGGGAGCTTTATGAAAAAGATTAACATCAACCAACTGCTGATTATTATCTTTTTTATCTGCCTGTGCGTGTTCGTGGTTTCAGCCAGCTTTAATAAACCGAGGGTGCTTGTGCTGCAAAGTTATTTTACCGATTACTCCTGGACTAATGACGTGGATGAAGGCATCAGCAAAATTCTTGATAAAAAGCCGTATACAGTCCGGCGGCACTATATGGACACCAAAAATCACCCCGAGGAAGATTTTAAAGTTAAAGCCGGCAACACGGCGCGGAAAGTAATTGACGAGTGGAAGCCGGATATTATCCTGGCAGTTGACGATGACGCGCAGCAGTACGCGGCCAAGTATTATATCAATGACCCGCGCATGAAAATTATCTTCGCCGGCATAAACGGGGAGATTGCGCCGTACGGGTATGATCAAGCGAACAACGTGACCGGTATAGTCGAGAGAAAGCAATTGCAATCGGTAAAAGATTTTTATATGCAAATACACGAGTCACAGGGGAAGACAGGCAAGATCCGCCTGATCACTATCGGAGACAGGTCCGGTTCGGTGCTGGAGGATGAACACTTTATTGAAACATTTGATTGGGATCCGGTGGTGCTCGTGGATTCATTCAATGTCGGCACTTTTGACGAGTGGCAAAAAGCAATCATTGAAGCCGAAGGGCGGGCCGATTTTTTGATGTTGACCAATTACCGCAAGATTGCCCGTTCAGAGGATGATAAGAAATTAGTGCCGCCCGAAGAAATTATAGACTGGACGATGGAGAACAGTAGAGTTCCCGGTGTCGGCACCAACGGATTTAATGTGGAGGACGGTTATATGATGGCGCTGGGAGTGTCGCCGTACGAACAGGGTGAAGTTGCCGCCGGCATGGCTGTCGACATTATCGATAAAGGCATTTCGCCAAAAGATATCACTGTTCAGGAGACACGGCAATTCATTGTGCTGATTCGCCGTTCCGGCCTGCAAAAATACAACATAGTAGTGCCCAAAATATATGAAGCCTTTGCCCGGGCCACTAATAATTATTTTGAGTAGATTTCCTTTGCCGGCCGGGACTGGCCGGAAACAGTGAGCGGAGGTTAATCCATGAGTCTCGGTGTTAAAGAAATTACCGCGCAAATGAAAAACGCCCCGGTTTTTTCGACGTGCAACCCCCAGAATCTTGCCCGTATAATCCCCGGTATTGTTGAAAAAAGTTTGAGAGAAGGGGAAGTTCTCTACCGGACGCAGACGCCGGCTGCCAATATATACCTTGTTATTGAAGGCAATTTGAAACTAATTGCGGACAAGCGCGTGGTTAAAGAGGTGTCAAGCGGCCTGTTTGGCGAGGAAGCGGCGATTGGAGAAGAACTATATTTAACGGATGCGATCGCAGCCTGTTCCGCCGTGGTTCTGGAGATCCCCGGGGAATCGCTGCATAGCCTCTTAGAGAATGAACCACAACTTTTAAAAGGTTTTTTTTCCTCTTTATTTAATCACTTTACAGATAAAAAACTGGAATATTATTCTAGGGCTAAGCAAGTACAGGAGCAGAGCGCCGGCATTGGGTTTACCATTGGGTGGATACTGGCTATTATCGTGCCCGCGGTGATTTTTTACACGAGTTCCGGCGTGGGATTCGAATGGAATGCCAGGCTGTTTTTAATGGTGCTGTCCACTGTGATGATCATGTGGACTTTTAACTTGACTCCTTCTTTCCTAATTCCGTGTATACTGGCCATCCTGGTAGTGATTTTTTTAGGCATCGCTCCGCCTTCAGTTGTGCTTGCCGGCTTTACATCAGGTACTTTTTTCATGGCTCTGAGTGTGTTCGGATTAACCGCGGTCTTGATTGCTTCCGGAATTGCTTACCGGTTGATTCTCACTGTGTTGAAATATGTCCCCCCCTCCCGGTTTTCCTATGTGCTGGTGATGTTCCTGACCGGTTTCACCATGATCCCGTTTCTTCCTGACTACAGCGGGCGGGTGACGATGATCAGCGCCCCGTTGACAGACATGGTCGATACTTTAAGATACCGTCTTTCCGGCAAGGCGGCTAATCAGCTAACTGCCGCGCTATATACCGGGACGACGCATTTTTCCAGCGTTTTTTTGACGGGCAGCGCCGTTAACTTTTTGATTTACGGTTTACTTCCGCTGCAGTTGAGAGAGCAATTTACCTGGATTAGCTGGGCTTTTGCCGCGCTAGTTTTTACTCTCGTGTCTATTATTCTGTACCTGCTGGTTTTGTTTGTCATGTTTCGCAGTGAGGAGGTACCCGAGGTATCCAGAGACCAAATTGAGGCGCAGCTTGAAGTTCTCGGCCCGTTTAACCCGAAAGAGTGGGCCGCTCTTGGCGGTGTCCTGCTCTTTATCGTCGGTGTCGCCACTTCTTCCATTCATAAAATAGACACTCCCTGGGTCGGGTTGGCCGTATTATATATTTTTCTTTCTCTGGGGATTCTTTCAAACGAAGAGTTTAAAAAGAGCATTAACTGGCCTTTTCTGATTTATCTCGGCGGCATGCTGGGAATTATAGACGCCATGTCTTACCTGGAGCTTGACCAGTGGCTGATCAATCATTTCGCGTGGATAGAACATTATATGACTGATAATTTTTATCTTTTTATATTTTTACTGGCCTGCTCGATTACATTGATTGGCATAGTCGCCGACGAATACACGATAATTATCTTGTTTACGGCGATACTTTTTCCCATAGCGCAGACCAATGCCATAAGCCAGTGGGTCATCGGATTTATTATTCTGATTTTCGCCGGCTGGTGGCTTATTCCACAGCAGGATCCCGATTTCCTTGTTTTCTCAGAAGTGGTAAACAGCAAAAAGCAAACTTTTAGCAAACGTGCGTTTCTAACATTTAACGCTGTCACGGTGCTCATCAGACTGGCGGCTTTGTATGTTTCCATACCTTTTTGGAAATGGCTGGGACTCCTGTAGCTGCCGGTAAAGAATTATTTGTGGTTCTGTTCATCCCATCTTAGCGGTCTGGATGGGAGAAAGTTAAATTACCCTTTTGAAATCCGTTTTTCAAGAGGTCGTTTTAATGACGTTGATTATGCCCTGAGGTTTGTCGCCCGGGGCTTTTGATTTTTAATAATGCTGGTGGGAGCGGTGGTTAAATTATTATATGTTTTTTATATAATATACTAACAATTATTATAAGTAATTATTGGTTTATCATTTAAATTATTTTTTTAAGTTTATAAGACTAAGAAATATGGTTTTAAGAAATACGATGGAATCAAAAGATAATCACACTAATATCGGGTTGTCTTATATAAATTATTTATATATAAAAATTTAAAATCTTTAGATGTTATTATTGATTATTTATGCAGATGGGATCTATAATATTTATGAGCTAATGACCATAACGCAAGGAGGAGTACAAAATTATGGAAATAGACATCTATGATAATAAGATATTAATGAAGCATTTTATGAATCCAAGCAATGTTGGAAAAATCGATGATGCTGATGGAATCGGAACGGCAGGTAATCCTTCATGCAGCGATTACGTAAAGATATATATTAAGATCGACGGCCATCAATTAACAGACATAAAATATCAAGTGCATGGCTGCCCGGCGGCTATTGCTACTTCCAGCGTCTTTAGCGAACTGGTTAAAGGAAAGCCGATTATGGAGGCTCTGGATATAAATGACCAGGATGTTGTTGAAGCTTTAAGCGGTTTACCCGAACAAAAATTACATTGTTCTTGCATGGCTGTGGAGGCTTTTGATAAAGCTGTTATAGACTGGGTCATGCGGATCCTGCCAGATTCGAAGGAAGAGATAGAATCCATGGTTGAATACATTCAAAGAAGAGAGTAATTTGGAGGGAAATTTCTTAAAAGAATTTATAAAAAATATTTGAAGTTACTTGTATAAATATTTTTATATTAACTTAAAATTAATGACATATTATCCTTGACATATTTAATTGAGGTTGAATATAATAGTTATGAAACATAGTCCATAATATAATTTGGTCGCAGATAATGACTAAAAGTTTAATCGGGAGAAGGTGTGCATCTATGAAAATAGCAATTTCTGCCCGGGAACAGACCCTTAAAAGCTTGGTGGATCTTAGGTTTGGCCGTTGCAACTGCTTTATCGTGGTAGACACGGCTACGGGTGATTACCGTGCGGTGAGCAATAATCAAAATTTGAACGCCGCTCAGGGCGCCGGTATTCAGTCAGCGGAAATAGTCAGCCGCCAGGGAGTGGAAGCCGTGATTACGGGGCACTGTGGGCCAAAAGCTTTCCGTACATTAAGCGCTGCGGGGATTAAGGTGTTTACCGGCGCTGAAGGCACGGTGGCAGATACCGTGGAGAAATTTAAAAAGGGTATGCTTACTGAAGCTGAAGAGGCGGATGTGGAAGGTCACTGGATTTAAGTTTAATCAAAATTATTTAAACGGAGGTATGTAAAGATGCCGAGGAGAGATGGAACAGGGCCACAGGGCCGGGGTCAGGGAACAGGCAGGCGTTTAGGTCCGTGTGGCACCGGCCAAGGACAAGGCGGCGGCCAAAGACAAGGACAAGGCAGCGGATACTGTGGCCGGGGTGGTGGCCGGGGAGTCAGGCAAGGTCAAGGACGTGGCGGCCAGGGTAGGGGTTACTGTTAGCTTTACAAAATACCAGAATGGGGGAGGAAATGTATTATGCCGGGATTTGATGGGACCGGTCCATTGGGTATACCCTTCGGGGGGAAATAAAATGACAATAAATTTGACTGTTGCCGTGGCAAGCGGCAAGGGAGGGACGGGTAAGACTACTGTTTCTGTAAATCTTGCCTGTGCCGCGGTAGCAGCAGGATATAAGGCGGCTTATCTGGATAGTGACGTAGAAGAGCCGAACGGGCACCTCTTTCTGAAGCCACGTATCAGCCGACGCTACCCGGTCAGCGTGCCGGTTCCGGTGATTGATGCCGAGAAGTGTATTGCCTGCAGCTCCTGCGGGGAAATTTGCCAATACAGCGCTATCCTGTGCATTAACAAAAACGTCCTCACTTTCGAAAAAATGTGCCACGGGTGTGGAGGTTGTCAGTTGGCCTGTCCCGTTGCGGCAATTGCCGAAAAAGGCAGGAAAATTGGGATTGTGGAAGAAGGAGTGGCCGGGGAAATATCTTTTGTCCACGGCAAGCTCAATATTGGCGAGGCCATGAGTACGCCGCTGATCAAGGCGGTTCGCTCGGCAGGCCCGGATAATTCATTAAGAATTGTTGACGCGCCCCCGGGCACCTCCTGTCCGGTAATCACAGCGATTAAAGGAGTGGATTTCGTAATACTAGTTACCGAACCGACCCCCTTCGGACTGAACGACCTGGGCCTTGCCTTAGACATGATTAAAGAACTGGGTATTCCGCACGCGGTAGTGGTGAACAGGTCCAACCCGTATAACAGCCTGGCCAGGGATTTCTGCAGGGAAAGAGAAGTCAAGCTGCTGGCGGAAATACCGGACGACCGCAGGATAGCCGAGGCTTATTCCAGAGGCGAATTGGCGTTTTCCGCCGCCCCCGCTTACCGGGGAGTTTTCGAAGATCTCCTGATTTCTATTGAAAAAGAGGCGAGACGGTGAAAGAAATAGTAGTTGTCAGCGGCAAAGGAGGTACCGGCAAGACAAGCGTGGCGGCTTCCCTGGTTGTCCTGGCCAAAAGGTCGGTGGTGGCGGACTGTGACGTGGACGCGGCGGACCTGCATCTGGTGCTTGAACCCCGGATTAAAAAAACAGAGGATTTCACCGGTGGAAAGAGCGCCAGCATTGTTCCAGGCAGATGCAGTAATTGTGGAAAATGCTATGAGATCTGCCGGTTCAATGCCGTAATCAAAGATGAGAGCAAACAGCCGGCCTATTTTATTGACCATATAGCCTGTGAAGGGTGCGGTGTTTGCAGTTGCTTTTGCCCGGAGAAAGCCATCGATTTTAAGCCGTCCGTCAACGGCCGATGGTTTATTTCGGATACCCGCTACGGCCCGATGGTCCACGCCAGGCTCGGCATCGCGCAAGAAAATTCCGGCAAGCTGGTTTCCCTGGTGCGCAACCAGGCAAGAATGCTCGCCGAAAAAGACAATCTGTCATACATCATTGTTGACGGACCGCCGGGTATCGGTTGCCCGGTTATTTCTTCAATCACCGGCGCCGACGCCGTTTTGATCGTCGCGGAACCCACAGTATCCGGTGCGCACGACCTGGAACGGGTGGCCGAACTGGCCGGACATTTTAAAATTCCCGCTTTCCTCTGCGTCAACAAATATGATCTCAACCCTGAGGTGGCTGAAAATATCGAGGAGAAAGCAAGGGCGGGTGGAATTGCCGTTATCGGAAGGATTCGCTATGACCGGACTGTCACCGAAGCACAGATCAAAGGACTCCCGGTGGTGGCGTTTCCGGATACTGCCGTGGCAGAAGATATGAGAACTGTTTGGGAAAATTTGGAAAAGAAATTGAACTTAAACAAACAGTGATTTGGGCATTGCGAAAGATTTGTTTTTTTGACGTCAACCCTGAAACCAAAGAAATTAACAAGAAAGAATCATTTACTCCCCCGCCGCATGAGCCTGGTTTGTACCCCAGATTACTGGGCGAAAAAGGAGCCGACATTATCATAGCCGGCGGGATGGGCCCGCGGGCACAGGAATTGTTCAACGAGAATGGTGTAAAGTAGTAGTCGGGGCCAATTCTGCTTCAGGCAGTCCGGAAGATATCTTGATCACAGAGCTTTGAGAAATTGGGATCCACAGGCAAGCCGCCAATAAACGGTATCTGAAATTTCCGGACGATTTCTTTCCGCAAAATTGAGGAGTATGACAGTAACCTTTTTACCAATTTCGTCTTTGAAGATTTAACTCAATAGAAGCAAAACAAACATTATTATGATAAAATGTTAATAATCTGCGAAACAAACCGCGCGGAAGGAGCCGACAATGGAAGAGTACCTCGATGACCTGCGGGAAAGCTTTTTTACCTGGTGTGATAATGCCGTGCAAGTCCATATTGAAGGCGAAGGAACCATGCTCAAACGGTGGCGGCCGCGCAGGAATCCGGACGGCAGTTATGATCTGATCCTTAAACTGATTGCTTGCGATGAAACCACCTCCATGCTTACAGTGCCTATACCGGAGGAGTATCACGATCTTCTTGAGCGTGAGTATTTCATCAATCACCCGCCGGACGAAGAGGAAGAAAGTTAGAGTGTTTTGCATTATGGTGTTGAAATTGTTCTTGAAGATGATTGAATTGGGAGATGCTGTTGATGGTTCATGTTTATTCCATGGGTGGAATTAATATCGCTTTAGATGGCAACAGTGGAAGCGTCCACGTTCTAGACGATGTGGCATATGAATTATTGGCGCAATTCAAGAAACCGTTTGCATATGAACAAGCAGTAAAAAAGTTTCAGGAGAGATACCCTGCAAAAAGCATCAGGGAAGCATGGGAGGAAATCAGCTTGCTTGTAGAAAAAGGGCTTCTATTCTCCCCTGAAATAGATCAGACCGCTGTTCAAAACAATATGACCGTTAATAAAGGCTTCAAAGCCTTGTGCCTTCATGTAGCCCATGACTGCAACCTCATGTGCGAATATTGTTTCGCATCCAAGGGAAGCTACAAGGCGGCAAAAAAATTAATGCCACTGGAGATTGCCATTAAAGCGGTGGATTTCCTGGTTAACAACTCCGGAAAGAGAAGAAATGTTGAGATAGATTTTTTCGGCGGCGAGCCGATGCTCAATTTTACCGTTGTTAAAAAGACTGTGGAATATGGAAGAAAAGTCGCAAAACTCGCAGATAAGCAGATAAACTTTACTGTTACCACTAATGGTACGCTTCTTGACAATGATGAAATAAAATATATCAATGAAAACATGGATAATGTAGTTATTAGCCTTGATGGACGGAAAGAAGTTCATGATGCGATAAGGTATGACGCTGCAGGCCGGAGTACATATGATAGAATAATCGGCAATGCTTTGCATCTAGTTCGTGCGAGGGAAAACAAAAGCTATTTCATCCGTGGGACATTTACCTCCAGAAACACGGATTTTTCCAAGGATGTGCTGCATCTCGCCGATCTGGGATTTGATGAGATATCGATGGAACCTGTTGTGGGTAGAGGCGAGGATTTTCATATTCGTCGCGAGCACATTCCGGAAATTCTCAATGAATATGAACAGCTTGCCTATGCGTATATAAGAAAAATAAAAGAAGGAGGAAAACCCTTTAGGTTTTATCACTTCAACGTAAATATTTATAAAGGTCCCTGTCTATATAAAAGAATCGCAGCTTGCGGTGCAGGCACGGAATATCTCGCCGTTACGCCAGAGGGAGACCTTTATCCCTGCCACCAGTTTGTTGGCAAGCACGAATTTATAATGGGAAATCTTGACACAGGCCTAAAAAACAATGCCTTATGTGAAAGATTTAGAAAAACTAACATATTAACTAAAGAAGAATGCCGTGATTGCTGGGCAAAACTTTACTGTTCAGGCGGTTGCCATGCAAATTCTTACTATGCAAGCGGAGATATTATGAAACCGGAGGAATTGTTTTGTGCAATGCAGAAGAAACGTTTAGAATGTGCTATTATGATTGAAGCATATGTTGACCTGGCGCATCAGTATTTGCGGGAAGGTACGGAAAAAAATAGATTAACCTCCGGGGTGTAATAATGCCACGACCACCAAAATGCAGGAGAGTTGAAAAGTTTCCACAGTTCACTTATTTTAAACCAGCCGGAATACCGGTAACTAAACTTTTCGAAATACATCTAACGGTTGAAGAATTAGAAGCAATACGCTTAAGAGATTTAGAAGGATTAGAATATGAAGAATGCGCACAAAAGATGACTGTATCCAGACCGACGTTTTACAGAATAATCACTGCCGCTAGGAGAAAAATTGCCGAAGCTCTGGTTAATGGTTCCGCCCTGCGGGTAACCGGCGGAAATTACAGCCTTGCCAAATACGAGCTGGCCTGTAAGATTTGTGGCCACCATTGGGAAGATATTATCTGTTGCCGCCGCACCAGATGCCCGGTATGCAATGCAAATAATTGGGACAAAGTTAATATTAAAAAAAAATAAAGGGGGTTGGTTGAATTCCGGGACCTTTACCCTTTAGCTTATAAGCCTTTTTGCTCTGGTGCAGCACCGTGCTGGTTAATTTACCTTCAGCAAAAGTGTCTATCTCTAATTTTACAATAACCTCCTTTTTTGCATGAGATATGGTATTATCGCTAAAGAGACGGCTCTATTATATGGAACGGGAGAAATTTATTATATAAGTGGATGTTGATACTAATTATCTACACCAAGTGCTTAGAGAAGATTTGGGTGATTTGGAACGTTTTTTGGCAGAGCTAAAGAAAGGTTTATAGATGTGACCTTATTTATCCTTTCATAGGTGACATATGATCACGATAATTAACAAGGTGGCATTATCACATGACATGATAATCACATTCCATTTATATAGAGGTTGACATCTAATAAATCCGGCCATATAATAATCATTGAAGTTAATAAGGCAATGCCTTCAGGGACGGGTGCAATTCCCTATCGGCGGTATGGCGTGAGCCGAGCCCGCAAACCCTTCAGGGGTTGATCCGGTGAGAAGCCGGGGCCGACAGTAAAAGTCTGGATGGAAGAAGGTGCGATACCTTTTTGAAAGTGTTTTTCGAAAAGGTGTTTGATTATGTTTGATTTAATGCCCTGAGGTTTGTTGCCCGGGGTTTTTTGATTTTTATTAATTATTAATGCTGGTGAGGTTTATGGACAGGCACTATATGAAAATGGCTTTGGCACTTGCCGCCCGGGCGCGCGGCCGCACCAGCCCCAACCCGATGGTGGGGGCGGTGGTGGTCAAAGACAGCCGGATAGTCGGGCAGGGTTTCCATGCCCGGGCGGGCACACCGCACGCCGAGGTGCTGGCTCTGGCGGAAGCGGGAGATGAAGCCCGCGGCGCGACCTTGTATGTGACGCTGGAACCATGCTGCCACCACGGGCGCACCGGCCCCTGCGCGGAGGCGGTGATTGCCGCCGGAGTGGCAAAAGTGGTGATTGCCATGCTTGATCCGAATCCGCTGGTTTCAGGCGGCGGAATCCGGCGGCTCAGAGAAGCCGGGGTGGAAGTCGTCACCGGTGTAATGGAAGATGATGCCCTGGAGCTAAATGAAGTTTTTATCAAATATATCACTACCGGGCTTCCTTTTGTGGTGGCCAAGGCGGCCATGAGCCTGGACGGGAAAATTGCCACCCATTCCGGCAATGCGAAATGGATAACCGGAGCTGAGGCGCGGGCTTACGGGCACTGTCTGAGAGACTGGTATGACGCTATTCTGGTCGGCATAGGCACGGTACTGGCCGACAACCCCTCTCTCACCACGCGCCTGACGGCCGGGAGAGGGCGCGATCCGGTGCGAATAATCCTGGACAGCAGGGCCAAAACTCCGCTTGACGCGAATGTATTGAACCGGCAGTCAGCGGCCCCCGCCATAATCGCCACGACAGCCGGCGCGCCGCCGGAAAGGCTGGAGGCGCTGCGGCAGGCCGGCGCGGAGGTGCTGGTGGTTAATGAAGGCCCGCGGGTGGAACTGGCACAACTGGTGAAGATACTGGGCAAAAGGGAGATTACCAGCTTATTGATTGAAGGCGGGGCCGGGGTGCACGGTTCCGCGTTCGCAGCGGAAATAGTTGATAAAGCAGTATGGTTTATCGCCCCGAAGATTATCGGCGGACAGGAGGCGCCCGGTCCGGTTGGCGGCCGGGGAGTTGATGATTTGTCCGGGGCCGCCGCGCTTGAGCGTGTGAAAGTGAGCCGTTTGGGGCCTGATTTTTGTATAGCAGGATATTTAAAATATAGAGGTGGGTAAACGATGTTTACCGGTATAGTCGAAGAGCTGGGAACACTTAAGGGTATCAAACGCGGGGCTGCTTCCGCCCAATTAACCGTCGGCGCGGAAAAGGTGCTGGAGGATGCGCGGCTTGGGGACAGCATCGCGGTGAACGGAGTATGCCTGACGGTGGTTCATTTGGGCCCGCGGGAATTTACCGCCGATGTGATGGCGGAAACCCTGGCAAAGAGCAATCTAGGTACTTTAAATACAGGTGACCGTGTTAATCTTGAGCGGGCCCTGCGGCTGGGCGACAGGCTGGGCGGGCACATAGTCAGCGGGCATATTGACGGGGTCGGAACGATCACCCGCCTGGAGAAGCATGATATTGCCACCCTGATTACCATCCGGGCGCCCCGTGAAGTGATGCGCTATGTAATTAAGAAGGGGTCCGTGGCGATAGACGGGATTAGCCTGACCGTGGTGGATTTTCAGGCGGACAGCTTTCAGGTGTCGCTTATTCCCCATACTGCCCACGCCACCGCGCTGGGATTAAAGAATACCGGGGCCACAGTGAATCTGGAAGGAGACGTGATCGGGAAATATATCGAAAGACTGGCCGCTTTTCCGGAAAACGACGCCGGGGAATCAAATATTAGTTTGAATTTCTTGGCGGAACATGGTTTTGTATAGGATTATGAATTTTTATTAGGATTTAATGCAAGGAGGCATAGACAATGAAATTTAACACAATTGAAGAAGCGATCGAGGATATTAGGCAAGGCAAGATGATCGTGGTGGTGGACGATGAGGATCGTGAAAATGAAGGGGACTTGATTATGGCCGCCGAGATGGTCACCCCGGAAGCGATCAACTTCATGATTACGCATGCGCGCGGCTTGGTTTGCATGCCGGTAGACGGAAAACGTCTCGACGAACTGGATTTGCCGGCCATGGTAACCAACAACACCGACCCCCACGGGACAGCTTTCACCGTTTCCATCGACGCCGAAGAATGCACCACCGGCATTTCCGCCTACGAGCGGGCCTTGACCGTCAAGGCGGTCTTGAATCCCGGCACTAAACCGGAGGATTTGCGCCGTCCCGGCCACGTATTCCCGTTGCGCCCCAAGGAAGGCGGGGTTTTAAGGCGGGCGGGACACACCGAGACTACTGTGGATCTGACCCGCATGGCCGGCCTGTACCCCGCCGGGATTTGTTGCGAAATTATCAAGGAAGACGGCGCTATGGCGCGGGTGCCTGAATTGATGGAGTTTGTTAAAGAGCACGACTTAAAGATAATCACTGTAGCTGCCCTGATTCAGTACAGGCGGCGTACCGAGATGTTGGTGCGCCGGATAGATTCGGCGCAATTGCCGACAAAATATGGTGAGTTTAAAGCTGTCTCATATGAGAGCCTGCTGGACGGCAAAGAGCATCTGGCCCTGGTGATGGGTGATTTGAACCAGGCTGAAACGCCCCTGGTGAGAGTGCACTCGGAATGCCTGACCGGGGACGTTTTCAGGTCGACGCGCTGCGACTGCGGAGACCAGTTGGCCCGCGCGATGGAAATGATTGCCGAGGAAGGTGTCGGGGTTCTTCTGTACATGCGCCAGGAAGGACGCGGCATCGGCCTTGCGAATAAAATCCGGGCTTATCACCTGCAGGACTTGGGCAAGGATACGGTGGAAGCTAATTTGGCCCTGGGATTTCCCGCCGACCTGCGCGACTACGGTTTTGGCGCGCAGATTCTGGCGGATCTGGGACTTAAAAAGCTTCGTCTGATGACTAACAACCCCCGTAAGATTGCCGGGCTGGAAGGCTACGGGCTGCAGATCGTGGAGCGGGTGCCGGTGGAAATAAGGCCGGGTAAAAACAACAGTTTTTACTTGTCCACCAAGCAGAAAAAGCTTGGCCACCTGTTGAATGTAAGCAGCGGCGAACGTTAGAAAAACAGGAGTCAGGGGTCAGAAGATGAAGAAAATGGCTTATTGTCTGGAAATATTCTGAGATTCTGACTTCTGAATACCTGCAAAATACCGTCTTGCTGAATGCTGAATGATGAATGCTGGCGGAATTTAGAAGTAGAGGAGAATGGAGTATGCCGAAGTATTACGAGGGACATCTTTTAGGCCAGGGCCTCAAATTTGGGCTGGTGCTGGGCCGTTTTAACGAGTTTATCACCAACAGGCTGCTCGGCGGGGCATTGGACGCGCTTAACCGGCACGGAGTGGAGGAGCATGACATCGAGGTCGCCTGGGTGCCGGGGGCTTTTGAAATACCGCTGGCCGCCGGGAAAATGGTTTCCATGAAGAAATATGACGCGGTAATTTGCCTTGGGGCGGTAATTCGCGGCGCGACACCACATTTTGATTATATTGCCGCCGAAGTTGCCAAGGGTGTGGCAAAAGTGGGCTTGGACAGCGGTGTCCCCACCATTTTTGGTATCATCACCGCCGAGACTATTGAGCAAGCTATTGAGCGGGCCGGCACCAAGGCCGGGAACAAGGGCTGGGACGCCGCGGTGACAGCTATCGAAATGGCTAATTTGTTGAAAAACATGACAGTAGGTTGATGAAAAAACTTAGACCCGGCGACCGCCGGGTCTAGTGATAACATCTAAGTGATATATATTGCTTTTATATCGCACGCTGAACCTTCCCGCTTCTGAGACAACGGGTGCACACCAGCACTTTTTTAGGCGAGCCGTCAACGATAGCCTTGACCCGCTGCAGGTTGGGAACCCAGGTTCTTTTTGTGCGTATGTGTGAGTGACTCATTTTAATTCCGACAGTAATTCCTTTGCCGCATACAGAACATTTTCTAGCCATATGTATTACACCTCCTTTAAACCACTTATACATTCTACCAAAAAATATTTTGGGCTGCAAGAGCGAGGATCTGTATGTCTAATGACTTTTTGACAAAACCCGTCCAATCAATCAAGACAATCGGACCACGGCGGGCGGCAATCTTGCAAAAAGCAGGGATTTTTACAGTAAAGGACCTGCTTTATCATTTCCCTAGGCGCTACGAGGACCGCACCCGGCTGCGGGAGGCCGGAGCCTGCGCGCATGGCGAAACAGCTACTCTGCGGGGAACGGTGCTGACAGCACAGGCGATCAGGCCAAAGCGCGGCCTGACCGTGACCAAACTGGCGCTGCATGACGGGCTGGGCGTTTTTTACGCCGTGTGGTTCAACCAGCCTTATATTAAGAAAAACATTCCCATAGGGACAAAACTGTATGTAACCGGTAAAATCGAAAGGGGCTTTGGCGCAGTTCAGGTGATGGTGGAGGAATATGAGCTAGACGACGGGGGAGAGAGCTTAAGCGCGGGACGCCTGGTGCCGCTTTATCCTTTGGCCGGGCAGTTGAACCAGCGCCTGCTGCGCGCCATCGTTAAGTTTGCCCTGGATGAATTGGGCGGTCATACCGGAGATTTTCTGCCCGAAAAGCTGTTGCGGAAATTTAGCCTGCCGCTTTTCCGGGAGGCGCTTGCCACGATACATTATCCCGGCAATGCTGAGGATGCGGCGAGAGCCAGAAAACGCTTTATTTTTGAAGAATTGTTTCTGTACCAGTTTTCACTGGCATTGTGCCGCAGGGAAATTGCCCGATGGGAAAAAGCGCACCGGTATCTTCCCGAAGGTAAAATGACGATTGCTTTTTTGGAAAGTTTGCCCTACCGTCTTACTGCGGAGCAGGCCAAAGTATGGCGGGAGATATCCCGTGACATGGAATCCCGTTTTCCCATGCATCGCCTCCTGCAAGGCGACGTGGGCTCGGGAAAAACTGTCGTATCGGTGTTGGCGCTGCTCAAGGCGGTGGAAAGCGGACTGCAGGGTGTTTTGATGGCTCCCACGGAAATTTTGGCCGAGCAGCACTATTACGGGATGAAAAGTGTTCTTGCCCCGCTGGGGGTTGAAGTTGCCCTGTTGACCGGCGGCATGCGCAAAAAAGAGAAAGAAGAGTTGCTGGAGCGGGTTTCTGACGGAAAAGTGGCGGTGCTGGTGGGAACCCATGCTTTGCTCCAGGAAAGTGTGCGTTTTAATAAGCTGGGAATGACCGTGGTCGACGAGCAGCACCGGTTCGGCGTACGCCAGCGGGCCGCTTTCCGGAGCAAGGGGTGCTGGCCGGACACCCTGGTGATGACCGCCACCCCGATTCCCCGCACCTTGGCTTTGACTCTATACGGTGACCTGGACGTTTCAGTAATTGGCGAACTGCCGCCCGGCAGGCAGCCTGTAAAGACCTACGCCGTACCGCACAGACTCCTGGCCAGAGTGTACAATTTAATCAGGGAGCAGGTCAGCCAAGGCCGGCAGGCGTTTATTGTTTGTCCTCTGGTCGAGGAATCGGAAAAAGTCGACTTGCAGGCAGCCGTTGAGCTGGCTGAAAATCTCGCCGCCGGCGAGTTCAGGAAGTGGCGGGTCGGGCTGTTGCATGGCCGCATGAAACCATTTGAAAAGGAAGATGTAATGACCTCCTTCCGGCAGGGTGAAACAAAAATACTGGTTAGCACTACTGTTATCGAAGTAGGTGTCGATGCGCCGAACGCAACGGTGATGGTCATTCTCGACGCCGACCGCTTTGGCCTGGCCCAGCTCCACCAGCTCCGGGGCCGGGTAGGGCGGAGCGCTTACCAGTCCTATTGCGTCCTGGTTGCCGGGCCGAAAACTGAGGAAGGGCGCGCCCGCCTGAAGGCGATGACCCGTACCACGGACGGTTTCGCCCTGGCCGAGGAAGACCTGCGCTTGCGCGGGCCCGGCGAGTTCTACGGCACCCGCCAGTCCGGCCTGCCGGAATTTAAAATCGCCGACCTGCTGGCGGACTGGAAGATACTCCAGGCGGCGCGGGAGGAGGCTCTGGCCTGGATTAGTGCAGACCCGCATTTGCAAAGGCCGGAGAGTAAAGTCCTGCTGGATGAGGCAAAAACAAGATTCAACATGGGGTCAGGCTTTACTTTGTGAGTTTGTTTGAGTAAAATAAGTTTGAGTTATCGTATATCAGTACTTAAAAAATTATAAGCGGATAGCATGTTTTTCAGCAGCGTTACAAAGCTGTTCTATGCGAAAGGTGACTATCTGCTTAGCTGATTCGAACCTGGTTAAGGCGGGATTGAGTCCCTCTCCCGGCCAAAAAGCTATGAAATAAGCTTGCAGTTTATGTAGATACACATGAAAAATATTTGAAAGAGATTATAATAAAAGAAATTATGACAATAAGGAAGTAACAAAATGAAGCCTGACCCCATAAGCATAAACGAACAAATAGTAAATATCATTCTTGATTATATCAATAACGGAATTATTGCTATTGACCGTGAAGGAACTGTTATTGTATGTAATACGGTCGCTCAAAAAATGTTGGGTGAAGGTCAGCATGTCATTGGCAAGCCAATAAATTCCATGATACGAGAAACTGAACTATTGGATTTAATAAATTCAAGTCAGGATAATAATGAAAAACGTTTAACTTATCATAATAAATCATATATAGCTAATCGCATATCAATATTTGAAAAAGATACAGTGATTGGATCAATAATAGTATTGCGGGATGTAACGGAAATGGATAAAATTTCTGTTAAATTAAAATCCTGTGAAGAATTGAATAAAGAACTGGAAGGTATTATTGCATCTTCATACGACGGTATTCTAATCACCGATGGTGAAGGCAAGGTTCTAAAAATTAATGAGTCGCTTTTACGGATAACAAACCTGACAAGAGATCACTTTATCGGTAATAAAATTCAATCTTTATACGAAGACGGACATATAGTTTATGAACCCGCTGAAAGTTTAGCGCGGGACAGTAAAAAAATCATAACCGGTATACAGAAAATCAGAACCGGGGAGGAAGTAATGGTTACATCCACGCCGGTTTTTGATGATGACGGAAATGTAATAAGAATAGTTACAAACGCCAGAGATATGTCCGAGATCGTCAATTTGCAGGAACAGCTTGCCCGGTCGCGTGAATTGAGCAATCACCTGCGGTCGGAGTTTAACAAAATGCTTGAAGACGAGTTGCGTTCCAACGGGATGATCACCAGTAATCCTGAGATGTATAAAATACTTGGATTGGCCAGACGAGTTGCTTGCAGTGAGGTTACTTTTTTAATTCAAGGGGAGTCCGGAGTTGGCAAAGAAGTCCTCGCAAAACTGATCCACATTTGGAGCAAACGGCCAGGGGCTTTTATTAAAGTGAATTGCGGCGCGATACCACAGCATCTGTTGGAATCAGAACTTTTCGGATACGACAGAGGCGCATTTACCGGGGCCAATAAAGAAGGCAAGCCTGGTCTTTTTGAACTGGCCGGTGAAGGCACGCTTTTCCTTGATGAAGTTGAAGATCTGCCTTTAGAATTGCAGGGCAAATTTCTTCAAGTAATACAAGATCGAGAATTTATCCGTTTGGGTGGAACTAAAGTAATAAAGGTAAATGTGCGTTTAATAGCCGCCAGTAATAAAGAATTGAGAAAAATGGTCGCGGAACGGACATTCCGGGAAGACTTATTCTATCGTCTCAACGTAGTGCCGGTAACAATACCTCCGCTGCGTGAGAGGAAAGAGGATATTCCTTTATTAGTCAACTATTTTTTAAACAAGTACAATAATAAATATGGCGTAGAAAAATCATTGGCTCCCGGTTTGCTGCAAAGCTTTATGAATTATCACTGGCCGGGTAACATTCGGGAATTGAAAAATGTTGTGGAACGGTTAATTATTACCTGCTCCAGTGATATTATTAGTGATGTTGTTAATGAAGACATCTTAGTGGCAAAACAAAATGTTCAGCTTCGGAATACGGCAGGTGCGGGTGAAAGCGCAGCACCTGAGCCGGGTCATCAGAGTGAAGAAGTGTTTTCCCCCTTAAAAGAGATTTTGGAGAGCGTTGAGAAAGACATATTGTCCAGAGCGTTAAAAAAATATAAAAATTCCAGACGTATTGGCCGGATCTTGGGTATATCCCACACCGCTGTTTTGAGAAAAATAAGAAAATATAAGCTGTAATGAAGACCTGCCTGGTTAAGTTTCTAATAAAACGGAAACATTATGTTCCGTTTGGAACATAATGTTTCCGCTTTATTGGGGTCGGGAACCTTATAGTTCCACCCGCATGTCGCTGTATTTAAACGGCGGCTTTTTTATTATTGTGTAAAACCCGTGTTATCTTTGATCTTATGGTTATTTTATCGAATATTGTAAACTGGCAAAATTATTGCAATTGTTTAATATTTTAAATGATTAAAAAAATAAGGGAGGAAATCGTATGACTTATGCAAAACTTACTTTTCCGGACAAGTATAATGAAGCTGAACGTTTTGTCGATTGGAACGTTGCTCAAGGGCGCGGCGGCAAGGTAGCTATTTATCACAAAGAAGATAGAATTACTTATCAGGAAGTTTTGGACAACGTCAACCGTACTGGCAACGCCTTGCTCTCTTTGGGTATAAACATGGAGGACAGGGTGCTTTTGCTGGCGTTTGACTGTCCGGAATTCGTCTATACATTTTTCGGCGCGATGAAGATCGGGGCAGTGCCCATACCGACCAACACCATGTTGAAGCCGGAAGACTATCGCTATCTCTTAAATGACAGCAGGTCGAAAGCCGTTGTGGTCAGCCGTGAGCTGCTGCCCGGCATTCTTACGGTGAAAGATGAACTTATATTTTTGAAAAATATCATAGTGATTGGGGAGCCGGTTGAAAACACCATCAATTTTGACGAGTTGCTGAAAGGCGGTTCCACTGAATTGGCCGCGGCCCCCACTTCTCCGGATGACGCCGCTTTCTGGCTTTACAGTTCCGGCACCACCGGTTTTCCGAAAGGCACCGTGCACCTGCACCATGACATGTGTCTTACAGCGCCGAATATTACGGTAAGGGTATCTTGAGCATTAACGAGAACGATATCACCTATTCAGTGGCGAGGCTGTTCTTCGCATACGGACTCGGCAATGCTTTGTTCTTCCCGTTTTACGTTGGCGGAGCAACTATATTATCGCCTGATCGCCCGCAGCCCAAGCACGTTCTCGAAGTTTGCACCAAGTACCGCCCGACCCTTTACTTCGGGGTTCCGACGTCTTATAATGCCATCGTGCAGGTAAAAGACGCGGAGAAAAACTACGACATGAGTTCTATCCGGCTGTGCGCGTCCGCCGGTGAGGCGCTGCCGGGACCTGTATGGCGCCAGTGGAGGGAAAAATTCGGCTTGGAAATTCTGGACGGAATCGGCTCGACGGAAATCCTGCACATCTATGTCAGCAACAGGGCGGGCATGTCCAGGCCCGACAGCACCGGCACGATAGTGCCGGGCTACGAGGCGAAAATAGTGGACGAGAACGGCGTATCATTGCCGCCCGGGGAAGTAGGCACATTGATGATTAAAGGTGACAGCACGGCGTCATGCTACTGGAACAAGCACGAAAAGACTAAAAATACTTTTGTCGGCGAGTGGTTCAACACCGGTGACCAGTACTCCATTGATAAAGAAGGTTACTTCACTTACGCCGGCCGGGGCGACGACATGATCAAGGCCGGCGGCATTTGGGTTTCCCCTGTTGAAGTCGAAAACACGCTTATGGCGCACCCGGCCGTGCTGGAATGCGGCGTGGTCGGTTCCCCGGATGTTGATGGTTTGATTAAGCCGAAGGCGTATATAGTATTCAAACCGGATGTGGAAGTAACGGAAAAGCTGATGGAAGAAGTCAAGCTGTACGTGAAGAATACTATTGCCCCCTATAAGTTCCCGCGGTGGATTGAGGCGATTGAAGAGCTGCCTAAGACTGCCACCGGCAAGGTTCAACGTTACAAGCTTAGACAGCTGGATCAACAGAAATAAATAACGATTTACCGTAATCTAACCCGGCAGCCGCCATTCTTCGTCTTAACAATGCAGTAATGCCGCAAAAGATCTATGTAATCTATAGACCTGCAATCGATATAATTGGGGCTTAGGTCAACAGAGATACATTAGAAATAATATTGTATGCCATCGCGTTTAGCGGTGGCATATCTTATGGGGTCAGGCTTTACTTTGTGAGTTTCTTTGTGTAAAATAGATTTGTAAATACTTGTTATATGGAGCAGTCATATGGCGAGAAAACCTAGAATACACTACCACGGGGCGATCAATCACATTATAGCGAGAGGCAATAATAGAGAAAATATCTTTTGTAAAAATGATGATAAAGCAAAATATCTGGATCTGCTAAAAAAGTATAAAGATAAATATGATTTTTTAATATACGCTTATGCTCTTATGGATAACCACCTGCATTTACTGATAGAAGTCAGGGATAACCCCTTATCTGGAATAATGCAGGGTATTCAGCTATCATATACGCAGTACTTTAACAAAAATTATGGGCGTGTTGGACATGTTTTTCAGCAGCGTTACAAAGCAGTTTTATGCGGGAAGGATGACTATCTTCTTACGCTGATAAAATACATACATGCGAACCCGGTTAAGGCGGGATTGAGTCCGTCTCTCGACTATAAGTGGAGCAGTCATAGGGACTACATAAGGGCTGAGAGCGATTTAGTGTCAACTGAATTTATTTTAAATTACTTTGGTAATGAGCCCCAAAAGGCTGTGCAAAATTACTTGCAGTTTATGCAAAATACCCAAGAGGAAGATATGCCGAAGAGCAACCCGGCAGTCCTGTATCAACCCGTTTTGCCTAAAATTAAAAAATCCAGCAATGGATTAAATATTGGCGTCTCACCGGAAGAATTGCTTACGTTAATAGCTAAGAAAATCAATATTTCTGAAGAAATGGTTTTAAAAAAGAGCAAATTACCTAAAATAGCAAGAGCCAGAAGGAACTTTCTGTACTTGGCGGTCAGTAGCGGCCTGTTAACCAGAAGCCGGGCGGCGGAATTTTTAGGAATAAGCCAATCAGCCGTGACTAGAACGTTCAACGAAATTGAGTATAACGAAAAATTTCGAGTTGAGATGGAAGAATGTTTAAAGGAAATTAAGGATGGAAAGAAAGTAACAAAGTAAAGCCTGACCCCAAAGGGGGGGACTCATGCAAATGTTGGTGGGCCATATAATTCCTTTTATTCTTGATTATATTCATCACGGTATAATTGCTATTAACCAGAATGGAGTCATAATAATATGCAACGTGGCGGCGCAAAAAATGCTGGGATTTAACCAGCCTGTCTTAGGCAAGCCAATTACTTCCCTGATAACGGAAACAAAGCTGCCTAACATTGTTAACACAGGCCAAAGCGAGTATGGCAAGCGGTTTATCTTTAACAACAAGACTTTTGTTGTTAACCGGACACCTATATATGATAGAGATACAGTGATTGGGGCCGTTACAGTTTTTCAAGAAATTACCGAGTTGGAAGAGATATCTACAGAATTGGAATCATTTAAAAAAATCAACAAAGAATTAGAGGGAATTATAGCTTCATCATATGACGGGATAATGATTACCGACGGTAAAGGTAAGGTTCTGAAAATAAATGAATCTCTATTACGGATAACGAACCTTACCGCCAGCCATTTTTTAGGAAAAAAAATTGATTCCTTGTACATGAAAGGGTTTTTTACTTCCGAACCGATTGCGCAGTTGGCCAGGGAAAGTAGAAAAATTGTAACCGGAATACAGAAAATAAAGACCGGGAAGGTGGTTATGGTTACTTCCTCGCCGGTTCTGGATGATAACGGTGACGTGATCAGGGTAGTAACGAACGCGAGAGACATGTCGGAAATAATCAACTTGCAGGAACAGCTTGCCCAGTCACGCGAGCTAAGCGATCAACTGCGGTCGGAATTTAACAAAATACTGAAAGAAGAGCTGGATGCCCATGAAATGATTACCTGTAATCCGGAAATGTACAAAATACTGGAATTAACCAGACGTGTCGCCGGCAGTGAAGTGACAGTTTTGCTGCAGGGGGAATCCGGCGTTGGCAAAGAAGTGTTTGCCAAGTTAATTCACGTCTGGAGCAAAAGGCAAGGAGCTTTTATCAAGGTTAACTGCGGCGCGATACCAGGGCCTCTACTGGAATCAGAGCTTTTCGGCTATTCCCGCGGGGCTTTCACGGGGGCTAATAGAGAAGGCAAGCCGGGGCTTTTTGAACTGGCGAATGAAGGCACTCTTTTTCTTGATGAAATTGAAGATTTGCCTATAGACATACAGGGCAAATTTCTGAGGGTATTGCAGGACGGTGAATTCATCCGTTTAGGCGGCACTAAAGTGGTTAAGGCTAGTGTGCGTTTGATTGCCGCAAGCAATAGGGACTTAACGCAAATGGTTGCGGAACGAAGATTCAGGGAAGACCTGTATTATCGCCTCAATGTTGTACCGATATTAATCCCGCCGCTGCGGGACAGAACAGAGGATATCCCTTTGCTGGCGGATTATTTTTTAAGCGAGTTCAACAAGAAGTACGGTACAAATAAAATAATTACACCCGGGCTGATGCAAAAATTTTTGGACTACCACTGGCCGGGCAATATAAGAGAGTTGAAAAATGCTTTGGAACGGCTGGTAATTACCAGTTCAAGTGACATTATCAGCGCAAATGCTTTTGCGGCGACAAATCGTGGTACCTTCACAACCGCTGTGACATATGCGGATGACAAACCTGGGACGGAGCAAACGGAAGAGGCCATCCCTCTTTTAAAAGAAGCTTTAGAAATTACCGAAAAAGAGATATTGTTCAAAGCCTTAAAAAAATATAAGAACTCGCGGAATATTGGTCAGGCATTGGGTATCTCCCATACGGCGGTACTAAAAAAATTGAAAAAGTATCAACTATAGCCTCCCTGAAACTATTACCACCTGGAAACTTATACTTCCAGGTGGTAATTAATTATTCCAAAGAGTTTAAATTTTTGGAAACCTGGATTTCCACTAAATGATGTGCTGTCGCAATCAATGATGGCACATTTTTTGCAACCTTCATAATTTTATGAATTTTCTTGATTAAGGAGGTTGATCCAGTCGGGCTGATCACTACCCAAGCGTGTTTTGTGCCAAAATTTTATTAAGGAGGAAAGATTATGTTGGAAGGTTTCACCCCGTGGCCGGAGGCATTTGGCAGGCTGTACCGTGAAAATGGTTACTGGTCGGATTTGACACTCGGTGAAATGTTGGAGTCTTCAGTTGAAAAATACGGTTCCAAAGAGGCGTTGATTTATGGAGACTTGCGGATCACATACAACCAGCTTGGGGAAAAAGTTAACCGGTTAGCGCACCATTTTTGGGATTTGGGTTTGAAACCGCTGGATCGAGTCGTCTTTCAATTAGCGAACACCCCGGAAAACGTATATACATTTTTAGCTCTGGTCAAGATCGGTGTGATACCTGTGATGGCATTGCCTGCCCACCGCTTTACGGAGATTAGTTACTTCGTTCAGCATGCAGATGCGGTAGCCACTTTTACTCCTACAGTACAGCGTAAATTTGATTACGTTAGCATGGTCGAACAAGTGCGGGCGGAGCAGCATTGTCTCAAATATATATTTATACAAGGCGAAGCAAAAAATGATCAGATTTCACTTGAAGCATTGCTCGATTCACCGATTGAGCACAAATATCCGGATGATTTTCTAGCCCGGTACCGGCCTGATCCGGATGAAGTCGCTTTCATGCTTCTTTCCGGCGGGACGACCGGTATACCCAAACTGATTCCCAGGACACATAACGACTACGTTTATAACATACGGCAGAGCGGCAAGGTGGGAGGATACGATGAAGATACTGTCTTCCTCGCCGTATTGCCAATCGCGCACAATTATACTTTGGGTTGCCCCGGGCTCTTGGCGGCCCTGTATTACGGCGGTAAAGCAGTAATATCGCCTGGTCTTGACGAGGAAACGGTATTTTCCCTCGTTGAGAAAGAAAAGGTGACGATTATAGCTGCCGCTGTGCCGCTGGTTTCGAGGTGGGTAAGCTCACCTGTTCCGTTGCGTTATGATATCAGTTCGCTAAAAGTTATCCAAAATGGCGGGGCCAGGCTGGCGCCGGAACTGCGCAAGCATATCGTCGAGCAATTTAAATGCAAGCCCCAGGAGGTGTTCGGCACCGGGGAAGGCCTTTTGAGCATATGCCCCCTGGATGCAGACGAGGATATGCTAATCAACAGTTCCGGTGTCCCCATTTCCCCCGGTGATGAAATCAAGGTGGTGGATGATAACGGGAATGAAGTGCCGGACGGCCAGACTGGCGAGCTGATTGTTCGCGGTCCCTATACGATACGCGGCTATTACAAAGCGCCGGAGCACAATAGTAAATCCTTTACCGCGGATGGATTTTACCGCACCGGTGACATAGTGCGTAAGAACGAACGCGGCTACCTGTTTACCGAAGGCCGGAAAAAAGATCTAATCAACCGCGGCGGCGAGAAAATCAGTTGTGAAGAGGTCGAGAACTATATTTTGGCCAACCCCAAGGTCGAAAATGTTTGCCTTGTGGCAATGCCGGACGAGGTATTCGGTGAAAAAGCTTGCGCTTTCGTACTGCTTAAAGCCGGTGAAACAATGACTTTTGAAGAACTCAAGGATTTTTTAAGGAAACAAAACATCGCTGCGTTCAAGCTCCCGGAAAGACTCGAAATTGTCAGCGCCTTCCCGTTAAGTCCGGCGGGCAAGATTCTTAAGCGCAAGCTGCGCGAAGACATTATCGAAAAACTGGCTAAAGAAAAAGCTTCAAAAAATATTTAAGTAGTATCTTAGTTTTAAGTTCATTTTCTCATTCCTTATCACGATTGTTGTAGCTTGCTGGCTGTGTATAGCGCCAAGTATCTATAATCAGTTCGAAAATAAAGTTGGGGGATTATGATATGATACCAAATCCCCCAACTTTATGGCTGCACAATAATTTGTTTATATATGAATGTTCTGTGAAAGTTATTGGCAACATTTTTGCAGCTAAAAAAGGTGTGCTGAAATAGTCCCAACTGAGGTAAAAAATACGGGGATAATGTTGAGGACTGCTGAGGACGAACTCACCTTGACGTTCTGGAAGGAGGTTGGTAAAAAAACACAGCTCAACAATATACCTTAATAATACTCAATACAAAATCAAAAAGGAGTGTTGCGAGGTGCAAAAAACGGGTGAAACCAAGCTTCCAAAACTGTTTGAAAAGTATAAAGTAGGCAAGTATGAAATAAAGAACCGCATTAAATACGCGGCTTGCTGAGTATCAAACTACAATACCCGGGACGGGTATATTACCGAGCGTGAAATCGAACGGACCAGGGTTATTGCTAATACGGGCGCCGGAATGATTACCAACCAGGGAGCTTTTGTAGATCCCAGGGGCGACGGCAAAGCCTACTTCCGGCAAATTGCCTTGCATGACGATAAGTTCCTGCCCCAGTTCGAGAGGATTGCCGCCATGTTTAAGGAGAATGGAGCGGTTGCTATTCAGCAGCTTCTTCATGCCGGGCGTTATGGCGGTATTGACAACGGTTTCTGTGTGGCGCCGTCGGTAGTTCCGCAAACGCTGCCCCACTTCCGCCCGCCGCGCGAGATGAGCAAGGAAGATATCAGGCTTTGCATAAAGGAACACGCCGATGCGGCTAAAAGAGCCGTTAAAGCAGGATTTGACGGGGTGGAGGTAACCAGTTTCATGGGTTACATCCTGGCTAATTTCCTTTCAAAATTTACCAACCGGCGCGCCGATGAATATGGCGGTTCGTTGCAGAACCGGGCGCGCTTTATGCGCGAAATTATCTATGAGATAAAAAATGCCATAGGTGACCACATATTATCAGTACGCTTAAACGGTACGGAGCTTATGGATCGATACGGCGGCAACACTGAGGAAGAATGTCTGGAAACGATGAAAATAGCCGCCGAATGCGGCGTTGATTTGATCAGTATGTGTATCGGCTGGCAGGAGTCTCCGGAGTCTTCCATCGGCCGGGATATTCCGCCGGGGCACTGGAACTATCTGGCTGAACAAGCAAAAAGGGAAATACCCAATGTTCCTATTGCTTTTGGAGTGCGGCTGCCTGATGCGGTTATGGCCAACGACAGCCTGGTCAAGGGACAGTTTGACCTCTGGGAAGTTTGCCGGCCAATGCTGGCAGACCCGGAACGCATCATCAAAACTGCCGAGGGTAGGTTGAATGAAATTAAGCCATGTGTCGGCTGTCTGCTTTGCCTGTCCAGGTTGTTCCGTGATCTTCCCTACATTTGCACTGTTAACCCGGTGCTGGGGCATGAAGTTGAACCTGAGTATCACATCAAGCCGCCGGCTTACGAGAAAAAGGTTATCGTTATCGGGGGCGGCCCGGCGGGCATGGAGTGTGCCATAGCGGCATCCCAGCGGGGACACAAGGTTGCCGTTTACGAGCAGGACAGCCAGCTGGGCGGGCAGTTGCGGGCTTATGCCAAGTGTGATTTGGCTATTAAAGAGGACCTGGAGGATCTCTTATCCTATTATGAGGTTATGCTAAAGAAACATAATATTGAAGTTCACCTCGGCGCTGAAATTAATGCAGGCATGTTCCGGAAGATGCTGCACCGGTATGATGTGGCGGTAGTTGCCACCGGCGCCGGCGTTGATCCGGGCAATCTGCCGGGCCGTGAAAAGGCTGTCACTGCTAAAGCGGTATTGCACGACGAGGTACAATGCGGGAAAAAAGTAGCGGTAGTCGGCGGCGGCAAGGTCGGCCTGGTTACAGCCGAGTACCTGGCTACCACAGGCCATGAGGTTGCCATCATCGAAGAAAGCAAGCGGCTGGCTGAAGATGTTATGCCTACCTGGAAATGGCGTCATACCTCCTGGGTGGAGGAACTGAATATCAAGAAGATTACCAAGGCTAAAGTAAAAGAAATTACCGATGCTGGCTTATTGGTAGGGAAGGATGGCGATGAAACTTTAGTGGAGGTTGACACGGTAGTACTGGCGGCCCCGCGGGTATCCCGGCAGGGTATCTTCCAAGACCTTGAATATATGGTTGACGAGTTGCATATAGTTGGGGACGCTGTAGCCCCCAGGGGGCTGTATCAAGCTATTCACGAAGGTTACCGTTTAGGTGTAAGAATATAAGCGGCAAATATGATAAATCATGGATTGGGAGGAATGAAGGATTACTACCGATGAAATACTGGAAGATCTTGATGCTTGGGAAAATTTCTTAAACACGGAAAAGGACGTTTTTCTAGAAATAAAAAAGGGTGGGAAAATTGGCATCCTCCCCAAAAGTAATTTTGGGGCCGAAGGCAGCCGGATGCAAATCTGGGAGGTGCGGGATAGTAAAATAACTGTTATTACCCAGTCTTTTCCAGGTTTTCGCAGCGTGGACGCTGATTTGCTTTTTGTCATTGAAGCCTTGGCCTTGAAAAATATTTACAAGAAGTTAAAGAATAACGCTTGGGCGGAGTTTAAAAAACTGCTCCGCCAGGGCGAAATCCTGTTTTATATTATGAAAAACAGGGACGAGTTGGACGCCATGGGCTACGAAGAATTAATCGACCGTCTCGGCATACCGTGGTTGGGTACGTGTCATTAAAAGCTATATTTTAATTTCATAATTTTTGATCGTTTATTTTTTAATCGCTTAATGAGGGAAGATGTTCTAGCATAATTGTATCCGGCCGGGTTCATACTAAATTCACAAAACAAAAAAGGAGGTGAAATAATGGCACAAGGACAAAAGACAAATCAAATCCTGATTCGTGGAGCCGGCCGGGCGATGGAAAATTTCAAATGGGAAACCGCCCGTGAACTCGGTATCCAAATTCCTGAAGGCGGTTACATGGGTGACCTGCCGTCAAGGATGAATGGAGCTATCGGCGGCAACATGGTTAAAAAGATGATCGCCGCTTATGAAAACAGCTTGGCATCGGGCACTGTTCCGCCCACTCCCCAGGTGACTAATGTGAACATGACACCCTAACGGTCAGTGAAGGGAGCGGGGGACTAAGCCGGCTAGTTTCGTAACATCCCGGGTAACTGCCTGCATGCATTGCCCGGGTTTTATAAAAAATTGTCAACCCACTATCCAAGTTTATATTATTTATTTTCCCAAACAAGCGGAATTTTATTCCGCTTGTTTGTATTGCCGCTAATTCAAATAAAGCTAATTCAAATAAATATTAAAATCCTCGAAATTGATCGATGGGTGTAAAGCCATGGAAATTCCGCCGGCAACGGTTTTTGAAGTGTTTAATATAAGGGAGTCAATTTCTTTGGGCGTTACCATGAGATTTCCGGCAAAAGGCTGCAATACCTGATCAATGACCTGGTGAGTGAAGTCCGGGCGTAAATTTTGATATATTTGGTTGAGTACCGGGTTTTCTTTAAGCTGCTCCAAAAAATGCTCCACGGTAACCTGGGCAATCACCGCCGCGTGAACGACGGTCGGTATTCCAATGGCGATAACGGGTACGCCCATACTGGCCTGGTTTATGCCGGTCCGCTGGTTGCCTATGCCAGAACCGGGGTTTATTCCTGTATCGGCGATTTGGATAGTGGCGGCGATGCGGTCGACACTGCCGGCAGCCAGGGAATCGATTACAATCACTAATTCAGGTTTAATTTTTTCCACAATCCCCTTGATTATTTCAGCTGTCTCGATACCGGTAATTCCCAGCACGCCAGGCGCAATGGCGCTTACTGAACGCATGCCTTCACCCAATTCTTCGGGCGCGTATTTAAAGAGGTGACGGGTAACCATGCTGTGTTCGATTACTTTCGGCCCGAGGGCGTCAGGAGTCGCATTCCAGTTTCCCAGCCCGACCAGGAGAATATTGGCTTTTTCAGGCAGGTTAAAAAGAGAAGATAGCTTTTTCGCGAGGACTTCCGCTATTTCTTGTTGGGCCAAACGATTATTTTCCCGTAGGGACGGAGCTTCGATGGTGATATAATTGCCGCGCGGCTTTCCCATTAATTGTTCCGCTTGCTCTTCGACTATTTTTACAATTGTTACAGATGAGTTCTCGTATTTCTCACGGTCGACGACAACCCCCGGGATTTCCTGGCCGGTTTGTCCCCGTACCAGGTCATGGGCTTCAATCGCCAAGTCAATATTTATTGAAAATGTTTTATAAAAATCCAATTCCATACTATCACCTCTTTAACATCACTATGTTGTCCTATTTCCATGGTGATATACATAAATAAGTTTATTATTTTAACATTATGAAAAAATTCGATTTTCTTATATTATTATGCTATAATGTTTTTTGTAAAAGAAAGGGATTAAATATTTTGCGCGTCATTGCAGGTATTGCTAAAAAGCGGCAGTTGAAAGCTCCCAGGGGGCTTAAAGTAAGACCGACATCTGATCGGGTGAAAGAAGCTCTTTTTAACATGCTGGGACCTTTCATTGCCGGGAGCAGCTTTTTGGATTTATTCGCGGGTACGGGCAGTGTCGGCATAGAAGCCTTGAGCAGGGGAGCTGATAGGGCGGTTTTTGTTGAAAAAGATATAAATAATATTCATATCATCAAAGAAAACCTTGGTATTACCGGACTTGAGGCTAATGCCCGTTTATTATGCCTTAATGCCGTTAAAGCCATTTCTTTACTGGGAGAAGAAGGACAAGTATACGATCTGATTTTTATTGACCCGCCTTATCTTCAAGGTCTGGTCTCCAGTATTTTAGACGCCATAATTAAAAATAATTTATTGAAACCTGGTGGAACAATTATAGTAGAAAGTAGTAAGAAAGACCCGCCGGCTCAGGACGCGGCTGCTTCATTGAGATTGCTACGTCAGGAAAAGTACGGGGATACGTTGCTTTCATTTTATTATCATCAATAATGTGCCGGGGAGGGAAAATAGTTTGCGGACGGCGATTTGTCCGGGAAGTTTTGACCCTGTAACACTAGGTCATTTGGATATCATTGTTAGAGCTTCGGTTCTTTTTGATCAGGTAATCGCGGCAGTATCCAGGAACCCGATTAAAAACCCCCTGTTTTCCATATCGGAAAGGGTTGAAATGTTAAAAGAAGTTTTATCTCCTTATCCTAATGTTAAGGTAGACTCTTTCAACGGCCTGACGGTTTATTACGCCGCAGAGCAAAAAGCGGCTGCCATAGTCCGCGGTTTGCGGGTGGTTTCCGATTTTGAAAATGAGTTCCGCATGGCGCTTATTAATAAAAATCTTGCCTGTAATGTTGAGACGATCTTTTTAATGACCAGAGCGGAATATTCTTATATCAGTTCCAGCGCGGTAAAAGATGTTGCTATTTTTAACGGGCCTTTGGAGCATCTGGTGCCGCCTTTGGTGGAAAAGAAGCTTGTGGAGAAAATTAAGAGACAGCGATTTTTGTAAGGAGGGGTAGAAATTAGTGGACTTGCTAAGCGTACTGAATGAGCTCGAAGACCTTATCGAATCGAGCAGTAAAATACCATTAACCAAAAAAGTGCTTGTTGACGAGGACAGGATTCTAGATCTGCTGGACCATATCAGGACAAATATGCCCGAGGAAATCCGCCAGGCTAATTGGATTATCCAGGAACGGGAAAAGGTGCTGAATGATTCCCAAAAAGAGGCGGTCCGGATTATGGAGGACGCCCAAAGGCAGGTGGAAAAGCAGGCTGACGACAGTGAAATAGTCCGCCAGGCAAAAAAAGTAGCGGAGGAGGTAGTTCAGAAAGCTGAATCAGTGGCCCGCGAGATCAAGGGAGGGGCGCGTGATTATGCTGATGACATATTGGCCAGCCTTGAGGAGAATTTAGGGACGGTATTAAGTCAAATTCAACAAGGCCGTGAGGAATTAAAGAAGTAATATTAGTTTACATAAAATTCATTTGCGGCTTTGATAATATTAAAAAATTTACTGCAATGAGCTTAAGATGCTGCGCCAATCGCAGTATTTTTCTATATTATTTACAGCAATGTTAATGGCTTGCCGGTCGGTAGCCTTGACCCGCCTGGTGACTTCAGACATTTTCTCTATAGTTGTGTATGTGTCATAGTAGACTAAAATCACAGGTATTCCTTTTTCTTCAGCGCGGGCAGTTACTTTAACATTCGGGTACAGTCCGCCGGTGAGAATGATCGCGGCAGTGCTGGTTTCCAGGGCGGACAAGGCTACTTCCGAACGGTCCCCGCCGGTGATCACAGCCTTATTCGCGGTACGCCGCAGGTAACCCAGGGCACTTTCAATAGTCATGGCGCCAATAACCACGTCTTCCACCACTCGCTCCAAACAGTCTTTCCCGGCCAGTATTTCACCCCCAAGCACTTCGAAATAATCTTTTACCGTAGGTGAGGTTATTACCGGATGTTTTGGGATAACGCCAAGGATATCATAACCGCGTTCTTCTAGGATGGGCCGGTAAATTCCTTCTGTCTTCGCCATAAGTGATTGAGGCACATTGTGGAAAATGTTTCCTATAGTAAAAATGCCTTTCAACTCCAGGTAATTATTGAAAAAAATTGCTAGATCCAGACTGTAATCGCTTTCAATCCTGATCACAAAGAGGGGAAGAGCTTGCAGTTCAACCGCCAGGCTGGCGGCGTCAAGCCCGAGGCATCCCATGATATGAGGGAAGCTGGCTCCGCCGATGATCACCAGATCCGTTCCCGCCGCTACCGTTTCATATGCCTCAACGATTGTCTTCACAGAAACACAGGAATGCTTATAGCCGGACAGATAAGAAGGACCGGCCATGTAAGGAACGATTGTTTCCAGCGGATGTTCCATTTGCAGCACTTCTTTCATCAACAAGGCATCTTCGTCACCTTTGACGGTGCTGCTCCCGGTGCTGCCCACCGGTTTGAAGTAAGCCACCCGGTATCCCTCTTGTCTGAACTTGATTGCTAATCCTACAGCCACACTGGTTTTTCCGCTGCCGGAAGTACCCATGATATATAGATTTTTCACCGAAAACACCTCACGATATAGTTATTTTCACATCAACAGCCGAAACACCCCGGTTGTATGCAAACAGCGGATTAATATCCACCTCGGTTATTTCAGTAAAATCGGTGACCAGTTTGGTAAATCTGCCGATAACCTCGATAATGGCCTGCATGTCGGCGGGTTTTTCCCCCCGATAGCCGCGCAGCAGGGTATAGGCCCTGGTTTCGCTGATCATTTTTTTAATCTCAGTAATTGTCAGGCCGTTTGCCAGGCGGAATGAAACATCTTTGATCAAGTTTACATAAATACCGCCAAGGCCAAAAGCGATTAGCGGACCGAACTGCACGTCTCTGGTCATGCCGATAATCAACTCTGTCCCTTTAGGCATCATTTTTTGCACCTCAACCCCGTAAATGACCGTCCGGGGCATGTATCGCTGAATTTTTTCGATGATTTCAATGAAGCCTTTGCGCACTTTTTCATATGAGTCCAGGCCGGTAATTACCCCACCCACGTCAGTTTTATGCGTAATTTTAGGTGAGGCTATTTTTAGCACAACCGGATAGCCCATCTCATCCGCCAATCCGGCCGCTTCTTCCGGCTGGGTGGCCAGTTCGGCTGCCGCCGTGGGTATGCCGTAAGCAGCCAGCACTTTTGCGGCTTCGCTGCCCAGGAGCACCAGACGCTTATCCATTCTTACACTATTTAATATTGTTTCCACTGTCCCGGGATCCACATTATCGAATGACGGTATTTCTTTATCTTTACCAATATTTTTAGTCCCGGTATAGCTCACCATGCCGCTAATAGAGGCAATCGCCGGTTCCGGAAAAGCAAAGCAGGGTATTTTTGCCGCTGAAAGTAATTTAGCGCCTTCCTCAATTTGTTTGCCACCCATGTAAGCGGCAAGCAAAGGTTTTTCCGGGTATATTCTACTCATCTCAACCATAGCCCTGGCAGTTTCCACCGGCTCGGTCACTCCGCCCGGGCAGAGCAGGACAACGGCGCTGTCCACGCCCTGATCGGCCAGAACTTTATCCAACGCGAACCGGTACCGGTCAGCTTTGGCGTCGCCCAATACGTCTACCGGGTTGTATATATTCGATTCAGCGGGCAATTTTTTTCTTAGCTCGTCAACCGTTTCTCTGGTAAAATGGGCCATTTTCAGGTTTTTTAATTCAATATTGTCGGTTGCCACGATGCCCGGACCACCGGAGTTCGTAATAATGGCTACACGTTCTCCCCGGGGAACAGGCTGATTGGCAAAAGCAATGGCCAGGTCAAACAATTCCGGCATGCTCCCGGCCCGAATCACTCCACATTGGCGGAACGCCGCTTCATAAGCTATATTGCTGCCCGCGAGCGCGCCGGTGTGGGAAGAAGCCGCCCGGGCGCCCGCCTGGCTGGTTCCGGATTTGAGGATGACAATAGGTTTTTTCCGGCTGACCCGCCGGGCTGTTTCAAGAAAAAGAGGCCCGTTTTCCACATCTTCGATATAACAAAGAATCACTTTGGTATGCGGATCATCCGCCGCGTTTTCTATGAAATGGGATTCCGTCAGATCGGCTTTATTGCCGAGACTGATAAATTTACTGAAGCCGAGACCTACCGAATGGCTCCAGTCCAGAATAGATGACACCATGGCGCCGCTCTGTGAAATAAAGGCGATTTCTCCTTCCAAGGGAAACCCGGTCGAAAATGAAGCGTTTATCGGGGTGTGAGTATCCATAAAGCCCACGCAATTAGGCCCAAGCATCCCCATTTTGTACGAACGGCAAATTTCGACCAGTTTATGCTCCAGGCGGAGTCCTTCTTTGCCTGTTTCTTTAAACCCCGCTGTTATCACCACCAGGTTTTTTACTCCGCTCTTGCCGCATGCCGTCGCCATATCCAGCACCAGGGGCGCCGGGACTGATATAACCGCCAACTCCACCGGTTCCGGGGCGGCACCGACCGATGGATAACAAGCCCGCCCTTCGATTTCTTTTTCCTTCGGGTTGACTGGAAATATTTTGCCGGTGTAGCCGCTGGAGATGATGTTTTTTACAATAACGTTTCCGATTTTCTCCGGTGATTTAGAAGCGCCGATAACAGCTACTGACTTAGGGTTAAAAAAACTGGTCAGGCTGTTCAAATATCTTCACCTTCTCGTCCGGCGCGCGCAAACCATTCAATAAAGAAGAAATGGCGCTCCGGCAGATGTCTTTTATATGTTTTGTCGGGAGCGCCAACAGTATTCATTTTTTTCAGCCCCACCGGAATGCACCGGAATGGGGTCAGCCCTTGACATTGATCGGAATGGGGTCAGCCCTTGACATTGGACAGCTTTGAGTTTTGTATATTAGTAGTGTACATTATATTTTAAACATAAGTGTTCTAATTACATTATCCTCCGCTATTTATTACTGTGAAAAATTAAATTTATGCTTTTGTCCAATGTCAAGGGCTGACCCCTGGCATGCTGGCATGGACCCTCGCATGGACCCCTGGCATGATTACTATTAGTTAATTCTTATGCGCGAACGCGAACATGTTTGTTACAGCTGGAACCTCGACAAAAGGATATTGGACCACACAGATGTCAAGGGCCTCCGATGAACGAGCTTCGCTCGCCCTTGACCTCCTCCAAAGGTAAGGTTTCTGCATTAAATATCTATAAATACCGGAAAGGAGAACCTAACTTAAGTCAGTCAAAAATTTGTCTTGACAATGGGGTGCACCATACACAAACTGTGCTATGCTCAGCCTGATTCAACCGATGCTATTAAAGTTATTCCTTCATTGAACGATATCCAACTCAGTATTTCAATGGAGACATTAGCCGCTTCATCAATTTGATGGCTAATTTTGGTACCGAACCCGACGACATCAGCCCTGGTTTTCCGCGGATGATCGGACAAAGGTGCGGCTGGCTGGTGCTAATGCAATTATTCTCTTCTTTGCTCTCCAAATAGTAACTAGTTAGTCCATATATAATAATTAATAATGCAAGGCAATAAAAATACCGGTCATTCTATCCTCTCTCTAATTAAGTTTTATTGTTGAGTTCCCCGTTATTAAGATATAATACCCTATCAGCTGCCCATGTAATTTCATTATCATGAGTTACTATTAAAAAAGCAACCCTTTTTTCAGCACATAGTTCCTTCATTAATTTTATTATTTCTTGGGTATTTGTGCTGTCCAGATTTCCAGTAGGCTCATCAGCTAGAACAAGTTCTGGGTCATTTATTAGACTCCTCGCGATAGAGACTCTTTGTTGTTCTCCCGAGCTTAATTGACTTGGATAATGATTTAATCTCTTATCTAATCCTACACGTGCAAGAATATCGAAAACTTTCTTAATTCTTTCATTCCTTTTAATTCCCATAATTCTAAGAGGCAATTCAACATTCTCCAATGCGCTTAAGAAAGGTATAAGATTAAAGGACTGAAATACAAAACCTATGAGTTTAAGCCTTATTAAAGCCCGCTGCTTTTCTGTCATGCTTTGAGAATTATATTTTTCAAAGAGAGTCATAACCCCACTTGACGGAGAATCTAGGGTGCCAATTATGTTTAGGAGGGTTGATTTACCTGATCCCGAAGGTCCCATAACAGTCACAAATTCACCCTTGCTGACAGTTAGATAAATATTTGTTAGCGGTATAATAAAATGCAGCAAAAACGGCCACTAAAAATGCAGCAAAAATGGCCACCAAATACAGCACTCAGCTGGAAGAAATGGAAATGTGCTACCATGGACACAAATCCATTTACAAGGG
>NZ_JAKNBL010000034.1 GCF_022410535.1 Pelotomaculum terephthalicicum JT
AGTAGGCGCCTTCGGTTGGTTTGTCCAGACAGCCGATAATATTCAGCAAGGTGCTTTTGCCGGAGCCGGAGGAGCCCATAATCGCCACCATTTCTCCCTGGGTGACGGTCAGGTCGATGCCTCTTAAAGCGTTAACCTGCGATGCCCCCATGGTATATACTTTTTTGATAGTTTTTAATTCGATCACTTTATTTTCCGGCAAATATGCCACCACCCAGATTTATTTCGCCGGCTTATAATCAGCGCCTGGCTCCGCCTCCGGTTGTCACCCGCGGCGCGCCCATCATCATCGGGTTGCCGCCCTGGCTGCCCTGTGTAGTGGTAGTTGTCTGATTTAAAGCGCCAATCACCACTTTGTCGCCTTCGCTTAAACCATTAATTATTTCATAATTGCTCAGATCCGACAGTCCTAAAACCACGCGTTGCGGAGAGGGAATGCCGGAGTTGTTCATAACAAGAACCGTGGTTTGCTGTTCCTGGTAGCTTGCCGGTACGCTTGAAGCATCAGCATTGCTGCCTCCATCGTTCCCGGCCCCGGCGCTGCTGCCCCCGCCGGTTCTCTGGCGGTTTTGCCGCTGGCTGCCGCTGGTGCCGCCGGTTTCTTCCGGCACCGGGGAACCTGCTTGTCTCATTTTACTTAAATAAGTGACTGCATAAGTAACGGCTCCTTTGGGGACGGTGAGAACATTCTCATGCCGGTCAATAATGATTTGAACATTGGCGGGCATACCTGCCTTCAGTTCTTGGTAGTTTTGGTCCGGCTGAATGATGACATCATAAATCTGCACGTTTGATAGGGTATATGCCTGTGGAGAAATGCTGCTTAGCTTGCCGCTGAAAGTTCTGTCCGGAAAGGAGTTCACTGTGAATTCAACTTTCTGGCCGACTATGGCTTTACCAATATCTGCTTCGTTAACCTGAGCCTTTAACTGCAGCGCTTCTGAAATTACATCGATAAACCCGCCGCCGCTGGTGTTATTGTTATTGGCCGTCGCCCGCTGGCCGACGGCGCCGTTAACCGCGCTGACAGTGCCTTCGATGGGACTGAACATCTTGGCTCCCGAAAGGTCGTTTTGAGCCAGTTTTAACTGCGCCTCACTGCTGTCTACCTGGGCGACCGCCGCTTCAATATCCTCCGCGCGATTGCCGGCTTGCAGTGACCTTAGGGAGTTCTCGGCCTTTCTCAAATTACCTTCGGCATTAATAAATTCCGAGTTGTACTTGTCGAGATCGGCTTTGGCAATCGCCCCCTCCTGATATAACTGCTGGTAGCGCTCCAAAGTGGACTTCGCCAGGTCGTAGTTCCCCCGGGCCATTTGGACTTCTGCTGCGGCTTTATCCAAATCTTCCTGGGTGGAACCGTTCTGCAACAGTTCCAGCTTGGCGGTGTTTCCTTTCAAGCTGGCTGTAGCCTGGATTACCGATGCCTCCAGGTTGTCGGTATACTGTTCGGCTAAAATCTGACCGGTGGTCACGTGGTCGCCTACTTTGACATAGATGTCTTTAATGATTTCGGAGTTCTTAAAACTTAGGGAAACCGTGCTTACCGGTTCGATTGTCCCGCTGGCTGAAATAGAGCTGGTGACAGTGCTTTTTTTAACGGTGTCGGTAAGGTAATTTCCCGGTGTGCTTTTGCGGGTTGTCATTATGTAGAATCCTGCCAGCGTAGTTGCCGTAATTATTATTATCCCAAGCAGCAGCTTTTTTCTTTTTATAAACTGGACAAGAAAATTGAGCTTGCTTATGTCAGGTCTAAGAGTGTCTGCCAAGATACTTTCCCCCTTGGGTAATAAATTAAGGAAACATTTAACATAGCTTCCGGTGTCCCTGCCGAATACGGACACTGAATGCGCAGAATTTGCTCAATTGAACTTAATATGAAAATCGTTCCTGTAAAGCCACCTAGTAACAGTCTAACTGATTATTGTGACTAAATTTTGAACAAATGGCTAACTTTTTTTGAAAACTATATGCGCAATAAATAGCCCGTTCCCCGTACTGTAACAATTTCCCCCTCATTGGCCGGCCACTCGTGCAATAAATGCCGTATGCGTTTGACCGAAACATCCACCGCGCGGTCTCCCCCTTCGTAATCCACTCCCCAGACATGATCCAGCAGCTTATCCCGGGTAAATACCTGGTTTGGGTGGCGAACCAGAAAAGCCAGCAGTTCCCAATCGCGCGGCGCAAAATAAATCGTTGTACCTCTAAGCGAAACAGTGCGGGAGGTAAAACTCACAATCAAGCTCCCGAATTGGACAAGTTCAGGTTCAATCAGGCGGGCCGGCCGCCGCAGCACAGCTTTGACTCGCGCTACAACTTCATCCGGATCGAAAGGTTTCGGGATGTAATCATCGGCGCCCTGCTTAAACCCATGCAGACGGTCTTCTACGGCGCCGCGCGCTGTCACCATGATTACGGGGCAGCTGCTTTGCTGGCGAATTTCATCCAGCACCGTCCATCCGTCTTTTCCGGGCAGCATCAAATCCAGCAGAATCAGCGCGGGATTTACTGCGGAAAATATGGACAGCGCTTCTTCCCCGTCTGCGGCGACATGCACCTTAAAGCCCGCGTGCTCCAGATAAGCCTTGAGCAAAAGAGCAATTGAATATTCGTCTTCAACCACCATAATCGTCTGCAATAGACCACTCTCCGAAGTAAGTATAGTATGGATCTTGAAACTACCGGCTAAAGCGTTTCCTTTGAATGATTATATTATATCATTAGTTTAACATGAAGAAAGATTGCTTAAATCCCATTATGTAAGAACAATCCGGGGATATTTGCAGGCTTTACATTGCTTGCAAACGTGGAAAAATAGTAAAATAAGTATGTTTTAAATACTTTGTATGACGGTGAAAAAACTAATGACTGAAAATAAGCTGCTTGGACCGTTCTTAAAATGGGCGGGCGGCAAACGGCAGCTGTTGCCGGAAATAAGAAGATTAATTCCCCTAAGTTACAAAACATACTTTGAGCCTTTTGTCGGAGCGGGGGCCGTTCTTTTTGATATTCAGCCTGATAAGGCTGTAATAAACGATATTAACGATGAATTGATCAATGTTTATAAAGTTGTCAGGGACAACCTGGCTGAGTTGATTGAAGATCTCTCAAAACACGCTAATTCTAAGGAATATTACTACCAAATAAGAGATTTGGATAAAAAAAAGGAGCGCTTTAACAACCTATCTTCAGTTAAAAAAGCTTCAAGAATAATTTATCTTAATAAAACCTGCTATAATGGTTTATTCAGAGTAAATAGCCAGGGCTGTTTCAATGTCCCTTTCGGCAATTATAAAAATCCGAATTTATTTAACAGGATGGCTTTGCAGGCTATCAGCGAGTATTTGAACAGCGCGGATATTTCCATATATAACACCGATTTCGAGGAGGCGGTGGAAACAGCCGGCCGGGGAGATTTTGTATATTTTGACCCGCCTTACGATCCGGTGTCGGACACAGCCTCTTTTACCGGGTATTATTTAGGCGGGTTTGATAAAAACAAACAAATAAGACTCAAAGCGACTGTTGACAAATTGACGCAGAAAGGATGCAAGGTCTTATTGAGCAATTCCGCGACTAGTTTTATTAAAGAACTTTACGCTGACTATAAGATTATGCCGGTTGTGGCGAAGCGGCCGATAAATTCAGCGGCAGCCAAGCGGGGGAGCGTCGAAGAAGTGCTGGTTTTAAATTATGACTCAAATATAAGAATATCTTATTAAAAGCATAATGCGGGACAAAAGTCCTATTTACAATAGGTCCAAAGTCTAGTATAAATAAGTTGTCTGAAAAGGGCAAACATAGTGAAAACTATGGACGCAAAACTACGGGTCTAAAGCGCCTCAGCGCTACGACAGCCGGGTTGCCAGGAAGAACAATTTAGTTCCTGTGACAGTACCCCGGCTATTCTGGAGGGTATTTTTTATTTTCGCCTGAAAGATGGGAGGGTGTTGGAATGAGCCCTAATCCTATGGATGTCGCGGAAACATACCGTGTAATGCAGCAAATCAGATTGAAAAAGGAAGAGAAAATAAATGTTCTACGCAAATCCAGAGATAACGGAGCATCACCCAGTCAAGAGCTGCCGGGTGATCCAGGTAATGCGCATCTGGGCAAAGAGATTGACGGGCATGTGTGATCATTGTCTTAGATATACTGAACCCGGCTGAGCCGGGCTTTCCTTATTAACAGGTACTTCCCCGGGCAGCATCCGGACCTGAGTTCTCTGCCGCATTTTTGGGCGGCAGGTTAAGACTGTTTTTAACAATGCTGACTCTCTCAGTCATATTGCCTTTTACCTCAACATAGTTAATATTCATTATGCTCAAGAAATCTATGATTTTCTTGTCTACCTCCAAAGCAAATTCTAAATTTTGATATCTCACGCCATCATCGACCAGCCTAATTTCCCTGGGTATGTAAAATATTTCATATTCGTTCAAATCCCGCATGGCCCACTCATATAGTTTCAGTAAGGCATATTTTTCCTTTCTGTTATTGAAATTGCAGGTAAGAATTCCATAAACGTAACACAATATTGTGGCATTGTCGCAAAAAATAATATCGCTATGCTTCAAATGCTCCTCCCTTTTCTTTTGTCCTTCATAAAGCAAGAATTGCTCGAAAATATTCGTGGGCACCCCGTAATTGACAATGTACTCGCGGGTGAATTCCTCACAGATGGATGATATGTAGCCTGCGAGACTGTAATCTACGTCCAGTTGCTTGCAGAGGGTCGTTTTACCCGTTCCGGGGCCTCCTAAAATTGCCACCTTGATTGGTTTGTTATTGCTAGGCATACACGCATCCCCCAATATAAAATGTTTATCCATAATCAAAAATTCGACATTATCAACATAATACCTTCATTCAACCAGAATTTAAACTTTGCGCGGCTACAGGCTTATATTTATGTCTTTATACGGCGAATCTGTTATAATACAAATTATGAACACTGGAAGGTTGATGGCCGGCGGGGAGCAGAAAGAATCATCCGGCGCTGTAAAGGCACAAACGTTCCCCTCAACGAAGGGTGAGAATGTGGAAAAAACAACGACCGGCAAGATGATTTTCAATATTACCGTATTAATCGCTTTTTTTAGTGCTTTGTCAAAATTGCTGGGGGTGCTGCGTGATAGTGTAATTGCCCATAAGTTTGGCGCCACTGGTGCCTCCGACGCCTACCTGGTGGCTCTCACGGCGCCAAATCTGCTTTTCTATATTATCAGCGGGGCGCTGGCGGCGGTAACGGTGCCCGTATTTATTGAATATTCGACAAAAGGAAAAAAACAGGAAGCCTGGAAGGTTTTTAATACTGTTTTTAACGCTGTAACCGTGGTGTTCATTTTAATCGCAGCGGCAGGCATGGTTTTTTCCCCGTGCATTGTCAAGCTGATCGCCTGGAATTTACCGGGACAGACGGCAAACCTCGCCGCCAGTCTTGCCCGGATTATGTTTCCCTTGCTGCTTTTTGCGGGGTGGGCTTCACTCTTTGCCGGCTTATTAAACGCAAATAACATATTTGGGATACCGGCTTCTTCGAATGCGGTAAATAACGTGGTAATCATCCTGGGCGCCGTCACCCTGGGCAGTTTTTACGGAGTACACGGCTTGGCCGTAGGTACGGTGATAGCCATGGCGGCGATGGCTTTAATGCAGGTGCCGGCCCTGCTCCGCGCCGGATACCGGTATAAGCCGGCGCTGGATCTCAGTCACCCCGGCGTGAAACAGGTTTTTAGCCTGATCTTGCCGGCTGCGGCAGGACTCACGGTCAACCAGGCCTATATATTGATTGAGAAAAATATTGCCTCCGGTATGCCCGAGGGGACTATCACGGCCCTCAGTTTGGCCAATAAGCTGGTTCAGGTTCCGATCAGCCTTTTTGTGCTGGCATTGGGCACAGCGGTTTTCCCAACACTCACCAAACTTGTGACGGCGGGGGAGCGCGAAGAGTTTTCTGCTTCGTTAAACAGGTTGCTCAGAATATTGATTCTGGGGATGGTTCCCGCCAGCATCGGCTTGATCGTATTGCGATATCCGATAGTAAGTTTGCTGTACAAGAGCGGGGCCTTTGACCAGCGGGCAACGGAAATGACTGCCGCCGCCTTGCTTTTTTATTCCGTCGGGCTGGCCGGGCAGGCTGCCAATGCTATTCTGACCAAGGCTTTTTATTCCTTGCAGGACACCAAAACACCGGTAAAAATTACTCTGGCTACCGTACTGGTCAATCTCGGCTTGAGTCTGTTATTGACCAGGTTTCTGCAGCATGGCGGACTGGCTTTGGCCAGTTCGCTTGCCTCGTTGACCGGTACTGCTTTATTTATGTTCTTTATTGAAAAAAAGGTGAAACCACTGCGATGGACCGGTTTGATCAGATTTACCCTGCCTGTTTTGGCCGCTTCCGCGTTGATGGCCGCAGCCAGTTATGGCCTCAATGATGTCTTAACCGGTTTATTTAGCCCGCATGGCAAGCTTGGCCTGGCTGTTCAGGTTGGGAGCTCGGTTGCGGCGGGTGTGGCGGTATTCATAGCCGCTGCTTTGATTCTCAAGATCGAGGAATTATACATTCTGCGAAATTATCTTATGGCGGTTTTTACCGGCGGAAGACAAAAAGATTAGTATTATTCAAATTTATCCATGTTAGAGTTGTGAACCTTTAAAGAACGGCGGGCATACCCTGGTGTAAGGGGGTGCCGGGTATGCTGTTTAAAATATCTGAACTGGGTCTTAGGGACACTGTAAATATGGTGGACGGCGCGAAAATGGGGGTGGTGAAAGACGTTTATATCGACTTGGAGAGCGGAAGAGTGCTTTCATTAGTGCTTTCAAGCGGCAGAAAATATTTCGGGCTTATTCCAGCCGGCAAGGATGTGGAGGTGCCGTGGGAAAGAATAAAAAAAATTGGCGTTCATACTGTGCTGGTTGAGGTAGAGCCTCAATAAGATATATGGTTCCAACGTTTGTTATAAGGTCGGTATTTGTTGACATTTCTCTCCCGGTATTGTTAAAATGTACTGTAGTTTCCGGTTTGTTGTTAAGACGGAGGAAATGCTCATGGCATCCGACGCAAACCTCTGCTCCGGAGGTTTAATTTTATGTTTGAGGCTTGTACTAAGATAAGGAGTGATGATGATGGCCAAGCGGTTATTTACATCTGAATCAGTCACTGAAGGACACCCGGATAAGATAGCCGACCAAATATCGGATGCGGTTCTTGACGCTATTTACCAAAATGACCCACTGGCCCGGGTAGCCTGCGAGACCTTGGTTACTACCGGTCTGGTACTGGTAAGCGGTGAAATTACGACCCACTGTTACGTGGATATTCCCAAAGTAGCCCGGGAAACTGTCCGTGAGATCGGCTATACCCGGGCGAAATACGGCTTTGACTGTGATACCTGCGCGATAATCACCTCTATCGACGAGCAGTCCGGTGATATCGCCCAGGGCGTGGACCACGCCCTGGAAACCCGCGACAGCGCGGAAGGTAGAGATAAATTGGATGCCACCGGCGCCGGCGACCAGGGGATGATGTTCGGTTATGCCACGAATGAAACGCCGGAATTGATGCCGCTGCCTATATCCCTGGCCCACGGCCTGGCGAAGCGGCTGTCGGTAGTCCGCAAGAGCGGGTTGGTTCCCTACCTCCGGCCGGACGGAAAATCCCAGGTGACAGTAGAATACGAAGGCGGCCGTCCGGTAAGGGTGGACAGCGTTGTGATCGGCACCCAGCACGATCCTAAAGCAACCTTGGAGGAGATCCGCAAGGATACGCTGGAACAGGTAATAAAACCAATTATTCCGGCTGAATTGCTCGACAATTCGACCCGTTACCTGGTAAATGCCACGGGCCGTTTTGTTATCGGCGGGCCGCAGGGGGACACGGGCCTCACCGGAAGAAAAATCATTGTGGACACATACGGCGGGATGGCCCGTCACGGAGGCGGAGCCTTCTCGGGTAAAGATCCCACCAAGGTGGACCGCTCAGCCAGCTATGCCGCCCGGTATGTCGCCAAAAACATAGTAGCCGCCGGGCTGGCGGATAAGTGTGAACTGCAAATTGCCTATGTTATTGGCGTAGCCCGTCCGGTTTCAATAATGGTTGATACTTTCGGCACAGGCAAGATAGACGAGCAGACCCTGGTTAAGCTGGTAGGCGAGCACTTTGATCTGCGTCCGGCAGCTATTATCAAAGATCTGGACCTGCGCCGGCCGATTTACAAGCAGTTGGCCGCCTACGGACATTTCGGCAGAAATGACCTCGATCTGCCCTGGGAACGCACCGACAAGGCCGAAGCGTTGAGGCGGGACGCCGGTTTAAAATAAGAGCCCGTTTCGGCACGGTAAGTCTTGAGAGTGTTGTTAACATATACTTAAGGAGCCAGAAGTCAGGAGTCAGAATTAAGAATGTTTAGAGACGGTTCTCATATTCTGACTGCTGACTTTTACTCTCTCTGAAAAATTTTTTTTATCATCTGCTGTAAACACGTTATTGGTATGGATGTCTATTTTTAGTAGTCAGGCCTTCATGAAGCCTGGCCTTATTATTATATGGATTAAAATAGAATTCAGAATATTTCGGTACGATAAAACATCTATTCTTAATTCTGAATTCTGAGTAATCACCCCTGGCGGATATCCTGCATATGGTGCAGTAAAGGCCGGGGGTGAAAAATGTGAACTTGCTTTTGGTATCATTGGCAATGCTGGCCGCGGCGGGCTTTGTCTTTCTTTTCAGGATTTTTTTCAACAGGAGTTGTCAAACTGTTCACAAGAGCACAAGAACGGTGGTTATTATTGTCAAGGATCAGGAGCCATGGGTGGAGGGTTTTATTCGTAAAATTTTTTACCTGATCAAAAATACACCGTGGATAAAAGTACGGGTGGTGGACGATGGTTCTTGCGATAAAACATTGGAAATACTGAGCTGTTTACAAAGATATTACCCTTTTGAATTGTTGTCCGTGAAGGCCGCGAAAAACATGGAATCAAACGGGGATGCCAACGGATTTTCGCACACGCGGCAATTTGACGTTAGAGGTTTAGCAGGTAAAGATCTGCTGCGTGCGCCGTTATTCTTCCATTTATCCCCTAACAGTGCAGGTAAATTCAACGTTTTGTCGAAATAAGCGTTGAGGTGGAATTAACTTGCGACCGAGAAGTATTGTGCATATCCTGTATGTATGGCTAGTGGTCGGCCTGGCGGCCTGGCAGTTGTACCTCCTTTTCCCAGCCCTGGATCTGGACCGGGTGCGGGAATTGCTGTCTATTGTTCTCCTGGGCGTGCTGTCCGAGTGGCTGGCTGTATCTTTTCCCCACGGGCAGCTTTCAGGCGGCTTCGCCCTGGTCCTGTCAGCTTATTTAATCTTTGGCCCGGCGGCAACCGCCTGGGTTTCCGGCCTGTCAACACTTTTCGGTCAAGGGATAGCCAACCGGGGCAATCCGGTTCGCACTACTGTCTTCAATGCCGGGCAGTATGTATTGGCGGCTGTCGCGGCCGGCCATATTTATCAGTTTAGCGGCGGCCGGCTGGGTTTGTCAGGTTTTGCGGAAATTTTACCTTTAGCTGCTTTCACTGTCTGCTACATGGGAATCAATCACCTGTTGATTTACTTTTACCTCTTGCCAAAGCGTCGGTATTATCCCGGTCCGGCCTGGCTGGACGCGGTTAAGTGGGATAGTCTGACCTATCTGTTTACTGTTCCCCTGGGGCTTTTGATTGCCATGATATACATATATACGGGCTTAACCGGGATCATGCTGCTGTTCTCTTCCGTGCTGGCGCTTCAGTTAATCATGCGTCATTATATTCACCTTCACGTGGCCAACCGGGAACTGAAAGCTTTCTATGATGTGGCCACTATTTTAGAGAAGAATCCTGAACCGGCCGAGTTGTTGGCATTTATCTTGAGAAGAGCGGGAAAGGTTTTTCCTTACCATTCAGGAGTTGCTTACCTACGCTCCGGTGAAAGAGATTCCTTTGCGCCGGTTGCGGCAACCGGGCCGTACTCCAAGCATCTTAGCCAAACCAAGGTATACAGCGGTGAAGGGATCGCCGGCTGCTCAATAGCGGATAGAAAGCCCGAAATCATATCCGATTGCAGAACCGATTCACGTACCAGGAATGAAGCCGGTTTGTGCCAGATAATGCGCTCGCTGTTAATTATCCCGTTATTATCCGGTGAGGAAGAATTAGGAGTTATTGTCCTGGGTGATCGCAGGCCCATGGTTTTTGACGAAAAACACCTGCACATTATGGCCGTGCTTGGCGGACAAGCAGCCCTAACCGTGGGGAAATCAGTGCTTGCCGGCCGTTTGGAACATGCCGCGTCACTGGATGTTTTAACAGGACTGTTAAATTCGGGAGTTCTTTTCCATGCCGCCTCGGAGATATGCGGGACAGCCGGCGGAAGCGGCGTAGCGGCCGGACTGATGATTATCGGCGTGGACCGGTTTAAGGCTTTTAACGACCGCTATGGCCGGGCGGCGGGGGACTGGACGCTGGCCGAACTGGCCGGGATCATTAAAGGCGCCACGCGCGGAGATGACCTTGCCGCGCGTTACGGCGGGGATGAGTTTGCTGTAATCCTGCCGGGCGCGAGTGGCCGGCGCCTGATGGACATTGCCGGCGGTATAAGGGATGAAATCGAGGAGCACTATTTTCTGCGAGAGGCCGGAAAGCAGGCGAGAATCACCGTCAGCATAGGAGCGGCGGAGTTTCCACAGGACGCCGGCGACGCGGCGGGCTTGTTCAAGGCCGCGCAGCGCGCCTTGGATAAGGCTAAAAAGGATGGCGGGAACCGGGTTGTTTCCGCAGCTGTTTCGATTATTGGGTTACCCCGGAAATAAAGGGGGTGCCGGTGATTTCAGGGTTATGGGATAGTCTGCTTGATTTGCTTTTTCCCCCGCTGCCGGAATGTCCTTTTTGCGGTGCTCACGGTTCAGGGGTGGAAGTATGCCGCGCTTGCCATGCAGTAGTGGACGGTTATCGCCTGGAGGCTCATTGCCGCATATGCGGCCGCTTGCCGGAAAAAGCCGTGCCGGTTACCTCGGGTGGCTTTTACCTGTGCGGTGAATGCCAAAGACATGGCTGGCCTTTTGTTGCGGCCCGGGCGCCGGGACCTTACGAGGGGGTCTTGAAAAAGGCCATCCACCGTTTTAAATATGGCGGCAGCCGCAGGCTGGCCGCGCCGCTGGCCTCGCTGATGGCCGAGCTGTTGTTGTCAGATGCCTTATATGCCGATATAGATCTGGTGGTGCCTGTGCCTCTGTCAGGTAACAAGCTGCGTCAAAGGGGATTTAACCAGGCTGCCTTGCTGGCAAAAGAAATCGGCGTCAGATTGAAAATACCGGTGAACGGTCGCGCGCTGGCTAAAATTATGGATACACCTTCCCAGACCGGGCTGTCCAGGGCGGCGCGGGAAATTAACTTAATAAACGCCTTTCATGTGACAGACGCGCGATATCTTCAAGGTAAAAATATCCTAATTGTTGATGATGTTTTCACTACCGGCAGTACAATGTCATCTGCCGCCGCAGCGGTTAAACAGGCGGGGGCGGGACAGGTGTTCGTTATCACGGCTGCCACCGGTAGGTATTCCTAAAATTCTACAAAAAACATGCCAACAAATAACATAGATTTACATTTTTTTATTGGGGAGAATTAGTTACCCACACTTTAAGGGCTGATTTTATTAGTTATTAACAGACTTATCCACATTATCAACAGAAACTTCTAAACAAAGAACTTTCCGCAAGGTTTTTTTCGACAAAGATGAGATATATGTATAGTAGTGGGATGTTATGAAAGGCTTGACAATCTCATAACCCTATGTTAACATGACTTTACGTGAGCTAAAGACACACGGAATTAAGTTTTCTAGGAGGTATGTTTGTGTTAGGTAAGGTTAAATGGTTTAATCAAGAAAAGGGTTACGGGTTTATTGAGAGAGAAGACGGCGGGGATGTGTTCGTTCACTTTTCAGCGATTCAGGAAGAAGGTTTTAAGACTTTAAATGAAGGACAAAAGGTTGAATTCGATATTGTCGAAGGCGCCCGGGGTCCTCAGGCGGCCAACGTTTTAAAAATATAAATTTTACTAAAATATAAATTATACTAAAGTTATGATAACTTTCGGTTTACCCCAGCAAGTCTGGGGTTTTTGCTTATTGCTCACAGGGGTGGTAAGCGGTGATTAGTTGCCCAAGACTCCCCGGCGGTCGCCGTAGGCGAGTTGAATTATAGCAGGAATTTTCGCCAAGTTGGGGAATAATAGTATTAGGACATATCAAAAGGGGGTTGTTTTATGAAGGTGCAAGTACGCGGCAGAAATATTGAAGTGACGGACGCATTGAAAGATTATGTCGCAAAACGCGTCGGCAAGCTGGATCGATTTATAGACAACCTCGGTGACGCTCAGGTGACAATGACTGTTGAGAAAGATTCCCACCGCATTGAAGTAACCATACCGGTTAATGGGATGATCTTGAGAGGTGAAGAAAGCACCGGAGACATGTATACTTCTACCGACCTGGTGGTGGAGAAACTTGAGAAGCAAATTCAAAAATACAAAGGAAAGCTGCAAAAAAGGGGTATCCGGGTAATGAGTGCGCAGAAGCCTTCTGCCGCTGACGACACCGAAGAGGAAGCGCCCAAGCTGGTTAGGACCAAACGTTTTGCGATCAAACCGATGCCGGTGGAAGAAGCTGTTCTCCAGATGAACTTGCTTGGGCATAACTTTTTTGTGTTCTCCAACGCTGAAACCGAGCAAGTCAATGTAGTTTACAAGCGCAAGGACGGGAATTTCGGAATTATCGAGCCGGAGTTCTAAATTTATCAAAATTGATTGTTGTTTTAACAGAGCGCCTCTCCAGGGGCGCTCATTATTTGGAATAAAATACTATAATTGACGGTGTTGATAATGATCAAGTATAATTATTTGATATAAAATGATGAGGTGCAACCTGGTCAGGAGTCAGGAGTCAGGAGTCAGGAGTCAGAATAAGAGAATGGTTTGTTTGTTGTCTCGATATATTCTGAATGCTGACTACTGAATGCTGAATAATGAGGTGATATAAAGTGCTCGGGTTTATTAAAAACTGGCTTGATGATAATGCCCGTGAAGTAAAAAAGCTGCAGCATGTTGTTAATAAGATCAATAGCCTGGAACCAAAGATGTCTGCAATGCCGGAAGAAGAATTAAAAGGCATGACCGCGGTTTTTCGCGAACGCCTGGATCAAGGACAAACTTTGGATGATATTCTGCCGGAGGCTTTTGCCGTGGTAAGAGAGGTCTCCCGGCGGGTATTGGGGATGAGGCACTTTGACGTGCAGCTGCTGGGCGGCATTGTGCTGCATCAGGGCCGTATAGCCGAGATGAAAACAGGTGAAGGTAAAACCCTGGTGGCTACTTTGCCGGTTTATCTGAATGCTCTCACCGGCAAAGGAGTTCATGTAATTACAGTGAATGACTATCTGGCCCGCCGTGACAGCGAGTGGATGGGCCAGATCTACCGCTACCTGGGTTTAAGCGTGGGCTTGGTGCTGCACGGCTTGGAATGGGAGGACCGCAGGCGCGCTTACCGCTCCGATATTGCTTACGGCACGAATAATGAGTTTGGGTTCGACTACCTGCGGGACAATATGGCCCAGCATCCCGACCAATTGGTGCAGCGTGAGCTAAACTATGCCATCGTGGATGAAGTGGACAGCATATTAATAGACGAAGCCAGGACCCCGTTGATTATTTCCGGGCAAGCGGAGAAATCTACCGACTTGTACTTTACTTTTGCCAAAGTCGTTCCCCGGCTGGTGCGGGAAACCGATTACAATGTCGACGAAAAGGCGCACACTGTGACCATTACCGAGTCCGGAGTGGCCAAGGTGGAAAAAATGATTGGCGTTGAGAACCTGTATGACGATAAAAACGTTGAGCTTACCCACCACCTGAACCAGGCCTTAAAAGCCCACGGGCTGATGAAACGGGACCGGGACTATGTGGTGAAGGACGGGCAGGTGATCATTGTTGATGAGTTTACCGGCCGGTTGATGTTCGGCAGGCGCTACAGCGACGGTCTGCACCAGGCTATCGAAGCCAAAGAGGGAGTCAAGATCGAACGGGAGTCCCAAACTCTCGCAACCATCACTTTTCAGAACTACTTCCGGATGTATGACAAGCTCGCCGGTATGACCGGCACGGCGGCAACCGAGGAACAGGAATTCAAAAAGATTTACGGTTTGGATGTGGTAGTGATACCCAGCAACAAACCGATGATCCGCAAGGACCTGCCGGACGTTATTTATAAAACGGAGCAGGCTAAATTTGCCGCGGTTGTCGAAGAAATAGCGGCCAGGCACGACAGGGGGCAGCCGGTACTGGTCGGCACGATATCTATTGAAAAATCTGAGATCCTCAGCAGCATGCTCCGGCGGAGAAATATTAACCATCAGGTGTTAAACGCCAAATTCCACGACAAAGAAGCGGAGATCGTGGCGCAGGCGGGACGTTTGGGAGCGGTGACTATCGCCACCAACATGGCCGGCCGCGGCACCGACATCCTGCTTGGGGGCAATCCGGAATTTCTGGCGCGGTATGAATTGCGCAGGCAGGGCCACGAGTTTGAAGCCGCCGGGGAGATAGCCTCCGTGCCGGCTGGGACGGATGACCCCGTTTACCGGGCGCTGCTGGAAAAATACCGTAAACAGTCAGAGGAAGAAAGGCGGCTGGTGGTCGAACAGGGCGGTCTACATATAATGGGCACGGAGCGGCATGAAAGCAGGCGCATTGACAACCAGCTCCGGGGCCGTTGCGGCCGCCAGGGCGACCCTGGCTCAAGTCAATTTTACAGCGCCCTGGAGGATGATTTGTTGCGCCTTTTCGGCTCCGATAATATTTCAGGCATCATGGACCGGTTGGGAATTGAAGAAGACATGCCGATCGAGCATGCGATGATCACCAGGTCGATTGAAACTGCCCAAAAAAGGGTGGAAAACCGGAACTTTGATATCCGCAAGCACGTGCTCCAATACGATGATGTAATGAACCAGCAGCGTGAATTGATCTACAGGCAGCGCCGCCAGGTGCTTACCGGGGGCAATCTCAAAGAGAATATCATGGAAATGATTGGCGCCGTGGTTGAGCGGGCCGTAACCACTTATGCCCCGGAAGGGGTTTACCCCGAAGAATGGGATTTAAAGGGGTTGCTGGAGCACGCCGAGCAAATCTTCCTGCCAAATTCCGGATTGGCGCCGGAAGACCTGGCAGAAATGGGACGCAATGAATTGCAGTCCTTCCTGATTGAGCGGTCAAAGGAAATGTACGAAGCCAGGGAACAAGAGCTGGGCGAGGAAATGATGCGGGAGATCGAACGGGTGGTTATGCTCCGCATTGTTGATGAAAAATGGATGGATCACCTGGACGCCATGGATCAACTCCGGGAGGGCATCGGTCTGCGGGCATACGGCCAGAAAGACCCTCTGGTGGAGTATAAGTTTGAAGGATATGAAATGTTTCAAAACATGATTGACTCCATCCAGGACGATGTGGTGCGTTACATTTTCCGGGTGAATGTGGTCCAGCCGGAGCAGCGGCAAAAACGGCAGGTTGTTGAAAACCGCTACGCTGAGGAAGGACCGAAACAGCCGGTGCGCAGGGAAAATAAGATTGGGCGCAATGATCCCTGTCCATGCGGCAGCGGTAAGAAATATAAGAAATGCTGCGGGCGGGCGGAAGCGGTCTAATAATCAGTAGTCAGTAGTCAGAATGAGATAACGGTTTATCGTCTTGAGTAACTGTTCAGCAACCCGGTTGAGGCATGGTGTTATCGATAGCGAACGACTTGCGAAGCGCCGTTAACAGCACCCGGCGAAGCGAGGGTAACCGAATTGCGGCGCGAAACCAGCGGACTACCAACATTACGAATTTGAGTATAATTAGCTTAGTGGATAATGGGCTTGTCCTATTAACTAGCTTACCGCCGCCTTTTCAGCGCCGCTAGTTCGGTCCGAAGCGAGCCGTGGCGATAACACCATGCCTTGATACCAGCCGAATGTCTAATATAGTAACAAAAAATAATTTAGAAAACGGTGAGAGAATGTTTATCGAATTAAAGAGGGAAATTGAGCTTATCGGCAGAAGAATGGAAGATTTGAGGGTTTCTCTTTGACATAGCTAATAAAGAAGAAGAGATAACTTTGCTGGAAAAGCAAATGCTTGAACCGGGATTCTGGGATAACCAGGAAAGCTCTCAGAAAATTACCCAGCGGGTTGCCAGTCTCCGGGATAAGGTTATACATTTTTACGAATTGGCTGGAGAATTTGAAGACCTTGAGGTTATGGCCGAGTTGGGCGAAGATGAAGAAGATGAAGAAATCGCCGCTGAAATAAAGGAAGGCTTGTTAGCCCTTGACCGGAAAGTAACGGATTTGGAGTTGGCCGTTCTTTTAAACGGGCCGTATGACCGGGGCAACGCGATTATTTCTCTTCATGCCGGGGCCGGCGGTACGGAAGCCCAAGACTGGGTCGATATGTTGATTAGGATGTACACCAGGTGGGCGGAGCGCCATAAGTTTAAGATTGACGTTCTTGACATGCTGCCTGGCGACGAGGCGGGCACCAAGAGCGCCACCCTTGAAGTGGTTGGCCCCAATGCTTACGGCTACCTGTGTTCGGAAAAAGGAGTGCACCGTCTGGTGCGTATTTCGCCCTTCGACGCCGCAGGGCGCCGGCACACATCTTTTGCGTCGCTGGACGTGCTCCCGGAAGTGGAAGACGACGTGAGCGTGCAAATCAGCCAGGATGATTTGAAAGTGGACACCTTTCGCTCTAGCGGGGCCGGCGGTCAGCATATTAATAAAACGGACTCCGCCGTCCGCATTACCCACATACCCACAGGTATCGTGGTTACCTGTCAGAACGAGCGCTCCCAGATTTCCAACCGCCTGGCCGCAATGAAAATGCTCCAGGCAAAGCTGATAGATCTCGAATTGCAAAAAAAAGAAGCTGAATTAGCCGCCCTCCGCGGCAATCAGCAAGAAATAGCGTGGGGCAGCCAGATTCGCTCTTATATTTTTCATCCGTACAGTCTGGTTAAAGACCATCGCACCAGTGAGGAGAACGGGAACATCAATGCGGTTATGGATGGAGAAATAGATGCTTTTATCGCCGCTTATTTGAAGGACAAAGCGCGGAAACAAAACGGGTGAGCAATTTAATTGATTATTATCGCCGTTGCCGTAAAGGTGGCGGCTTTTCAATTTTTTGGGGGCGCTTAATAGTGATTGATTTCGACATCTGGGGAAGGAATTTGTAACAAGAAAAAGAATATTACTTCTGGTGCGTATTTTATAGCCTTTTATTATTCTGGACAACATAGTAATACATAACAGAGTTACATGGTAATACCGGAGTGTCCTAAGATGCGCTTAAAAATTATCCAGGAAATAATCGGGGTGAGCGCCGGTGTCATATTAACCGCCATGGGTCTGGATATGTTCCTCATCCCCAATAAGATTGCCGCCGGAGGGGTCAGCGGCATTGCCACAATCCTGCATTATTTGATTAATGTTCCTGTTGGGGCGGCTATGCTTGTTTTGAATGTACCTCTGTTCGCCGCGGCAATTTACCGGCTGGGGCTGCAATTCGGCTTTCGTTCTCTTTTCGGAACGATCACTCTTTCCCTGGCGGTTGACGCGCTTGTGCCGTTGCTGCCCGTTCCCACTCATGACCTATTGCTGGCCTGTTTGTTTGGCGGAGTGCTGGTTGGCCTGGGACTTGGGCTTGTTTTCAAGTATAACGGCACGACCGGGGGAACCGACTTGCTGGCGGCTATATTGCGCACATATACCGGAGTTAATATCGGCCAGTTGCTTTTCCTGGTAGATGCCTCGGTAGTAATTGCGGCCGGGTTTGTTTTTGAATCGGCGGAACTGTCCATGTATGCGCTGATCACCATTTTTATTACCGCTTGGCTGATCGATCTGGTGCAGGAAGGGTTTAGTTATACCAAGGCCTTCCTGATCATATCCGACCGGCCGGCGGAAATATCGTCCGCGATCGTGGAAGGGTTGAACCGGGGGGCTACGGCTTGGCCGGCGCGCGGGGTTTACACCGGTGTCGGTAAAGAGGTTCTCCTTTCGGTGGTGAACCGGTCGGAGGTGACTCGACTGAAAGATATCATTTATCAAGTCGATCCGCACGCTTTCGTAATCCTGGCGGATGTGCACGAAGTGCTGGGTGAGGGTTTTAAAGAGTACAAATAAAAGACACGGGGGTTATGGGATGGGGGAAATAGAATTACTGAAAGGCAAGGCGAAAGAGATTAGAAAAAACATAATTAAGATGTTGGGAGAGGCCGGTTCGGGGCACCCGGGCGGGTCTCTGTCCGCTGCTGATATTGTTACCGTGTTATACTATCATGAGTTGCGCCTCGACCCGGGCCGGCCGGATTGGCCCGACCGCGACCGCTTTGTGCTCTCCAAGGGGCATGCCGCTCCGGTTTTGTACGCGGCCCTGGCCGGAAGGGGATTTTTCCCGGAGGCCGAATTGATGACCCTGCGCAAGTTGGACAGCCGGCTGCAAGGTCATCCGGACATGCGCAAGGTGCCCGGCGTGGAAATGTCCACCGGCTCGCTCGGGCAGGGTTTGTCCGCCGCCAACGGCATGGCTCTGGCCGGCCGGCTGGATAAGAGGAATTACCGCGTTTACGCGCTGCTGGGCGACGGCGAGTTAGATGAAGGAATGGTCTGGGAAGCGGCCATGGCGTCTGCTCATTACAAGCTGGATAACTTGACGGCTTTTGTCGACCATAACGGCTTGCAGATTGACGGACCGATTACCGAGGTAATGTCTCCCGAGCCCGTGTCGGATAAATGGCGCGCTTTTGGCTGGCATGTGCTTGATATTGACGGTCATGACATTAAACAAATTATTGACGCTCTGGATGAAGCCAAAACGGTAAAAGGAAAGCCCACCATGATCGTTGCTAAAACTGTCAAAGGCAAAGGCGTCTCCTTTATGGAGAACCAGGTCGGCTGGCACGGTGTGGCGCCAAAGCCTGGCGAAGTGGAAAAGGCCCTGGCGGAATTAGATGCGGATTAGTGTTTTTTGAGAGGGGAAAAGTCAATGAGTAAGAAAATAGCAACCAGGGAGGCTTATGGAGAAGCGCTGCAGCAACTGGGCAGAGAGAATCCGGACGTGGTGGCGCTTGACGCCGACCTGGCGAAGTCTACCAAAACTTTTGATTTCGGAAAAATTTTTCCTGAACGCTTTTTTGATATGGGAGTGGCCGAACAGAATATGCTTGGTACTGCCGCCGGCCTCGCGACGGCGGGTAAAATTCCTTTCTGCAGTTCGTTTGCGGTATTTGCCTCAGGCCGGGCATTTGAGCAGGTGCGCAACAGCGTGGCTTATTCCGCGCTGAACGTGAAAATCGGGGCCAGCCATGCCGGCATTACCGTTGGCGAGGACGGCGGTTCCCACCAGTCGGTGGAAGACATCGCGCTCATGCGGGTTTTGCCGAACATGACGGTATTTGTTCCCGCCGACGCGGTGGAAACGGCAGGGGCGGTCAGGGCGGCGGCGGCCATCAACGGACCGGTTTATATCCGCCTGGGGCGGGCCGGGGTGCCGGTGCTGCACGGGGCGGATTTTCAGTTTGCACCGGGAAAAGCGGTGGTGCTGCGGGAAGGGCTGGACGCGACCATCATCGCCACCGGGATTATGGTCGCGGCCGCTCTGGAAGCGGCGGACTACCTGGCGGTAAAGGGCATCAAGGCAGGGGTTCTGGATATTCATACAATTAAGCCCCTGGATATTGAAGCTATTACCAAGGTCGCCAGGGAAACTGGCGCGCTGGTTACCGCCGAGGAGCATAGCATCATCGGCGGCCTGGGCGGGGCGGTGGCTGAAGCGCTTGCTGAAAACTGCCCTGTGCCAATGAAACGGGTAGGTATCATGGACAAGTTTGGAGTATCGGGAACTCCGGATGAGCTGTTGGAGAAATACGGCCTTACCCCCGGCTCTATCGCCAAGGCGGTGGAAGAGGTCGTCACGAAAAAAAGATAGATTTGTTGGCTGAGATTTGTCGTAATAAAAGCCCTTATCCGGCTAGGTTGGGATAAGCGGCTTTTTTATTGCTTGAAATATGCCCAAAGGTTGCCAATGGCTAATTTGTTCAGTGGGTAATTTTGAAGGTGATTATGCAAATAATCGTAGGTGTGGGAGGATTTTACGCTGAACTTGTCGAAAATAACCATAGCTTGTATTGTATGTATCAGCGCTTTGTAAGCGGGGTGGGTGTTTGATTAATTTTTATAACGTTACCAAAATCTATCCCGGCGATATTAAAGCTTTGACTGATGTCACCCTCCAAATTCATAAAGGTGAATTTGTCTTTTTGGTAGGCCCGAGCGGCGCCGGAAAGTCAACATTAACAAAGTTAATCTACCGGGAAGAGCTGCCGAATCGCGGTCAGGTGATTTTTAACGGAAAAAACGTCGTCCGCATGCGCCAACGGGAAATCCCGTATCTGAGACGGAAAATCGGCATGGTTTTTCAGGATTTTCGCTTGCTGCCGCAAAAAACCGTGTTTGAAAATATAGCCTTTGCCATGGAAGTTGTCGGAGCGTCCGGCCGGGAAATAAAGAAAATGGTGCCTAATGTTCTCAATATGGTCGGCCTCGCCAATAAGGCCGGCGTGTTTCCCGACCACCTTTCCGGCGGCGAGCAGCAACGGGTAAGTGTCGCCCGCGCTATCGTGAATAACCCGGTATTAATTATCGCTGATGAGCCGACCGGCAATCTGGACCCCGACACTTCCCGGGAACTGATGAAATTGTTCTCGGATATAAACCGCAGGGGCACTACCATTATTATGTCCACTCACGCCTGGGATATTGTGGATACTATGAAAAAACGCGTAGTGGAGTTGGACGGCGGGCGGATTGTGCGGGACGAGAAGGAAGGAACATATCGCTATGAGGCTTAGCACCATCCGGTATTATTTTCGCGAGGCTATCCAATCAATTTTACGCAACAGTTGGCTTTCCGCGGCCTCGGTGGGAGTAGTCGCCGTATCCTTGCTGATCCTGGGCAGTTCCCTGCTATTGGTGGTAAATGCCGGCAAAGTGGCCGACAACCTGGAATCAAATATTGAAATCAGCCTTTTTTTGAAGGATCAGACTACGACCGTCCAGGTAAAGCAAATTGAAGACAAGCTTAAAGCAATGCCGGAAATAGCCCGGTTTGAATATGTTACCAAACAGCAAGCGCTGGAAGAGTGGCAAGCAAAACTTGAGGATAACAAGGATTTGCTGGAAGGCCTGGAAGAAAAAAATCCATTGCCGGATGCCTTCCGGATCAAGACGCATACGGTTGAACAAGTGGCGCCGCTGGCCCAGCAATTGGAGAGTCTGGCCCAAGTCGATCAGGTTCGTTACGGCCAGGGAACGGTCGAGAAACTGATGGCTTTCAGCCGCTGGGTGCGCACCGCCGGACTGGTGTTAATGATTTTATTGGGGATTGCGGCTGTTTTTTTAATAGCCACCACTATACGCCTTTCTGTTTTTGCCAGGCGCCGGGAGATCGGCATTATGAAGTTTCTCGGAGCGACAAACTGGTTTGTGCGCGTTCCATTCTTGCTGGAAGGAATATTCCTGGGGCTGACCGGCTCGTTAATTGCAGTGCTCGTTATTTACTATGGGTACTTTACTCTAATCGGCAATATTCAATTTTCACTGGCTTTTATGCAACTAGTCAGCGACCGTAATTTAATTATGCTGTTGATGGAAGGGCTGCTGCTTCTGGGACTGTTCATCGGAGCGACCGGCAGTGTTATTTCCATGCGCAAGTTCTTAAAAGCGTAATTGGTATTTTGGTTAACCCGGAGGTTTGAATAAGATGAAATTCGGTTTTTTGAAGAAAAAAATACTGATTAGTGCGGCGGGTTTGGTTTTTCTGACGGGAGCCATCGGGGCGGCTTATGGTGATGAGCTTGAACAGCAGCTGAACAATACCAGGGTGCAGTTAAACCAGAAGCAAAACCAGGCCGATCAGGCCAGGGGTGTGGTCAAAGACTACTCCCGGCAGGTTTCCGTGCTTAACAATTCAATAAGTGAGAAGACTCTCCAGCTGAGCGACCTGGAAAAAAACCTCGGACAGGCTAAAGCAAGCTTGCGCAAGACTGAGGCGGAACTAGCGGAAGCTGAAGCTAAGCTTAACGACAGCACTGACATGTTGAATAAAAGAGTGCGCAACATGTATGAGATAGGCAATGTCAGCTACCTGGAAGTTCTTTTTGAGTCGCAGGATTTCAACGACTTTGTGAACCGTTACGAGCTCTTGAAAAGGGTGGTGCAGCAGGACATTTCCATTATTAATCAGGTCAAAGCCGACCGCCGGCAAATCAGCAACCGGAAGGCAGATTTGGAAGTACAGCAGGAACGGCTGGTAGCCATGATTTCTGAGCAAGAAGCCGCCCGTCAGGAGCTGCAGGCTAAGCAGAATGAAAGAAATGCCTTGCTGAAAGAGGCCAGCGCCAACCTGTGGGATCTTGAATCGGAAGCTGCCCGCCTGGAGGCTCAGGAGCAGGAGATTTTACGCCAAATCGCCAAGCGGCGTTCGCAATCGCAGCCGCGTGCCACCGGGGCGTTCACCTGGCCGGTGCCGGGTTATACGAATATTTCCTCCCCGTTCGGCATGCGTACGCACCCCATTTTGGGCGCCAGCAGAATGCACAACGGGATTGATATTCCGGCGCCCACCGGTACGACTGTGGTTGCAGCCCAGGCCGGTGTGGTAATAGATGTGAGTTATATGAGCGGTTACGGCAATGTCGTCATGATCGACCACGGCGGCGGCCTGACCACTCTTTATGCACACCTGTCCGCGCAGTTGGTGGGTTACGGGGAGGATGTGGCCAAAGGCCAGGCCGTCGGCAGAGTGGGAAGCACCGGCCTGTCAACCGGTCCGCACCTGGATTTTTCGGTGAGAGTGAACGGTGAGCCGGTCAATCCGTTAAATTACTTGTAAGGGCTTTCCGGTAGGCGGTTTTCTTCAGTGGTTATAGTAACGCTAAATTAAAGATTTCAAGTGTTTATGTTCATCAGGGGCGGAATTTATTCGGTAACAGTTGCAATGATATACTATAAAGGGGCAGATTTTTGATTCTGCCCTTTATATATTAAATTATTTCGCAGGCACAGAGGATTTGAGTCTAACTGACACAGGATTGTAGTATAATAACGTATGTGAGATAGGACAAGATCGGCAGGTGTTTTTGTAAATTGAATCATTATATCTTCGAGGATAATTCCAGGAGCGGCAGATGGCGTTATTTTCTGGCAGTGTTTGTTTTTGCTGTGTTTCTGGTGGTGGGTGGGCTCCTGGCCAGTAATTACAAGAATATCGGCAACCTGGTTAAAGTCGTCTCCCTGGTGCGGACGCAGTATCTGTATCCGGTAAACTCCACCCAGTTGGTGGATGGGGCGATTAAAGGCCTGGTTAGTTCTTTAAGTGACCCGTATTCGGTTTACCTTGATCCAAAAACATTTTCTCATCTTCAGGAGCAGATTAGGGGTTCCTTTGGCGGTTTGGGCATTCTGGTGGGTGTAAAAGAACAATATCTCACGGTAGTGCGCGCCTATCAAGGAACGCCGGCGGCCAGAGAGGGGATTAAAGAAGGCGATGTGATCGCCAGGATTGACGACCGTGACGCGAAAGGCATTGATCTGGACACGGCGATTAATTTAATGCGTGGGCCGGTCGGCTCAAAAGTCAACCTTACCGTCAACAGGGAAGGAGCGCCGGAGCAGCTGCAATTCACCATAACCAGGGAGGAAATCAGCGTTCCCACCGTCGAGGGGCGGTTATTGGAGGACACCGGCATCGAGCATATTGTAATTAGCCAATTCACAGAACGTACCGCTGATGAAATCAAGGAAGTGCTTGAAAAAGCGAAGACAGAAAAGATCAAGGGAATTATTTTGGACCTCCGGGATAACCCGGGTGGCGAACTTATCTCGGCGGTGGATGTGGCGAAGAATTTTATTCCGAAAGGGCCTATTGTATATATAGACTACCGGGTAGGTCACGAGCAGGTTTTTGAATCGGAAGGAACAACAATCCAGTTGCCGCTGGCAGTGTTAATCAACGAGGGGAGCGCAAGCGCCGCTGAAATCCTGGCCGGAGCGGTAAAAGACACCGGCGCGGGAGTTCTGGTAGGGACCAAAACTTTTGGCAAAGGGATAGTGCAAACGGTATTTCGATTGGACGGCGGCGCCGGATTAAAGCTCACTACCGCCCGGTACCTGACGCCGGCAAAAAATGATATCCACGAAAAAGGTGTGGAGCCTGATATCCTGGTACAGTCTCAAGAAGATCGTCTCCCTGACGTTCAGCTGGATAAAGCGGTAGAAATTATAAAAGAGAAGATCGCGATTGCCGGGTAGAGAACATTCGAGGTGAAGCGTTTGTTTCCCTTTACGGAGATTATCCCCTTAGTCCTGAAGTCCTTTCTGCTGGCGTTTCTGAACCCGCAATTCTGGCCGGTGTTTTTGTTGATAGTGGGTTTAATCGCTTTGCAGTACCGGCGGATGGGGAGGTTGAGGGAATACTTTTTTCATCAGAAGTCCGGCAGGGTCTGGGCTGATGTGATTATGGCGGCTGGTTTTGGGTTGCTGGGCGGTTTGGCGGGAAGCTGCCTGATAGTTTTTATCGGTCTGGCTCTTTCCGGTGCGGATTTGATTTATCTTTGGCCGGCGGCCATTTTGTTGATGCTGATAGACATGCGTTTTTTGTGCTTTGCTTATGCCGGCGGATTGTTGGCAATTTCCAGCTTGCTTCTTGGCTTTCCTCAGGTGAATATCCCTCAGATCATGGCTTTGGTTGCTGTCCTGCATATGGTGGAAAGTATGCTGATCCTGGTGAGCGGCCACCTGGGGGCGGCGCCTGCTTTTATTAAAGATGCCGGCGGACGGGTGGTGGGCGGCTTTACCCTGCAGCGGTTCTGGCCGATACCGCTTGTAGTGCTGGCCGTGGCGAGTGCCGGCGCGGTCCATGAGGCAGTAGAGATGCCTGACTGGTGGCCGTTGATTAAACCCAGTGTGTCAGGTGAGCTGCAAAGCCTGGCGTTTACCCTGATGCCCGTGGTAGCCGGTTTAGGCTACAGCGACGTATCGATTGCCAGGAGTCCGGTGGAAAAGAGCCGCCTTTCCGCGCTCCACCTTGGTTTTTATAGTTTAATCTTGTTGATTTTGGCTGTGCTGGCGGAAAGCAGCCGCGCGGCGGCGCTTGCCGCGGCGCTGTTCTCCCCGCTTGGGCATGAAACCATAATTTACCTCAGCAGGCGAATCGAGGTTTGCGGTGAGGCGCTGTACGTCCCGCCCGCCCGGGGAATGAGAGTGCTTGATGTTGCGCCGGACACGGCGGCCTGGCAGGCCGGTATTCGTTCCGGGGACATCATCTTGGCGGTGAACGGTCTGGAGTTGACGGGCAAGTATAATTTTTATCAAATGCAGCAAGAAGCCTTTTTGCCCTTGATGGTGGATTACTTCAGCCGCGCGGCGGGTGAAAACCGCAGGCGGCTGCTGGTGCCTGCGGGATCAGGGGACTGGGGTTTGGTGCCTGTGCCGGAAGGAAATGAGAAAAAATACGTTGAGCTTTGGACAGCAGGCCCGTTAGGGCGCTGGCTGGGGAAATTTTGGGGGAAAATTCAAAGTTGACACTACTAAAAAGGTAGAGATATAATCAGTTCAAATAGAGGTCCCATGTCGCTGCTCCGCATTAATAAATGAAAAAGGCAAGGTGGGAACAGGTTATGTGTGAGGCAAACGCGTTTCTTAGAAAGCCGGGCAAAGAAGATGAGTTGTTTCTGGAAATGGTTGACCATGTGGTGCCCTGCGATGACGGCCTGCTGTTAGAAGATATTTTCGGCAAGAGAAAAATGATCAGAGCGAAAATTGTGGAACTGGCCCTGGTGGACCACAAAATAATCCTGGAAAAAGTACCGCAATGAATTATCCACGGAACAGGCGGCCATTCCTGTTCCGTAATTTTTATTATGGCGCGGGCCCCCGGAGGTTGAAAGGGATTGAATAAAGTCATCTATGAAAACGATTTTGACCTGAGTAAGATCAACAGCCTTGAAGAATTGCAAAACATGTCCGGGGATTGTGCCAGGTGCGGCCTGCGGGGCGGGTGCTCCGGGGTGGTTTTCGGAGAAGGTAATCCGAAGGCCCGGTTAATGTTCATTGGAGAAGGTCCGGGAGCGGATGAAGACCGGCTGGGCCGTCCTTTTGTGGGCAAAGCGGGGCAGTTGCTGGACAAGATCCTGGCGGCTGTCAACCTGGAGCGGTTCAAACACGTTTATATCGCCAATATTGTTAAGTGCAGGCCCCCCGGCAACAGGGCGCCGCGCCCGGATGAGGCTGAGTCATGCCTTCCGTGGCTTTACCGCCAGATTGAACTGATTTCCCCCAGGATCATCGTCCTGTTGGGCAGCACCGCTTTGCAGAATCTGGTTGAACCTGACGCCAGGATCACTGTCATGCGCGGAAAATGGCTGGTCAGCAAAAGCGGGATCAAAATCATGCCTACTTATCACCCGGCCGCGCTCCTGAGAGACAGCAGCAAAAAACGCCCCGTATGGGAGGATTTTCAAAAAGTCAGGGATGAGTATTTGAAGATAGAGGAGGAGTAGTCACATTAGGCTTTATTGACCAGGCTACAACCCCTTCTTTTTTGGCCTGACTTAAAAGCGTCATATAATACTTTTCAGCTGTGCTTATTTTTAGAATAGCATAGTCGACAAGATCGCTTTCGATGTAGCGGAATTCCCGCAGCGCCTGCTGCCAGTCCCGCCGTGCCCTGTCAACAGCCAGCGCCAGTTCGGGTGCGTGATATTCACCAACCCGTCTCCTCGTAAATCCGGCTATTCCCTCTGCTAATAGTTCAACAACTGAATTAAAGTTCATCGAAATCACCTCATTGTATAAATATGTTTACCTGATGGAAAATAAAACCTTAACCCGGTAGTCATTTTAAAGATATTCAATATTTCATCATTCTTTTACGCATAATAATTTTAATAAAAATGCGGGGTGAAGGGTTGTGCGTCATCAGATTAAGGGTGCATATTTCCCGTTGCTTATCATCATGACAATGGTGCTGACTTTGTTAGGTGGTTGTGGCGGTCAGGGACAGGCCCAGAAGAAACCGGTCAGTAATAACGGGAGCCGGCAGGAAATAAAAATCGCGGTAAGCCTGGCTGATATGGAGAGGGATGGAAACCAAATCTTGAAAAAGACCATGTCCGGACGCCAGGGGCAGGGTGGACAGAGCAGCGGCCAAAGTGATCAGGGCGGCGGCCAGCAGGGCCAGCAAAACCAGCAGGCCAGCGAGATGGTAGTGCCGGTGCAGGCCGGCGGCGGCCAGGGCGGTCAGAACCAGCAGGTGAACATCACCTGGCTCGACGCGAAAAACGATCCAGCCAAACAAGAGAAGGACCTGGATGAACTGGCAAATCAAAAGGTCAAAGTGGTGATTCTCCAACTGGTAGACCCTGCGGCTGGTCCCAAACTGGTGCGCAAGCTGGCCCAGGCCAACATCAAAGTGATCGCCTTGGAAACGCTGCCTGCCAGTTCTCCGTTGGACGGGTATATCGCCTCAGATCACGCCAGAACCGGGGAACTGCAATCCCGCTACCTTCTCAGCGCGGCCCAAGGCCGGTCTACACCAATGAAAGCGGTGATTTTACAGGGCGATAAAAATGACCAGGCGTCCCGGGAGATTACATCATCATTGCTGGAAAATTTGAAAGATCAGGCGCTGGTGCAGGTGGTGCTGGTAAAAGACCATCCCGCCGGTGAGCCACAAGCGGCCAAAACTACTCTTGAACAAGCATTGACAACCAGCGGCGGACAGATCGATGCTGTTATAACTACCGATAGCCGTATAGCTCCGGCAGTAACAGAAATGATCAAAAGCCGGGGGTTGAGTCAGCGTGTTATTACCATCGGCGCCGGGGCCGACAGGCAGGCTTCACAAGCGCTGGCAGCGGGAGAGCATGACGCTGAAGTGGATGTCATGCCTGAGCTTATGGCCCAGTATGCTTATGACGCGGCGGTAGGAATGGCCACCACCGGGCACTGGCAGTATGATAAACAGGTTAGAAACGGCGATTTTGACGTGCCTGCCAGGATTACCCCGGTGCGCTTGATTACCGGGAATGAATCATATCTTCTCGAACAGCGCTGGGGCAAGCCGGCTGGACAGGAAGGCGGCCAAGGCGGGCAGCAGGGGCAACAGCAGCAGGGCAGCCAGAATACAGGACAATCAAGTGATCAGAAACAAAGCGGTGGCAGCGATAAAAATAAAGAAGGCGGCAGCCAGGGCAATCAGAGTGGAAGCAAGAAAACAACGCTGCGCGTTACCACCCAGGACGGAAAAACTATGGAAATGCAAATAAACGGTGAAATTAAGAAGATTGAAACTTTAGACGGTGCCGCAGACGGCCAAAGCGGAGGCGGCGCCCAAGGTCAGGCTGGGGGTAGCGCCGGCGGCCAAAGCGGCAGCGGGAGTTAAGCTGGTTATATGCTGACAATTATGTTAAAATGCAATTTAGAAGTTTGCTGAAAAACGAATGTTGTCGGTTTAAAATTGTATGAAAAAGGATGATCAGTGATGCCGGATAGTTTTGTTCAAAGTATGTTTGCTGAAAGAATCGGGGGCTCGAAGTTTGGTAAAGACACGGTGATTTACAAGTTTGAAAAAATAAAACGCGCGAAAGCAGCTGCCAGGAAAAATCATCCAGGCGTTGAAATAATCGATCTGGGAGTCGGAGAGCCTGATGAAATGGCTGATCCGGGAATTGTGGCCAAACTGGCTGAGGAGGCGGCAAAGCCTGAAAACAGGGGATATGCCGATAACGGGATCCAGGAATTTAAGGATGCGGCGGCTAGATATCTGGAGATGGCTTACGGTGTAAAGGGTTTGCATCCCGAAACGGAAATAATCCATGGCATCGGTTCAAAGCCGGTGCTGGCCATGCTGCCGGCAGCGTTTATCAACCCAGGGGATATTACCATCATGCCGGTGCCCAATTATCCGGTGCTGGGAACCTTGACCAAATGGTTTGGCGGACAGGTGGTCAATCTTCCGATAACGCCGGAGAACGGGTTTTTCCCGGATATAGATTCTCTTGACCGGGAAACAAGAAGAAAAGCCAAACTGTTATACCTGAATTATCCCAACAATCCTACGGGAGCATGTGCAACCAGGGAATTCTTTGCGAAGGTTATTGAATTTGCCGGGGAGAACAATATTATAGTTGTTCATGACGCCGCTTACGCCGGTTTGATGTTTGACGGCGAGAAGCCTTTAGCTTTCCTGTCGGTCGAAGGCGCCAAAGATGTAGGGGTAGAACTGTTTTCCTTGTCCAAAGCGTACAATATGACCGGCTGGAGACTAGCGGCCGTCGCAGGTAATGAACTAATTATCAAAGGATTTGCCACTGTGAAGGATAACAATGATTCCGGCCAGTTTATCGCTATCCAAAAAGCCGGGATTTATGCTCTGGAGCATCCGGAGATCACGGAAAAAATCAGCGAAAAGTATTCAAGAAGGCATAATATGCTCGTATCAGTTTTAAGCGAGGTTGGATTTGGCGCCAGAAAACCAAAAGGGTCATTCTACCTTTATGTTAAAGCCCCGAAGGGAATCAAGGGCGGCAGGCGGTTTGAAAACGCCGAGGACTTTTCCCAGTACCTGATCACAGAAAAACTTATTTCAACTGTCCCGTGGGATGACGCAGGCAGTTATGTGCGCTTTTCGGTAACTTTTGTGGCGAACGGTATTGAGGAGGAAAAAAAAGTGATAGATGAGATAAGAAAAAGGTTGTCTGATGTGAAGTTCGAGTTTTAAAAGAAATATGTATGGAACCGCAAAAATTACTAAAACCCCACTTCTAAAAGGCAGTAAGTGGGGTTGATTTATTTATTTCTATGATAAATTGAAGTTGAAAGGCTGGTGGATTATTGGCTACATTTCTGTTTGGTCACTGGCCACGACCGGACCGGCATGGTTACAAATATTATTGGTGAAATTAATGAATAAATTAGGACTGAGAGATTATGCTCTTTCGTAGGAAACATTAAATATGTTTTGCCGGCAGGCGAAGTTAAAATTGGAAATAAATAAAGGTATTCTGTTCTGTTTTAATGAAAAGAATTAAAACGAGCAAGATTATTGTATAGATTGCCGCTCGTAAATACTCCGGCACATATTTATCCCAGAAAAATACTAAGCTCTTTCTATGAATTGTTAAAAAATATTCTGCCAGGTGAAGCAAATATAATAAGGCAATAAATAAGAAATAAGTCAGATAAACCGGGTTGTAATCTAAGTGTGATAATTTTATCATTTTACAAACCAATGCAAATGCTTCATTAATATTATTAGCCCTGAAAAATACCCATCCGATAGTAGTTAATTGAAAAAATAAAATAACAGAAAATATCTTGTAAAATAAACCTTTGGTATAACTCGGGTGCAGATTTTTTGTTAATACAGTATAGATTTTATGGCCGGTTATTAGCAAGCCATGGTATAACCCCCAGATAACAAATGTCCAGGAGGCCCCGTGCCAGATACCTGAAACGGTCATTGCGGCTATAATAAATAAGCATTGGGAAAAAAGCCCTTTTCGGGAGCCTCCCAATGGAATGTAAACGTAATCCTTTATCCAATTTGAGAGGGTGATATGCCATCGTTTCCAAAATTCTGTAGCGTTGGCGCTGATATATGGAGTCCTAAAATTAACGTCAAGTTTTAGGCCAAAAAGCCGGCCAATTCCTACTGCCATATCACTATAAGCTGAAAAATCAAAGTATAGTTGAAAAGCAAACAGATAAGCGGCGAACCATCCTTCTAAAGAATTCAAATTAGCTGTTTGACTAAAATAGAAATCGACTTTTGGAGCGAGGGTATCTGCAAAAATAGTTTTTTTAATTAACCCCAAAACAATGTAATAAAAACCATATTTCATATTTTCAATTTGAAAACTTTTGTATTCAATTTTTTCAATTTGTGGTAGATAAACCTTGCCGCGCATTATTGGTCCGGCAATCAGATGACCAAAGAAAGAAACGAAAACCCAAAAAGTAAGTATGCTCCTGCAGGGCTCAATTTTTTTCTTTGAAACATCGACTAAATACGCAACTAGCTGAAAAGTATAAAATGATATTCCAATTGGCAAGATTAAGTGAGAAAGTAGTATATTTCCTTGAAGTAAATTAAGGTGTAATATGTGGTTTATATTTGTTAAAATAAAACCAATATACTTAAAAAAAATTAAATTAGATAATGCTATTAAAATACCTGTCCATAAATATATCTTTTTATAACGGGAGTCAAATATCATTCTTAAGGCACAAAAATAAACAATTGCTGATACTACTATAAACAAAAGAAGATATTCTACTCCTGATACTATATAGAATAAAATATCAGACAAGCTGAGAAGATAAATTCTTATTTTGGGCGGGAAAAAATAAAAAATTATTAAAGTTGCAATTAGCAGTAAAGCAAAATCCAGACTGTGAAATAGCATTTAAACTGTTACTCACCCCATGTCTAAGCACATATTTCAGTTGATTTTCCATGTGTTGATTGTTTTGTATAGTGATTTGGATAGATAATAATATCCTTCAGGTATTAAATGAATATGGTCAGAAAATAATTTATTATCAATTTTTCCATAAAAATTCAAATAATCAACAGGTTTGTCTTTGAAATAATTATCTATTCTTTGTAAGTTCTCTTGATAACCAGATTTATTTATATCATCATATAATAACTCATCATTAACTGCCGCGAGAAAAATTAACGTGTTTTTACCTTTCTGCAGCTCAATTATTTTGTTTAAAAAATATATTTGAGGATTGTTTCCATCCATTTCGAACATATTATCAGCATAATCTCTTCGGTATTCAGGCTGTTTCAATAATTCCGGAAGGAAGTCTTTGGCATACCAAGGTTGCACCGATTTTGTTTCCACAGGTATTTTGCCTCTTATTTGATTTATTTTTTCTGTGAAGTATAACTGCAAAAGATCTTTATACATAAAAATACTGATGTTTTCATATAAAAATATATTGATACTTGTCTTAATATTTTTAAAAACATTAAATCCTTTTTCCTCATTATTGGAACTTGCCGGTAGATTGCTTTCGATTTTCTGGTAAGAATCTATATCGATACTTTTTAGTTGTTGCTGAAGCCAGTAAACAGCAGGGGGATCAGGATCGCGTTTTACAAAGCCGGCGTAAACAATATTAATAATAAGGTGGTCATTAGAAATGCCATGCTGTTTCATTTTAAGCAACATGGTATAAATGTCACCAGTCTGCATGGCTGGCATCGCTAAATTGAATACTCTAAAACTACGCTCTTCTTTTTCCGCCATTTCATTTAAATAATATGATATTGATTTATCTGAAGGACCGGGATTGCTATATGCGACTGAATCGCCAAGAATTACCACGTAATCTTTTAGATGTTCTTTTTCTATAATAATTTTAACTTGTTCAAGCACGGTATCTATATTTGTGGTGCGATTCTTTACAAAATCATAATTCAGTCGATTATCGTAAATAATGTTGGCAGGAATAAAGTAGGGTAAACACAACTGAATAACTAGCAAATAGATCATAAAGTATATTATGGTTTTAAAATATCTTAAATGTAGCATTTGCTTACCTGTAAGATTAATAGTAATGTGTGGATAATTGGAAAATTTTATATGATATTAAATCACATGTATTGTATAGAATTTTTTTAAATAACGCAAGCAATATTTTTATAGATAAATACTGAGTGTCTGCCGTATATATATATATATTATATTAGCTTATTATAAGGTTGGATATGATTGAATGGTTTCGGAAGAGGGATAGAAATCAACCGGTAAACTGAGAATAAACAATCGTTTTCAGGATAATTGTCAAATAGTCCAGAATCAAAAGACGGGGAGGCCGGGATTGCCCCGTCTTTTATCTTGTACAGAACATACTTTTGGCATCTTGCTCCTTATGGTATACTATTGATAAATAAATTAATAATTTAGAAGGTAAAATAATGCGGCCATTTCGGTTGAAATCGGAATACAAACCCATGGGGGACCAGCCCAAGGCTATCTCCGCCCTGGTAGACGGCTTACGGAAAGGTTATCAGGGACAGGTCTTGCTGGGTGCTACCGGCACCGGTAAAACGTACACGATAGCCCAGGTGATCCAGGCTGTCCAGCGGCCGGCTTTGATCCTGGCGCCGAACAAGACTCTGGCTGCCCAGCTTTGCGGGGAGTTTAAAGAATTCTTTCCAGACAACGCGGTGGAGTATTTTGTCAGTTATTACGACTACTACCAGCCGGAAGCCTATATTCCCCATACGGATACATACATTGAGAAGGACTCGTCTGTCAACGAAGAAATAGATAAATTGCGCCACTCGGCCACCTGCGCTCTCTTTGAGCGGCGGGACGTGATTATCGTGGCCAGTGTTTCATGTATTTACGGTTTGGGTGACCCGGAGGAATACAGCACGCTGGTGCTTTCCCTGCGCCAGGGTGAAAGCTATGACCGGGACGCCGTCCTGCGCAAACTGGTGAGCATTCAGTACGAGCGCAACGATATTAATTTTATCCGGGGCAAGTTCAGGGTGCGGGGCGATGTTGTTGAAATTTTCCCGGTATCAGCCACGGAAAAAGCAATCAGAGTGGATTTCTACGGTGACGAAGTGGAAAGGATGCTGGAGTTCGACGTGCTGACCGGGGAAATTCTCGGGGAGCGCAAGCATGTGTCTATCTTTCCGGCCAGCCACTACGCCACCTCTAAGGAAAGGATGGACCGGGCTGTCATATCCATAGAAACTGAGTTGGAAAAACGGCTGGCCGAGCTGCGCTCTAAAGAAAAACTGCTGGAGGCGCAGCGTTTGGAGCAGCGCACCAGCTACGATCTGGAAATGATGCAGGAAATGGGGTTTTGCAGCGGGATTGAGAACTATTCGCGGCATCTGACGGGCAGGGCGCCGGGACAGGCCCCCTATACCCTGCTGGACTACTTTCCCAAGGATTTTATCATGTTTATCGACGAGTCCCATGTTACGGTACCGCAGGTGGGCGGCATGTACGAGGGGGACCGCTCCCGCAAGCGGTCCCTGGTGGAGCATGGCTTCCGGCTGCCTTCAGCTTTCGACAACCGCCCGCTGACTTTTCCGGAATTTGTGGAACGGTTGAATCAAGTTGTTTACACTTCCGCCACACCCGGTCCTTACGAGTTGAAAAACAACGCCCAGGTGGTTGAGCAGATTATTCGCCCCACCGGTTTGGTGGACCCGGAAGTAGCTATCCGGCCCACCAAGGGGCAGATTGACGACTTGTTGCAGGAGATCCAACTGCGGGTTCAAAAACAGGAAAGAGTGCTGGTGACTACGCTGACCAAGAAGATGGCCGAAGACCTTACGGATTATTTCCGTGAGGCGGGGATCAAAGTGCGCTACCTGCACTCGGATATAAATACCATCGAGCGCATGGAAATACTGCGCGACTTGCGGCTGGGAGTTTTTGACGTTTTGGTGGGCATCAACCTGTTAAGAGAGGGCCTGGACCTTCCCGAGGTGAGCCTGGTAGCCATCCTCGACGCCGACAAAGAAGGCTACCTGCGCTCCGAGCGTTCCTTGATCCAGACCATCGGCCGGGCGGCCCGCAACGCCGAAGGCAAGGTGATTATGTACGCGGACAAGGTCACCGGTTCGATGAAGACAGCCGTCAATGAAACTGAGCGCCGCCGGAAAATACAAATTGAGTATAACAAAAAGCATGGAATTACTCCGGAAACCGTCCGCAAGGCGGTGCGGGACGTGATCGAGGCCACCCGGGTGGCGGAACCGAAAGCAGTTTATGAAACCGGCCCGCGTGCGGGCAAGAAGATGAAAAAGACCGAGTTGAAAAAATATATCGCCTCGCTGGAAAAAGAGATGCAGGGGGCGGCGCGCCGGCTTGCTTTTGAACAGGCGGCGCAGCTGAGGGATATTATTATCGAATTGCGGCTTCAGCTTAGGGGCGAGAAGGGCGTCAGGCCGGCAGTAGCGGAAGAAGTGTCCGCAACAGATATGGTTAATCGTTGAAATATTATTACATTGAGAGCGGAAAATACCATTAAGGATAATTGAATTTAGTATGGAATGTGTTACCTATGAAAGGATGAATTAAAGCGCAATATAAAGTGGTTAAGCTAGCCAGTAAAGGTCAAATGACTCTGACGAAGCGTATATCTTAATGGAGAAGAGATTATTTTAAAAAAGGTGAAAAATATTGTCACGATAACTATCTGGCTGAGGGTGGACCGCCACTTTGTCCAGTATGGCTTTAATGTTTTGCTGTTAAAAGCCGTTACTGAATAAAGGTGATTCATCTTTAATTATTAAATAGGCTCTCGGCATTAGATGGGAGGAATCATTAAATCTGGAATAAAGTAACTGGAAATTCTGGCATGCCAGGCTAAAAAGACTGTCCTTTTCACGACATTCCTAAAAATGGGCATGGCAAAGAAG
>NZ_JAKNBL010000035.1 GCF_022410535.1 Pelotomaculum terephthalicicum JT
TAGATCCGAATTCCCAATTGGATGCGGATTTAAAAAAAATTCCTCTATGGTAAGTAGGAGGAATTCAATAACGATGGTTCAAGCAAAGCCTTGTGCCATCTGCCTCGGCGAATGCCGAGAGGCTATTAATCAAATAGAGGAGGGGTGTGGCCTGCTTCAGGGTAGTGTATTGCGGGATTGGCATGTTGCATCACTATGTTGGTGGTGATCGGCCTTTGGCTATATTCTCTAGGAGTATGAAGGCCGCTTGAAAGCAGGTTGGTATATATGGGTGAAATTAATGTATTAAATTTATTCCAGGGAGTCGCGACGCTTTTCGCTAGCGAGCCCAAAATTGCCATAGCTAGATTGGTGCTGATAGTTCTTGGTTTTTTATTAGTATACTTGGGCTACAAAAAAATTCTCGATCCGCTGATCATGTTGCCTATGGGTTTGGGCATGGCTTCTGTAAACGCCGCGGTGCTCTTTATCGCACCTGAGATGGTGGCTATGATGCCGGAAGGTTCCGGCAACATGGGTACAATTTTTGTGGCCCCGATGGTGTCGGACCCGGCGAGTCTGATAAATATCTTGCAAATCGACTTTTTGCAGCCAATTTATACTTATACTTTCAGCAACGGTTTAATTGCCTGCCTAGTCTTTATGGGCATCGGGGTTATCACAGATGTCGGGTACCTGCTGGCAAGGCCTTTTGCCAGTATGTTTATCGCTCTCTTCGCCGAATTAGGTTCTGTCCTCACGTTTCCGGTGGCTGTGGCCTGCGGGCTCACCTTTAGTGAAGCAGCCGCCATTTCTGTTGTTGGCGGGGCGGACGGCCCGATGGTGCTGTTTACTTCACTGATGCTGGCAAAACACCTGTTTGTTCCGATAACCATTGTGGCCTATCTTTACTTAAGCTTGTGCTACGGCGGTTATCCCTATTTAATCAGATTTTTGATTCCGAAGAAACTTCGTGGAATACAAATGGATTTGAGTTCGCTGCCCACTGTCAGCTCCGGTCAAAAATTTGCGTTTGCCATTATTGCCTGTACGGTTTTGTGCCTTCTTTTCCCCGTGGCCGCTCCTTTGTTCATGTCCTTTTTCGTGGGTGTAGCGGTACGGGAATCCGGGCTGAAGCACTTTGCGGAACTTTTGGAAGGACCCGTCCTCTATGGGTCTACTTTTTTCCTGGGGTTGCTTTTAGGAGTGCTGTGTGAAGCAAGCACGATTTTGGATCCGAAAGTGCTCATCCTGCTCTTTCTCGGTGTGTTCGCTCTCTTTTTCTCCGGCGTTGGAGGCGTTATCGGCGGCCTGCTCATGTACTTTATCAGCGGGAAAAAGTTTAACCCAGTAGTCGGTATCGCCGGCGTTTCTTGTATACCCACGACAAGCAAAGTTGCCCAAAGAGAGGTTACGGCAGCTAATCCTTATGCCATTGTTTTACCATTTGCAATCGGGTGTAGTGTCAGCGGTGTAATCACCTCGGCTATCCTGACCGGTGTTTACATTACGCTGGTTCCGTTGGTGCAATGAGCGGGCGGAGCGTAAAATTCTGGGTGTCAGGTACTCTGGTTTCGCTAACTGGGGTAGTGCTGGCAAGAATTGTAGCACCGATTTTTAACGGAAACTCAACGTTATTAGTGTCGATCTACCTTTTGGGAATAACCCTGGGCCTCGCCGGGTTAGTCTTACTCACTTTCGGGATGACTAAAGTCTACCGGAATGTAGGAGATGAACTGGAGGCGGGTAAAAAAGAAAGCAATTAGAAAATATCAGGATAATGCTGCACTTGCTATTACGGTCCCGCCCTTGGCGGCGGGGCCATATATTTATGGTTAAAATTGAGAGTATTGGCTTATCGAAATGTAATTATATCACTACTCCATTTAAATACTAAAAGGAAAAAGTTAATTTTGTTTTGAAGACAGTATACAAGATATTATTCAGATAAGGGGGGGAAACTATTGCCTGAGCAATATAAAGAAATTATTGCCATTGCCATATTTTTGTTTACATACGCGGCAATTGTTTCTGAAAAGATCCACCGGACGATCGCGGCCTTATTCGGGGCGTCCCTGGTGGCGGTGCTGAGTATTGTCAGTTTGGAAAAAGCGGTTGAGGCCATTGATTTTAACACCATCGGTCTTCTGGTCGGCATGATGGTTATTGTCGGCATTACCAGGCAGACCGGCGTTTTTGAATTCCTTGCCGTCAAGGCGGCCAAGAATTCGAGGGGAGAACCGCTCAAGATTGTCGCCGCCCTGTGCCTGGTAACCGCTGTTTTGTCCGCCTTCCTGGACAACGTGACTACTGTGCTCTTAATCGTGCCGGTTACTTTTGCCATTGCTCAGCAGCTTGAACTCAGCCCGCTGCCGTTCCTGATCCCCGAAATTATCGCTTCCAATATCGGCGGCACGGCCACATTAATCGGCGACCCGCCCAATATCATGATCGGCAGCGCCACCGGGCTCGGTTTTATGGACTTTCTTTTTAATCTGACGCCGGTGGTAGTGGTTGTCTATGTATTGACTATTTTCATTATCCAGATAATTTACCGGAAGCAGTTGGTGGCGCGGGATGAATTGAAAGCCAACATCATGCAGTTGAATGAACAGGATGAAATTAAAGACGCCGCGCTTTTGCGCAAATGTTTGATAGTGCTTTTCCTGACCGTCCTGGGTTTTGTGCTTCACCAATACGTCCATCTTGAGTCTTCCATCATCGCCCTGACCGGGGCCAGTTTGCTGCTCCTAGTCACCAGGTATGATCCCGAACACGCCCTGCAAGCCGTGGAGTGGCCTGTGATTTTCTTCTTTGTCGGCCTTTTTGTAATCGTAGGCGCTTTGGAAGAGGTAGGGGTAATCGAAGCTGTGGCCAGATGGGGCTTGGAAGTGACCGGCGGCAATTTGGTGCCTACGGGCATGTTGATTTTATGGCTATCCGCCATTGCTTCTGCTTTTGTGGATAATATCCCGTTTGTCGCGACTATGATCCCTCTGATTCAGGATATGGGCCGCCTGGGCGGTATTGCCGACCTGAATTTGCTCTGGTGGTCGCTGTCCCTGGGCGCTTGTCTGGGCGGCAACGGGACGGCCATCGGCGCTTCAGCCAACGTGGTTGTTCTCGGCATGGCCGAAAAAAGAGGTGTGCACATCAGCTTCATCGGCTATATGAAAATAGCCTTTCCGCTGATGCTGATGTCTATTGTGATTTCCATGGCGTACCTTCTGTTCTGGTACTACGCCCATACCCTGACCGCAATGTGTATTACACTGGGTATTGGGCTGGTTTTGGCTTTAATTCTTAAACCTGTAGCCAATATGATCACAAAACAAAAGTAACCGGAGATCGTACTGCATAACGGGTGCGACTCCGGCAAGTAGGTTAACCCAGTCACCGGCTGATGCAATATTGATCATCGCCGCTCACATCACAATGGCGGCTTTTAATTCGCAAAAATTGAGTTAATCTGCTAGAGCTTTGAGCAAGGAGGGGAAACCATTGCCTGAGAATTATAAGGAAATTATTGCCATTGCTATTTTTTTGTTTACATACGCGGCAATTGTTTCTGAGAAGATCCACCGGACGATCGCGGCCTTATTCGGGGCGTCCCTGGTGGCGGTCCTGAGTATTGTCAGTTTGGAAAAAGCGGTTGAGGCCATCGATTTTAACACCATCGGTCTTCTGGTCGGCATGATGATCATCGTGGGGATTACCAGGCAGACCGGTGTTTTTGAATTCTTGGCCGTTAAGGCGGCCAAGGGCTCGCAAGGTGAACCGCTCAAGATTGTCGCCGCCCTGTCACTGGTGACTGCTGTTTTGTCAGCCTTCCTGGATAACGTGACGACGGTGCTCCTAATCGTGCCGGTTACCTTTGCCATCGCCCGGCAGCTTGAGCTTAACCCGCTGCCGTTCCTGATCCCGGAAATTATCGCCTCCAATATCGGCGGCACGGCCACATTAATCGGCGACCCGCCTAATATCATGATCGGCAGCGCCAATAATCTTGGTTTTATGGACTTTCTTTTAAACCTGACACCGGTGATAGTGGTTGTCTATGTGTTGACTGTTTTCTGCATCCAGATAATTTACCGAAAGCAATTGGTGGCGCGGGATGAATTGAAGACCACCATCATGCAGCTGAATGAACAGGATGAGATCAAGGACGCCGCACTTCTCCGCAAGTGTCTGGTGGTGCTTGCCCTGACCATCCTGGGCTTTGTCACTCACCAGTACCTCCATCTCGAATCTTCTATCATTGCCCTGACCGGAGCCAGCCTGCTGCTCCTGATCACCAGGTCAGATCCCGAGCATGCCCTGCAGGCCGTGGAGTGGCCGGTAATGTTTTTCTTTATCGGCCTTTTTGTAATCGTAGGCGCTTTGGAAGAGGTTGGCGTAATCGAGGCTGTGGCCAAATGGGCTTTAGATGTGACCGGCGGCGATTTGGTGCCTACGGGCATGCTGATCCTGTGGCTGTCCGCCATTGCCTCCGCTTTTGTGGATAATATTCCCTTTGTGGCGACAATGATCCCACTGATTCAGGATATGGGCCGACTGGGCGGTATTACCGACCTGAACTTGCTCTGGTGGTCTTTGTCCCTGGGCGCCTGTCTGGGCGGCAACGGGACGGCCATCGGCGCTTCAGCCAACGTGGTTGTTCTCGGTATGGCCGAAAAGAGAGGTGTGCACATTAGCTTCATCGGCTATATGAAAATAGCTTTCCCGCTGATGCTGATGTCCATAGTGGTTTCCACGGCTTATCTTCTGTTCTGGTACTACGCCCATACCATGACCGCGATGTGCGTCACCCTGGTTTTGGGACTGGTTCTGGCGGTGCTTCTAAAACCTATAACGAATATACTCACGAAACAAAAGTAATCGGCAAAATTAAAACATGCCGGGGCAGACAGGGGAATGGTTCTCCCGTCTGCCTTTTTATTTTCTTGTTTGTGCTTAACGGCCCCCCGCCGGTCAGGTTGGGCCTTTAGCATAACTATTTGTAAATTTGCAGTCATCTGCGCAATAATGCAGTGCTGCAGTTTACGGGGGGCAGTCCCAGGTTGATTTTAGGCGCGAATATAGCCTGGCATGATTATTGCATATTATATGCCAAGTGTATTTTGTATTATGTATTTTGTGTTAAGAGGGGAGGGTTTTTGGCACAGTATTAGCAGTGGACGTTTTGTCACGCTGACCTGAAGGGAATATCCGCGGCAATGAAGACAAATAATCCAGCAAAGGAGGGTTGGCGCTTGATTCAAGCAGCAGATATGCGATTCAGTACGGAAGGATGCCGCATCCCTTTTAATGCCAATAAGTAAATACCCCCTCTGCTTGCCCCAGACGGAGGTATTCTTATGGCTGGCCCCCCGGAGCCTTTTGACACAAACAGATGTGTTGGAGTGCTTCTCCGAATACCATACCATACTGCCATTTTATAAAAATTATATCATTACGATCACTAAATGTTTAAGGGAAAAACGCGAGTTCTATATTGAATACAGTATACAAGATTTGAGATTGGGAGGATTAGGAAGAATGGAAGGTAATTCTCAAGTTATATTTGCCGTGGTAGTTTTTCTATGCACCTATTTTCTAATTATTCTTGACAAGATCCACCGGGCGGTGGTGGCGCTGTTGGGCGCTTCCGTAATATTGCTGTTTCATGTGATTGAGCAGGAGCGGGCTGTAGAGGCAGTCGACTTTAATACGCTCGGTCTTTTGATCGGCATGATGGTGATCATCGGGATCACCCGCCGCACAGGATTGTTCGAGTACCTGGCCATATTATCGGCCAAATTGTCCAAGGGCGAGCCGATCCGGATCATGATTTCACTGGCTACCGTGACGGCTGTTGTTTCCGCCTTCCTGGACAATGTCACCACTGTTTTGCTGATTGTGCCGGTGACTTTCGCCATCGCCGGGAAGTTGAAGCTGAATCCGATCCCATTCCTCCTCGCGGAGGTAATTGCTTCCAATATCGGCGGTACGGCGACCCTGATCGGCGACCCGCCGAACATCATGATCGGCAGCGCCACCGGCCTTGGTTTTATGGACTTTGTCAAGGCCCTGACCCCGGTGGTTATTGTGGTCCACATCGCCAACATGATCTGGCTGAAATTTTTATACCGGAAACAAATGAAAACAACTCCCGAATTACAAAAAAGTATTTTGGGCATGGATGAGAAGGCGGAGATCAAGGATCTGGCGCTGCTCAAAAAGTGTGTTTTCGTCATATGCCTGACAATTTTAGGCTTTATCACGCACCAGGCCCTGCACCTGGAAGGCGCGACCATCGCGCTGGCCGGCGCCACCATCCTTTTGCTGATCACCCTTGACGATCCGGAACCTGCCCTGGCCTCCGTGGAATGGACCGCGATATTCTTCTTCGTCGGCCTGTTCATTGTGGTGGGCGCGCTGGAAGAAGTCGGCGTGATTGAATACGTCGCCAGGCAGTCACTGGCTTTGACCGGCGGCGAAATGGTTCCCACCGGGCTCCTGATCCTATGGCTTTCCGCCATAGCGTCGGCCTTCGTGGACAACATCCCGTTCGTGGCCACCATGATCCCGCTGATCAGGGATATGGGCCAAATCGGCGGCATTACCGACCTGAACCCGCTCTGGTGGTGTCTTTCTCTGGGAGCCTGCCTCGGCGGCAACGGCACTTTAATCGGCGCCTCCGCCAACGTGGTGGTGGCCAGCTTAGCGGAAAAACGGGGAGTCATAATTACCTTTATCCATTTTACCAAGGTGGCCTTTCCGATGATGTTGATGTCGGTCGCCATCTGCACGGTTTACCTGCTGATCCGCTTCCTGATTCCAGCTAGTTGATTAATTTGCTTCACTAATTGCAATTAAAAGCCCCTGGCAGGGGGAGGGCGTGGAGAAGCTTCTCCCGCCAGCCCCCTTTTTTTATGCAAAAAACTCGGCCACACCGATAATTATCAGCAACAACCCGGCGATATAAGCGGCCTTCTCGCCGGTCCACCTGGATAAATGACTGCGCCCCAGGCGGTTTCCCCCCAGAAAGAACAAGAAACTGATCATAGCGGACAGGAGTGCGGTCAGTTCCGGCTTTAAGCCCGCCATGCCTCCCGCCACGCCGCCGGCCAGGTTGTTTAGCGAAAGCGCGGCGCCAAGCAGGCAGGCTTCCTTTAAATCAATGACACCTGAGTAGTCCTGGTCCACGGAGGCTGGTTCCTTAAGGATCTGGATGAGCAGCCCCAAGCTTTTTATCCTTAAGGTAAAAAAGGTTTTAGGAGCTTCCTTGTGGTTATCTTTCTCTTCGACATTTTTTTGAGCTATTTCCATACTGGTGTTCTCGCTGGGCTTCGCCCATGACTGCAGCATAGTCCAGACCCCGACGGCCATTAGAGCCGCCGAGCCGGTGTAATCAGCCCAGCGCGGGGGCAGCAGGGTAAAAAAATATAGGCCTGTCTTCATGGCTAAAAGTGTGCTTAGCCCGGTTAAAAAGGCGATGAACAAGTTTGAGAGAAAAGGGAGCTTAATTTTCCTTATACCGTAAACAATCCCTATGCCGAAGCTGTCCATGCTGATGGAAACTATCAGCATGACGATTAAGAACAGGGTCAATGCTTTCGCCTCGCTCGACGCAATAAATTTTATAGAATTGGTATATGCTCGCTGCCGGGGATTGGTGTTGAAATGGTATAGAAAATTTGCCGGCGGGAAGGATTTAAATAAAGAGTGAAGAATAAATTTATATAAAATTCTGTAAGGAAGGTGTAACTCATGCCAAAGACCAGGATGGAGCCGTTAATAAATGAGAAAGAATATTTTATAGAAAAAGTAACCATTGATAATATACCCGACCTGCGTGACAAAACCGGCGAACAGTTTCTCAATAGTCTTGAGGAAGCCGTAAATGACTGCAGGAAGTTTATCGCGGAAGGGTTCAGCTTGACAAGTTACTGGGCGGACCCGGATGTGGGGATGGAATTTATCTTAAAAAAGAAAAAAGCGTAGGAGTTTATTCTCTGAAAGATGTTGACAAGGAAGCAGTAAATAAAATATACTTCAAGTGTTAAAGGGGAGTAGCGAAGCAAGAAAATGCTGGTAAAGTCAACAGCCGGTTATTACCTGGTTTTACCGTTGGGCGTAATTGCCAACTTGCGAGACTTTTAACATTACCGTCGAGGATGGTTATGTTAAAAGTCTCGTTTTTTATGGTTTAAATATAACAAAAAACATTGTTAATGATTTGGTATTTGGCGGGGAATATTGAGATAAGCACATAGAAGGAGTGAAGTGAATTTGGTTGAATCAGAGGTTGTGATCTCCATACTCAGCATCATTATCATTGATCTTGTTTTGGGAGGCGATAACGCCGTAATGATCGCCATGGCTTGCAAAGCCCTGCCGGCGGAGCAAAGAAAAAAAGCAATTATTTTCGGCACCGCCGGCGCTGTCATTATGCGTGTGGTTTTGACCGCCATCGCCTTGTATTTATTAAAAATTCCTTTTCTGCAGTTCGCGGGAGGCGCTTTGCTGGTCTGGATTGCCCTGAAACTCTTGTTTGAGGAAAAAGCAGCAGCAGTAGAATGCGATGTCGGAAAAAGTTTATTCAACGCGATAAAAATCATCATTATGGCAGATGTCGTGATGGGTATCGATAATGTCTTGGGGATCGCCGGCGCCGCTCAGGGGAGCCTGGAAAGGGTCATCTTCGGCCTGCTTTTCAGTGTTCCCATCATTGTATGGGGCAGCACGATTATCCTGAAATGGCTGGATCGATATCCGGGTATTGTCTACATCGGGGCAGGTGTTCTGGCCTGGACAGCGGGAAAGATGATTACCAAGGATATTATTATTTATGAAAATATCGGCCGGTACATTCCTTACTTTGATTTTGCGCTGCCTGTGGTTGTGCTGATTTTCGTGCTCGCGACCGGACTCTATATGAATAAAGTAGTTAAGCGCAAGGAAGTTGGCAAAAATAGTGTTTAGAATGTTTCAACTGTTCATTTCTTGACTTTTAACCGGGGAACCGTTAAAATAATTGTTGCGTACACTAGTAGTTTTACCGGGGCGTAGCTCAGTTTGGCTAGAGCGCTACCTTGGGGTGGTAGAGGCCGCACGTTCAAGTCGTGTCGCTCCGACCAGAAAAAGGAAAAACCTTGGGAAACCGAGGTTTTTTCCTTTCTAGCTGTTTAGCCCTTTGGTGCCCGATGGCTGCCAAAGGCGAATCAGTTCCCGTGGTAGTACACAGCGATGGTTTCTGAAAGGAAGAAATGTCATGATATCGGCAACAACTGCAATTGAGCGGTCATACTGGCTGGTGTTTTATCAGGAAAGATTGTTGGCGCTGATGGACAACGGCAAGGCTGCTATTCCGTTAAGCAATGACCTTGCCGGGTTCGAGCTGGAGCAGGTAAGAAAAATTCCCTTGGGCACGTTGAGTAGCTTGCCTTGCTATACAGCGGAAGTATTAAACGAACCGGCTGTTCCGGAAAATATGAAATTTATTGGTTTGAGACGGTTGTACGGGCTGATCGAGGAAGACTTGTTTTGGTTGGCCGGCAGGGCGTTTCAAATAATAAACTGGGATCGCACGCATCAATATTGCGGCCAATGCGGCGCCCGGACTGAGGAGAGGTTAAACGAGTATGCCAAGGTGTGTCCAAAATGCGGGTTTACCAGTTATCCCCGCATTTCTCCAGTGGTTATCGTCGCGGTGTTAAAAGATGATCAGATTTTGCTTATCCAAAGCAACCATTTTAAGGTGCCATTTTACACGGTAATTTCGGGATTTGTCGAACCCGGGGAAACGTTGGAGGAGTGTTTGAGGAGAGAGGTCAAAGAAGAAGTAGGCGTAGAGGTAAAAAATATATCCTACTTCGGCAGCCAGCCCTGGCCGTTCCCTAACTCGCTGATGATCGGATTCACCGCTGAATATGATGGAGGAGAAATAATTATTGATAAGGAAGAAATTAGCGAAGCAAGATGGTTCTCAGTGAAACGCCTGCCGGATTTGCCGGGCTCCATCAGCATTGCCAGACAGCTAATTGATTGGTTTATAAAAAAGAATAACAATTACAATTATTAATTACAAGCAATAAAAAGCCCGGCATCTGGCCGGGTTTCTTACTACTTCCGACATGATTTGCGCTTAAGAATTATAATAATTGACAATAAAGATAATTGACAATGTTCAGTCAATAGTTTATAATGTAGATGTTACAAATAAATGGTATTATTTATTAAATAAATTAACTTTTAATCAATTAAAGAAGGATGATAATAATGTTAATATTTTCATCTATCCTAAAGAACCGCGGCAATTGTTTCATGGTATGTTTTAGCACTATATTCAAATGAAACGTGAAAATCCGCCAGGGGCTTATTAGTGTGCCTTCGCGGGTTTTTTTGTTTCAAAAATTTTCACTTATGCCTGGAAGGATAATTACCAATTCTATAGAATAATATTCTATAAGTAGGAAAAGGACTAAAAAGATTTTCAAATTACTAGAATTTAAGAAAAACATAGCTCTAGTAAGTTTGAATTTGGCTAGTTTACCGGTCTGGATCATAAACAGCAGTTAAGTTGAACATGCTGAAACTGTACGTACATTGATTCTAAAGAGGAGGTGAGGAAACACAGAATATTTCCTTGTTTTAGTATTTTGTCTTAAGATTTATATTAATAGTTCCAAATAAAGCTTGGTACAGTAAGTTAAGGCATAAATCACCTTGAACTGCCGCGGAATTCAGCCGGATTATTAGTTGGGATTGCTCTTTTTTGATACGCGTGGAGAGATTTTTTTTTAGATTAGAGTGCTGCTTAACAGCACAAATATTATTTTTTGAATATTAAAATTTTAGTATAAAATAAGGGAGGCTCAAAAATGGAATCTACTCAACTCAGTTTTCCGGAAAAGTTTAATGCTGCGGAACGTTTTATCGATTGGAACGTTCAACAAGGGCGCGGTGACAAGGTCGCTATATTACACCAGGACGACAAGATCACCTATAAGCAACTCCTGGACAACGTCAACCGTTTCGGTAACGCGCTGAAGTCTTTGGGTTTAGGGATGGAAGACAGGGTGCTGCTGCTGACCTTTGACTGCCCGGAATTCGTTTATACCTTTTTTGGCGCCATTAAGATCGGCGCAATACCTATTCCGACCAACACCATGTTAATGCCGGAAGATTACCGTTACCTGTTGAACGACAGCCGGGCGAAGGCTCTTGTCGTCAGCAAGGACCTGCTGCCCGGAGTGCTTAAGGTAAAAGATGAACTCATGTTTTTGAAAACTATCATCGTTGTCGGCGAAAAGGTTGATAACACTCTTGATTATTACGAGTTGCTCAACGGTTGCTCCACCGAATGTGAAACCGCTCCCACCGGACCGGATGATGCGGCGTTCTGGCTTTACAGCTCCGGGACTACCGGCTTCCCGAAAGGCACCGTCCACCTGCAGCACGACATGTCCTACAGCGCCGAGTTGTATGCTAAAGGTGTTCTGAAGATTAACGAGAACGACAGCACTTATTCCGTGGCGAGATTGTTTTTCGCATACGGTCTCGGCAACGGGATGTTCTTTGGATTATACGTCGGCGGTACGCTTGTTTTAGATCCGGGTCGTCCGCAGCCCGATCACGTCTACAGTGTTATAACCAAATACAAACCAACCCTTTTCTTCGGAGTGCCGACATCATACAACGCCATGCTGCAGGTAAAAGACGCCAAGGAAAAATATGATTTGAGCTCGGTCAGGCTGGGCATATCGGCCGGTGAGGCGCTGCCAGGCGCTGTGTGGAAGCAATTTAAAGAAATGTGGGGCGTTGAAATTCTGGACGGGATCGGCTCGACGGAAATCCTGCACATCTATATCAGCAACAGGATTGGCGAGTCCAGGCCAGATTGCAGCGGCAAGTTGGTGCCGGGCTACGAGGCCAAGATTGTGGATCCGGACGGCAACGAAGTGCCTACCGGTGAAGCCGGCATCTTGATGATGAAAGGCGAAAGCATCGCGTCGTGCTACTGGAACAAGCACGAGAAGACAAAAAATACTTTCCAGGGCCAGTGGTTTAATACCGGCGACCAGTACGTCAAAGACGAAGAAGGGTACTTCGCTTACGCCGGCCGGGGCGACGACATGATCAAAGCCGGCGGCATCTGGGTCTCGCCTGTGGAAGTGGAAGCTACCTTGATGCTGCACCCGGCAGTGCTGGAATGCGGTGTCGTCGGCGCGCCGGACGACGACGGGCTGATCAAGCCGAAGGCGTATGTTGTCTTCAAAGAAGGCGTTACAGTGAATGAAGAGCTCATGAATGATGTTAAGCTCTTTGTTAAGAAAACAATTGCTCCGTACAAGTTCCCGCGGTGGATTGAGCAGATTGAGGAACTGCCGAAGACCGCGACCGGCAAGATCCAGCGCTACAAGCTGAGACAAATAGCTGAAGGCAAATAAATAATAGTTATTAATTTAATCAATAGTTAATAAATTAATATTGCATGTGATATCTTAAGGTTGGAAGCCCTGGAAGTTAATTGCCCGTTGATTTTCAATGGTGGTGATGATTCCAGGATTTCCAACACATATTTATTGGGCCGCTGTTCGTTTGACGCTTAAGGAATATTTTTTTATCGAGATTGCTTTCCAGGAAGTTTGAATTATGTTTAGCTGAGGAGGTGAGGACAGTGGCCTGAGGTTGATTAGGGAAAAAGACGCTTTGAGTTTGTGAGTTTGCAGTAATATCTGTGAGTTGGGGAATGCTTTTGCTGTTTGGCATTATTGATTCATAACGTTTTAACAAGTAGCAGCGAAGTTATTTAAATATTCTAAACTCTAGGATTTTTGGCACTTGTTTTAATCTGCTTAATTATTGAAATTGTCAAACCAATAAAATTTAAAGGGAGGGTTAGTTAATGTCTGAGTTCGTTGTCAAACGGGTATTTAAAGGCCAATTGTCCACCGGTCTGGTGGCACTAATTCTGTGTTTTGTCTTATCTTGTATTTTCTGGCCGATATGGTCAACGTTTTTTAAAGCTATTTTCGCCTCTCTAGCCGCCCAAGGGCTGGCGGAGGCAGATCCGAAACTGCAAGGTCAGTTACTGCAAGCCATGATAGAAGGAAGCTTTTTCTGGATGGTAATCAACCCCTGGATCTGGCAGACGCTAGTGATGGGCAACTACGGCAAGAACATATTCACCACGAAACAGCCGCAGGCCGGTATCTGGTACACCCTGGTTGCCTGGGCCGTCGGCTTGATCGCGTTCTTTGTCATCATCGGTTTTCTCGGCATTTGGTGGAAACCATTTAACCTTGGTTTGATGTTTATGCCTAAGACAGCCGAGGAAGTGCAGTTGGCTTTTGAAGGCTGGGAAGTGGCCAACTTCTTTGCCTTACCGGTAATCATGGCCCAGATCCCGTTCGTTTCTTTATTCCAGAAATGGCCTTTCGCGGGCACTTCCAAGCAGCCGACCGAAGGATGGGGTGTGCTCTTCTTCAGCACCCTGGCGGTTGTTTTAGTTTGGATGGCCACGATTATGCCGAGCTACTGGACGAATTTGTCCCTTGGACACGAGGTAATTGTAGATAGGCCTATGGGCGGCTGGACAACTTGGGTTGCTTTCTGCGAATGGTTCATTGTCTTATTCCTGGTTCCGGCTGAGGGTGGCGAAGGTTATCCAATGAAATTTTTCGCAAAGAAGCAGCCCTGGATGGGCATCGCTGGACTTATTATCGCTATAGTGGGCGGATTAATCTTAGCGAAGGGGCTAAGAGGTGTTCTTGCCCCGATTGACCCGGCGCTCCCCCCGGATGCGATTGTCGCTTCAATAGGTCTTTCGGTCGTCGTCTGCATGTTGGCTTGGCACCACCTGTTTGATGATTATCCCACCGCCGCGATGGTACCCAATACGGCAGCTAGGGTTTTAGCCAGAGTCGTGATCTGGCTTGTCCTCGGTTTTGGTTTGGGTACTCTTTGGATTAAATTCTTGGCCAAGATTCCTTTCGGCGCCAACAGTACTTTCTTAGGTTTGAACTATCCGACCATGGGTATGATAGCCGGCCAGTTCGCCATGTTAATGACATTGCTCTTCTTCAACACTTTCTTTGATAAATGGCCGCTGGTGCGCAAAGAGCCGGTATCGGTCAGTCAGGGAACTACAATAGCCAAATAAGAAAAAGAAAAAAAATAGATATAAATTTAGTTTTAATTAATAAAATATTGTAGTTGAATTCAAAAAGCAATCCCGTACCGCTTTGATGTTTGGTACGGGATCTTTTTGTCCAATATTCTACACTGGTATGTGGCATGAATATTGCATAACTTTAATGATGGATGTCTTATATAAATATAAAGAATCATTTTTAATCCAAAGAGTACCCAAGCCAAAAGCGATGACAAACCAGATCACGACTCTGGTTAAAACCCTGGCTGCCGTATTGGGTACCATCGCGGCGGTGGGATAATCATCAAACAGGTGGGTGCCAAATCAAACATGCAGACAATGACCGAAAGTCCTGACAAGGCTATGATTGAATTCGGGGGGAGACCCTTTGGCCCTTGGTTTGGGTACTCTATGGATTAAATTCTTCAGCAAGATTCATTTCGGCGCCGACAGTATAAGTTATCCGAGCATGGGTATTGGATATTGGGGTCTGGCGCCAGACTAGGAAAGCACTCCTGATTTTCTTGGATTAAATAATCAGAGAAAGAGGAGTGCTTTTTTATTTTAGGGTATTAATTTCTTCGCCCATTGCCAAGTCAGGTGTCTGTCCATTAATTATACGCTGTGTGTTTATTGAACATTTTAACTGATAGAACCTATGCGGGCGGCAATATGTTTTGTGTTATGCGCCGGCATCTGTTTTATCTTGATTACCAACAGCCGTGGATTTTAATGGCTGAAGGCATGACCGGGAACAGGGGGTGGGCTCCGCATCATATTACCTTATTCGGATTAATCTACGCTGTGTTGGTTATCGTGGCCATATCAGTATCATTGCCTTATTGGAGAGCGATTGGCGTGATCCAATAATTGCTGGACATTTACCCTGCAATAATATTAACCCCCGGACACGGGCAGACAAAAATGTCTGTCCGTGTCCGGGGGTTAATTTATAAGTGATAAATATTATCTTGATGAGATGGGTTTGCGATTTTAAAGCCAATATTGAGGATATTTTCTTGTCGATGATATGTTATTAATCAATAAAGCAATTAAAATAAGTATGCTCGATCCGATAAAGACAGGCGCCAAGATAAAACTGAAATTTTGGCCGCTGTAAACCGCGACGAAGGCCGTCGCGCCGCCGGGCGGGTGAAGTGTGCCGGTCAGGGTCATTAAGGCCATGGCCAAAACCACTGCCAGGGTGATTGCCCACCAGTCGTTGCTTAATAACTGATATACAGAAACACCGGACAACGCGGATATCACATGCCCGCCAACAACGTTGCGCGGTTGTGCCATGGATACATGACAAGCCGTATTCAGCAGGATCACTGAAGCCCCGAAAGACGGAATCATTAACGGCACTCCATGATGAGTGCTGATCAATGTAATGAAACCCATACTTAAAAAGCAACCCAGGGACGAAAGGGCAAGCTCTCTCCAATGCACATGGCTGGCATGCAATTGACAATAGCCTTTTTGGCAGCGCATTTTGCCAAAGTATAACTGTAAGGATTTGGCGATGATATGAACGGCTTCTTTCTCTTGATTTGCTGTTTTACCGGGCACAAGACACCTCCGGAGTGGTTCCTGCTAAATTCTCACTAATTATAATATATTAATATATAGCCAGCAAGTTGAGTTGGATCCGTAATTTAATAACATTACTTTATTGCAGGGAGTGCATCCATATGAGATTCGCTCGCGGAAATAAAGATATCCACCGGCTCACCTTCTTCAATTCTTTGTGCCAGGGTACCTGAAGCGCCAAATTCGTAGCGAATATTTATATTGGGGTGTTTTTGTGTGTAAATGTTTCTCAATTCTTCCATAGCATTTGCAGGCTTATCGCTGCCGAAACTGTCAGACTCCCCCGACCCTGACTTATCTTTTCGGGGATATTGATTATCTGACCGGGGAAAATCATATTTGAATCCTTTATTTGAGGGTTGGCAGACAAAAGTGTATTAATTGAGATACCATTTTTGGGGCAATGGCATACAAGGTATATTATGATTATTCTGATCCATATGCTACCAAAGATGTTGATTAAGTAATGCATTATTAAACCAGGCAAGAAGAAAAATGCGATATGTTAATCTGCGTGACAAAGTGTTTTCCAAGTCACCAAAAAGACAAGGAAAATAGCTTTTCCTTGTCTTTTTGGTGGGCCATTAGGGACTCGAACCCCAAACCTGACGATTACCTATTGCCTGAATCAATGGGACAACCTGAAAAACTTTCTGCGGCCGACTGGAGATAGACAATAATCGGGCGGAACGCTCGATCAAGCCCTTTGTGATCGGTCGCAAAAACTTCCTAGTTCTGAAATACTCCTAGGGGCGCTAAATGTAGTGCGATTATTTACAGCATTATCAAAACAGCCAAAGAGAATAATCTTAAACCATTTACACGGAATTATTTATAGTCCCTGCCGCTCCCGGAAGCTATCCTCCGGAAGCAGCATACTAAGACGTTGCAAAGCGCTTAAGACTGTTTCAACCACCCGTCAACCATATCTTGATTATCTTTGATCCATTTTTTTGCAGCAACCTCAGGTTCCATTCCCTCATTGATCAGGCCTTCCAGACTGCCGATCTGCGCATCGGTCATTTTAAATTTCTTCAACATCGCGGCAACTTCTGCTTGCTCTGAGCTGAAATCTTTATTGGCCAGGGTATGGATTTCTTCAGCCGCACCATATTCCTTTTTGGGATCGTCCAGATACTTGAGATCATATTTAGCGAACATCCAGTGCGGGCTCCATCCTGTGATGGCGATCCAGTCATTCTTACCGTAAGCTCTATCCATTGCCGCCATCATCGCCGGCTCACTGCCTTGCACCACTTCAAAGCCAAGAGCATATGCCTCATTCGCCCGGGCAGATGCTTTCATAATTCCGGCGCCGGGATCGATACCGATAATCTGATTGCCGAACTTGTTTCCTTCATCCTTCAGTTGAGCAAGTGAATCAATGGTGACATAGTTTGGGACAACAATACCGATTTTGGCTTCGCCCTGATACCAAATGCCGTAGTCTTCCAAACTATCCTTATACTCATTCCAATAACTTTCATGGGTAATCGGCAGCCAGGCATCCATAAAAACATCAATGTCCCCCTTGCTCAACCCGACAAAGAGCGGTGCAACATCCAGTTGGGTAAGTTCGACCTGATAGCCTTTATCCTCCAGAATCGTCTTCCAAAGGTTGCTTACAGCAACGCACTCGGCCCAATTGACATAACCGATTTTGACCGTTCCTTTATCACCTGAACAACCGGTCATCATAAAGACCGCCAAGACAAGGCTCAACCCCAAAGCCAATAATCTGTGCCACCTTTTGAAATTTTTTATCATTTTTGTTTTCCTCCGTTTTCTTTGTATCTCATCATGACTCTTCTATGTTTATTCTCTATAGATTTTAGTGACTGTTTTAGACGGTCGTCTAATCGTTGCCATGCCCTTTTAGCTTTTACATCTCTTTTTTGGCTCACCCGTTTTACGGAACGTCCGACTCCCTGGGACAGCCTGTCTAGGATAATCGCCATAATTACCACAGCAACCCCGTATTCAAAGCCCATTCCGATCTTCAGTTGTCCGATGGCTTCCAGGACACCGGCGCCAAGTCCACCGGCGCCGATCATCGCGGCAATAACCACCATCGATAAGGAAAGCATCATCGTCTGGTTGACGCCGGCCATTATGGTCGGCAGAGCCACAGGGAATTGAATTTTCCATAAGAGTTGTCTGGGGGTAGAGCCGAAAGCTGAGCCAACCTCCACCAGTTCCACAGGAACCTGGCGGATACCGAGGTCGGTAAGCCGGATGACCGGCGGCATGGCAAAAATAACTGTGGCAAATACCGCCGGTACCTTACCGATACCGAAAAACAACAGGGCCGGGATAAGATAGACGAATGAAGGCATTGTTTGCATAACGTCTAAAACAGGGGATATGACATAATGGAACCGGTTGTTTCTTCCAGCTAGAATCCCCAGCGGCAACCCGATAACAATGGAAACAAGTGCCGATATAATCACTAAAATCAGCGTATCCAGGAAAGGAAGCCATAGTCCTAAATTATAGATAAAAAACAAGCCAATGACCGTTCCAATGGCCAGTTTCCATCCACTGGCCCGCCAAGCCAGAACCGCGAAGATAATAATGATTGTCCACCAGGGTACGACCATCAGCAAATCCCGAAACCCGGCTATCCCGCTGTTAAAAGCGTCGGAAAAAGCGTCCACGCTGTCGCCGAAATTTATTTGCAGCCACCTGACGCCCTGATCGATGCTCTCTGCCAGAGGAAACTTAGATATTGTCTCCACCCCTCTTATTCGAAGCAATCGCTGCAAGGACAGAGCCCCGAACGATGATTCCAATCAATTTATTTTCCTGGTTCACCACAGCCACCGGCAGTTTGCTCTCGGCAAGCACACTCAGCGTATCCTGAATAGGGACAGTCTCCAGTGCCACCGAACCCTGAGCAAGTTCGATTTCATCCAGACTCGATTTTCCGGCACTCCTGGCATCAACCGCGATATCGGCCGTAATAAGCCCTTTATAGTGCCTCTCCTTATCTACCACAAAGACACTGGACAATCCATGCTCCTTCATGATCCTTAAAGCAACACCGGGACCATCACGCAAGGTAATAAGCGGCTGCGGTTTCTTCATCACATCGCCGGCAGTCAAAATTTTACACCGTTCCACACCCCGGAAAAACTTGGCTACATAATCGTCGGCCGGATTAGTGGTAATCTCTTCCGGGGTTCCAACCTGCACCAGGGCGCCATCCCTTAAGAAAGCGATTTTGTCTCCTAGTTTCAAGGCCTCGTTTAAATCGTGGGTGATAAAAACAATGGTCTTGTTCATTTTTTGTTGGAGACTTATCAGTTCATCCTGCATTTCTTCCCGGATCAAAGGATCAAGTGCGCTGAAAGCTTCATCCATCAGGAGAATATCAGCGTCACTGGTCAACGCCCTGGCCAGCCCGACCCGCTGTTTCATTCCCCCGCTGAGTTGGGCTGGATATTTATCTTCCCAGCCCTTCAGACCGACGAGATCTAACATTTTAAGCGCTATGGCTTCCCTGTCTTTTTTGACAATCCCCTGAACTTCCAACCCGTATACCGTATTATGCAAAACGGTACGGTGAGGAAGCAAAGCAAACTGCTGGAAAACCATAGCGGTCTTTTCCTGACGGACCTTACGCAGCTCCCTCTCTTTTAACTTGGTGATATCAATACCGTCGATCACGATAGAGCCGGAACTTGGTTCAATCAGTCTGTTCAGACAGCGCAGTATCGTCGATTTTCCGCTTCCGGAAAGGCCCATCACCACAAAAATCTCGCCTTGCCTGACGGTAAAACTCACTTGATTAATTCCAACTGTCTGCCCTATTTCTCGGAATATTTCATCTTTACTTTTTCCCTGCGCCAACAAATTCAAAGCTTTTTGAGGGTGGAGATCAAAAATTTTTATTAAATTAGTTACAATAATCTTCTCGGAAATTTGATTCATATTTCCACCACATTTATACTTTTGTTTTTAAATATTTTAGTCCTTCTTTATTTACGGGCTACCGAATACCTGAACAGGAGTACCTTCCACAATCCGTCCTTTATCAATAAAAATGAACCTATCCGCAACCTCCCTGGCAAATCCCATCTCATGCATCAAGATTCATAGAATTATGCCCCCATCGGCTGCACGAAAGCCATCACATTTGCTTGTCTCGGGGTTAGCGGATGTCGGCTTCAAAGTATTCCTCACTGCCAGCACCTTGACAAATACCGCTGTCGTTAAATTAAATATCACCTCCACTCGCCGATCTTCTCCATCAAACAAAATAACCACAGAGAAGTTTCTGTGGTCCGCGAAAAATGCTTAATCTAAATAAAGGTGCGATCAAGCATGTTAATCACCTTCTCTTCCAACGCTTACGAGATTAGCTGACGGATTCGGGTCGAAAGGATTAACCCTACCGGAGAAATTTCTCCGAATTCACCCCATTGTTGGGTTTCCCGTTCCTTACGGATTCAGCGAGTTTATTTATTCATTTATAACCGATACTCAGCAAAACACAAGCTTTCTTTTGTTGCTTTCTTATTTGCTGTACTTTTTAAATAAGTCATCCAGGGCTTCCCGTAACAGAAAAGCTTCTGTTTTTTCCATCTCCTTGGCTAATTCGGAAAGCCGGTCAATCTGGGTTTTTGTAAAGTAACTGGATTTTAGAACCATGCTCTCTACTTCGGAAAGGCAAACTTTATTCTTCCCTAATTTTTTTGCCCTGAACAAGGCGCTGTCCGCCACCCGTAAAAGTTCAATGGCATTTTTGGCGTCCCTTGGCCAAGATGCGATACCGCAACTGATGGTAACGTAGATATCATCCTGTATTTCTCCGTCAGAAAAGCCGAACGTATTATCGGATAAATATCTTCTGATTTCCTCCATCTCCATCAGGCTTCGTTCGGCACCTTTACCAACAAGCAGAATCATAAATTCGTCGCCTTGCCTTGTGCTCAAATCATTTTCGGAAAGATTATTCATAAATATCGAAACAAGTTTATCTATGATTTCATCACCAATTTTTGGGGAATAGGTATTGTTTATATTTTCTAAATTATCGATGTCCGCGACAACGATACTGAAAGGACCTTCCCTATTGTAAATCATCTCTTCAACTTTTTTTATTAGTAATTGCCTTGTTGTTAGTCTGCTTACCATAGCTGAATCAAATCTCCTTATTGAGTTATTATATTAAACATGCATATATATGTCAATACATATATGTTGACATATATATGTTACGCCTTTTTTGCCAAAAGGAGAATTTTAGTAACAGTAATATATTACTCGATACCAATAGCGTTTCAGGGTGAACTTCAAGTAGATGTGCCACTATGCCAATATTTAACATTGGTTTGTCGTCATCCCATGTAGGCAGGGCAGGCGTTTGGGCCCGTATGGTACTGGTACTGGCGCCGGTCAGGGTCAGGGCCAAGGCAAGATTATCATTGCCGGTGGTATGGGGCCGCGGGCACAGGAATTGTTCAACCAGAATGGCGTAAATGTAGTAATTGGCGCTAATTCGGCCTCAGGTAGTCCGGAAGATATCGTCAGGCTGTTTTTGGCCGGCAATCTAGAAACAGGGGATAATGCCTGCGATCATTAAAAAACTAAGGAGGAATTAAAACAATGCAACAAAATTCAGATTCTGCATGCGACAATGAAAAAAGCGGCGGATGTGGTCATGAAGGCAATGCCGGTATTGAGAAATTGACCGGAAACGAATTTAGCAATATCAGGAACGTTATCGCTGTCATGAGTGGAAAAGGCGGTGTGGGGAAATCTTCGATAACATCTATACTTGCTTGTGAATATAGAAAAAAAAGGCTGTTCGGTGGGAGTACTGGACGCGGATATCACCGGCCCGAGCCTGCCAAAGATGTTTGGCATAAAGAGTGGGGTGAAAAGCAACGGCTCCGCGTTATTCCCCTCAATAAGCAAAAATGGGATAAGAGTTATGTCACTAAACTTATTGACCGCCAATGAAGATGACCCGGTTATTTGGCGCGGTCCAGTAATTTCCGGTACAGTCAAACAGTTTTGGACAGATGTGGCCTGGGGTGACCTTGATTATCTTTTTGTTGACTTGCCGCCCGGCACTGGTGACGTACCTTTGACTGTGATGCAATCCCTGCCATTAAACGGGCTGATTGTTGTATCTTCACCACAAGATCTTGCGGTTATGATTGTGAGCAAGGCAATAAGGATGGCCCAAATGATGAATATACCCATAATTGGACTGGTTGAAAATATGAGTGGCGCCGTTTGCCCGCATTGCAACGAACATTTTGAGTTGTTTGGACCTAGCCGGGGTGAAGAAATTGCTCAAAAGTTTCAGATACCCTATATTGGCGGCTTGCCTGTAGACCCCAGTTTTTCAAGGCTCTGTGATCAAGGTAAGATTGAGGAGAATATAATAGTAACCTTTTTGCCAATTTTATCCCTGAGAATATGACTCAATAGGAACACGTAGTTGCTGAACAAAAACCAGTTGTTGAAATTGCCAGGTATATTGAGAAATATGACAAGGTATTACTGGTTGGCTGCGCTGGTTGTGTCACTGTATGTAGTCCAAGACCACATGGAACGTGAAGAAACCATACTCAAACGGTGGGGCGGACCTTGTTTTCCCAGGGACTATTGTTCTGCATTGGCTCTATTGTTACAATATGAAGTACCATCTTGGCAAAGGTTGCCACCATGTATTCCCGCCGTTTCCATTGCATCTGCTACGTCAAGTACCGGCGCAAAGTTCTTACGCCGGAAATATCTTATACAGCCATGTGACACCTATTCTACAAAAAGAAGCTGCAATAAAAATTGACGAAGTGCTGTCCAAAAAAAATTAGACAAGGAAAGTATCATTTTCCTTGTCATTAAAGTTTTAGTAGCAATATAGTAGCAAAATTACTTATTAGCTTCTTTTTTGGTGGGCCATCAGGGACTCGAACCCGGAACCTGACGATTAAGAGTCGCCTGCTCTACCAATTGAGCTAATGGCCCATGTTAATTTTTTTGTTTTTGGTGGAGGGGGCTGGATTCGAACCAGCGAAGTCGTCGACGGCAGATTTACAGTCTGCTCCCTTTAGCCACTCGGGAACCCCTCCAAAACAGCTGTCGGTCGTCGGATAGTTCAATGGAGCGGCATCTGATTTCTGTCCTCTGACTTCTGCTCTGGTCGGGATGGAGGGATTTGAACCCCCGGCCTCTTGCTCCCAAGGCAAGCGCGCTAGCCAAACTGCGCTACATCCCGGTTATGCATGATAATTATTATAATCAAACTAACGCTGAGCGTCAAGAGCAAAAAAATGTCCAGCTATATGCTGGACGGGGAGAGATAGAACTCACCAAAGCTTGACCAAAGAGGAGTAATTCTATTATGTGCAGAAAAAGTCGTAAATATACCGTTTTTGATTATTTTAGAAGGTGTCGGCCGGAGCGCCCTCTGTCATCGGTCTTTTACGATGTTCTAAACGTTGTATTGTATGACCCGCACCGGTAACGGCGGCACTTTTTACCGCTTTCAGTTTAAGAATTGACATTGCTTTCTTCCAATACTATACTAGGAACAAAGTGTCGCTACCTGAACATGATGTTGTTAGTTGTTCACTTGACTAAGGTATTGGGTCGGGAACAATGTTATGTCAGGAATACGGTAAGGAATAAACCGGAAAACAATATGATTATAGCTGAACAAAAACCGATTGCCGAGATAGCTGGTTACATTGAAAACTGTAATAAGGTATTGCTCGTTGGCTGTGGCGGATGTGTCACTGTTTGTCTGACCGGGGGAGAGAAGGAAACAGGAATTCTGGCGAGCGCGCTGAGGATTAAGCGCCGCCTGGAAGGCAGACCCCTGGAAACTGTCGTTTGCGTGGTCACCCGCCAGTGCGAGCCGGAGTATATCGACGCCCTGGACAGTGTGGTCAGGGATGTGGACGCGATAATATCGCTGGCCTGCGGGATCGGTCCCCAATACCTGGCCGGGCGCTATAAAGACAAATATGTGGTTCCCGCCATGAATACCAGGTTTGCCGGCGGTGCCAAAAAGCACGGTGTCTGGGAAGAGTATTGCGGCTTGTGCGGCGACTGCGTCTTAAGCCTGACCGGTGGCATATGCCCGGTCATCCGGTGTGCCAAGAGCATTCTGAACGGTCCCTGCGGCGGTTCTCAGAACGGCAAATGCGAGATCGACAGGGATGTTGACTGCGCCTGGCAACTAATCCACGACCGGTTGAAAATTCTCGGGCGCCTGGACACGCTCAAAGAAATCGTGCCGCCGAAAGACTGGTCCAGGTCCCGGGACGGCGGGCCGCGCAAAATGGTCATTGAGGAAGTGAGGAACGGATCGAATACGGAAGAAGCAAACTAAAGCAGGTTCTCAAAAGCGGCCGGCTCGCGGTAACTGCCGAGATTGGCCCGCCGAAGCACGCATCCGCTGAAATGATTATTCGGCAGACCCGCCTGCTGGGAGAATCCGTGGACGCGGCCAATATTACCGACTGTCAGACGGCCGTGGTGCGGATGTCGAGCATCGGCGCGGGTATCCATATACTCAGGGAGGGTGTTGAGCCGGTTGTGCAAATGACCTGCCGGGACCGCAACCGGATTGCCATCCAGAGTGATTTGCTGGGGGCATACAGCCTTGGCATACGCAACCTGTTATGCCTTTCCGGCGACCACCAGATGTTCGGCAACCATCCCACGGCCAAGAATGTCTACGATGTGGACTCCATCCAGTTGATCAGGCTGGTCAGGCGGATGAAGGATGAAAAATTGTTTTTTTCCGGGGAAGCGTTCAATGGCCAGGAACCGAGGTTTTTCGTGGGCGCGGTGGCTAACCCGTTTGCCGACCCGTTCGAATACCGGGTTGACCGGCTGGAGAAAAAGATCAACGCCGGGGCTGAATTCATTCAGACACAGACCATTTATGATTTGGAACGTTTCACCCGGTTTATGGAAATGTGTGTGGCGCGCGGGTTGCACGAAAGAGCTTATATTCTGGCCGGGGTTACTCCCCTGAAGAGTTGGCGGGCGGCCAGGTTTCTGCAAACCAGTGTGCCGGGCATGATTGTGCCGGACGAGATCGTCCGGCGCCTGAAAAGCGCCGAAGACCCCCGGGAAGAGGGCAAGAATATCTGTCTTGAACAAATCAGGTATATTAAGGAGAAGGTTAAGGGAGTATCCGGGTTTCACGTTATAGCCATCTCCTGGCCGGAAATTGTGCCTGATATTGTGAAGGGTTCCGGTTTGTATCCCCGGCCTGTAATCGACTGAAATAACGCCGGCTTGATAAAATTAAAATATAAAATCGAGGAAATATAAAAGGAGCTTAAAGGCTCCTTTTTATGTTTGCCCGGCATGTCTGCCGAGCCGATGGGTTGAAAGAAATCCTGCCGCCCAACCAGCGGGAAGACAACCCGTAGGCAAGGGCGTCACTGGTAACGATGAGGAAAATATTAATTGCCGGTGATTAAAGGTCCATAGGCAAGCAAAACGCATAATTATGTCTATTTGTGTGGCTTTGTATAGTGTTATTTTATGTCATTGTAGGTAATCGGTTATAGTAGCTGGTTTTTTTTGTTGACTTTTGCGTTAGCGATGGTTATTATTATGTTATGTTTAATGCGTTGTTGTTTATTGTTCTTTCCTTATTTGTTCTGTTGGGTTTTGTATTATTTGGATATCATTATTTTTGTAATGGCAGCCGGATGGCAGCACGATTTGAGTAGAAGATGACATGTTTATTATGAACAAACTAGTTATAAAGTGTAAGTAAAATAGCGCAGAGATACGTAAAGGAGCGATAAAGCAAGATGGCAGAATCTATTTTGATACCCTTAAGAGATACGATGCATAACATTTCGTCCGGTTTAATGATCCCCGCCATTATTATCTTGTTGCTGTTTATAGCTTTGGTAGTGGTTGAGATGGGCGGACTGCTGGTGGAAGCCCTCACGGAGCGGCGCAGAAAGAAAGTTAATGTGCCGGAGTTGGTTGACACCTTTCAGGGCAAAGATGCCGGGGAGCTTATGGATGAAGTTGCCAACAGCCATCTGTTCCGGCGCCAGAAGGATGCTCTCAGTGAATTAATCAAACACCGCAATCTACCCGCCGCCTCTTTGCAAGCTGTAGCCCGCAAGTTACTGGTCGGCGAGGAACTGCATTATGCCAAGGTTACAAATAGAACTGACCTGGTGGCACGTCTGGGGCCTATGTTCGGATTAATGGCAACCCTGATTCCGCTAGGCCCGGGCATGATCGCTCTTGGCCAAGGTGATACCAAGACACTGGCCGATTCTCTGCTTACTGCCTTTGATGCCACGGTAGCCGGCTTGGCAGCTGCAGGTGTCGCCTTTGCCATCTCGCGTTTGCGGAAAAGGTGGTATGAGGATTACTTGAGTTCTCTTGAGGCTTTAATGGAAAGCTTATTGGAAGTGTTTACTAACGGCCAGCAGATTGAGGAGCAGGAATCGCAAGGTATTTAAAAAGTTCATTCTCTGACGCGTGCAATCGAAATCGCAGAGGTCCGGTAGAGGGGCAATACTTTGTAAAAGGATGGTTTTTGTTCATGTTGGCAGTAGCGTTAAATTGCATAGGCGCCATAGGAGAAGAAGAATTTGGGCCTGCGCTTGTAAAGTTATTTAATGATTTCATGGTGGTCAAGTTAATTCCCCACGAAGATTTAGCTGAAGCGCGGTTGCAATTATGTCAACCTGCGGGCTACGGAGAATTGCAGAAGGACATTGAGGAGTCTTGGAATCCATCAGAATCCTTGCTGGAACTCCGGGGACCAAATGCTAAACTGCGAAGAATGGTGCGTCAAATGTTTTTTTTCGACGAGGAAAAGAAATTTGAAAAAGTTTTACTTGAAGGATGTGATGGCATAACCGACTTCCCATGGGCTGTGCAAATTGTTGTGATGCAGCTGCCAGTGGGCTGGGAACAGGTTTTGGAATGGATATATATGGCGGATATCATTGTTTTGATTGATTCGGAAAGTGAAGTATGCAGGGATTTTGCAGCCAGATTAAAAACGATTGGTCCGGATATCCCCGTTTTTTTAGAAAATGTTCAGGAAGGTTTGTCAAATGACCTAAAAGTCGGCCTGGAGGTTTTATTTGCTGATTATATAAAAAAAAGAGATGAAATCAAAGATATATTGGAGTCTCAGTATCCAGAGCAACTGATCAGCTGTGCACAGGCCCACAGAATGGCTGGAAAGCTGGGGGTTAGTTTGCCTTTGGTAGGCAATGTATGTGATGAACACGGTTATAGGGTAACATACTGCAGGTTGGGCTGTTTTTAGCGGGTGAGACGGCTGGTGACCTGCGGCGATCAAATAAAAATTGAATCTGCAGGAGGCTGATGTGCGTGGTCGTTGTTCCGAAAGAACCGGTATCCATCAAGCCGATCGGCGTTGTTGTCTCCGATTTTAAAAAAGTTAGCCGCACTTATGACTATAACAGTGAAAGCATGATTTACATGAGGGAAGAGCTTACAGACGCTCTCATCGGTATTGAATACTTTTCACATATCCATGTGATCTATCACCAGCATCGCAGGAGAGACTGGTTGGATCTGATTGAGTGGGAGCAGGATGAACTGCCGCTAACGCTCCCTTTTGCCAGTGAACCGGTCTGCCAGGGGGTTTACTCCACCCGGTCTCCGTCCCGTCCTTCAGCGATAGGGTCGTGCGTGGTTGAACTGATCAGATGCGAAGGGAACCGTCTTTATGTCAGAGGGCTGGACGCGCTTGACGGGACTCCCGTCCTGGATATAAAAATTTATATTCCCCATTATGACGCGTTTCCATTAGCGGAGACCCCATTAAACTGGTGCATGGGGAATGAGTTGAGCACCACTTCCCGGCATTTTCACTGGGATACCGTCAACGTCGGGCTGACTCTGGGGCTCAGAACGGGCGCTAAAGCGTTGCAGTCCATCGGTATCGGCCGCGGCGAAGCGGTCAGAGCGGAAGTGGCCGGCGGGCATTTTTTCGCGCAGGGAATAGAAGGAGTAACCGGGTGCAGTGTCTTGCGGGGTAATATGATTTTTGAAGAACGCAACACGTCGCCGGGACAGTGGAAACTTAAGCTTGTAGGTAAAGATAATGAAGTAACAATCATGCTCAATGATCATATTTACTCAGGTGCCGGTGAGGTGCTGGAAGTCGGCGAGAATATATTGTTCGCCACAGTGCAAACGCTTAATCATGAGGATGTGTAATGGGGTACTATCTGGCGGTTTTTTCCTCCGTGCATCAGGTGAATCAAATAAAAAGCCTGTTAAACCGGTGTGGCGAGTATATTGGCATGATTCGCGCTCCACAATGCATTTCCACCGGCGGGTGCGGCTTTGCGCTCCGCTTCGAGGAGAGCAAGCTCCTGCCGGTCAAGCAGGCGGCACGGGAATTAGGAATAGCCGTCAATGGTATTTACCAAGAGGAAAGTCAAGAAAACGGAAGCAATACATATACCCGAATCGAGTGAACCACCGATGAACGTTCTATAACTAGCCAAGGAATAAATAAGGAAAATACGACGCGACGCTCTATCGATAGTGAATATTATCACGTAGTAGTGAGGGTTTTCGCATGGTATACCTTGACAATGCGGCCACTTCGTGGCCCAAGCCCGAAACAGTGCATCTGGAAATGATTAAGTGCGTCAAAGAATATGGGGCCAACCCAGGGAGAAGCGGACACAGGATGGCCATGAAGGCCAGCGAGAAGATATTCGAATGCAGGGAGAACCTCGCCAGGTTATTCGGCATAACGGACCCGCTGCGGATCGTCTTTGCCAGCAACGCGACCGAGGCCATCAATCTGGCGGTTAAAGGACTTTTAGCGTCTGGTGATCATGCGATCATTTCGAGCATGGAGCATAACGCAGTGGTGCGTCCTCTTAAAAAACTGGAAACTGCGGGAGTGGAACTTTCCATCGTAAAAGCGGATTTACAAGGGAAGATTGACCCTACGGATATTGCAAAGAGAATTAAGCCGAATACAACGCTGTTGGTTGTTACCCATGCCTCCAATGTAACGGGTACGGTCAATGATCTGGCATGTCTGGGACGCTTGGCGAAAAAGCATAATATTTTTTTCATGGTGGACGCCGCGCAGACGGCAGGCAGCTATCCCGTGCATGCCGGGCTGATGAATATCGACCTGCTTGCTTTTGCCGGGCATAAAGGCTTGTTTGGGCCGCAAGGCACGGGCGGTTTGTATGTCCGTGCGGGGCTGCGTCTGGATACGCTGAAGGAAGGCGGCACGGGCAGTATTTCGGAAAGTCCCTGGCAGCCGGATTTTCTCCCTGACCGGTTTGAGAGCGGCACATTAAACACCCCCGGCATTGCGGGACTGAGTGAAGGAGTTAAATACGTCCTGGAAACGGGTATCGAAAATATCCGAAATCATGAAAACCGGCTTACTGGATATATGCTTGACGGACTTAGTGAAATGAAAAAAGTCAGGGTGCACGGATGCGGCAATGGTGAGCAAAGGATCGGTGTTGTATCGATCACGATCGACGGAAAGGACTGCCATGAGGTGTGCCGTGAACTGGATGAAAGATACGATATTGCCGCCAGAGGCGGCTTGCACTGTGCCTACCTGGCCCATGAAACCATAGGAACGCAAAAGACGGGCACGATTAGGTTCAGTATCGGCTTTTTTAATACTATCAAGGATATTGACAAAGCGCTGACGGCGGTGCAGGCAATCGCCGGAACGTAGAAACAGGTATTTTATCTTTCGTTACCGTGACTGAGCGGAATGCGTCAAACAGGGAAGTTGATTAAATGGTGTGGCGTAAAGTAATAAATACCCGTAGCTACGGTATAGTTTGTATCGCCCTGGCGATAGCCCTGAATACCATCGGAGTGGGCTACGCTGCCTGGCAAAACGGGTTGCAGGTCGAGGGAGTGGTTGCGACGGGGTATATCGACCCTCAGTTCACCTCCTGCGCAGTGGTGGAAAATTGTTTCCCGGGCCGCGCCGAAGCGATGCTGGATGGCCAGGGTAAAAGGCTGATCCTCCAGATATATGACGCTTACCCAGGTTATTATGCGCACTTTCGTTTTCAGGTAGCCAACCAGGGGACGGTGCCGGTAAGTTACACCGCCCGCATCGACAATAATACGCCGGAAGTGGCTATAAGGATCAGCGATACCCAGGGCATTATCGGCGGGGCGGGCGGGAGTCAATACGGCGACCTCTGGCTTACCGTGGGAAATGTAGATGAAAATAGCGATTACCTTTTCACGGTAGATCTCGCTTTTCAGCAATGGGATGCCGTGAAATAGACGTTAATTTACCGTATCGCTAAAACACTGCAGGAGGTGGTTATAAAGCATAAAGCTGTTCAGTTTACTGTGGTATTAAAATATGCAGAACAATTTCGAAGGGGGTTCTATGATGAAAAATGTCAAATTACTAAGTTTGGTTATGGTGGTAGCCTTGGTCCTAATGGGCGCCGCCTATGCGGCGTGGTCCGAGGATATTACCATTAACGGTAATGTCCAGACCGGTTACCTGGATACCGTTTTTACGGCTGCGGCTTCTAATGATACGGGTACTACCGTTGACCCCGGCAAAACAATAGACGCAGGCCGCACTGAGGTTCCCACGGTTATTGGCGCGGACGGCGTCAAGGACTTCGAAGTAGCTGTTACCAATGGCTATCCCGGTTACAATGCAACAGTCGACTATACCATTAAGAATAACGGTACCATCCCCGTGAGAGTGACTGAAGTGGTTGATAAGGCGGGTAATGATGCCGAGCTTAGCTTGACTTCCACTTTGGCGGCCAATACCGTAATAGCCCCGGGCGCCACCTATGATGCATCCGTTACCCATGCGGTAACCGACGCGGCTCAGCAGGAGCAAACTTATCACTACAAAGTCACCATCACCGCTGCCCAGGCCGCCCAGTAAAAAATACTTATTTAAAATAGTATTAATTCCGCGGGACGGGGGTGTCCTTGTCCCGCAGCTGCATAATCACTCCGCGTCAGCAGGCGGCAATAACAAACTTGCTAAGAGATGAGGAGATGATGGGATAAAAATACTATTATCGATTTTAACGGTAATCGTTGCCCTCACGCTCTTGCCTGACGGCATGGCTTATTGGGAGCATGATACGGAGATCACCGGCAAGATCCACACGGGCAGCTGGAATAAGGAGCAGCATTCCGCCGCAGAAATCACGTCCGGCAATTATCCTGCGGCCATCGGGGATATCAGACCGGATTACCAGACAGAATGACTGGCCTCGTACTTGTAAGCGTGAAAGGCTGGAAGGGTTGCGATGGCAAAGGGCAATAGCGCGGGTACAAGATATTGTTACATTATTCTGCTAACCATGTTAATCGGCATGTACGTGATCATTAACATGCCTATTGAGCAAACGGAGGGCAGCTTTTTTCTCACCTACGTTGTGCAGCCGTTTTGCTGGGCAGCGGTGGTTTTCTTTGTCTGGCGGCTGCCCCGTACAGGGATTGCCGGAAAACTGCGCCTGCGCCGCCTGTTGAACTGGCTGGCGTTGCTCAGCGCCGGTTTCTACATTATATTCCAACTGGTTGGCGGTATGGTGGAAGGTTTTGGCAAAAGCCCCTCGTCATTTACACTTTTAGGCATAACCAGCAACATCGTTTACGTAAGCTCTTTCCTGGCCGGTATGGAGATTGCCCGGGCATATTTGATTCATAGACTGGTGAAGCGATGCTTGCATCTGAAGCTGGGACTGCTGGTGGTTTTTTTCACGGTCCTCAATATTCCGTTCAGCATGTTAACCGGCTTCCGGACCGGTTTCGAGTTCGCCAAGGTGGCCGGCAGCGTCATCTTGCCGGGGCTTGCTGAAAACGCCGCCGCCTCCTACCTGGCTTACCTGGGCGGCCCGTTGCCGGCCCTGATTTACCGCGGTGCACTGCAGGCGTTCCAATGGTTCTGCCCGGTGCTGCCGGACCCGAGCTGGACGACTAAGGCTCTTTTGGGCACGTTCATTCCAGGCTTCAGCCTGTTCATGATCCACCGGCTCTACCTGCTGGAATCCAGGGACCTGAGAAGAAGCAAGGCTGCCCAAGAAAATCCGGCCGGGTGGATTATTACCAGCGTCGCTTCCGTATTGCTGGTCTGGTTTTCAGTGGGGATATTCGCCTATTACCCGTCGGTGATTTTAAGCGGCAGTATGATGCCCGGGATCAAAAGAGGCGATATTGTCCTGCTCAGAAAAATAACCGGAGATGAAGTCAGGATCGGTGATGTGATTCATTTCCACCGGGACAAGATGCTGATCACCCACCGGGTGCTTGAGATCAAGGAGGATCACGGCGTAAAGGTTTTCCGGACCAAGGGAGACAACAACAGCGGGCCGGACCCGGAGTTGGTCAGCCCGCAGCAGGTAAAGGGCAAAGTGATTTTTGTCATCCCAAAAATCGGCTGGGCCACTTTACTGGTAAAAATGTTGACAGGGGCGATTAAGCCTGGAATAAATTCACAGGGAACAGAATTTTGAGATAAATTCAATTCAGCGGCACGGAGTTGAAAGGCTTGAAGTATCAGATGGACAGAAAAATCAGACTGGCATGCCTAGCTGCGTGTACAATTCTTCTGGCTGCAACGTTGTTTATGCTGCTCAAGTCCCTGGCCTGGCCGGGCGTGGTGGAACAGACAGTGCCTCAGTTTTCGTACAATCAGAATGCCCGGGTCGATTACCGGGTCTACTTTAAGTCCAATAAGCTTTACCCGGAAAGCAGCCTCGGGCCGGGTAGCATGTATGTAACAAACTTTGTTGATTATATAAATACCTCTTTCAAGTATACGTTTAGCGCCGACCGGGTCGCTGAGGTCAAAGGAGAGTATGAAATTGTCGCCGTGGTGGAAGCCGTGGCCGGCAAAGACAGTAAAAAAGTATGGCAAAGGGAATTCGTGCTTTTGCCGAAAAAAGCCTTTAACGGCAAGGAGCAAACAATTACCATCCAGGAGGAGTTGCCGTTGCGGCTGCCTGATTACAACGCTTTTGCCAGCACCGTAATCAGGGATTCGGAGTTGATTCCGGACGAGGTGAGCATGACCGTGCGCTGGAACGTGGCCGTGGAAGCAGCGGCGGACGGCGGGCAGGTTAAGGAGCAACTGGCGCCAACCCTGGTAGTGCCCCTGGTCCGGAAAGCCTTTGAGATCGGCGGGGAGCCAGTGAAAGAAAAGCCGGGCGCCATCACGGCAGTCAAGACCGTGCCGGTCCGGGTAAGCTGGAAAAAGGTGGCCCCATACGGCACTGTCGCGTGCATCAGCGCTTTAGTGCTGGTCCTGCTGCTCTGGTTAACCGGCGGGAGGGCGGGACACATCGATCCGCTGGAGGCCAGGGTGAGGCAGATCGTGAAAAAGCATGGCTTCCGCATGGCGGCCATTGACGGGGATATATCGGCACTCATTGGAAACGCGGTACCGGCCAGGTCGGTTGACGACCTGGCGCTGATTGCCGATGAGCTGAACAAACCCCTCGTTTACCGGCCCTTGTCGGAGACCAACGAAGTTCCGTCATTTTATGTCTTCGACGAACCCAAGGTGTTTGTCTATGAAATGAAACGCGATAACGACGTCACTTAAGTTGACTGATATTGAAATTTTTTGATATGACCGGTTAATAAAGTGGCGTGAAAGGGGGAGAAAGAAATTGCGGCTAATGCAATTGGGATCAAAACTAAAGTACAGAAAGTTTGTGACATTTCTTGCCGTGCTGGCATTGCTGTGCAGCGTCTTCTCAATGGTCCTGCCCGGCCCGGCCGGCGCCGCCAACCAGGCCAATGACAGTCCCAATGGGCTGGTACCGTCGCTGACAGTCAAAGTCGGCACTGCCTCTGTCACTAATCCAACTACGATCTACACCACGGCGAGAGTCTTTTCGCCAGCCGAAATGACGGCCATGGCCAATGTCACCCAGGCTTATTCCTATATCGACTCGTTTCCGACAGGTGTGATCGATGCTGCCAAGGGTGTCAAGATTACTGATATTTTGGCGGCGTCCGGCATCGACTTCAGCAAGGTGTACAGAATTTATTTTTATTCGAACGACGTTTCCAACGGTCCCTACACGAATCTGACCAAGGATTACCTGTGGGGCTCGCCCCGTTACTATTTCCCGAATATCAAGAACAGTTGGGATTATGACACTCAGTCTCCCAGTTTGTCGGGAGAATGGGGCAGCCCGACAGACGGCGCCGTCCCGGTCGACCCCATTCTGGCGGTTCAGGACAACTGGCAGCGTATATTTAATATTCCTGAGGAAGGTCCTCTGGTTGATTACAGCGGTCAATGCAACGGCA
>NZ_JAKNBL010000036.1 GCF_022410535.1 Pelotomaculum terephthalicicum JT
CTTTGCCATGCCCATTTTTAGGAATGTCGTGAAAAGGACAGTCTTTTTAGCCTGGCATGCCAGAATTTCCAGTTGCTTTATTCCAGATTTAATGATTCCTCCCATCTAATGCCGAGAGCCTATATATCGTTATATTTAGTTTCGTTGTTTGTATGGAAATTCCTGTACTTCAACAATGGATACTTAAATTTTCCAGAAGATGCATGCAATTTGTTGACGGGATTCTTGCCAATAGGATAAGATTATTTATATATTGAGAATATGCTAGGAGGGCTTTTTTTGGCATCGAAAGACTTAGTTATTATTGGCGGCGGACCTGCCGGTCTGTCAGCAGGCATTTATGCTTCCAGAGCAGCTCTGGATGCCGTCTTGTTGGAACAGGCGTTGCCGGGCGGGCTGGTAATGAGCACGGAATCTATTGAAAACTATCCGGGTTTTTCCGATAGTATCGGCGGTTTTGAGTTGATGGCAAGGATGGAAAGCCAAGCCCGCCGCTTCGGTCTGGAGATTATATCTACTGAAGTGAAGGGCTTGAAACCCGCCGGCAACGAGCTGATTATAGTGACCGGACAGGGAGAAATAACAGCCGGCGCTGCGATTGTAGCCACAGGTGTTCAACCGCAGCGTTTAAACGCAAGGGGAGAGACTGAACTTATTGGAAGAGGTGTTTCATATTGCGCCACTTGTGACGGCCCCTTCTTCCGAAGCAAGAGAGTTGCCGTGATCGGTGGCGGGGATGCTGCTGTTGAGGAAGCTGTTTACTTGACGAAGTTTGCGGAAAAGGTTTTTATTATTCACCGCCGCGGCGAATTAAGGGCTACGAAAGTTGTGCAAAAGAAAGCTTTTGACAACTCCAAGATTGAGTTTGTTTGGCATAGCGTAGTTGATGAAATTCATGGGACCGATTCAGTGAAGGCTGTGTTGACCAGAGATGTCCGCGATAACACAAAGAACCTCCTGCTTGTCGACGGGGCGTTTATCTATGTGGGGAACATACCTGTATCCGGCATCGTCGAAGGGCTGGTTAAACTGGATGAAAAAGGTTTTATTATCACTGATGAAAACATGCATACTTCACATCCGGGTATTTTTGCGGCAGGTGATGTGCGTAAAAAAATGTTGCGTCAGGTAGTGACCGCAGTATCAGATGGTGCGGTCGCAGCTGTGGCGGCTGAAAAATACCTTGAAGGAATTTGACTTCTCAATCTGAGTACTAAAATAGACATGGGCTTTGTTTGAAAGGCTGTTTTTGACAGGAGATAAGTAATGGACAGCAGTTTTGTTGTATGTGATTTGGAAACTACGGGACTGAATCCTTTTGCGGATAAAATAATTGAAATAGGTTTGGTGCGGTTGGAGGATGGACAGATATCAGGCAATTTCCATACCCTGGTCAACCCCAATCAATCACTTAACTTGAAAATAAAAAGGTTGACCGGTCTTGACGACCGTGATTTGTCCGGTGCGCCCGTTTTATCCGAAGTGCTGCCGGAGGCTTTGGACTTTATTCGTGACAGCTCAATAGCGGGGCATAATATTGATTTCGACCTTGGATTTCTGGCCGCCGCGCGGGGAGAGCCATTACGCAACCCTTCTTACGATACTCTGGAACTAGCCCGTCTTGTTGTGCCGGACTCAAGCAGCTTTCGGCTGAGCGCCCTTTGCCGTTATTTCGATATCGAACTTAAGGCCGGCCACCGGGCGCTGGATGACGCTGTTGCCACAGCGCGCCTTTTAACCGTATTGCTCCAAAAGTTCCGGGAGGCAGATATAAATGTTCTGAATCAGTTGATAAAACTCCTGGCGGAGGCACGTTCAAAGTGGCATGGCTTTGCTGTTGATGTGGCAAAGGAATTGCTGAAGGTGTTCCCGGATAAGAAGATATCAGCAAACCCTTACTGGCGCAAAGATGGCATGGCTTTTAAGGAAACAAAACCCCGGGAAAAACAAAATGAAAAGGAAAAAAATTTGCTCGACCCGGTTTATGTTGCTTCTCTCGTCGGAAAAGAAGGAGCGTTGTTGAAAGCTATTGCCGGTTATGAATACCGCCCTCAACAAGAAGCAATGGTTGGTGAGGTTGCGGAGGCTTTCAACGAGGAGAAATATCTGATGCTGGAGGCGGGAACCGGGGTGGGCAAGTCGATGGCCTACTTGATTCCGGCGGTTTTATGGAGCCTGAAGAACAGGGAGAGGGTGCTGGTGGCCACTCATACGCTCAACCTCCAGGAGCAGCTCTGGCTAAAAGATATTCCTGTGCTGGCAGGAGTGATTAATCAGCAGTTTCGCGCGTCTCTGGCCAAGGGAAGACAGAATTATATTTGCCTGCGCCGCTGGTTTAATGCCTTAAACGGTTTACACCAGCCGGATGAGGCGGCGTTTTTCGCCCGGGTCCTGACCTGGTTGGCATTAACAAAATCCGGGGACCGAACCGAGCTAAACGCCACTCCCGGTGAAGGAGATTACTGGCTTTCTATTTGCGGGGACGCGGAAAATTGTCTTGGAACAAGATGCCGCTACCGGATGGATTGTTTTGTAAATAAAGCGAGAAAAGCGGTTGAAGAAGCCGACTTGGTGATAACAAACCATTCCTTGCTGTTTTTAGATATCAGAAATGAAAACCGTGTGCTCCCGGCTTACGGACCGTTGATCATCGATGAAGCCCACCACCTGGAAGACTCGGCCACAAATCACCTTGGCAGGCAAGTTACTCAAAGTTTGGTGAACCGCTGGCTTAACATAACCGGAAAAACATTAAGTAGATTGACGGAAACTATCCCCCCTGGTGATCGTGAGCAATGGGAACAGGTGTTAAGAGCAGCGATGCAGATCAGGTTGGAAACCGTTGAGAACGCACGCCTTTTTTTCCAGACGCTTGGTGGGCTGGCTGCAAATAAATCAAACGGCAGCGGCATAAATTATCAATCCAACCGCACAACTCTGCGGTTGCCTGTTAGTGATGATCGATACAGGTCTATCGGCGAGGAGTTAATAAACTTATTACGTACACTCTCAGACGCCGTAAAGAAGTTGTCGGAATTCATGGATCTATGGTCGATATCCGCGGAAGTATGGACTGAACAAGCTCGTGACCTTTTGCAAATTGCCCAATCTGGCTTGGCTTTGACCGATGAGCTATTCTTTATCTTGGAAAGCGCTGATGAAGAGTTCGTTTATTGGGCGGATATTGAGTTTTTTGCCGGAGGTATGTTAAAACACTGCAGCTTGTCGGCGGTTCCGATAAATGTTGGTGAAATGTTGTATAAACTTTTCTATAAAAATAAAAAAACAGTGGTTTTTACTTCAGCGACTCTATCAGTAAACGGAACTTTCGCTCATTTTATTGAGCGGGTAGGCTTGGATTACCTCCCGGCAGGGCGGCTGGCTGAGGCTCATTTTGATTCGCCTTTTATTTATGAACGTCAAGCGCTTCTTTGTATTAACCGTGACCTGCCTGTTCAGGGAGAAGTGGCGGATGAGCTTTATCTGGAAAAACTTGAAAGTATTCTTGCTAAACTGATTGGTATTACTCATGGAAAAACCCTTGTCCTGTTTACTTCGCACATGATCCTGCGTGAAACATATAATAGACTGAAACCCAAGCTGGAAAACATGGATATTTATTTGCTGGGTCACGGGATAGACGGCAGCAGAACAAGAATCCTAGAAGAATTCAGATCCTCGGAAAGAGCGGTGCTCTTCGGCGCTTCGAGCTTTTGGGAAGGGGTGGACGTACCAGGAGAAGCTTTAACCTGTGTGGTTATGGTAAAATTGCCTTTCTTGTCGCCTAAAGTTCCGGTTATAGAAGCCCGTTTGGAGGATTTGGCAAGGAAGGAGCGGGACGGCTTTAAAACTTTTAGTGTTCCCCAAGCTGTAATTCGTTTCAAACAGGGATTCGGCAGGCTGATTCGCAGCGGCAGCGATCGTGGTTGTGTTGTTGTCCTTGACGCGAGGATTCTTAAAAAAAGTTATGGCAGACAATTCCTGAGAGCGCTTCCACTAAAAAACCATATTCGCGGCGGTACTGACATGATCACGAAAAAACTGTCAGACTGGTTTAGTGGTGGCGCTTAAAAATAATTAGCACATTCAGCAATGTTTTGAAATAGTATATTAACAGTTAACTCTAGAAGGAGTGTGATTCATATTGCGAGTATATTTTGTTAAGTTGCCGTCTTTTATCAGGGCGTGGTTGTTGAAGATTTATAAGTAGTCATGAGGAAGTTCTATGTAGATTATAAACCCGTTTTAGGGGCAGGCCGTAACCTGTCCCTTCATTTATATACATATTTGTATCCGGTCCGGCATACTTTCTTAAAAAGAAAGGGTGGGGTCTGATTTTGTCTGTATTTGTGCGTATTTTCCATTTTAAAAAAGGATTTGTCATTACTATATTATTATTGGCAATCGCATGTTTGTATGGCTATAAACATGTTGCTTCGCGTCATGAAGAAAAGTATATAGCAGCTTTGTCCTGGGTAGTTGCCAATAAGCTGATTGTCATTGACCCCGGACATGGCGGGGAAGATCCGGGGGCCATAGGTACTACCGGTGTTCATGAGAAAGATATTGTCCTTAGTGTATCTAAAAAACTTGCTACTATATTAAATGAAGCCGGCGCGGAAGCGGTACTGACCAGAGAGAGCGACAGGGACCTAAGCGACGCAAACGCCGGTGATTTGGATACTGCAAAAATTCAGGATTTAAGCCGCAGGGTGGATTTGGCTAATAACCGTGGCGCAGACATTTTTATTAGTATTCATGTGAATAGTTTCCCGGATCCGCGGGAAGACGGCGCACAGACCTTTTATCAGCCGGGTTCGGAAGAAAGTAAAAAACTTAGTGTGGCTGTCCAAGATGAACTAAACCGGTTTTTAGCCAATCCGGGACGGGAGGCAAAGCCGGTTGACTACTTTGCCAACCGGATGACGAAAATGCCCAGCACAATAGTGGAGATTGGTTTTATCACAAACCCAAAAGAAGAAAAAATGATGCTTGACCAGTATTATCAAGGAAAAGTGGCATGGGCTGTTTACGCGGGGATAGTACGTTATTTTGCACTGTCAAAACCTGCTTTTGCAGTTCCTCTTAGCCACTTTACTGATATAAATAAAATCTAACCTTAATATATGGAACGTTAATATATGGATATCCCGTGAGTTATTTTTTATCTTAGCCGTGCAGGATTTTTTGCTGTTAGTCTCGAAATTTATTAACTGTCAGTTGCCTGTACGATGACAAGAAATATCATTAGGAGGGTTAATTATGTTTCCTAATTTGGGGATGTCCGAGATCGTTTTGATCTTAGTTATCGCACTAGTGGTTTTCGGCCCGCGCAAGTTGCCTGAAATCGGTAAATCGCTGGGTAAAACAATAAATGAATTCCGCAGAGCTTCAATATCCAGCTTCAGTGGATTAGATGATGCAACAAAAGTGGTGAAAGAAGAGGTAAAAGAAGAGGATGTGCAAGTTGTAAAAATAGCTCAGGAAAAATCATAATATCGCGCGGGAAAAAGGGGCTATGTCCAAACCATAATGATTCCAAAAAGAGATCCCGTATCACTATTAAGTGGTACGGGATTGCTGTTAAATCATTACTTAATTTGTTTAATGCATGATTTTCAGGTTATGCTTCCACGCTTCTGCCGGTTGTAACACTTTCCCCGGAAGATAAGCTTTCTTGCTCATGATCTTCTTTAACCAAAATCGGGAAGTTTTCTACTACAAACAAGTAGGCCAAGGCTAAAACGCTCCACATGCCTAAAGTAATCAGCCACTCCCAGATGCTGGGGAAGTAATGGCCGCCCGCGCTTTGAGCCATACCTGTGAATACCACGTTCATGCGGTTGAACACGACACCGATTACTACCAAGGCTGAGGCGGTGACGACGCCCCATTGCGTCTTACGGATGGCGGGAATTGCGTACATGAAGATGGGGGCCAGTATAAATACGATCATTTCCACTAAAAACATGTTGCTTTCAAAAGAGCCGTTAAAAGCCATGGAATATACGCCGCGGTAGCTTAAGTCAATTATTTTAACAATAAAGTAGACAATCAACATCCACATGGTGACTTTAGTGAGGCTGGCAAAAATATGCGTTTCCGGCTTTCTGTTATAGGCCCTTGCCGCCAAAGTTCCTTCTATGGTTACCATCGCCGGCCCCAGGAAGAAGGCAGACCAGACAAAGAAGAACGGTATAATCATGGACCACCATAATGGATTGAGCCGGTCTATTGTTACAATATAAAGCGAACCCAGTGAAGACTGGTGCAATGTGGGTAAAACAATACCCAGGATTGTTAAAGGAAGCATGGCTTTGCTTAAAATTTTCTTCAAAGGAGCAATCTTTACTCTTTCAAAGAATATATCCCCAAACTCTAATACCTGTACTGTGGTATACAGCGAAATGCACCAAAACACTTCAAACAGCACCGAGTGGAAACCCCAGTAGAAGAAGGGCCGCCAGCAGTTAGTCCATCTTCCGATATCCAGCAACAAACTTACCAGGGCAATGATATAACCAATCAACGAGGTTAACAGCGCGGCGCGGGCAATCGGCAGATACTTTTCTTTGTGCAATACGTGGACAATAAATGCCGTGCTGAAGCCGCCGCCCGCCAGGGCGATACCGCAAAGCAAGTCAAATCCGATCCACAAGCCCCAAGGCCATTCGTCACTCAAGTTGGTTACCGCACCGAGCCCGAATATAAAACGCGCGAGGGCGACTACAACCGCGATACCCGCTAAGCCAATCAATACATACCTGAATGGAGTAAGCTTAAAACTCCAGGTTTTTTGCATTTTAATATCACCTCCATTTTAGAAAAGTCTACTCATCTTTTTTTTCTTCAATTGTATTGACAGCTTCGTATATTTCTCCATCATGATGCGCTTCCGCGCGTCTTTTCGTATAAAAATTCAAAGCCGTCAGGATGGCGCCCCAACCGACAAAGATATACGGTGTCCATTTAAGCACATCCCAAGTTAGAGACGGTATGGACCTTTCGGAGACATCTTGGCCGTACGCTTTAGTTTTTAAGCCAATCTCATCAAAAGGCACATCAGAAATATAAAGCCAGGATGTTCCACCGTACTCTTTTTCCCCGTATACCCGCTTGATATAGTTGGGATTGCTGTTAATTCTCTGCCACGCCTCTTTTAGTAGGGCGTCTCTTTCACCATATTTCAAGGTGCCTGTCGGGCAAGCGGTAACGCAAGCAGGTTTCATGCCTTCTTTCATGCGGTCGTAGCAAAACCGGCACTTTTGCACAAAAGGAAGGGCTTTGTCCCATTGAAAAGACGGCACTCCAAACGGACAGGCAATCATACAGTAACGACAGCCGACGCAATAATCCTGATTTAATTCGGTTGGCTTATAGATCACCGCACCTTCTTGAGTCTTTACGAATGAATGAGTGAAACAAGCCGCTTCGCATGCGGGTTCATCACAGTGCATGCATTGTCTTTTGACAAAACGCCACTTTATTTGCTCGTCTTGTTCAACAATATGGTAGTTAACCACTGTCCAGTTGTCCGCATCCACTTTTCCGGGGGCGTCCCAGTTATTTGTGAATTCGGATTTGCCGGCCGGTAAGTCGTTCCATGTTTTGCAGGCCACCATACAGCTCCGGCAGCCGATGCATCTGGAAACGTCCACCAAAACACCCTTTGACATCCTCACACCTCCAGTTTCTACTTGGAATCAACCTAGTGTATTTGCATTAAATGCGCTCTTTGTAATATTACAGATAAAAGCTTTATACTCAGGGATCATCGTGTTGGCGTCGCCAACGCAGGGTGTTAAATCGTTCGCCGTGCTGCCGGGAGCCAGTCCCTGATAACCCCAGTACCATGGTGAACCAATAATTTCCACTTCTTTTTCGTTGACTTTCAGCGGTTTTAGAATAGGCATAACGTTTACTTTTACACTTAATCTCACCGGCATCAGCTCGGCAAGCATCAGGCAGTTTCTCGTTACCGCGCCGCTCTGGTAATGTTCGACCAAGCGGTGGGTAGTGGCGATGTACGGAGAGTCAGGGCTGGCTGTTTGCGCCAGCTTGGAAAACTCTCCTTTATACCTGGCGGCAACAGGGTTGTTTTGTTGTTTGCTCATAATACTCGTTACCGGACTTTCTACCGGCTCATAATGTTCAGGGAGAGGCCCGTTCTTCATGCCGCTAGGAGCGAACAGCCGCCCTGCTCCCTCAGTGTTCATGATAAAAGAGTTGACCGCCGACTTATCAGGCGGTATGACGGTACCCGTAGCGGTGTCTTTTATGCCGAAATCGGCCCTCAATGTTGATTACCTTGTCGCCTTCAGAATAAACAATAAGACCGCAACCGCAACCGCAAAAAGCACAAACAGAAGCTGTTTCCTTGGCTTTTTTTATTTTTAGCGGCCCCGGATCAAAAGTTGGTCGGTTGCTTTCAGCGGTGTTGGCTATGGCCGGCACAGCGTTTACTCCTTTAAACAAAGCTGTTCCTGCTGTGCCCAAGCCAAAGATTTTTAAGAAATCGCGGCGACTAAGTTTATCCATAGGAATATCCAATCCTCCCCTCCTTCAAATGAAAATATAAAAAATCTCTCAAAAAATCTCTCCTTGTTAAAAAAAACAACTAACAAACTAACTTAAAAATAGCAGTTAACTCCCACCTCTCTTTCAAGGGGCAATAAATGTACATTTTAATTGTATATAATATGTATATAGTTTTAACGCTTTAGTTTAAGTGATTTCGGCCAGTTGCTGACGCTGCTTCTTCCGGGCAATACCCCGTTCAACAAAGCGCACAATTATTGCGCTTAATTCATAGAGCAAATACATCGGACCAGTCACGATCGAGCAAGTTATTATGTCCGGTGTCGGTGTGATAACAGCTGCCAGCACTACAATAGCCAGTATTGCGTAGCGCCGGTTTTTCGCTAAAAAACTATAAGTAATTAGCTCAAGCTTGGCTAAAAAATAGGTGATTAAGGGAAATTCAAAAACAACACCAAATGGTAATAGAAAACCAATAGTAAAAGATATATACTTATCGATGGTCAGCATGGGAGCTAATTCAGGCCCGGCGAATTGCAATAAAAAAGTGATCCCTAAACGATACACTCCCCAAAACCCGAAGGCCACACCGCCTATAAAACTAATAAATGAAATCAAAACAAAGAGGGTAAAATATACCCTCTCATTTTTTTTAAGAGCGGGGACAATAAAGCTCCAGACCTGCCATAAAATAATTGGCAGAGAAGTCAGAAAACCGACAAAAAACGACAATTTGATCTTGACAAAAATAGGTTCTGTTACTCCGGTAAAATTGGCTCTTTGTCCAACATTTGTCAGCGGTTCCAGCAATATTGCCAAAATCCGGTCACAAAAAAAATAAGCAACCACAGCTAAAATAGTTGTACTGACAATAGAAATAATTAAAACCCGACGCAATTCTTCCAGGTGCTCCAACATAGGCATTTCGTCGGTATTCTTAGCCACTTTGTTTTCCCCCGCTTAAGGTATTGCTATTTTCTTTCTATATAACTCTTTTAACTCTTTGCCGCTTTAATTGCTTGTTGTCCCTCTTGCTCCGCCACTACCGCGGCTGACACCGTGTCATCCATGACTTCATTTGATGAACGTCTAAATTCCTTGATCGTTCTACCAAGCGACTTGCCCAGTTCCGGCAATTTGCCCGGTCCGAAAATAATTAGAACCACAGCTAAAATTAAAACTAACTCCGTAGCACCAATGTGTGGCATTGAATCATGACCTCCTTTCCATGTCTATATTTGTATACGACATAAACGGCTGAAAATCCTGCTGGATAATATTATTTTTAAGATACGTCAAAGGCCTGGCGGCGGATCGAGTTGCTTGTTAAAGTAGCCTTCACTTATCGCCAGCAGATCAAGATGCATCGTGTTTATATCTTCCAAGAATAAATTCACTCCATCTTCTCCGGCTTTTCTCTCATCGACGGTTTTTATATAACCACGGCATTCTTCACATACATAAACCCTGTATTTATCCATTCCTTCGATGGTAATGAATTGAGATTCATTACTGTAGCAAAATGGGCAGCCCAGGCGTTGAAAGCGCCATTTCGTTTCGCATAATCCACAGTACAAGTATCTTCCGCCACTTTCTTTTTCGAGTAAGGCAAAGTTGGGCCGGCCGCCGCAAACCGGACAATTCCCTTTTAACCAATCCTCAGTATCAACAAGGGGTAACACTTTTTCCACATACTGCCGCATAAATAATTTAACAGTATGATTAAGCAATAAGCCAAAAGTATCCGCGGGGAGATCTTGTTGAAGATAAGCCAGCAGGTTAATTCCCGGGATAAATGCTTTGCCAACAAATGATTCCTGCTCGGCAGGTTCGACCGGGAGGGCGGATTCTATTTGATCAATTTCCGCGACTGTATTAGGATGAGTCTTTTTGATTATCCCGGCGACTTGGTGTAATATATCAAAGAAATCGGTACTTTTTACGCGGGGAGGGTAAATATTGATCAGGGGGCTGATGTTCTTATCTGCGGGATTAGATGATTCAGGAATAGGAGAATTAAAAGTAACGGCATTTTCCGGTAGTAAAATCTGATCTAATTCCTTATAGAAGTTAACTAACATTTGCTGAATAAAATTATTTTCCATGTAAAGCTCTCTCCTTCAGTGTTTTTTCCCTGAATTCTTTTTAATTCTATTTATTTTGTTGTAAACTGTCAAGAAGATTCCCTGGGCAGACCCATTAAGCTTTGCACAACGCATTATCATCATCAAACCAAGTATTTCAGTATCGTTTGAATATTTTAGAGTAGTTAGGTAAAGATAATTTATGATTAAAATTTGTCGTTTAAATTTAGGAGGGTAAAATATGTTTTCTTATCGCACCATTGCCGGAATCGGAGCCGCCACGCTGGCGTTATTGATTTTATCCAGGGCTAACAAACATTTGCGCAGAGGGACCTGTGATTTCGCAGGCAATTATGCAAGAAATACCGCGGGACGCGTGGAAGGAATTATTCGCAGGCGTAAAATAAAAAATTTAGATATAACCAATGATGTTATTTAAGATTGGGTAGGGTGATTTTAACAGGTCATAAGAGAGAATAAATTGGGTTTATTACAAATGCGCCACTTAAAGTGGCTTATTTTGTTGTATAATATATGGTAGTAATTTATGGAGAGGAAAAATTAGCAATGTCATTTGCTGGAATGGCGATAGCGGTTGTTTTTTTTACCGCCGGAATTATTGGCACGTTCTTACCGGTTTTACCCGGAGCGCCTCTAATCTGGTTAGGGATGTTGATATATGGTTTTTTCGTTAAGTTTGCCAACCTGTCATGGCTCTTCTTTGTCGGTCAGGGATTGGTTGTGGCGCTGGTATTCTTAATAGATTACCTGGCAGGTGTATGGGGCGCCAAAAGATATGGAGGATCAAGGGCGGCGGTTTGGGGAAGCGTCCTCGGCGGCATTATAGGAATATGGCTGCTGGGCCCGTTTGGACTGATTTTCGGTCCGTTTATTGGCGCGGTGCTAGGGGAGCTTTACCGTAAAAGCGATCTGAATAAAGCTTTCCAGGTCGGTATCGGCACTATAATCGGATTTATGGGCGGAACCATTTTAAAACTAGTAGTTGAAGTGTTGATGATAATATGGTTTTTTACCGTTATATAATGAGAGAACGGTTTATATTCTCGAGATGTTCCTGAATTTAAGAATGCTGAATTTTGAATATCTGACAGTGGTAATAAATATAGTTTGGGAGGAAAACGGCAATGAAATCTGGTAGGGACTACAATGTCAATGCGACTGTGCAGGTGGAGTTTACCGTTCGCTGGGGTGACTGTGACGCCGCCGGTATAACTTATTACGCCAAGTATTTTGACTGGTTTACAGACGGCCGTATCGCCTTATTGGAAAAAGTCGGCTTGCCCTACATGGCCACCTTTCATAACCACGGCATCGAGCTAGTGGTTATTGACGCCTTCTGCCGTTACAGGTTATCGTTGCGGCCTGTGGAAAAAGTTTTCCTGGAGACCGGCATATCCTCGTTAACCAGGACCAGGATAACATTTACATACCGCATTTTGAAGGAAGACAACACAATTGCGGCTGAAGGAAGCACAAATCACGCTTTTGTGGATGAACGGGGCAAGCCGTTTAATTTAGCAAAGAAACATCCTGAATTGTGGGATGAAATATACCGTACTTTAGGTGACGGGGGTAAAATATAAGATTATCGATATGGCGACCAAGGCAAGGGGTTTTATTACTCAGGGTTGCAGCCCCAGCTCACTGGCCAAAGCCTGGAAAGCAGGCAGTGATCTCAAGATCATCTGTTTATTGACACAGTATGAGATGCGAAAATACCCCGGCGTGCCGAAACCGCTGCCGGGCACTACCAGTATATTATGTTTTTGGGCGATTCCGGCAAACTCCACGTCATTTTTGACAGGGGATTGCGGGAAAATGTAAAAAGCCCCCTGAGGCTTAATCATTTTAAAACCCATTGCAGTCAGGTTGTCATAAAGGAGATCTCTTTTTTCCTGATATTCGGCGACGTTGACGCTTTCATGCTGCAGTCCGGCCACAAGGCGTTGCATCAACGCCGGGGCGTTGACGAACCCGAGAGTGCGGTTGCAAAAAACAAGACCCTCCATTAACAGGTCGGCCCGCTCAATATTAGGTGAAATGGCCGCGTACCCGATGCGTTCCCCCGGCAAGGCGAGGTCTTTGCTGTGGGAAGTGACTACGATGCTGTTTTTGATATATTTGAAAACACTGGGGACGGTAATGCCGTCGTAGGCGATCTTCGCGTAAGGTTCGTCGGATATGACAAAAACCGGGTGTCCAATCTCTTTTTCCTTGTTTTCGAGTAATTTCCCCAAGTTTGCGAGTGAGTCGGCCCCGTAAACCACGCCGGTGGGATTGTTGGGGGTGTTAATGATAATTGCTTTAGTCTTTGCTGAAATGGCAGTGTCGATAGCCTGCAGGTCAAGCTCGAATTCAGCGGTAGTCGCCACTTCTTTGACCACTCCACCGTGGTTGTCTATATAGAACTTATATTCCACAAAGAAAGGAGATAAAATAATGACCTCGTCGCCAGGATCGAGGATGGTTTTGAGCGCGACATTTAACGCTCCGCCGGCTCCACAGGTCATCACGATATGATTTTCATTTAAAGGAAGACCGCTCTGTTCCGCCAGCGTTTTAGCCACAGCCAGGCGCGTTTCAGGATAACCCGCGTTGCTCATGTAGCGGTGCATGCCTGTAATTGGTTCCAGTGACAGCTTCTTTAGCGCTTCCTTAAAGGCTTTTGGGGGTTCGACATCCGGGTTCCCAAGGGAAAAGTCAAAAACATTTTCCTCTCCGAACTGTTTCCGCAACCTTTCCCCTTCCTCAAACATTTTTCTGATAAAAGAAGCGTTTGCGAGCAATGTATTAATCTTTTTAGAAATCGTCATTATTTCCACCTCTATATCGTTAAATTGTATTATTGTTATCTTATACTATTTTGAGAATAATTCAATATTAGATTGTTATTGAGAATCACTAAGCCGTTGTCGAACGGGAGCGTTTAATTCGTCAAATATTGACAAAATACTGCAATAATACCCCCTGGTTATTAATTTTAAGCTACCATATAATAATATCGCAGGCATGAATTACACGCAACAAGGAGATGGAAAAGAAGATGACAGTAATAACTGGTATGACTCCCAATGGCCAGATAACAATACCTCGTTCAATAATGAAATTGCTTGATTTAAAAGGTGACAGTGAGGTATCCATTGAGATTGTTAACGGCGCGGTTGTTTTAGAAAAGGTTGAGGAGATGGTTGAGAATAAGGAGGATGGCTTGATTTTTAAAGCAGGTTAAGAATTACTCAGTAATATCTTGATTAAGGATGATTTTATATGCCTCTAGTTCAGGCAAAAGTAATTTTTAATAAAAAAGAATTAGACGGCCCCGTTCAAGTCGGGTGGGGTAGAGTTACCGGCAATGGAATCAATCTGGTGGCCGTCGCCGGTAGGAAGTTGTTTTTGTTCTCTCCTTTGGAGCAAAGCTACAGTCTTGATGCCGTAATAGATGCGGAAACAACAATATTAAGCCTGGCAGTGGGACTGCGGGAGCAGGATATTGATAAAATAGTTTTGGGAACAGCGGATAGAGTATTGGTTTACGGTGAGGGGACAGGCAATGAAGCAGGTTCTATCGTAAAATTATGGGAATCGGGAGCCGAGCCGGGTGCTTTATTTGTTGATCTAGCCTTGGCTGTTTTGAACAGTGACAGCGTCGAAACGATCATCGCCGCGTCTGAAGGCAAGGACGCGCTGTATTTCTATCAAGCCGCCGGGCAGACTGCCGCCTTGCAGCAGTTTGAGTTGCTGGCAATCAGGGTATTGCCGGGGCCTGCTCAAAAAGTGACTGTACTGTCAAGGAGCGAATCAGAGATCCCGTTGGTTGCGGCCGCTTACAAAAACGATGATACCTCCGGGCTTTTGACTCTATATTATACTGAAGTGGGTTTTGCGGAAGGACCTGCGCAAGAAAACCTGCCGGCCAGGGTGAGTTCGCTGACTGCCGGTGATTTAAGGCCCGCTCCGGGGGATGAGCTGGTCTGGGGCGGTGAAGACGGAATATTCAGGATTATTGAAGTTAACGAGGAATTAAGAACGGTCCTTGAATCCGATAACCTTGGCAGCAGTATACCGGCGCTGACCGCGGGCAATTTGACAGGAGGAGATGCAGAAACATTATTGGCAGGCACTCCGGAAGGCTTTCTTTTTGGCTACGGCGCTCCGGTTGAAAACAGCCGTCCTGATTGGACGGTGCTGATCGGCAATCCGGTAAACGATCTTGCCGTTAGTGAAGAGGGTCTTGTCGGGCTGGGAACGGGGGACGGCGGCCTGCAAGTGTGGCGTTTGGTGCCTGAAGGTTTCTTGACGCATGTGGTTCGAACTGGAGAGACATTAGAAGCAATCGCAGCTATTTACCATACGACAATAGATATACTGGCTGAAACGAATCGTATAGCCAACCCCGATTTAATTTTCCCCGGACAGGTATTGCTGATTCCGCAGCTGTAATGAGTAAATAGGCAAACTGTTTGTGTTGACACTCCGGTAGACGGGCGATATACTTTTACAATAATAAGTAGCAGGCTAATAGGCAAATACCGGAGGAGGATTAAACTTGAAACTACGTCTCGGCTTACCAAAAGGCAGTCTCCAGGAGGCTACCTTTCAACTTTTTAAACAGGCTGGTTTTAACATATCCGTCCGTAGCCGCTCCTATTTCCCGGCGGTAAATGATCCCGAACTGGAGATAGTGCTGATGCGGGCGCAGGAGATCCCTCGCTATGTTTACGAAGGAGTGCTTGACGCGGGGATTAGCGGGTTGGACTGGATTATGGAAAACGAGGCGGATGTGGTTGAGGTTGCCGACATGGTCTATGCCAAGAATACCTCAAATCCGATCCGCCTGGTCATTGCAGTGGCCGACAACAGTGACATAAAAAACGTGTCTGATCTTAACGGCAGGCGTGTTGCGACCGAACTGGTCCGGGTAACAAGGAAATACTTGGCAGAAAACAGTGTCGATGCTTTAGTCGAGTACTCTTACGGCGCTACAGAAGTTAAAGTACCCCATTTGGTTGACGCCATAGCGGACATAACCGAAACGGGAAGTTCGCTGAAGGCTAATAATTTGCGTATTATTGCCACCATTCTTGAATCAACCACCAAACTGCACGCAAACCACAGTTCCTGGGAAGACCCATGGAAAAGGGAAAAACTGCAGAGCATGGCCGTCCTTCTGCAGGGGGCGCTTCGTGCCAGGTCTAAAGTCGGGCTGAAAATGAATGTGCCCGGCGCAATGCTTGAAACCATTCTTGATGTCTTGCCAGCGATGAAACAACCAACCATATCACAGCTGGTGCACAGCGACTGGGTTGCCGTAGAGGTTATCCTGGAGGAAAGACAGGTGCGCGACCTTATTCCCGCGTTAAAGAAGGCCGGTGCGCAGGATATCATTGAATATCCATTGACCAAGGTGATTCCGTAATCATCCGGTCAGCCGGTTTGCCCTCAATTGCGCTTCCCGCACAACTTCTTCTTCGTCCATTGTCAATACTTGTCTGTGCTCCATGAGAATCTTGCCGTCCACTATCACTGTGTCCACATCGGCGGAATGGGCGGCGTAAACCAGGTTGGCAGTGAGGTTGTGCTGCGGGCAAAAGTGCGGGCGGCGTTTGTCGATTAAGATTAAGTCCGCTTTCATACCTGCTTTCAACAGGCCGATTTCACCGTCCAGTCCAAGTACACGCGCGCCGTTGGCGGTAGCTGTCCTTAACGCGGTAAAGGCTGGCATTACAGTTGGATCACCGGCAGAAACTTTCTGCAGCATGGCGGCGCTGCGCATCTCTTCCAGCATGTCCAGATTGTTATTGCTGGCTGCTCCGTCGGTGCCCAGGCCGACATTGACGCCGGCTTTCAGCAGGCCTGTTACCGGCGCGGCGCCGCTGGCCAGTTTCATATTGCTTTCGGGACAGTGGGCCACTCCGACGTTATTTCGGGCCAGAATCTCCATGTCCGCGTCGTCCAGGTGGACGCAGTGGGCGGCCAGCACCGGCAGCGCAAAAAGTCCCAGACTGTTCAGGTGCCCGACAGGGGTTCTGCCGTAGCTGGTCTTAATTTGTTCCACCTCGCTTTTCGTTTCGGCCACATGAATATGCAGGCCGGCCCCGTATTTACCGGCCAGTTCGATCACCTGCTCAAGATATTCAGGCGGGCAGGTGTACGGGGCGTGCGGACCAAACATCACTTTAATCCTGCCGCCGGCCATGCCGTTCCATTCTTTAAAGAAGTTAACGTTTTCTTCCAAAGCCAAAGCGCCATTAGGCGCGTTGCCAATCAAGCCCCGGGAGAGGCAGGCGCGCAGGCCGCTTTTTTCCACGGCCAGGGCAACCTGGTCCATGATAAAATACATGTCCACGAAAGTGGTGGTGCCCGATTTAATCATTTCCAGGCAGCAGAGCATGGCGCCCCAGTAAATATCCTCAGGCTCCAGCTTATTTTCCACCGGCCAGATTTTTTCTGAAAGCCATTCCATCAGGGGCAGGTCGTCGGCGTAGCTGCGCAGCAGGGTCATGGCGGCATGGGTGTGGCAGTTGATGAAGCCGGGCATGGCAATCATGCCGGAACCGTTAATAATCCGTTCCGCCCGGCCTTCCGGGGGAATCGACCCGCGCGGCCCCAGAGCGGCAATCCGTCCGCCTGTGATAAAGATCTCACCATTCTCGATGATATTTTCAGACCCCTCCATGGTGAGAACAGTTGCTCCTTGAATCAATATGTCAGCCATCAGAATCCTCCTGAAATTAGTTATTCTTGCCAGTTGCTCATATACTCGGATTGTTCACCGGTCAGGTGATCGATTTCAATTCCCAAAGACTTTAGCTTGAGATAAGCTACCCGCCGGTCTATTTCTTCCGGCACGCGGTAAAGCTTTTTGCTCATTTTACCGGCGCTTTCTTTGATGTGCCTGGCTGACAGCGCTTGAATAGCGAAAGACATATCCATAATCTCCGCCGGGTGGCCGTCACCGGCCGCCAGGTTGACTAGGCGCCCCTCGGCCAGCAGGTATATCCTGCGGCCGTCTGCCAGGGTAAACTGCTCGACGTTTTGGCGGGCCAAGCGGCGTTCCACTGTCAAGCCGGCTAATTCCGGCTTGTTTATTTCAACATCAAAATGACCGGCGTTGGCCAGGATGGCGCCGTCTTTCATCTTATTGAAATGAGACCGGCGCAGGACATCACGGCAGCCTGTCACTGTGACGAAAACATCACCTTCTGAGGCAGCCTGTTCGCTGCTCAGCACCTGATAACCGTCCATGCAGGCCTCGATTGCCCTGACCGGGTCCACTTCGCACACAATCACCCGCGCACCCAAACCTTTCGCGCGCATGGCGATACCCTTGCCGCACCAGCCATAGCCCAGCACCACGACAACTTTTCCCGCCACCACCAGGTTGGTTGTGCGCATTATTCCGGACCAGGCTGATTCGCCGGTGCCGTACCGGTTGTCAAAAAGGTACTTGCAGAAAGCGTTGTTTACCGCCATCATCGGGAAAAGCAACTTTCCTTCCCGGTCGAGCGCCTCCAGCCGCCTGACTCCGGTTGTGGTTTCTTCACACCCGCCGATGATGTCTGATGCCTGGCCTTTGCGCTCGGTATGAAGCAGGTTGACTAAATCCCCGCCGTCGTCGATTACTATCTGGGGCCGGGTATCCAGCACATGGAGCAAATGTTCCTTGTATTCCTGGTCAGTGGCGTTGTACCAGGCGTAAACGTTCAGCCCGGCCGCGGCCAGGGCGGCTGTTACGTCATCTTGGGTGGACAGCGGGTTTGAGCCGGTTATGGCAACTTTTGCGCCGCCGGCTTGGACCACTTCAGCCAGATATGCCGTTTTGGCCTCCAGGTGGATTGATAATGCCACCCGCAAACCGGCAAACGGCTTATCCCGCTCGAATTCTTCCCTGATGGCGTTTAACACAGGCATGTGCGCCCGCACCCAGTCTATTTTCAGCCTGCCGCTTGGCGCGAGGTCAATATTTCTCACTATATAATCAGGCATGTTGAGCAGTTTCCTCCTATTCTCAAATATTTATTAATTTCTCAAGGTTTTCCCGGTAAGCCGGGTAGACAGCGCCTTTTTCGGTAATAATGCCTGTTACCAGGTGATTAGGAGTTACGTCGAAGGCGGGATTCCATGCCTTCACCCCCAATGGCGCCACGGGTTTTCCAGCCAGATGGGTTATCTCAGCTTGATCGCGTTCCTCTATCGGAATCTCCGCGCCGGATGCCAGGCTCATGTCTATGGTAGACGTCGGCGCGGCGACATAAAAGGGGAGGTTGTGGGCTTTGGCCAGAACCGCCAGGCTGTATGTGCCGATCTTGTTGGCCACATCGCCGTTGGCCGCGATGCGGTCGGCTCCCACAATGATCAAATCTACTTTTTGGGTGGCCATCAGGTAGCCGGCCATGTTGTCTGTGATCAGAGTCACCGGAATATGCTCGCGCAGCATTTCCCAGGCCGTCAGCCTGGCACCCTGCAGAAGAGGCCTGGTTTCGTCGGCAACGACGCTGATATTCTTGCCTGCCTCCCGGGCCGCCCTGATCACGCCAAGCGCGGTCCCGTAGCCGGCGGTGGCCAGCGCGCCGGCGTTGCAGTGGGTGAGAATACGAGCCCCATTTGGTATTAAAGCCTGCCCATGTCTGCCGATCCTGCGGTTGGTCTCAACATCCTCTTGACAAATGAGGTTGGCTTCTTCCAGGAGTATCGCCCGCAATGTGTTAATATCTTCACCTTTATCTATATGCAGTTTTTTAATCATTCTATCCAATGCCCAGCGCAAGTTCACCGCGGTGGGCCGGGTGGCCGACAGCTCCCGGGCGATTGCCTGCACCCCTGAAATAAATTCTTCTTTTTTTGGCGCATTCAGCTTCATTGCCCCCAGGGTTAATCCGTAAGCGGCCGCTGCGCCTATGGCCGGTGCTCCACGCACAGCCAGTCTTTTGATTGCAACGGCAACGTCAAGGTAGTCCCGGCACTTTAAATAAGTTATTTTAGCAGGCAGTTCGGTTTGATCCAATAGTTCCAAACAGCCTTCTTCAAGCCAGCGCATCGTTTCCAAAAAACCTTCTCCTTTTTGTAAATCAATTGCAAAATAAAGCTCACAGCCTGGAGCTTGCTGTTCTTGCTATAGCGGATCTATCACATGATGACAGAAACAGACGCGCTCCTGATCAATCCAGACAACAGTCTGCATCAAAAGCTTTCTGATGTTCTCGCTATTCAGCGCCATCATGTCCAAAACTTCCTGGTGAGTAAGGTTGGTAGATGATATGCCGGCGGCATAGTTGGTTACCATGGCGATGGTTGCGTAGCACATTTCCGCTTCCCTGGCGAGCGCAACCTCAGGCACTCCGGTCATACCAACCAGGTCGCCGCCGAACAGGCGGTACATTTTTATCTCAGCGGTTGTTTCAAAACGGGGACCTTCGGTGCATATATAAGTACCGTTAGCGTGGGCAATCAACCCTTGTTCGCGGGCCGCCCTGGAAAGAATGTCTCTTAATCCCGGACAGTACGGATTAGTCAGGTCAATATGGACCACACCGGCGTCGCCACCTTCAAAAAAGGTTGTCTGCCGGGTTTTGGTGAAATCTAAAAACTGATCAACGAAAACAAAGTGGCCCGGCTGCATGGACGGATTAAGTGAACCTACCGCGGCGGTAGCCAGCACATATTTTACCCCGAGCTTCTTTAATGCCGCTATGTTGGCGCGGTAATTAACGAGATGCGGAGGAACAGAGTGTTTCTCTCCGTGACGGTTCATAAAAGCTACCTGCCTGCCCTGATAGTCGCCAATTTTAAGCTGGACATCTCCGTATGGAGTAGGAACTGTCTCATCGCGGATATCATTCATAATGTCGGGATTATAGACACCAGTGCCGCCGATAATGGCAATTTTGACGCTCAAAATGACGCCCCCTATTTCTGTAAATTTTGGTTCGATAGTGATTTTTAATAATGTAATTATTCGCCTCTTGCACATTCATTCCTTTTTTTGATCTATTGTATAAGAATAAAATGGCCAGGACGCGCAAAAATGCTGCTGTATTTCTCAGGAGTCAGCTCTTGTTCAGTCGCCGGAATTTAACATTAGTATCAAAATGACAGCTAGGACAGGCGAACAGGTGGACACAAAAATCATGGCTGTATGATCTGTAGCCGTCCTCATAAATTTCCTGTTCGAGGAAAGCGCTATAGTTGTCGTAAAAATCCTGAATAACACCGGCGTCATACATTGAGCAACCGCATAACGGACAGTTTTTACTTACTGTAACAAGACTATTGCACACAGGACATACGGACATAATTAGATCACCTTCTTGGATTACGTTATTTAAATAGCTGCCCAAAACCATTGACAACCACGATGCTTAAATTGTAATATGCGCTGGAAAGGTTGCCGTTATGAACAAAGAGGGAATACTGTCTTTAAAAAACCGGGATGTTTTTCGGAGGTTACTTTGATAACAAGACTTCCTTTAAGAATTGGAGAAAATGTTGCGGTTGAGATTACTGGCCTGACTCATGGCGGGGACGGTGTCGGGCGCCATATGGGCGTAACTGTCTTTGTGCCGCTTACCGTTCCCGGTGACAAGGTTATAGCTGAGATATCGGAAATAAAGAGGAATTTTGCCCGCGGCAAACTTAAGATGATTTGCGCCGGAGCACAGTCGAGGCGTGAACCGCTTTGTCCAGTTTATGCCCGCTGCGGGGGGTGCGGGCTCCAGCAAATGGCTTACGAAGAACAACTCAAGCAAAAAACCCGCATGGTGAAAGATAGCCTTGCCCGTATTAGCCGCCTGTACGAGGTTGAGGTTAAAGAAACTATCGGTACGGAATACCCCTGGCATTATCGAAATAAGGCCAGCTATCATGTGGAAGAAAAGCAGGGTGGTGTGTCGCTGGGTTTTTATGAAAGAGGCACTCACCGTCTGGTTTATAATGCGGACGAAGAGGGAATAGCCAGGAATGGCCCCAGGTGCCTGCTGGTGGATGAAGACTTGAATAAAACGGCTGAAGTAATTGAAACAGTTTTAAATAAATACCGGGTGGAAGTGTATAAGCATCGCCGGCGCCGTGGATTGCTAAGACAGGTTGTTTTACGAAAAGCAAACGCCACCGGTGAGTGCATGGCCGTTTTGGTCACGGGACCGGGAGAGTGGCCGGAAGAAAAGACTATTGCCGCTGATTTGTTAAAACAACTGCCGGCGTTGACATCTTTGATTAGGAACATCCATCACGGTCCCGAAGGAATAGAGATGGGGCTTGAAAATAGGCTTCTGGCCGGTCAGGAATACATGACAGACTGTATCGAAAGCCTCGCTTTTCGCATCTCAGCCGCTTCATTTTATCAGGTAAATCCCCACCAGACGCCTGTGCTGTATAATAAAGCGCTTGAATACGCCGGACTGACCGGTGGGGAAACAGTTGTGGACGCATACAGCGGCACTGGCACAATTGCCCTTTTTTTCGCGGGGCATGCCGGAATGGTGTACGGACTGGAAGTGGTGCCCGGGGCGGTGGAGGATGCCAGAGAAAACGCATTGTTAAACGGAATAAAAAACGCAGAGTTTCTGCACGGTGAAGTGGAAAAGCTCCTACCCGCACTGGCCACGCAAGGGCTTCGCCCTGATGTCGTGGTGCTGGACCCGCCCCGCCGGGGCTGTCGTGTTGCCGCCCTGGAAGCGCTGGCAGATATGGAAGCCCCGCGGGTTGTATATGTGTCATGCGATCCCGGCACGTTGGCCCGGGACTTGGGCTATCTGGCCGGTAAAGGATACGCGATTGAAGAGGTGCAGCCGGTGGATATGTTTCCGTGGACGACGCATGTGGAAGCCATAGTCCTGTTGCAACGTCAGAAACCTTGATAAATAAAGAGGTCGCGAGATTATAAGTGGAAATATGCTTTGACGTGAGTGAATGCCCTCACGTCTTTTTTTTTGGTAGAATATAAATGGGATACCCATTTTACATAGATAATTAAGGAAGGCAAATGAAAAATGTAAGGATTATACCTGCTATACCCAAAGAAAACAAAATGCTCAAAGTTGCCGCCTATTGCCGGGTCAGTACATCCGGACCGGAACAACTACGCAGCCTTGAAATTCAGATAAAAACCTACACCAAGTTTATACAAAGCCATCCTGATTGGATTATTGCAGGAGTGTTCCATGACATTGAAAGCGGTTTGCGCCGAAGTGGCAGAACCGGACTGGACAAAATGCTCAAGAAAGCGGCGAAAGGAAATATCGATTATATTATCACAAAGTCAATCAGTAGGGTATCAAGAGATACTGTGGAGGTTTTGAAAATTATAAGATTTTTAAGAGAGCGAGGGATCAATATGCATTTTGAAAATGAGAAGCTGGATTCAATCAATGTGGACAAAGAATTTGAGATTGCACTGAGGGGTATGCTGGCGCAGGATGAGAGTCGGAATACTAGCGAAAACATTCAGTGGGGTTTTCAGCGCAAGTTCGATAAGGGTGATATCTTCACGAAGTATAAAAATTTCATGGGATACACTTGCGTAGACGGCGAGATTGTTATTGTTCCGGAGCAAGCGGAAGTGGTCAGAAATATATTTGATTTGTATTTAAAGGGATTGACGTTCGGGCAGATAAAATCTTATCTGGAATCTCAGGGGGTTAAGACCGTGACGGGCAAGGAGCATTGGGACACGACAACGATCCAGAAGATGCTAAAAAACGAGAAATACAAAGGCGATACTTTGCTGCAAAAGACTTTTACGGAAGACTATATGACAGGTAAGAAAGTCAAGAATATTGGACAACGCAGCCGGTATTATGTAAAGGACAGCCATCCGGCTATTGTTTCTGCTGAAGTGTTTGGTAAAGTACAGGAAGAAATGGCTAAGCGTGCAAGATTACTTCATAATGATGATGGCACAATAGAATCCAGCGCTAGTAAATATAACGGGAAATACCTTTTGGGGAATCTACTTGTCTGCGGTAATTGTGGAGCATCTTATCGGAGAAGAACGGAAAGGGGTAAGGTGGTCTGGAGGTGCGCGACAAGAATTGAAAAGGGTAAAGAGGCATGCTCCCATTCCCCCACCTTGTGTGAAGTGTGGGTTAAGAACATTCTTGGCAAAATGGTTTACGAGAATGGCGCTTATGATGAAAACATTATTAGAGATAATGTTGATAAGATTCTGATTTTTGATAAGCATATAGAAATTCGTAACATAGATGGTTCTAAGATAAATGTTTCAATTTGATTGTTTTTTTGTTCTGTATATACTATAATTTGGATATGCAGAGTTGTGTCAAAAATTGTAATGGCGGGGAGGTGTTTTGTTGAATCGATCTCCATTAAGGTATCCTGGTGGTAAAAGCAATATTACTCCATTAATTAAATTTATTATTAAGAAGAAAAGTGCCAATGCGCTTGATTGTTTTACATATATTGAGCCATTTGCAGGCGGCGCAGGAGTCGCGGTAAACCTTCTCCTCGACGGCGTGGTTTCTTCTGTTGTAATAAACGACTATGATAAAGCAATCTATTCTTTTTGGAGAGCACTAAAAGATGAGACAGATGCCCTTATAGAATTAATAAGAAGAACCCCAGTTACGGTCGAAGAATGGTATAAACAAAAGAATATTTACTTGGCAGAAAATCGAAAATATTCATTGAAATTAGGTTTTGCTGCCTTTTTTCTTAATAGAACTAATCGTTCAGGCATCCTTAATGCAGCAGGACCCATAGGGGGTTATGAACAAAAGGGTACGTATTTGATTGATGCTCGGTTTAACAAAGAAGTATTAATAGAACGCATACAAAATATTGCGGCTCACAAAAAGCATATTTTTATATACAACAAAGAAATCAGGAGTTTCATAACCCAAATACTGCCTAAATATAGGAATCATGCATTTGTGTACTTTGATCCACCGTATTTTTCAAATGGGAAAAGACTGTACAAGAATTTTCTTAAACATGAGGATCATGCTGAAATTGCGAGATATATAAGTCAAAATGTTTTGTGTGATTGGATATTGACGTATGATGACGCTCCTCAAATTCATGATATTTACTCACAATATCAATATACCGCCAGAAAATATAATTTGAATTATAGTGTAGCGAATAAGGGAAAAGGAACCGAGTTGTTATTATTTAAATCGCCAGAACTGTTGCCGACAAAGCAGGAGATGGATTCATATCTGAGGCATTTAGCAATTAGTACATATTAAGGTGGGGCTAGAAGATGTATAAAAGCATCAAGATTAGGGATTTCAGGCTATTCAAAGATCAGAAAATATTATTGGGTAAATATCTCACGATTCTGAGTGGTCGAAATTCTACAGGTAAATCTACAATCCTTGGAATGATTGCAAACTCTGGAGAACTAAAGAAGAAAGATGGAGTAACATATTTATTAAAACCTTTCCGAGCTGATTTTAGTGAGCTGTTTAAGGGTAGCAAGACATTTGATACTATTGGAGCAAACCGTTTTGAAATCACTTTATGTGATAAGGATGGTAATGTTTTTGACTATAGAAGTTTTAGAGCTGCTTGGCAACAAAAGGATAAAGATAGAAGGCACAAAACATTGACAGAGGATAAAAGTGAGACAGCAGAAGAACTTGATAAATCAATGAACGATATTCGTTCTGTAAAAAGAGATCGGTTCCGCATTATACCATTTAAGAAAGAAGATGGTAAACAAACTGAGGCCAAGTTTAACTACCCGGTTCTTTACCTTGGCTTATCACGTTTATTTCCTTTGGGAGAGTCTAGCGATGACTCAATAGCTACAAAAGCTATAAATTTTAAAAGTGAAGATCATAAGAACTGGTTTATCACTAATTATAAGTCTATATTGTCAATGCAGACGGATGTTAAGGATATAACAAATTACAGTATCGGCGAAACTGACAAAAAGAGTGGTATTGGGATAAATACAGATGAATACGATTATCTAACAAATTCATCAGGTCAAGACAATTTAGGTCAAATTCTTCTTGCATTGCTTTCTTTTCGAAAACTTAAAGAAGATAGTGGCACCGCTTGGAATGGCGGCATTTTGTTAATTGATGAAATAGAATCTACTCTTCATCCGGCAGCCCAGAATAGGCTGGTTCAGTTGTTTATTCAAGAAGCACGCGCAAATGAGCTTCAAATTGTCCTGACAACACATAGTATAAGCCTAATTAGGGATATTTGTGGCAAAACTGCATATAATAAACACGATGATAACGTGAATAACGATATTGAGCTTTATTACCTCACGAACGCTAATAGAAGGCTTGAAATAAAACGCAATATCACTTTCACAGAAATTGAGCGTGATTTGTCTGTGACTTCCATTGTCCAAAGTTACAATAAAGTTAAGGTGTATTCGGAAGATAGCGAAGCAAGGTGGTTTTTAAAATACTTGATTCCGGAATATTTGATTTATCTGGAGTTACTAGAAACAACCATCGGCTGTGACGAGCTTATTAATCTATATAATGCTGATATATCATATTTTGGAAATATCCTTATTGTTTTTGATGGTGACGTTTCGGAAAAGCAATTGAAAAAAATACCTGATCCTTTACGAGATAAGCTTGGAAATATAATTAAGCTTCCAGGCGATAAACGTCCTGAAGAAATTATTTATGAATACTTAAAAGACCTCCAGCCTGATGGAATGCCGAGACAAGCTCATTTGGCTTTACTTGGGATTATTTTAATGACCACGGGCCATTATCTGATGATTACAAATCAGAAAAGGAGCGTGAAAAATACAAGAAGTGGTTTATCGATCACAAGCCTTTTTTTGAATCGACCAAGCTGATAGACTTTTGGTTGCGTGACAATCCCGATATTGTAAGTTCTTTTAGGAAAGAATTTCAACTGACATACAATCGCATTGCAAAAAGAACTGCTGCTTCGGAGATGAGGTAGTACAACAGACTTGAAAGTTACCACATATAAGAAGTGTATAATTCAGAAGTAAATTGAAATATACCCTTCCACCAAGGGGGTACCAGACTGGTACGACATACTTATTATATCCTCAAGGCATGTGGAAGCCATAATCCTGTTGCAACAGCGGAAACCTTGATGAATAGCTGGTTTGAGGGATTATTGGAAGAAAAAATGCTTTTGCGTGAGAGGATGCTTTCACGTCTTTTCTTTTGTAAAATATAAATGGGATTTCCTATTTTAAATAGATGACTAAAGAAGGCAAATGAAGAATATAAGGATCATACCTGCCATACACAAAGAAAATAAAATGCTCAAGGTTGCCGCCTATTGCCGGGTCAGCACATCCGGACCGGAACAACTACGCAGCCTTGAGATTCAGATAAAAACCTATACGAAAATGATACGCAGCCATACCGATTGGATTTATGCTGGAGTATTCTATGACGTTGAAAGCGGACTTCGTCGAAACAGCAGAACCGGGTTGGGCAAAATGCTCAGGAAAGCAGCGAAAGGCAAAATCGATTATATCATCACCAAGTCAATCAGCAGGGTGTCAAGAGACACGCTGGAGGTTTTGGAAATAATAAGATTTTTAAGAGAGCGAGGGATCAATTTGCATTTTGAAAATGAGAAGCTGGATTCGATTGATGCTGATAAGGAATTTGAGATTACACTGAGGGGTATGCTGGCACAGGATGAGTGCCGGAATACAAGTGAGAATATCCAGTGGGGATTTCAACGCAAGTTTGAAAAGGGCGATATATTTACCAAGTATAAGAATTTTATGGGATATACCTGCGTAGATGGCGAAATTGTTATCGTTCCTGAGCAGGCAGAGGTCGTCAGAAAAATGTTTGACTTGTATTTGCAAGGCCTGTCATTCGGGCAGATAAAGACTTATCTGGAATCTCAAGGGATTAAAACAGTAACGGGCAAAGATATTTGGGATACAAAAACGATTCAGAAGATGCTCAAGAATGAGAAATACAAAGGTGATACGATGCTGCAAAAGACTTTTACCGAAGATTTTATGACAGGCAAGAAAAGCAAGAATATTGGGCAACGCAATCGGTATTACGTACAGGACAGCCATCCGGCGATTGTTTCTGCCGAAGTGTTTGATAAAGTACAGGAAGAAATGGCCAAGCGCTCAAGGTTTGTCAGTAAAGAGGATGGTACGGTAGTAAGCAGTACAAGCAAATATAACGGTAAATATCTTCTGGGGAATTTGCTCGAATGTGGGGATTGCGGCGTTTCGTATCGGAGAAGGACTGAAAGAGGTAAAGTAGTTTGGCGTTGCGCGACACGGATTGAGAAAGGGAAAGCGGAATGCCCTGACTCCCCTACTCTTGATGAAGGATGGATACACGATGTTATGGGCGAAGTGGTTTACCGGAATGGAATTTATGATGAAGATATAATAAGGAAGGAAGTTGATAAAGTCCGGATTTTTGATACTTTTATCCTGATTTTTCGCACAGATGGGTCTCAGGAGAAAAGGTTATTCCAGAATGACTGAACCTGTGACATACTAATAATTGTCAATAAAAATGGAGGTAAAGCCTCCGGCACAGATTGATCGGGGTAATTCCCAAGGCAGAAGAAACAAGCTGGGAGACCTGTTTTATGCTAAAAAACTTGATAAATAAAGGCTTAAGCTGTTTTCCTCAATCGCTCATTATGTAACTCTTGAAGAGATAAAACAGATGGCAAGGATATTACTTACGAGATTATATTGAAGTAAGAACATGCGTTTGGTATAATATGTAATAAGATTACTCTCAAGCCTATCGAATTCGATAGGGTTAAATACTGGGGTAATGGAGGTTTGGGGTGGATAAAGAAAATTCAATCAAGTTATTCGAAGATAAAAGAGTTCGTGTTTTATGGGATGAAGAACAGGGAAAATGGTATTTTTCAATTATAGATGTGATAGCTATCTTGACTGAAAGCGAAAATCCACGTCACTACTGGACTGTGTTAAAAGGTCGATTGAAAAATGAAGGAAATGAAACGGTCACAAATTGTGAGCGTTTGAAAATGGTTGCTCCAGACGGCAAAATGCGCATGACAGATGTGGCCGACACAGAACAACTTTTGCGGCTTATTCAGTCAATCCCAAGTAAAAAAGCTGAACCGTTTAAACTATGGTTGGCTCGAGTAGGTAGCGAGCGGATTGATGAAACCGCTGATCCGGAGATCGCTATTGATCGTGCTTTGGAAACCTATCTAAAAAAAGGATATTCGCGCAATTGGATCAACCAGCGTTTGAAAACAATTGAAGTCCGCAAAGAATTGACCGATGAATGGGAAAAACGCGGCGTCAACGATAAGCGTGATTTTGCGATTTTAACCGATGAGATAACAAGGGCATGGTCGGGTAAGACAACAAGGCAATACAAAGAATTTAAGGGACTTAAAAAAGAGAATCTGCGAGACAACATGACTAATGTTGAGTTGGTACTGAATATGTTGGCGGAGGTTTCAACAACCGATATTTCCCGTCAGGATGAACCGGAAACAATGGAACAGCATAAAAAAGTCGCACAGCGCGGTGGTTCAGTTGCAAAGTCAGCGCGTGTGCAGTATGAAAAACAAACAGGGAAAAAGGCAGTAACACCTCTGAATGCCAAAAGCTTTAAAAGTTTGGCGGATAAAAATCAGCATGATGGAGATGAGGATTAATTTCTGAACAAGAATGTTTGGAAGAGGAACAAGGTGAAATATTAGTGAATAAAGAGGAACTAAAACATAAAGTACACTCTATTGTAAGCAGTACACTAAAGGAGAAAATTTATATATCCCCTGTAGAGTTACTGATGAAAATTGGAGTATTATCTGCTATAGATTATGAAGATTGGCGGTTCGGCCGTGTACCATACCTTGAAAAAGTATGTAAGATCAACTTGAGCAAATTGTCATTTATAACGAAAGAACTTAGAGCATATGCGCTGGAGAATCATTCAAAGTCCTCATGGACGGCATATAACCAGTGGGGTGTAAAAGGCAAGAAAATTCCCTTGTGCTTTAGCAAATCTGGGGATGCCGTTATAGAAGAAGCCTATGCTACACATTATGTTGTCAATGCTAATAATGAATAATGTGAGGTGAAAGAGAAGACATGCTGAAGCCGAGTGAAGTAAAAAAAGCAGCAAAGGCTATAGAGGCTGACAATATCAGATTCCGTTCTTTTTTGAAGAATCATGCTGATGAAGAAGAACTGGATAAGCAATTTCTGGCATTACATAATGAGCTGTTTGCTGATTATGACTGCAGAAAATGCAGGAACTGCTGCAAAATGTATAAAGGAACATTTCAGGAAGATGAACTGGAAAAAGCGGCGGGATACATGAATATAACAACTGACCAGTTTAAAGATTTCTTTCTGGAATTCGACGAAATAGGATACAACTATGAAACCAGGCACCGGCCATGTGATTTTTTGGATGAAGATGGAGAATGTAAACTGGGTAGCATGAAACCTGAAAGCTGTAAAACTTATCCACATACAAATCAGCCGGAAAGGTTAGGGAGTCTTTACAGTATGTTAAATGTGGTTGAAGTATGCCCAGTAGCTTTTGAGATATTTGAAAGATTAAAGGAAATCTATAGATTTAAAAGCAGACGGCGATATTGATTTGCCTATGCCAATGAAATTGTGGTGAATGAGCACAGGCCAGTTTGCATCCATAAAGACGGAGTATTTTTGCTTGATGATGCGGGCGGATTAAGTGGCTTTGCTGATTTTTTAGGGACTGTTTATGAAAGTGAAGACAAAAAAGAAAGGGATGAGCTTCGGGCATGGGCGAAGAGTCTTGGATGGAGCGAGAAAAAGATTGCGAATAAAAGGATATTGTAGTGTGATTGAAATACAGGGGGAAAGATGGATCAGAAAGAATTTGTCCGGAAATCAGATGAAATACTGAACAGTATGAGCATGGAGAAATTAAGAAGATGCCTGCATAATATTGCAAGAAAAACGCCTGAAAACAAGAGAGCATCATTTCTCCAGCTGCTTGAAGATTGTCATGATCAAGATGACCGAGAAGATAGTAAGTATGAGGGGACATTTCAGTATAAAAGATTGATACCTGATGAGAAAGTAAAAGAAAAGCTAAGTGATATAAAGAGAGCTTTTTCTAAAATAGAAAATGGCAAATTGCGTTTGTCGGCCCAAGGATATGAAGATTATTCCAATGGATATTGGGCAAGTGACTGGATATGGGAATATGAGGACAATGAAGGTATTGGCAGGATAATCGAGGATGCGGTTTTGTTTGCGCATGACTGTATGAATGATTGCAGATATGAAGAAGCAGTAACAATTTTTAAATTGGTTATGGATACCAAAATATTCGTTGAGGATGAAGATGGCGGAGATTCTTTTGAATTAAGCCTTGAAGAAATGGTCGATGAGAAACTGGTTGGAGTAAACTTGAAGGTACTTGCACTAGACGTACTGTATTCAAATTATCAATTGCAACCGGCCGTTCAACGGGCAAGCGTTTTGTATTCATATTTTACTTACCCTTATTTTAAGGAGATTCATATTGAGGACATTTTCTCGATAGGTAGAGAAGAGTTAAGGGATACGGATATATTTTGGCAATTTTGGATTGATTTTCTTAGGCAGCAGAGCGGTAAAGTTTCGGCACGTTTATTAAAAGAAGGTTCATTATATTATAAAGGAACGGAGGGTTTGCTGGAAATAGCGAGAAAAGGTTATAAAGAGCATCCATCCGTTTACTTGGCTGTGTTGTTGGAATACGAAAAGACTCATGATTATGAGAAAATGAAAGAGATTGGCAAAGAGGCACTTGCTAGAATAAAAAGTGATTTAAAAATACGCGGTGAAATTGCTTTGAAAACAGCTCAGGCGTCCGGTTGTTTAAATGACAGGGAATTTATGAAGGAATGTTGGTATCAAGCCTTTTACTCCAATTCAACCATACCTAATTATTTGAGACTTTTTACAGATGGAGAAGCGATAAGGGACTATAAAGATCTTGCGGAAAAAAGAATAGAAAAATTGCCTGTATCTGATAATCATTATAATCAGCACATATCTGAAATAGCAGAAAATAATATTACCGATCTAGAATATAAATATCTATACTTTTTCTCGGGACATTTTGAAATGATTAAAAGCTGGTGTATGGAACAGAGAAGTCCATTGGGCTGGAGCGGTAATTTTATCGGTTATGGTGTAGATTTATTACTGTTGTATTTATATGCGGATAATAATCTGAGAAAAGCCGGGAAAAAGATAGCAGTCCAGGTTTCAAACAGGATAGGGTTTAATGAGAGCAATAACCTTGTATTAATGAAAGAAAATTCTGTATTTGAAACTGAAGTGAGTACGCAAAAAGGCGAAGAAATATTTTGGAGTATCTTTTGTTTATGGAAAGTAAATTATGCAATAACTGTGGATGATATGAATTCATATGTGAAGTGGCTGGAATCCGTAATTGATAAAAGAATAGATGGAATTGTGGGTGGAAAATACAGAGATAAATATAATGATGTTGCTTTATTGGCAGCTGCATTGGGAGAAGTAAAAGAGTCATTAGATGTGAAAATGGCAAAAAGAATTGTTATAAACAGGTATTTAGAAAGATATCCACGGCACTCAGCCTTTCGAGGAGCATTGAAAGAATACATTGATTAAAGTTTTTATTAAAAATGCCTCAGTAACAACAATTTTTGTCAGAAGTATATCCTCCCGCCAAGGCCCAGCTAGGTTTAAGCGGCATCTTTTTTGTATCCTCAAGGCATGTGGAAACTGTTTGCCTACTATGCCGATAAATCAAGGGCACTGAAAAAGTCCATTTGCAGCAATGCAGATGGACTTTTTGTCCAAAATTTTTGTCCAAAAATGGTATAATTATTCATGAAAGAAGTTGAGTGAGCGGGGGAATCAAAAATGCTCATCGAAAATACTCAAATGAAACTTTC
>NZ_JAKNBL010000037.1 GCF_022410535.1 Pelotomaculum terephthalicicum JT
CTTCTTTGCCATGCCCATTTTTAGGAATGTCGTGAAAAGGACAGTCTTTTTAGCCTGGCATGCCAGAATTTCCAGTTGCTTTATTCCAGATTTAATGATTCCTCCCATCTAATGCCGAGAGCCTATTCTATTATTAGCTGCCATAATATTATATTATTAACCTCAAACAATCCACTTAATCAGTATTTAACAGAAACAGTTTTTTATGGTTAGATTTTAGAATTACTTATTCTTAACTGCCGCATTTTCTCTGAAGAAAAATGATATGGAATATAGGCCGGCGAGTCCAACCAATGTATAAATTACCCTGCTAAAGTCGGACGATGCCCTAACCGTGTCTCCCCCGAATAAAGCCGTGATCAGGTCCCATTGAAACAGCCCTACCAGCAGCCAGTTCAAAGCTCCAATGATAACAAGCACTAAAGCTGTCTTTGACAACCATTCCATTTAACACGCCTCCTGTTATTAAGATATATTTATTATGCTAAAAAATAAAAAAAGTTATTCTTTCCTTGCATAAAAATATCCAAAGAAATTAAACTTAAAGAAAAAAGTATTTTTACTTGTGTTACAAAGAAGGATGCAAGGGCGTTAGCGTCGAAGGTAATATATGGTGTCACTTATGGTGTCACTATATTTGTGAGACCGGTATTAATATAAAATACTGCGTAGATTTATGTAAAAAAATCACTTAACAGTACAAAGGTGAGATAATGATGAACGAGAGTGTCAGGCAATTATGCAAGTTTGCCGTGGTAGGATGTTTAAACACGTTTATTGATTGGGTTGTTTATTTTACGGTAATAAAAATATTCCCTATCGACAGTATCTTTTTTTATACCGCGGTAAAAGGTTTTAGTTATTTTTGCGGTATCGTCAACAGCTTTTTTCTCAACCGCTGCTGGACATTTAAAACAAGCCCGGAAGAAAACGAAAAATACAGGTTTCTCAAATTCACCGTGGTCAACGCGCTAGGTCTTGGAATAAACAGTACTTCTTTATATGTACTGCTGCATTATTACGATTCGAAGATTATAACGCTTTTTTTAGCTACCGCTATTTCGTTTGGCTTTAATTTCATCCTTAGTAAATTATGGGTTTTCCGCAAAAGCAAAATGGTGCCCAAAACAACCGGGGGTTAAGTCGTGTCAAAAGAAGATTTTACACGTGTTGGTTATCTCTATTTTCTCAATAAGATTTATATTATTTTTTTAATTTGGTTAACCCGAGATGTCTTAAACGCATTTCTCCCCGCAAACTCTGATGGACTTCATCCCAACGTTATTTTTGACTCTTTGCTTCATTGGGACGCCGGTTGGTTCTTAAGAATAGCCGGACAAGGTTATGATTTTGACAGTGCCCCTTTTTTTCCCATGCTTCCCTTTCTAATCCGCCTGCTCACTTATGTTGTTGGAAACGGAATAATAGCCGGTTTTTTAATTACCAATATTGCGCTTTTTATAGCATGTTACTTCCTTTATATTATTGCTAAAGAAGATTTTGACCAAAAGACCGCCGCAATGACAGTTTTTATAATGTTGTTCTTTCCTACCGCCATTTTTTTTACCTCCATTTATTCTGAATCCTTATTTCTGGCTTTTGCCCTGGCTTCTTTTTATTTCGCCCGGCGGGGGCGTTGGCCATGGGCAGTTCTCCTGGGCAGTTGCGCGGCACTCTCCCGGAATATTGGGATAGTCTTGTTTTTTGTCTTTTTGTACATGCAATATCATGAAAACAATAAAAGAATAATATTGAAAAAAACAATACCACTCCTATTAATACCAGCGTCACTGTCTATCTTTATGCTTGTCTTATGGAAGTATGCCGGGGATCCGCTGGCTTTTTCCCATTCATTAAACACCGAGTTTTGGGGATACCGCCACTTCGCATACCCGGGTGCGGGCCAATTTCTGAACCTGAATATTTTTTTCTCTGATAGTAATTTTTATAATCTTTTTGAATCGGGAATGGCATTTTTATTCCTTTACTTAATCATAAAAAGTTTTAAATATTTAGAGGACAAGCCACAATTGATTTTCCTGACACTGGGATTCTTAATTCCGTTTTCTTCCGTGGTAGATAACCTGCCCCTTGGTATGCCCCGTTATATACTGGTTTTGTTTCCGGGGTATATCGCCCTGGCCCGCCTGCTCTGTAAAAATGGCTTGACTCACGTATATTCGGTCATTTCCATCCTGGTTTTCTCAGCAGTAGGTATTCTTTTTGCCGCTGGGCACTGGATCAGTTAACACCCAAGAAGGATGGTTAATTACCCAAGCACATGTTATTTTACTATATGGCTGCCAGAAGCGGCAGGAAGAGATATCCTATAATGACCCCGTTCTCAAGAAGACACGGAAATGATTTTGCAAGTTATTTCCTTGCTCCCTTATGGAACGATCATCACTGGACAAGTTGTCTCATGGAGTACATGGGTAGCCACACTCCCCATAATTGCTCGTTTAACGGCTCCTAATCCTCTATAGCCCATCACAATGAAGTCGATAGAGCTTTCTTCTGCTTCCGCACAGATCTCTTTACCGGGGTCTCCGATTCTAATAACGGTGCGAACAGGAATGGAAAAACTATTTGTGATTTCGAGTGTGTGATCTAACACCTCTTTGCTTAATTCTTCTTGAAAAGAACGGATTTGTTCTTGACTAAAAAAACGCTTTATATTGGGTGTATTATAGCTGGGTTGGACATTTATTAGAATAATTTCTTTATTCTTTCCTTCTGCAAGAAAAATCGCAAAACGAACTGCTTTGTCGGAACCAGCAGATCCATCAACTGGTACTAATATTTTGATCATATACAAACACCCCTTGTTATATTGCTCTGATCCTTACTGATTGCAATGAGATAATATCATACAGTTAACTACTATTATTTATTTTATTATAATTTAATCTTAATGTAAGCGTCAAATCTCCCATGAACTGGTGTAAATGCCATGTCACGATTCATCCGGCGTATCTTTTTTCGGTTAATCAGCAGATGAAAATTCAAGGTGATGGTTCGATAACCCTGGCGGGGTGAGCCGTATGGCTCTCATCGATTCGACGCATATGGGAGCATTATAAAGTTGCTGGATACAAATTATTAATATTGAATTATTAAAGCATGCCAGTTATCATGTGGAACCCCCGGCCAACCATCCACATAGTATATATAGAATTCGTAAAGGGTTATTATTAAATCATCCAAAGTAAAGTGTGGTAACGTACATGACAACTTATCTTGACGCAGTTACGGCTTTGGGAACAGGCAGCTTACATCCGGGAGGGTTCTACCACACTCTAAATGTACTTAATCAGGTTAGTCTATCAGTTGAAGATATTGTTCTTGATATCGGGTGTGGTACAGGTCGAACCGCTTGCCATATAGCGAAAAGTTCAGGCGCATATGTTTTTGCCCTGGACAACTCTAAAGAAATGTTGGAAAAGGCCAACTACAGGGCAACGCAAGAAGGTGTGCAGGTACAGTTTGTGCATTGTGACGCTGGAGAAACACCATTCAAAAGTAAAGTTATCGACTTGATCTTAATTGAATCGGTACTAATATTTTTGCCGGCTGCTACTGTATTGCGAGAGTGTAATAGAATATTAAAGAAAGAAGGGATATTGATTTGCATTGAGATGTTCGCAAACAAATCAATACCCCGGATAGCGCGGGAACAAATTCAAGCCGCTTGCAATTTACCCCAAATACCTTCTTTTGAAGAGTGGCTGGAAGTATTTCATAATTCCGGATTTTTACCAGTTAAAGCACATCGAAATAATTTCCCGGGTTTTTTTGATAATATTAGGAACATACTGCATCCGGACCCTTACCAAGTAGTATCGCAAGGAATGAGCTCAAACCGAGAAGTCAGTAAGGTGATGTATAAATATATGCGGTTAATCCAAACACATAAAAAATATCTAGGATTTGGTACCTTTCTTATGAGAAAATCATAAGTATTGCTTGACCATAGTTAAAAAAAATGATAAACTATATTAGTAATATGTCAAATAAACTAAATATTAAAAACGTGGGGATATAGCTCAGCTGGGAGAGCGCCTGAATGGCATTCAGGAGGTCAGCGGTTCGATCCCGCTTATCTCCACCAATATTCATGCGGGATTACGGGGTTTGGTGATTAGCCAAAACCCCGTTTTGCAAATCAATTGCAAATCAGGGATTGTTCTGAACTATACTGAACACCATGGTATAAAGTTTCACTACGGGATTATTTCCGGTATTTTTTTATTTCAGTAAATTTTCTTCAAATATAAAATCGTCCAATTGCATAGCAAGATCGCGTTGCATTTCTACCGAAACGTGGCTGTAAATATATCTCCGGTTGTTTTTACCTGCTGTGTCCCAATCGTTTCAGAAATAATTTTCAGACTCCCGCCTGCTGGTTTTTTCAGAATCGTCGTCACAGTGGATATTTCTTTGTTTATTCATTTGCCTGAAGAGGATTACTTTTTAAAATATTTTCCACTTCTTCATATCCTGGTGGAAATGCATAGTTATATCGTGCGGGAAGCGCAAAAACGTAACTTGTGTTGCGACCAAGTTCGCTCGGATTGATAGGCGCTGCACCAATGTGGAATTCGTCCTGTTGAAGCATGTTCCACTGAGCAAGAGTAAATATCATAATGGGAATATCCTGTCGAGGATTTTGAGAAGTCCAATCAGGATGTCTGATGGAAATCATCGGGCCAGTTTCAATAATCTTGCCGGATTGTGGGCCTTTGAAAGCGTTACCCTCCCATTTACCAGCTACAATCGAATAACCTTTCCAACTCTCCGGCAAGGAAAAATCAAAACCATAATGGGTATTTCTATATACGATTGAGTTTGCTTCCTCGTAGACTCCGAGGGTGGCTGCGTCAATAAGCCATCGCTCCCCGGTTTTCTTTATCTTGAGTGTAATTTGCCGCTGTGCGGCAACCCCGCCGTTCACTTTTTCCGTGCTTGTTATTTCAATTATCTCGCCTTCAACTTCATACTCATATTCTGATAATTTCTTAATGGTCTCAATTTTTATGTGATCCGGCCATGGACTTGAAGTCAGCCTACCTGGAGCATTTTGAGGATCGCTTTGCCATTCTGCAAGAAGTGCGGGGGTTACAAAACCGCCGTAGTTCTCCTGGATACTCTTATTCACTATATCTTTAGGGGCTAAAAGCGAGACGGTTTGGAGTTTACTGCCGAAATCCTCAACCAGGCTCGTAACTGCCGCCTCATCACTTGCATCGGTTTGTTGCTGTGTCTCTTGGGATTGTCCTTCTTTATTCAATTGAGCATTGTTCCTTAAACTTGTGCAACCAAACAGAGAAACACTTAACAACATGGTAAGCGCAAACAAAAATGTTTTTTTCATACAATTGCCTCTTGAAAAATTCCTCCGTGAACTTCTTTCAGGCAGATTACCTTTGTATATTAGATGATAAATAATAAAAAAAGTTCCGTGGTATCAATTTTTATCGGAAGATCATTGGAATAATGTAAAATTAGCTTTTCCCGTTCCTCTTCTCCATGAAGGGGTATTTCTAAAGTCTTTGTACTGTGCAACAATTATTTATAGACCTTCAGGCCATTCATATACATAATTCCTCCTGATTTGCTTATTATAACTGTAATAAAAAACTACCGGAGGTCAGCAGGATTGAACATACTCTCAATATTACCCTCTTTTTCCAAGATAATTCCATTAACCAAATCAGAGAATAATAAACCTTTTCACGCCGGCGAAATATATTTTCTGTGGGAGGGTTTAACGGCAGGCTATGGGCTGGTTTCCGTTGCGGAAACATACTTAATGAATACAGAGGAAAGCGAAATCCATTTTCTTTTAGAATCTCTGGTAAAAGAAACTTACATGAAACGTATCAACCTATTAGAAAAAATTCTAAAAAAAGAAGGTTTCACAGTGCCAGTGCGCCCGGCCTCAAAGCTCTTACAGGGTAAACCCGGGGTTGGACAAGAAGTAAAGTTGAATGATGATGAAATAATTAACAATTTAATTGCCTGGGGACAGGTTACGTTAAATCAAGATGCCAAGGCTGTAGGAGCAATTACCAGAGAATCTGTTCGAAAGGTTTTTACTGATTTGCTTTTCGATAATATGAAGAACTATGATATGATCATGGACTTGGCAATAAATAGGCAAACGTTTATACCGGCTCCTCCCGCTACTGCAAAAGATAATAGCCTAAATATGGATGAAGTAGCCAGATTGTGGGAGGAAATTCACTTTAGGCACATCAGCGTAATCAACCTTACGGTATATTTAAGTAATACAAAAGACCAGGAATTAATTAAACTTTTAAAACGGGCATTATTTGAAGTAGCCCTGCCTCAGCTTGATCAAATTGAAACGATGCTGAAAAAAGAAGGTTTCACTGTTCCGACACGCCCTGCTGACAGATTAGAGCAAGGACCGCCCGGACAGGTAAGTAAAATCAATTTAAGTGACAATGAAATTCTTGGGGTGCTGTTAACGGCGGCACAAATCGCTATAATGTACCATGTTAGGGCTTACTCTCTAGCAATAAGGAAAGATGTGAAAAACCTATTTCGGGATTTTACATCGACTGAAGTAGAAGATTATCAGAAATTAATACAGTTAACAACTCAGCGCCATACCCTGGATAATCCCCCCGTTGTTACTTCTAGGCACGGATAAAATTTGTTATAATTTTTTATAATACTCCTCCATCTCACCGCAAGAGCGGAGATACAAATAGTGATGAAAATTTATTTTTCACGCTAACATAACTGCTGTTTTAACATTATCTTTTAAAATGTGCCACACCGTAATGGATTTTTGACGCATTTTTAACAAAATGAATACCTATCATACCAGCCAATAATAAACACTAAAACGCCCATGAATGATAATTGACAAGAAGCTTAATAAATATTTAATTTTTCATCCCTCCTGTATGTGTTAACGTTCTTTAGTCCTGATTTCTTCCAGTAATTTCCCCTCAAATTCACCGAGCAACATGGCCCCAAGATCTCCTTTAGCGCGGTGCCGCACGGCAACGCTGTCCCGCGCAATCTCTTTATCCCCGACAATCAGCATATAAGGTATCTTATGGGTTTGAGCCTCACGTATTTTATAATTCACTTTTTCATTACGTGTATCCAATTCAACTCTGATGCCAGCCTCTTCCAACCGCTTGACAACATTGCAGGCATATTCAGCGTGCCGGTCGGTGATGGCAATCACACGCGCCTGAACCGGCGCCAGCCAAGCTGGAAAAGCTCCGGCAAAGTGTTCTGTCAGGATGCCGATAAATCTTTCTATACTGCCAAAAACCACCCTATGGATCATCACGGGCTGGTGTTTTTGACCATCCTCACCCACGTAGCTCAGGTTAAATTTCTCCGGCATCTGAAAGTCCAGCTGGATAGTGCCGCACTGCCAGGTGCGGCCAAGCGAATCCTCCAGGTGAAAATCAATCTTGGGGCCGTAAAACGCTCCGTCCCCTTCATTAACTTTATATTTCAGCCCTCTGGCGTCAAGCGCGTCGCGCAGCACATCCGTGGCCATGTTCCAGACTTCGTCCGATCCCATCGCTTTTTCAGGCTTTGTGGACAACTCCACAAAATAGGTAAAACCGAATACTTTATAAAAATCATTTACCAAGTCGATAACCCCGATTATTTCTTCTTTAATCTGCTCCGGCAGCATAAAAATATGGGCATCGTCTTGAGTAAAGCACCGTACCCGCATCAAACCGTGCAGCACGCCGGAAAGCTCATGACGGTGCACCAGGCCCAATTCAGCAAGCCGGATGGGCAGTTCGCGGTAACTGTGCAGCCTGCTATTATAAATCAGGATACTGCCGGGACAATTCATCGGCTTGACCGCGTAATCACCTTCATCTATCTTCGTGAAATACATATTTTCGCGGTAATGGTCCCAGTGCCCTGAATTCTCCCATAAAGACCTATTAAGAATAATCGGTGTGCGTATTTCCTGGTAACCCCTCTTTTGATGCTCCTCACGCCAATATTTCTCCAGCTCGTTGCGCAGGATCATACCTTTGGGATGGAAAAAAGGAAAACCCGGCCCCTCATCCATGATGCTGAATAAATCCAATTCGGCTCCAAGCTTGCGGTGGTCACGCCGTTTAGCCTCCTCAATCCGGAAAAGATATTCCTCAAGCATGGATTTTTTCGGAAAAGATGTGCCGTAAATACGCTGGAGCATTTTGTTTCTCTCATTGCCCCGCCAATACGCGCCGGCCACGTTCATTAATTTTACCGATTTCAGTCTCCCGGTGGAAGGAACATGCGGGCCCGCGCATAGATCGGTAAAATCACCCTGCCTATAGAATGAGAGCACAGTATCGGGCGGCAGATCTTCAATTAATTCCGCTTTATATTTCTGCCCTTTTTCTTTAAAGAAATCAAGGGCTTGAGCCCGGGAGAGCTCAAAACGTTCAAACGGATAATCGGCCTTGATTATGGCCTCCATCTCTTTTTCTATTTTCCCCAGATCATCCGGCGTAAAATTCTCACTGGTATCAAAGTCATAATAATAGCCATCGGCGATAGCCGGCCCGATTGCGAATTTTGTACCGGGAAACAACTTTTGCACCGCTTGCGCCATAATATGCGCGGTACTGTGGCGATAAGCCCGTTTTCCCGCCTCATCTTCAAAGGAAATAAACTCAACGGAAGCATCCGTCATCATGGGCGTCGCCAAATCCATCAACTCGCCGTTCACTCTGGCGATAAGAGCCTCTTTAGCCAAGCGGGGGCTAGTGCTCTTCGCTATTTCCAAAAGAGTTGTTCCCGCCGGGTATTCTCTCTCTGCTCCATCAGGTAAAACAATCTTTACATTATTAACAGCATTCATTATCAACACTTCCCCTAAAACATATTATAACAAAATGAAAAACCCGCCTCTGACAACCGTCAGGGACGGGGTATTCCCGCTTCCACCCTGTTTAATCTTATTCACGACAGTTAACGGCTGTCTCCGGCGCGGCTTACTTGAATTTCAGCCGGCGGTTCCAAGGTGGTTTTCAACCCATAGTACCCAAAAGTGCTTGCAGCCAATGACACTTTCTCTCTGATGGCCAAGACAGGTCTACTCTTCCTTATCAACACCTGTTTCTTATATTGTTTCATTCAGTATTATTACAGCAGTATTATATTGATTTGCAGGATATTTGTCAACAAATCAAACAAACCGGAAATACCAATATTTAATTTTTCAAGGGATTACACAGTTCACAGCCCGAGCATTCACTGACCCTGCCGGCAAATACTTTTTTTATGGTTTCTATCGTTGCCGAATATCTTTTATTATATCTGCAGTGAAAAGTAATTCTTTGGGGAGCGACAGTAACAAGAGCACTTACCAATATATCCTCATAATTTATTTCGTTGTCCATCATGTCCACCAAAAATCCACCCATATAATCTCTCCTGACGGGTTGCATCTTATCGTCATAAAGCTTAAAAGCTCCATCGTTATCGATCAATACATGAATCATGCTAGCGCGAGGCTCTTGAATTTCCACAAAATATCTTAATAATTGAATAAATTCGTTGTATTCTCTTTCTAAAAGAAAGTCATCTACCGCTTTATCAGTTGCATCCTTTAATTCATTAATATACTCTTTTAGTCTAAAGCGAATAAAACCGTCAATAACAATGCTGTTGTTAAGTTTTAAGTAATCCAGCACTTTTCTAAGGATCCTGCTTTTCCGGTTCAACCGGTAAACAGATTTACGTGGTTCATTTGCTTTCTTGTTAATGTGTTGCAACGCATAAGTATATATTGTTCGCTTTTCTTCATCTCCATAATAATAATAATTTTCACAAATAATGTTCTTTAATAAAAAAGCTTCCCAATGAGACAGAATAATTTCAGATATTATGTCCGCCACATATGTTTTTATGATAATTTGCGGATCATCTTTCAGCTGATGGTAGTCCGGGAAACCGGTCAAGCAACAGGAAAAAAAAGTAAACTCGCCGTCTGACCTTTCTTCCAAATTTATCTTTAAACCATTTCTTTCAAACAGCTTCAATCCCCGGCCTAGTTTTGCCTTTAACAAATCGACATGCTGTGTGCAACCGATAGAAATAATCTGGTCAACCGTACTATCACCACCTCTTGCGTAAGTGTATGCTTGTTTAATAAATTAAATACGTAACTTCTCCAGCCGCTTTACCCTTTCGCCGACAGGTGGATGAGTGCTGAATAAACGGGTTATTGAGGCGCCTGAAAATGGATTAACAATAAAAAGATGCGACGTTGCGGGATTGGCCTGCATCGGAATTCTATGCGCCGCACTTTCCAATTTAAGCAAAGCGTCCGCCAAACCTTCCGCATTGCCTGCTATGCGTGCGCCGGTTTGGTCGGCCAGATACTCTCGCGATCGGGAAATCGCCATTTGAATAATCAAGGCCGCTATCGGCGCTAATACAGCCAACAAGAGCGCTCCAATAAAGCTGCCGCCACCCTCGTCATCATCGCGGCCGCCCATACCACCCAAAAAAGCTCCCCATTGGATTATATTCGCTATCATGGTAATCGCGCCGGCAAAGGCGGCCGCAATGGCGCCAATTAAAATATCTTTATTCTTTATATGTGAAAGCTCATGCGCCAGAACGCCTTCCAACTCGCCCCGGTTTAAAATGCGGAAAAGTCCTTCGGTGACGGCCACAGCCGCATGGGACTGATTTCTTCCCGTGGCAAAAGCGTTGGGTTGCTGCGACGGGGTAATATAAAGTCTGGGCATGGGCATTCCCGCCTGACTAGTCAATCTCCGCGTTATATCGTATAATTCCGGTGCTTCTGCTTCAGAAACAGGCCGCGAGCGGGTCATGGAAATAGCAACCTTGTCGCTGAAGTAGTAACTAAAAAAATTCATGCCCAGGGAAATTACAAAAAACAGTATGGCTCCGGATTTGCCAAAGGCGGCACCGCCGATCAAAACCAGGATGATTGATAACGCGCCCATGAGAAGCCAGACCTTTAAGCTATTCACGTTATAAATGCCTCCCCAATGTTAAAAGTATTAACACATCTATTTTATTTTAGTCAGCAAATATTTACAACCATTTCCTTTTATAACATGCGATATAAAATAAAAGGAGCGAGTAACTCGCTCCTCTTAGCAGCAATATTTATTTACAAAAGAATTGATAATAAACCGAGTGGACTGTTTAATTGCAGAACATCCGCCACGTTAAAATTCAAGGTAACATCTTTTGATACTTTTAATGGCACCACCTCTAAAGTAACAGTTGCTTGAGCATTTGTTCCCTGAACGGAAATATCACGGACGTTGGACAGCTTTACGTTGCCTTTCAATTTTTCGATTAAACTTTCCGCGATAGGACTGGCGGCTCCAACATATTTCTGAACGACTTCAGTATTTCCGTCGTTTATCCCGTTAATCAGTTCAGTCACTGCGTCACGCACATCTTGCTCGGTAACCGTTTTCTTGGGCGTTTCAGTATTTTGCAGTAAATTACAGCCGGAAAGGATAACTGACAATAACAATAAAATTAATATTAGTACGCGTCTCACGAAGTTCACTCCTTATTTAGAAAAATAGTAAAGAGAATAATATAAAAAAACCTCCCTCACCCAGGAAGAACATTAAAAAAATTTATCGTGGTGGAGGGGGCTGGATTCGAACCAGCGAAGTCGTCGACGGCAGATTTACAGTCTGCTCCCTTTAGCCACTCGGGAACCCCTCCGGATTGTCACTTGCCACGGCATACCGTTATTCAGTTATGAAAGTTGGTGGGCGGGATAAGAATTGAACTTACGACCTTCTGCGTGTCAAGCAGACGTTCTCCCACTGAACTACCCGCCCATTAGTAATCATTTTGACAGATAGCTATGAAAATGTCAAGCTGTTATGCAAGATAGAATACCATAGCTATTTTCCGCATATTTTTAATGATTAATAAAGAGCTTGTCCCAAACCTGCCTGTGCCATCCTTTTCTGAAGACATCGGCGCCCGCCACTAGATTTACGCGACCTAGTTCCTGGCTTCTATAAGTATAGACTACTTCGCCTAACTTCTGGCCCTTTTTTATCGGCGCGGCCAACGGCTCATTAATATTCAGCCGTTTTTCCAGTTTAGAAAGCTCATCCGGGTCCATGCGGACTTGCAGTTCTTCTCCAGCTACCGCTTCAACTGCCGGAGTGACACCGCCTTCGACAGCGGGATTCGCTACAACTTGTCCTGAAGTTATGATCGATAACGGCCTAATTACGGTGAAACCATAATCGAACATCTTGGCACAATCCTGATAGCGGTTGTCACTATGCAGCGCGACAGCTATCAAGCGGCGGCCGTCTCTAGTGGAAGATGCGATCAGGCAGTTGCCGGCCATTGATGTGGTGCCGGTCTTCACTCCGTCCACCCCTTCGTATCCACCGGTAAGCAAGCGGTTGGTATTAGCAATTTTTTCTTCCCTTTGAGCTGGTTCAACCCACCTAACTGTTGTTTCCCTGGTTTGAACCAATTCATTAAACTTCGGGTTGCCTAAAGCGTACCTCGTTAGTACCGCCAGGTCGTAAGCAGTTGTATAGTGATTTGGATCGTGGTAGCCATTTGTATTGGCAAATCTGGTTCCAAACAGCCCTAATACCCCCGCCTTCTTGTTCATCATTGCAATAAAACGGTCATGACTGCCGCCCACATGCTCAGCTATGGCCACGGTGGAGTCATTGGCCGAACAAACAAGCGCCGCTTTCAACAATTCTCCAAGAGTAATTTTTTCGCCCTTTCTGAGTTCAATGATAGAACCCTCTGAGACAGCGGCAGCCATTCCCCTAACTGTAACGACATCGTTTAAATCACTGTTTTCTAAAGCTATCACTGCCGTCATAATCTTCGTGAGGCTGGCCGGTTCGCGCCTTACCATATGATTTTTGGCGAAATAAATCTGCCCGGTCTCAACATCAAGCAGCACGGCGGCAGCCGCGGTGACCCTGGGAAAATCCGCATATGCCGCGCCAGGTAAAATTGTCAATATAATCGCAGCTATAACAACAAAAACTTTGCGGTGCAAGCGCGTCGCCATATTTCACCCCCTCGTAAGTTTCCTGCCAACAAAAAACCGCCGGTGCGGTTTTAAAACTATTATTTCAAAAATTTTTGCCGTTATTCAAACAAAGATTCAACGATCAAAAAAAGCCCGTCAAAACAACGGGCCGGCGCTTAAGTCTATTTTTATGGATTGCTCTTAGCCATTTTAAAAACAATGATCGGCGTTTGTTGGTCATCATTACCAAAAGGATTGTCTTCCAGGTCTTTAATCAGGCTATCCCGGTCAACTCCCTCCGAGGCGGCTAGAATATCGACTTTTCTTATGTCATTCACGTCAGTAATGACAGCTTCCGTACCTGTGGCATCCTTGATCCTATTTACCAGATCGTGCGGGTTTTTAGGCCCGAGAATAATGTGCTTCTCGAATGGCCACATCGTCCCGGCCACATCATCGATCTGCGCTAACTGACGGCCGGCTACCCGGTAAAAATCTCCTCTCCGGTGGATAATTCTGCCAATAGCCGCTGCTAAGGCGCCTAACACGATCCGGGTTCTGCCAACTTCCCGGATCGCCAGCTGCATTGCCTGAGGCGTGGCAAGACTCCCGTCTTTCCCGGGAAAAAGACACAAGAACTTTGCCAATAGACCGGGCTTGACGGTATCCGGCAAAATAGCCCTGCCCTGTGAGATCGCTACCACGCTTTCCGCCATGGCTATTATATCGCCGTGTTCAGCGACTTTACCCGTATATCTGCGTACAATATCAACCATATCATCTTTTTCGGTGATTACATGTGTTCTGATTGGAATCCTGCCTAAAATCACAATACCACCTCATTCAGCGGGCCGTCAGCGGCAAAATAATTTTTTACCCCGATAAAAATGCCTTCCGCCGCTTTTTTATGGATGGTGGGACTGCGTAAAAGTCCTTCTTCAACCCAATTGGTTATCGTCACTACTTCCACTTCCACACCGGGAATATTGCCGGGGATGACCAATTCCGGATATTCTTTGAGACCTCTGTTTTTTACTTTCAACTTTTTTATCAATTCTTTATTAATCATGCCGGCTATGGCGCGGCTGTTGCCGCACGATGATTTGTAGCGCACTGAGGCGCCGCTTACTTTACTGTTCTTAGTGGAGTAGGTGTGAATGCCTATAAATAGATCAGCCTTTTCCTTCAACGCCAGCCCATACCGTTTTTTAACCGGTATGTCTTCATCACCCGCCCTGGTCAGAACAACCTCGGCTTCAACCTTGTTAAATAAATCAGCTAATATTCGTGCGATTAATACCACAACATTTTTTTCCACCAGGTTAACCGGACCTTTTCCTCCCCAATCCTTTCCCCCGTGCCCGGGGTCGATAACAATCCTTTTATTCTTCATCAGATCTGTCAAAAAAGCGCGGCCCAGAACAACTGTGGTTCTCGCCGGGATGCCCATAGTCTCCACTATACTATATTCATAAGGATGTTCGGCAATTATTCGCACCACCGCTTCACCCGCGCCTGTTTGCTCTAATACTATCTCCCTGACCAAACCGTCATTAACTTCAATTGAGCCCTCCGGCATATTAGCCGCGACACCGGTAGATTGCAAGAGCAGATCATTTCCCACCCTACTGACGACATGCTTGAATATATCGGTGGCTTCTATCACAACTTTGGTCGACAGGCCGCCGCTCTCGCTTTCCACTACCTTTGACCAGATGTTGGTTATTCTTGCCAGTTTCCGGGAAGACAATGGCCGACTCCCCCTATAATTAAAGTATATGTAAATATTCTATGTCTTTTATGACAATAGAATTCAGCAAGAATTAATATTTACGCCAGTTTTCCTGCCGCCAGCCTCTATTTTTTAAAAGTACTTGTTTTTCGTATTTCAAGACTATGGCGCCGCAAGCCAACCCCAGCAAAGAACCGGCCAGGACATCAAGCGGATAATGAACACCGACATAAACTCTGGAAAAAGCCATGGCGAAGGCCAGCAAGATGAAAAACCAGGCCAAGCCTGGTAATTTTCGCTTTAGCACAAGCCAAGCCGCAAACGCGTTAGCCGTATGCTCCGACGGAAACGAATAGGAGTGGAGCGGACTCACCAGCAGTTCCACACCCGGTAAAGTTACAAAAGGTCTGGGCCTCTGAAAAAGGTGTTTAAAACACTCACCCGTTAGGTAGCTGGCAATCACCGCAACCAGCATCAAAAAAGCCGCTTTTCTTGTCGCCGGTCTCCCTGCAGCAAACAAGAGCAGGCTGAATATGATCCAGATCAACCCTACTTCACCCGCGTTGCTGAGAAAAGGCATCAATTTATCTAAAACGGAGTTGTGGAGGGTATGGTTAACCAGGTTAAAGTATTCCAAATCCACGTCTTTAATAAAAGATAATATTTTATCGCACACTTCTATCACCGTTTTTTGCGCCAAAAGTAAAAAATTATCGCCAATATGCCAAGAACCACAACAACATCCAGGCGGTGGAACCAATACTCAATCGCTTTCCAGTTTTGACCGAGTTTTAACCCGATATAAACAAGCAGCAGGCTCCACGGGAGCGAACCCAAAAAAGAATATATCAGAAACTTGTTGAAATTCATCTTGGCAATTCCGGCCGGCAGTGAAATAAAGGTTCTCACAATAGGCATCAGGCGGGTAAAAAAAACTGTCGCCTCACCGTATTGTTCAAACCATTTTTCAGCCACCGCCAGGTGCTTCATGGAGAAACCAAAAAAACGCCCGTACTTGGACAGGAATGGCCTTCCGCCCCGCATGCCGAGATAATATGAAAAAGCCGAACCCACCATGCCTCCGATCGTCCCCGCCATTACCGTCACAAAGAAATCCAGCCTCCCCGTCGAGACGAGATATCCGCCAAAAGGCAGAATCACTTCACTAGGCAGGGGAATATTGGCGCTTTCGATAGCCATTCCAATAGCGATTGCCCAGTATCCCATGGCTGATATTGCATTTGTAATGGCTGTTAAAACTTCTTCAATCAACCCAGTCAGGAGTGCTCCCTCCTCAGGAATAAGTTTATCCGTATTATATAAGGCGGTTATGCCCCCTGATTCCTTTCAAAGGCAGTTTTTTTGTAGAATAACGCTTGTCATAAGCCACCAGCTCTAATGACTGGCATAGACGTCTGTATTTTAGCGAGATCGTAGAAGAAGCGACGCCATATTGGCCCGCCAAATCTTGCTGCTTTAATTCCTCTTCCTTTTCCAACCTGGTAAAAGCATATATCACCACTGCCGCCCAAACGGCTGTTTTCCGAATAGAGGGTTGTTCTTTTGAGCAATAATCAAACCAAAGTTTCACAGCTCCTCTCTGCTGCTTAACATCATATCCGCGCGCTTCCAGCCCTTCCTTGACACATACCGCCACAACAGCGTAACCAGGTTCAGGCCAGGGAAAAGTTTCCGCGACGGCTTCCGTCGTTAAATCCGCCTGAGAATGAATCTCACCAGCGTCCTCCATGATAATTTCCTTAAAACTGGATAAAAAGAGTTTCTTTCCCGCAGATAATATCTTGGGCGAGCCAGTTGTGAGCACAATGGACCGCGGTGTTAAAATTATATTTCCTAATACCCGGCGCAGCCCGTTGAACCGGCGGGATTCACCAAGCCAGGCGGCTGACACGTGTTCGGATACCCCTGTCCGGTCTTTTAATTCTTGAGTAATAATAAATTCATCGGAGCATTTAATATACTTTAACAGTACCCGCCAGTCCTTCAAAGTAAACGTTATTCTAAATTGATTCCTCTTCATGCCGGCAGTATCGCTGTTAATCCAGGTATTATCAGTTCCCAATTCCATGACCCAAGCATTTATTTTATGGGAGCGTTCTTTTAAGTAGGCGTTCCAACCTCTGCCCCCTTTCATCTTATTGTTACAGTAATCCTCGTGGTCTTGATAAAGCCGCTTTAACAGCGGTTCCTTGCACCAATCAGGCAATGCCAGGCCGCTTGTGGAAAACTCGTATTCTTCACCAACTTTGAGAACCCTCATCAATAAGATATTACCGGATTTAATCTCAGTCGCCGCGTTAATATCATGAACCACTAACTTCTTGCGGCTTAAGAGATCTTTTATTACAAGCCCTTTGCCGGGCAACACCACATGAACCTCATACAGGGAAATACGTGAACGGGCCCATTCTTTCAACAAAATATTTTCATAATCGCTCAAAGGATGCGAGTACTCTTCCTGGAATTTTTCTATAATTGTCGCTCCCCTTGAAATATAAAAATCAAAGATAAACCACTCAAAACAACGTTCCATCGTAAAATCATCGTCATGCAGCATCAATCTTTGATCCATACAACCCAGATACATATCCTGGGCACGGGCCGCGTCCCAGGCGAAAGAAGGTTGATCGGCAAATTCACCCAATTTGCGGCGCAATTCCTGGCCTGCCCGCCGCCATCTGATCTGGTCGAGCGAACAACAGGCTTTGCTTTCACCGCAGCATTTTTCATAGGGCTTTCCACTGCCGCACGGACATGATTTTTTATTTCCGGGCACTTTATAACACCCCCTTCATAAATTATGCCGGTGTAGCAATTATTTTTGACCAGAGCTATTATATTTAATTCTTGGAAGCGGTTATTTTTTCAATCGAAAGTTTATTTTTCGCCGTTTCGCAATTAATACCGAAAATATTTAGATCGGAAAGAGGAATAAATGTCTCTCCCTCTTCAATTTTCAGCGGCTCCAAACCTGTTGTCACCTTTCCGTTGACAACGACCTGCCCATCCTGCGTACCGAAGAGCACATTAGAGCCGTACCCAGTTATTCTAACACTATTGTTAGAAGTTTGCCAGTCAACTTTATATCCTAACGCCTCAAAAACAAACCGCAGCGGAAGGTAAATAATGCCATTTTTTTGCCAAAACGTTTGTCTGATTTGCACAGGTATCCCGTTGACTAGCACTTCTGATTTTTCGGTATCAAAGTCTACCACATTCTTTTCAGACGGTTTTAACAATCTCCGCGCCGCAACCAGCTGCAGTCCGGGGGTGAGCACCTGATAATCCGGGCTTAAACCGATTCCATTGACAACCTTGTCGCTGGGGGTGTGATATTTAGCGATGGTTACTTTCAAGGCTCCTCCTGAACTAAGCGGGACAACTGTCTGAACGGTGCCTTTTCCGTAAGTCGCACTACCGATCAAGGTGGCCACATGGTAGTCCTGAAGAGCGCCCGCCAATATCTCCGAGGCACTGGCACTATTATGGTCGACTAAAATCACCGTAGGCATTCCCAGGCCGATTGCCTCGCCTTCGGTACGATATTCTTGGCGTTCCCCGTTTTTGTCAATGGTGCTTGTGATCAACTGGCCTGACTCAACAAAATTACTGGCAATCCGCACAGCTTGGTCAAGCATGCCGCCCGGGTTATCCCTGAGGTCCATTATCAGAGCAGTCACGCCTTGCTGCTTCAGTTTTGTCAGCGCTTTATTAAACTCGCTCGCGGTATTTGCCCCAAATTTGTTTAGACTTATATAACCGGTGCCGTCATCAAAAACCTGAGAGATTACCGTCGGCGTGTTAATATTAGCGCGGACAAGCTCCAGTTCAAAATCTTCGGCGCCATTCCTTCTGATAGTTAATTTGACCTTTGTCCCCGCCGGTCCGCGAATTTTTTGCACAACCGTTTCTAACGGCTCGTCAAAAACATCAATTCCGTCCACTTTGACGATCTGATCATTAAGCTTAATCCCGGCTTTCTCCGCGGGAGCGTTTTCAATCACCCCCATCACCTCGGGAAAATGCTCACCTGGTTGTAATTGAATACCCACACCAACGAATTCGCTGTCAAATGAACTCTTAAATTCCTTCAGCATCTCCGGGGGCAAGTATTCAGTATAAGGATCATTCAGGGAATTAATCAGCCCATCTATCGCCCCTTGGACAAGAGTATCCGAATTGGGGCTGCTAACGTGCAGGCGCTCGATATTGTCAAGTATTTCTTCAAAAGTTTCCATCCCAACGGCAGGGTTATCATACGCGAGGACCGGCCCGGCAAGACAACACATAAAAAATAAAACAAAAGCAAATAAAAAGGAAAGCTTACGCAAATACGATCACCTCGATTTTTTATTATGGGTTTAATTCGCCCTTGCTGACTAAAGTCCTGCAAATTTTTAGTCAGATCAACCTGCCCCTGGCATTTATTCAGGACACTTGTTTTTTACTTAGTTTGTTAAACTGTATATATCGGAGCAGGTATTTTGCGCTCACGCGGTGAAATACTAAGTGAGTACATCCAAGGCAGGTGTCGACGCGCATGTCTCAAGAAACCATTATGCTTATTGACGGCAACAGCCTGGTACACCGGGCTTTTCACGCAATACCGCCGCTGTCCACAAGCGCGGGGCTGCCAACCAACGCCGTTTACGGCTTTACCAGCATGCTGTTAAAGCTCCTGGCCAAAGAAAGGCCGGGGAGAATTGCCGTGGCTTTCGATATTGGCAAGAAAACCTTCCGCCACAATGATTACAACCAGTACAAGGCGCATCGCAGCCCCACGCCGGGCGATTTACAGCGCCAGTTTTCGGTTGTGAAAGAAGTGCTTCACGCCATGCGCATTAATATTTTTGAAAGCGAGGGCTATGAAGCCGACGACCTGATTGGAACATTATCGGCAAAGGCTGAACTCACCGGTTTAAACACTCTAATCATAACAGGGGACCGTGATATCCTGCAGCTCATCTCACCAACAACCAGGGTTATGCTGACAAAAAAAGGTATCAGCGAGATTGATGAGTATGATGAAGGGAAATTCTGGGACAAATACGGAATTACCCCGCGACAACTCGTGGACCTAAAAGGAATGACCGGCGATCCTTCAGATAACGTGCCCGGTATCACGGGCATTGGAGAAAAAACCGCAGTCAGGCTTCTAAGGGAGTATGGCAGTTTAGCGGAAATAATTGCCCACGCTGACGAACTCACCGGCCGCACCGGGCAGCTATTCAAAGAATCCGGCCAACAAGCGGAATTTTCCAAACAGCTTGTTACTATCCGCCGTGATGTGCCGGTTGAAGTCAACCTGGAGCAATGCCGCTGGGTGGGACCTGATTATAAAGAACTCCTGGAATTATTGAAAAAACTTGAATTTAATAAATTGATTAAATCAATTTACTTTGCAGACAATGATGGCAAGGGTGACAATGAACTGAGAGGCAGAAACCGTTCGCGGCAAAACGCCGCTCAAGTGCTGCCGAAATCAAACCTGGAAACCTATTCCGTCGCATGCCGGAGTCTGGACAACCCGTCCACACTTAGCACTTTTTTAAAAAAAGTCAGAATGGCCGGACAAGTGTCAATGGCCCTTGCCGGCAACCCTAACTCCGGTGTCGCCGCGGCCGGCTTTGCAATTGCAGGGGACACAGCTTATTTCCTGAATATGTCCGGAGCAGCCGTTGCCCCGGAAAAAGCGTTCGAGACGCTTAAAACCGTCTGTGAAGATTCAACGATAAAGAAATACTGCCACAACGGAAAAGACATCATCAAGATCCTGCATTGTCACAATTTCAAATTAAGAAACCTAGCCTTCGACACCATGATCGCCTCCTATTTGCTCAACCCCGCCATCCCCAACCGGGAACTTGAGAACGTTTCATTAGAGTATCTTAACGTGATCCTCCCCGGGGGTGATGAAGCGCTGCCTGCCCGGGCTGATTGCGTCAACCGTTTAGCCGGAATTTTAAACGACAAGCTGAAGCTGCAGGAACAAGACAGACTTTTTTATGACGTGGAATTACCGCTGGCCCAGGTACTCGGAGAGATGGAAATCAACGGTGTGGCCGTCGACAAAATCCAGCTTGAGTCCATGTCCAAGACTCTGGGGGAACTGATAGAAGAGCTGGCCGGTGAAATTTATAACCTGGCTGGATGCAAGTTTAATATTAATTCTTCCAAGCAACTCGGCAAAATATTGTTTGATGATTTAAAACTACCGGTAATTAAGAAAACAAAGACCGGGTATTCTACTGACGCGGGAGTGTTGGAAGAACTGGCGGCCGCCCACAGTTTGGTTGCGAAAGTGCTGGAGTACCGCCAGTTGATGAAACTCAAATCCACTTATACCGACGGCCTCGCCGCCTTGATTAATCCCGATACCGGGCGGTTGCATACCTCTTTTCACCAAACGGTGACCGCCACCGGGAGGCTGTCGAGTTCGGATCCAAATCTCCAAAACATACCGATACGCCTTGAGCAAGGCAGATTAATCCGCAAGGTATTCATTCCCTGCCGGGGGGAGAATCTATTGCTCACGGCGGACTACTCCCAGATCGAGCTGCGCATACTTGCTCATATAAGCGGCGACCCGGTATTGATTGAAGCGTTTAAAAAAGGGGAAGATATACATACACGCACGGCGGCGGAAATCTTCTTAATCCCCCCTGAAGAAGTAACACGTGAAACCCGCAGAAGAGCTAAGGCGGTAAATTTTGGGATTGTCTACGGCTTAAGCGACTTCGGGCTGGCCAGAGATATTAAAGTAGGACGCCAGGAAGCGAGACAATACATCGAAAACTATTTTTCCCGTTATGCCGGAGTGAAGTGCTATATTGACCGGGTGATCAAAGAAGCGCGTGAAACCGGGTTTGTAACCACACTTTTAAATAGACGGCGCTACCTTCCAGACCTGTTCAGTTCCAACCGGAATATACGCCATGCCGGTGAGCGCACCGCGGTAAACACGCCGATACAAGGCAGCGCGGCGGATATCATTAAGCTCGCCATGATCAACATAAATAGGGAAATCACCGAGCACGGATTAAAAGCAAGAATGATCCTACAGGTGCACGATGAGTTGATTTTTGATACGCCGCGTGAAGAAGTCGCGCAACTAAAGCAGTTAGTTAAACGATGCATGGAAAACGCTTTTGTGTTGGACGTGCCGCTGGACGTTGTGATAAAAGTCGGGCCAAACTGGTATGACGTAAAGTAGCCCCTGACTTCTGGGCAGTATAAAAATCAACATTTGAAGGGATGAAAAAATGCCGGAATTGCCTGAAGTAGAAACAATTATGCGGACACTGCAGCCCAAGTTGACCGGGTTGAAGTTTATCGACGCGCAGATAATGCTTCCTAAAATTATCCGCACACCAGACATTGATGAATTCAAGGAAAAGATTACCGGCAAAAAAATATTAAAGATAAACAGGCGCGGTAAATATTTGCTGTTTATCTTAAGTGACGGGCTTAATTTAGTGTTTCACTTGCGTATGACCGGCAGCCTGGTGTATTGTCAGCAAAACGAGTCCCTGTCCAAGTATACCCACATAATCCTGGTTCTCAATAACGGCTTTCACCTGCGCTATGCCGATATGCGGCAATTTGGCCGGATCTGGCTGCTTCCGGCCTCCTCCATGAACGACCTCACCGGGTACAAAAACTTGGGAATAGAACCTTTGGAAGCGGTTTTTACTCTGAGCTATTTAAAGAAAGAGTTAAAAAGGCGACATGTTCGCATCAAATCGCTGCTGCTCGATCAAACCTTTATAGCGGGTCTGGGCAACATCTATACCGACGAGGTGCTGCACCGGGCTGAAATAAATCCGGAACGCCTGGCAAACACCCTCACCCCGCGGGAAATAACACGCCTCTATCATGCCGTTCGCGATGTTCTTCAGGAGGGAATTGAAAACAGGGGGACAACGGTGCGGGATTTCATTGACGGGAATGGACGGCCCGGCGGTTATCAAAAGCTCTTAAGAGTTTACCACAGGGAAGGCAAACCCTGCCGCTGCTGCGGCCAAAACATAGTGCGGAAAAAAATTGGCGGGCGCAGTACATACTTTTGCCCGGCCTGTCAGAAAATTTAGTTTTGCAGGTGCGCGGTTTAACGAAGATTATTTTGGGGGAGGTAATCAATATTGTTAATTATCGGACTTACCGGAAATATAGGAAGCGGCAAGAGCACCGTGAGCCGTTACCTCGAAAGCCTGGGCTCCACGGTAATTGACGCTGATCAGGTCGCGCGGGAAATTGTTCAGCCCGGTTCCCCCGCTCTTAAAGAAATTGTCAGGGTTTTTGGTACCCGCGTCTTAAACAGTGAAGGCGCACTCGATCGCAAAAAGATGGGGTCAATTGTATTTACCGACCCTGATGCCAGGGTCAAGTTAAACGGGATCACTCATCCACGCATAGTGGAGGCGATCGAAAAAGAAAAGCTCAAACTCAACAATCTTCCCGGTTCCCGTGACAAACTGCTGGTCATTGACGCTCCCCTTTTGATTGAAGCCGGGCTGCATAAAAGTGTGGACGAGATATGGGTGGTGAAAGTAGATGATCAGAAACAGATTGAACGGCTTATTGAGCGGGACGGTCTGAGCGATGAAGAAGCAAAAAAACGCGTAGCGGCTCAAATGCCCCAAGCAGAAAAGCTGAAATATGCCAGGCGGGTCATTGATAACAACGGTTCGCCGGAAGAGACAAAAAGACAAATCGATCGCCACCTGGCCGATTCAAAAAAAGAACATTATCAAGAAGCAGATCAAATATAACTTAAGTATAAGCGTTAATTCTGTTCGCGGAGTGATAGTTTTGACCGCTGCCTTGCGCAAAAGGTTTAACAGCGGGAGGATCAAACGCAGAATATATTTCCTCCTGTTGGTATTGTTAATTTTATTCAATTTCGATTATATTGCCAGGATTTTCTACCAATTCCCATACCAGGACACCACATATTTCTACGCGGATAAATACCACGTAGACCCCTTTCTGCTAGCGGCGATAATGAAAACAGAAAGCGATTTTAACAACCAGGCCGTCTCGGACAAAGGCGCCCGCGGTTTAATGCAGATCATGCCCGAAACCGGCCAGTGGATAGTTCACCAGATGGGTGAACCGGCAATCAGTATGGAAAAATTATTAGATCCGGAAACCAGTATTAAGCTCGGGGCATGGTATATCGCAGATCTTGGGAAAGAATTCAACGGCGACACCGTACTTATCCTGGCCGCTTACAACGGCGGGCGGGGCAACGTCGAGGATTGGCTTGACCGGAAGGAGCTAAGAGGCGGTGGGGAAAGAATTGAGCAAATACCATTTCCGGAAACACGCTTTTATGTGCGGAAAGTACTGTTATATCAACAAATATATCGCTATCTATACAATACGCGGTAAAAACTCGCGCGGCTAAAACATACCTTTCAGCGCCTTTCCGTTCAAGTAATCAAATTTCTTGCCCTGGTAAATATTATTTTCTTCCATGTAGTCTTCGATCTTTTTTTTCACCAGCCACCAGCTGACCCCCCAGTTGCAGAACAACGTGTTATCTTTCGGCCCCTTGCCCACCAGGCGCTGGATTACTATTTCCGGATCAAGATGCTCTAAAAAACAGGCTACTCTTTGGATATAATCCTGCATAGAAATGATTTCAAGCCGGCCTTTTTGGTACATGTCACCGAGAGGAGTACCCCCCACCACATAGAGGGAATGCAGTTTGGCATATTCCACCCGCAGAGCGGAAAGGACCTTGGCGTTTTCTACAGCGTCCTGATGATTATCCCAGGGCAAATTAAGAATCAAGTGGGCACAGACCGCAAAATTCCTGGTTTTGATCCGGTTAACAGCATCAATGAATTCAGCCAGGGTGTGCCCCCGGTTAACCAGCGCCAAGGTATGATAATTAACCGTTTGCAGGCCAAGTTCAATGTTCACGTCAATTCCTTTATCAATACTTACTTCCTGCAGAAAGTCCAGGTAATGCTCATTAACGCAATCCGGTCTGGTTGAAATAGATATTGCTACTAAGTCATCGGCGGTTATCGCTTCCAGAACATTATCCCGGAAACGCTTAAAAGGCAAATAAGTATTGGTAAAAGCCTGGAAATACACGATAAATTTTTTAGCTTGAAAACGCTTGCTGAAATATGCCTTGTTCTCTTCCAGTTGACGTCTTACTGAAAATGTATTAGACAGACAATCAAAGCCGGAGCCCTGCTCATCGCAAAAAACACATCCGCCTTCTCCCACCTTGCCGTCCCTATTCGGGCACGTACCCGGCAGGTTAACCGGGAGTTTATATACCTTTTCCCCGTATTTTTTCATCAGATGATTAGAGTAACGGTTGTAGAGGGCTGTATTCATGGTTTACCTTATCCATATCTTTTTTCTACCATTCTATCACAGCCTGTTTCTTAAATAAAATTTATATATACAAAGAGTAGAACAACCTTAGTTCTTGCAATGAACGGCCTTACAGGTTATCATTATTTAAGTGTATGCTCAACAAGCTGGTTAACTTAAATGGTAAAGGAGAACGTTTAAGAATTGACTAATAGGAATCAATCTGAGAATATATTCGCGAGAACTGCTGTCAGCCTTCGATTAGCTTGGCATTATCTATTGATCCTAACCGCGTCGTTCGCGTACCTGTACCGTGATATTCCAATAATTTCTCCTATTCCAGCATTACTGTTTGTTTTTGTGCTATTTTTCTTTCGCAATCCAAAAAGAAACATACCAGAGGATAAAAACCTGATTCTTTCACCGGCGGACGGCATAATCCTTGAAATAGAAGAAACCTTTGAAGATAAATTTATAATGGACAAAACTATCCGGGTGGCAATCTTTTTGTCTATTTTTAATGTGCATATTAACCGCTCGCCATTAAAAGGAGAAGTCAAATACAGGCATTATCGTCCTGGAAAATTCATACCGGCTTTCAAAAGCCACGCCTCGGAAATCAATGAAAAAAATTTCATCGGCATTGAAAGCAACGGCTTTAAAATAATGGTTTGCCAAATAACCGGATTTATCGCCCGCAGGATAAAATGCTGGGTTAATGAAGGAAATGTTTTATCTGCCGGGGATATCATCGGCATTATCAAATTTGGTTCCGGTAATGAACTATTTCTCCCGCCCGGCACAAAGATACTCGTTAAAAAAGGTGAACGCGTCAAGGCAGGAGAAACCGTGATAGGGATACTGCCCGACGAGATTCTATAAACTGGAACAACCCATTTATCCTTCAAAGATAAGACAGGGGTGAATACGTGAGCAGGATTGAAATGGCACCAAATATATGTACCGCGGCCAATTTACTGTTAGGCGTCGTAGCCCTGGCCAACACTCTAAACCATAACTACACTCTGAGCACTATCTTGATCATTTTGGCGGCTTTGCTGGATCGTTTCGATGGAATGCTGGCTCGCCGGTATAACGCGGTATCAGCGTTTGGCAAAGAATTTGATTCTCTGGCTGATCTGGTTTCTTTCGGAGTAGCGCCGGCCGCCCTGATGTACAGCTCCATGGCGGGAAATTGGAGCTTGGCGGGATTGGTATGTTTTTGTATTTTTACGCTGTGCGGGGGTTTAAGGCTGGCCAGGTATAACGTGACGTGCACATCCTCCTTTTTCCAGGGTCTTCCCATTACTGTTTGCGGAACCGCACTGGCTGTAATGGTTTTGCTTGTACCCAACCATATGGTAATATTGGCTGCCAGTTTTATTCTGGCGCTGGCTATGATCAGCACGATACGCATACCCAAAATTTAGAAAAAAGCTTTAAAGTAAAGCTTTAATATTATTTTTTACCATGCCGGAAGTAGTATTAAAAAATTCGTTTAAGTCTAAAATCACTTTTTCCGCCGCGACATTGATTAACTTTGCGACCTTTTTCACATCAATCTCCACATGATGTCTATACTGCATCTGTATATAGTATTTTTTAGCCAGCGATTCAGCGGTAGCCCTTTCTATTTCAACAAACCCGGCAAACTTTTCAACCCGTCGCGCAAAATTAAGGCTATTTTTTCCCCAGAGTTCTTGAAGTATTTCATCAACGTCATTGATTAGACCTCTGTTATAAAGCGCGGTTTTAATTCTTTCGCTATAATAGTCCGTTGAACTGATGATAGTTTCCACGCCCATTTCAATAATATTATGAGCTTTCCACCATCCCATTTCCGCAGGGATATCGCACGCTTCCACTGTCTGCGCAATAAAGGATCTTGCTTTTTCAAAGCAATATCCTTTTTCATAATCCAGATATTTCTCATCTCCGTAATAGTCCAAGCCCTTTGGCTCAAACCCGTGAGTAGATACAGCCTTCCCCAAATCCAGTATTAAATCATCCTTGCCGGCAAAATTGTATATTTCCACACCCTTGCTATGAGCCTCATAGTGGCTAAAATCCTTCCCGACAAGCATATCCGGCAATATACTTCCTAAAGTAACAATATCCCCCTGCTTTCCCAGTACAGTCTCGGCAAAATATACATGAGTTTGCGGGTACAACTGATTGCCCTCCATAAATTTTTTATACGAGCAAAAAAACCAAACAATCAACTGACTATTGGTAAAGTAAGTCTAACTCAAATCTTTTCTGATTACAATAGGTTTTACATTCATTCTACAAAGTCTGTCTTTAACCGTCTCAAAATCTGTGATACGAACAATCTGAAATACCAAAACTTGTTATCAGCCTGCATATAAAGGAAAATACAGCCACAGAATAATTCCTGGCTGCATTTTCCTTTATATTTCTTATACTTTTAAGTCTTATACTTTTAAGCATTTATGTTTAATACCCTTCAGCTTCTATATGCTGATTAGGCCCATTCTTAACTTCTATAAATGGAAACGCCGTCGCCGGCAACAAATACATTGGTGTAATGTTTTAAACTATTGACAGAAGTATGGGAAGGGCTTATATTTTATTTAATAATTAAATATTAGCTGAGACAGATGAGATGAGTTAATAGATTAGCTTTAGCGGAGCTTGGCTAGATGCGCATAGACCAGGGCTTGCTTAGGCTCTGGTTTTTTTATACCTAAACACACTTATTTATATTATTTTTTCAAGGAGGAAAAAAGATGATTCAAAAAGCAATACAGGAAGCGCTTAATGGAAAAGACCTTGATTTTGAAACCGCCAAAGTGGTTATGAAGGAAATGATGGAAGGAACAGCCACTCAGGCGCAGATGGGCGCCTTGCTCGCGGCGCTGCGGATGAAGGGAGAAACGGTGGAAGAAATTACCGCCTGCGCTACCGTCATGCGTGAAAAGGGGCTGAAAATCAAACCTGTGCGCAATGTCATCGACATTGTCGGAACAGGCGGCGACGAAACTGGCACCTTCAACATTTCCACCACGTCCGCCTTTGTGGTGGCGGCCGGCGGCATTCCCGTGGCAAAACACGGCAACCGCGGCGTATCCAGTAAAAGCGGCGCGGCTGATGTGCTGGAGTGTCTTGGGATCAACCTTAATCTGACCCCCGAGCAGAATGAAAAAATACTGGCGCAGAGCAACATCTGTTTTATGTTCGCACCGGTCTATCATTCTTCCATGAAATACGCGGCACCGGTACGCAGGGAAATGGGAGTGCGCACCATCTTCAACGTATTGGGCCCGCTGTCCAATCCGGCGGGAGCCACCATGCAGCTGATGGGTGTGTACGACCGCACGCTGGTGGAACCGCTTGCACAGGTGCTTGCCAACCTTGGCGTAGTCCGCGGCTTGGCGGTCAGCGGCAGTGACGGCATGGACGAGGTGACCCTCACCGGGGAAACCCACGTCTGCGAAATTCGCCATGGCGAACTGACTAGCTACGATATCACCCCTGAAGAGTTTGGGTTCAGCCGCTGTCAACTGCAGGATCTGGCCGGCGGCACACCTGAAGACAACACCCGGATTACCCGGGACATCCTGACCGGCAAAGAGAAGGGAGCCAAGCGGGACGTGGTGGTGCTCAACGCGGCAATGGCACTTTATCTAGGTATTGACAACTGCACTGTGGGAGATTGTGTCAAGATAGCCCAGGAACTGATCGACAACGGAAAAGCCGTAGCCAAACTTGATGAATTTTGCAAACTAACAAATGAAGTGGCTTAAATGATGCATACTACCATTGCAGCCGCCGCCCGTGCCGGGATAAAGCGGATGGAAGCGGCAGTTTCAGGAAGGGAGGTTTAACGGTAAATGGTATTTGTATTAAAACCGGGGGTACCTCAACAAAAGATCGAGCGGTTTATACAGAAAATTGAATCCTGGGGCTTTCAAACTTTTTTAAGCACTGGCACCGAGCATACGGTAATCTGTCTGATCGGCAACACTGCCACAATCGATTTGGACTCAGTTGTCCAGATGAACGACATTATAGAGTATGGCAAGCGCGTTACGGAACCCTACAAAGCGGTTAACAGAACAGTCCATCCTGAGGACACGATGGTTAACGCCGGAAATGTGCCCATCGGTAACGGAATGTTTCAAGTAATATCCGGGCCCTGTTCGGTGGAAAGCGAAGAACAGATTATTGAGGTGGCCAAGTCAGTAAAAGCCAGCGGCGCCACCATGCTGAGGGGCGGAGCCTTTAAACCGCGCACTTCACCTTATGCCTTTATGGGACTGGGCAAGGAGGGACTCCAGCTGCTGCTGGCGGCCAAGAGAGAAACCGGCTTGCCTATTGTTACCGAGGTAATGAATCAGACACAACTGCCTTTGTTCGAGGACATTGACGTGCTCCAGGTCGGCGCCAGAAATATGCAGAACTTCGATTTGCTGAGGGAAGTGGGGCGATACAATAAGCCTGTCCTTCTTAAAAGAGGCCTTGCCAATACGCTGGAGGAGCTCCTGATGAGTGCCGAATACATCATGTCCGAAGGAAACAGCCAGGTCATCCTTTGCGAGAGAGGGATACGCACTTTTGAAACCTCCACACGCAACACCTTGGACCTGTCTGCCGTTCCACTCCTAAAGCAGAAAACTCATCTTCCGGTTATTGTAGACCCCAGTCATGCTGCCGGCATTCGGGTACTGGTGGCGCCGCTGGCGCGGGCCGCGGTAGCGGTAGGGGCCGACGGCTTAATGATTGAAACCCATAACGATCCCGCCCAGGCCCGGAGCGACGGGGCTCAATCCCTAAATCTGGCGCAGTTTGAGGTTTTGATGGAGGATCTGAAGCGCCGGATTGAATTTGAGGGAAAACATATCGGAACGGCATGACTTCTCTAGCTTCCATGAATTTGACATAGCGCCGCCTTGTAGTTATCATCAATATTTTATTCCCGGGTCATCAGCCATAAAATTAACAGTTCCCTCCGGATAAAAAACGTTATAATGACTTATTTGAGGATCAGGATTTTGCTTGTTAGCGGTATAATAAAATGCAGCAAAAACGGCCACTAAAAATGCAGCAAAAATGGCCACCAAATACAGCACTCAGCTGGAAGAAATGGAAATGTGCTACCATGGACACAAATCCATTTACAAGG
>NZ_JAKNBL010000038.1 GCF_022410535.1 Pelotomaculum terephthalicicum JT
GACCAGATACCGCAAAAACATTGTTGAAGAATTATCGGCACAAAAAAACCGTATTGAAAAACATCTGCAGAGCTGTGGTTTTAAACTGTCCACTTTCCTAACCGATATCTTTGGAGTATCCGGAAGACGCTAATCGACCAACTGGCCCGTTCCGGGAAAATATCTTCCCCAGAAGTCGAGCAGTATGTCAAAAGTAAGGCCAGAGCCAAGCTAAACGAAATCAAACAGGCGGTCAATGGCCGGATGGATACACTGCAAAGAGAGTTTCTGGGTAAGCGTCAAAAGAGCCGTCACCTCGTCAGTCAGTGACGGCTCAAGATAACAAATTGCCTTTTAAATAAAACACGGGCTCATACAAATCCTTCTCTAGCAATATCCAGAACATCCTTGTATTGACCTTTCATGAGATCTCGGAAATCTTCATCTGAAAGATCATCCCCGCAATATATGCCATCCTCCAATAAACGGTCGTAAATAAGTTTTGCGTATTCCCTGTCTTCTAAACTCATTTTCTCATAGCGTTTTTCCAGCTCATCCGGAAAATCCAGGGTCAGGTCGATACGGCTGATCTTGCCATCAAGATACATGCGGATTATCTTCAGCACAGCATTAATATTCGTCCGTCTCATCGGCGTTTTCCTTTTCCGCACGCTTCGGAATTCTGCACCAATCAGCCGCATTATTCGGCAGTAACGACTGCAGTTGCTCTGGGTCTTCTATGTCCAGATTTGGCGCGGATTTGAATATGTACGTCAAATATGCGTATGGATTAAGTTCATTTTCTTTTGCGGTTTCTATGATGCTGAATATCACAGCGCTGCTTACGGCGCCTCGGGGTGTATTGGCAAACAAGAAGTTTTTCCGGTCAATGACGAAGGGCTTGATGCTCCTCTCCGCACGATTGTTGCTGATCTCAAGCCTGCCGTCCACAAGATAGCGCTCAAGGTATTTCCACTGCCCCAAAGTGTAGAATACTGCCTTGCCTATACCGGATTTCGGTGCGGGGCCGATGGATTTCAGCCAGGCCAAAAACTCATCAAGCACAGGCCGGGCCTGTTCCTGACGCTTTTTTTGCCGGTTTTGGGGAGATATGTCCTTTAGTCCCTTTTCGATCCTGAATAGTCTGTCACAGTATCGCTTGCCCTTCTGGGCAAGCGAGCCTTCCCGGTCTTTTTCGGCCAGACCCTTGAGCGCCTCTTCAAACTTCATCCGGGCATGGGCCCAACAGCCTGTGATAACCACGTCTTCCGGCAGATCCGAATGGTATCCCGCGTATCCATCGGTGTGCAGATATCCCTTGAATCCCTTCAAAAACGCTGCCGGACGTTTGCCGCTCCTGTCCGGCTGGTAGTCGTACAGAACAATGGGCATATTTGCATCTCCGCTTGTCCGGTACAGCCACATGTAACTCTTGCTCTGGGCCGATTTGCCAGGCTCGCGAAGAACCTGCAATGTCGTTTCATCGGCATGGAGAACTTCTCTTGCGCATAATTGTTCGTGCAGCTTTACATATATCGGCTCAAGCCAGTCCTCCGCGCATTTAATCAGCCAATTGGACATCGTCTGCCTGGAAAGCAGGATGCCGTTTCTGTTAAACTCCTGTTCCTGCCGGTAGAGCGGCACTCCGCTAACAAACTTCTGTGTCATAATATGCGCTACCGCTTCCGGTGAAGCAAAGCTGCCTTTGATGACCGGCTCGTCAACAGGAGCCTTGATTATTGGAACATGGCACGCTTTCTTTTCGCATTCACGACATGAGTATACATATTTGATATGCTCGACAATGACCGCTTTGGCAGGTATCAGTTTAAGCTCCCGCCGCACCTGTTTGCCCATAATGTGCAAAGCTTCCCCGCACTCAGGACACGATTGTTCTTTTTCTGATAAAAAATGTTCTATGGTCTCCACCGGCAGGTCCGGAGGGAGTCTGTCCTTGTTCCCGGCTGCTTTTTTACGGTAATGTTTTTCAATAACCGTCAGTTCCGGTTCTGCAGCCTGGGCGTCGGCTGTTGCTTCCGCTTCGTTGAACAGATTGATTTGGCTATACTCGCTCTTCTCGCTGGACGCGCCAAACTGCTTATGCCTGGCCAGACGGATCTGCTCCATCAGCCATTTTATCTGCTGTGAAAGCTCTGCGTTTTGCTCCTTGAGCGACTCATATTCCGCACGCGAAATGGTGATAGTTTCCGTGCCTTTTTCCTTGCTCAACGCATCATTCATCATAGTTAAATTATACTATTTTTTGAGGTTTTTCTCAATGCGAAAACGTCAGATTATCTAGTATTATCAATGGTTTTCAGCATCAAAGAATGCTTAGTCCGCTTACCGGACGATGTGCTTTCGGCTGGTTGATACTAAGCCCTTCCATCAGCCATCGCAGCTGCTGCGGCGTAATGTTTTTAACCTCGCTTTCGTTCCTCGGCCACTGAAAATTTCCGTTTTCCAGCCGCTTGTACAGAAGCACAAATCCATCGCCTTCCCAGTAAAGTGCTTTAATGCGGTCGCTCCTTCTGCCGCAGAAAAGAAACAGACTGTTTGAAAACGGGTCTAACCGAAAACTCTGTTGTACGAATGCTGCAAGTCCATCAATGGATTTCCGCATATCCGTATATCCGCATGCAACATAGATATGCTCAGTATGCAGTGATTCGATTAACACAGGCTTCTCAATGCTTGCAGAGCATTCTCAATGGTTGAGCGCTCTGCTCCATTGTGAATTTCGAGGATTGCATTATTAAGGCGGAGCGTTACCGCCGGTAGGGCCGTCTCGCATTGCGAAAGCTTTATTTCGGCGAACACCGGCTTAGTTGTTGTAGTTGCAATTCCATGCTCTACATTCGGTATCATTGCAAGTTGTTCACCGGCCGCACTTCGCACTTTACGCTGCCAGTAGTAGTAACTCTTGAGGTTGATCCCTTGCTCCTCACACCAGCCTTTTATTGTCTTCCCGCTACTGCGGCATTCCTTGACCGTATCGACCCACTGTTTTAATCGAAATTCCTGCTTCATCTTCTGCACATCCATGAGATCGGACTCCCTTCGACTTTTTAAAGCCCGGTCGAAAAACTCTTAAGACTTTTTCAACTCTTTTTGGAGTATTTTCTCATAGTGGTTGTTGGCTGTCTATGTGACTCTTCTTTTTACGCTTACGTTTCTGGTTCTATTGCTTAAACGCTTGGATGAAAGCTATGCACATCTGCAAATGATAGAGCACAAGATTGAGCAAGAGCTTTTAAAATACCAGCGTCAACTCGAACAACTGGATGGCATTCCTGGAATAAATAAGACTGCAGCCGCGGCCATTCTGGCCGAGATAGGTATTGATATGACTAGGTTCAAAACAGCAGAACATATATGCTCCTGGGCCGGTCTGAGCCCTGGCAACAATGAAAGTGCAGGAAAAAAAAGTCCACTTGTACCCTTCATGGAAATACTCACATAAAACGGATTCTTTGTGAGGTAGCTTGGTCGATCACACGCATGCGCAATACCTATTTGTCAAATTGGTACTGGAAGATCAAACAACGTCGCGGTGGGAAAAGAGCCATTGTTGCATTAGCCAGAAAGCTGCTGGTCATTATCCATACCATGCTGAAAACAAATACTGAATTCGATGAAACGGCTTTTGAAGCAGCCAGAGTCAAACAGGATAAGTTTAAAGCTAAAAAGATTATGGCTGAGGCTAAAAAACTAGGTCTGACACTGATTGAACCCTCAAAAACAGCTTAGTCTAGCTATTTAATAAGATTTTGTGTTTAGCCAATGCATGCAATTGCATTGGGTTAAGTTAATTTGCCATTTTTGCCTAAAGATCTTGCGGGCATATGGAGTTTTCAAAGACCTATTTTCGTACTAAACAAAATAGTATGCTAATTATTATCTAAGCTCCAACAATACCACTTCAGTCTTCCCAGGAAGTGATGATTTATCGACATCCAATACCGTCTTTCTTTCAACTTTTGGGAAAAGTCCATGAAACTCATCCACCGGCTCAATGGGCAGCGTGACTCTCTCATCCAGCTTGTAGTGCATGGGCAAAACCAGGGCGGGACGCAATTGTTTCACTACTTCGTAAGCCTGTTTGGCGTCAATGGTAAAAAAGCCTCCTACCGGTATTAGCAATACGTCTACCTGTCCTATGTCAGACACTTGCTTTGAAGTTAAAAGATGACCCAGGTCTCCTAAATGGCAGATGTTCAATCCGTCCAGTTGAATTACAAAAACAGTATTTTCCCCTCGCTTTTTCCCCTGCTCCGGATCATGATACGTGGCCACCCCTTTGATTACAATCCCGGCAGCCTCATGTTCACCAGCACCTTCTACTATCACCGGTTTGCCCGGCAATGAAGCGGTAAAATTGTGATCGCCGTGCTGGTGGCTGACTGTTGCCACGTCCACCTCGACATTGGGCAACGGGTAACCCACGTACTCATCAAATGGGTCTGTCAACACCCGTACTCCTTGAGAACTAACCAATAAAAAGCTCGCATGCCCTTTCCATTCAATTCGCATGTTATCTCCCCACCTTGTTTATTTTTTGTTTTCTAGTCTTATCCTTTTCAAAATTCAAAGCAGCTGATAATTTCAATCATACTTTCATATTCGCAAAAGGCCAACTTCCTAACTTGATCAGCCGGGTATTTAATATCTTTGACCAAAACCGGGATTGTCCCCGCCCGGCTTGCCGCGAGCAATCCATTCTCTGAATCTTCAAGAACGATACATCTTGAAGCCTCGCCGCCAAGCAAATCGACAGCTTTTAAAAATATCTCCGGCTCCGGCTTGCTCTTTGCCACTTCGTTGCCGCATACAATCACCGGAAAATATTTATTCAAGCCTGAAGCTCCCAGATACTTTTCCGTTAAATCCCTGTCGGTGGAAGTGGCGAGCGCCATGGGCACACTGTTTTCCCGCAGTTTCCTTAAAACTTCCTTCACTCCTTCTTTTATCGGCAAACCAAACTGGTTGATATAAGCGAACTTTAGTTGTAAAGCCTTTTCTTTTACCTTTCCGTACGGATAATCCTCTCCGTAGGTTTCTTTCATTAATTTTTCCGTCGCCACGGCATTTAAACCTATTGATTTTTCCAGAATGTCAAGACCAAGTGGTATTCCCAGCATTTGTGACGCTTCAGTATATAGTTTTATAGCCAACCTTTCAGTATCAAAAATTGTCCCGTCCATATCAAAAATCACAACATCAATGCTCTTATCAAGAAATTTCATATTTTCCGCACCTTTTACCTTATAAAAGCTCATAGCATTAAATGAAACAGGCGCCAACCTTAAAAAGCACCTGTCCGGCCATTAAATATCTAGCCGCTCTGGATTTCGCTAACCTTTAATCTTTTTCAGCAGCCAGGCCATATTTTCACCCAAAACCCGCATGGTTTGCATCCCTTCCGCATCGGCCCCAACTTCTCCTTTTTCCCGGCCGATACCCAGGTTCCAGTAATTTGAACCGGGTACGATCATCTGGCTGATGAAAAAAAGGTGGTTCATCGAATCAACGGTATGAATCGCTCCGGCCCGCCGCGCGACGGACACCGCCGCCCCCGCTTTTCTTTTTAACAAATCGCCGTTGGCCCTTGCTACATAACCGGCCCGGTCAATAAGCGCCTTCATTTCCGGCGTCATATCGGAAAAGTAAGTAGGCGATCCCAGGATAATCCCATCCGCTTGCAACATTTTTTCAAAACACATATTAAAGTCATCATCAACGGAACAACGCTTATCTTGATTTTCCTGACATTTCATACAGGCCAGACACCCTCTGATCTTTTTGCCAGCCAACTGGATTAATTCCGTCTCAATGCCTTCCTTTTCCAACTCTTCAAAAACCCGCTTGATCATAATGGCAGTATTCCCGTCTTTCCTGGCACTGCCGCTTATGCCTACAACTTTCACGAGATTATCCCCCTCTCAGGCATTTATTAATAATAAGATAACATTTATACCACCTAATGGCTACCGTAAAGAATGGATTTTTCTGCAACGTCGACTTAACATGCAGGCATGGGGCTTTCCAATCTGTGCTAAACTATAATTATCAATCAATAGCATTAAAATATGGAGGCGCTTATCATGCGATGCTTTATAGACTGTGTTCACTGTTACCTCAAACAAGCGGTCACCTGTATGACTATCGCCGGGATAGACGAAGACAGGCAGTATCCAATTTTATACGAACTAATGGATGATATTAAAATCATGGACAGCAAAAGAACACCGGCTGAAAATTCAACGGAACTATTGTTAAAAATATACCAGCTAATAAATAACGATGACCCTTACTCGGAAGCCAAGAAGAAATCAAATCGCCTGGCCCTTGCTCTGTACCCAGCGTTAAAGGACTTTTTGCAAAGATCAAAAAACAGACTCAATGACGCCCTGAAAATTTCCGTTTCCGGTAATGTGATCGACCTGGGCATCAATAAGAGTTTCGATATAGACGCCAGTTTAAAGTACAGCTTGGACGCGGGTTTTGCAAAAGATGATTTCAGTTCGTTTGTCAAAAAATTGAACCAGGAAGATAATATAGTTATTGTAGGAGACAACGCCGGCGAAATAGTGTTTGACAAGCTGCTGGCGGAAGAACTGGTTGCCATGGGCAAAAGGGTGACCTACATTGTTAAAGGCGGTCCCATATTAAATGACGCCACCATGGAGGACGCCATAAAAGTGGGGATGGACAACGTAGCGAAAGTGGCAACCACAGGGTCCAACTATCTCGGCGTCCCTCTGCGGAAGATATCCGGAGAGGCTGGACGGCTGTTAATGGAATCAGGTCTGGTTATATCAAAAGGCCAGGCCAATTTTGAATCCCTGGAACATGAAGAGACGGCTAATGGAAAGGTTTTTTTCCTGCTGAAAATCAAATGTGAATGTGTCGGTATAGTGGCGGGAGCGAACTTTGGGGACGTCGTGTTTTTTACACGATAAGAGGGTAATTGACGGCCATTACCTATTATTAGAGCCTGTAAGCAAAAGCGTAGCCGGGAAATCAAATCCCGGCTACGCTTTTGTCTCATTTTATTAATCTTTTTCTCCTCATATTCCGAGCGCATCGGAATTGTTTTTGTGTATAAATACCCCGGGCAATGCTTCGATTCTTAAGTTTTCTTATAACCCTACAAATTAAATACACTACAACGTATAAACAACTAAGACTGTTAAGGAGTTGTTATATGGAAAGCGAAATCAAAATAACGCCAATCCTCCCCATTGTTTTTCAGAAGAAATTTTCTCAAAGGCAAAAAGCCTCAACTACAAAGAACACCAATGCCAATAATTTCTCGCAGGTTTTGGACCTGGCAATTAAAAAATACAAAAGTGACCTCAAAAGGCTTTTCTAAACTCGCCAACGATTTCCGCCCGTCTCCCATAATCCCGCGGGGCGGTATTTTTTTTAAGCAATCCTCATGTCTCCCTGTTTTATTTCCTCCCTTTTTGGGGATCATATCCACCAAAAAGGAGATTATCTAATGGACTTTCTGCTTCAAATGAATCAATGGGCGCAGGTTCTCGCTCTAATATTGCTTGTAATAATGAACTTCTTGCTGTGGCGGAGATTGTGGCGGGAAACCTGCAAGCTATATCGCAATATTACTTACCGCTTCGTCCTCGCACGAATCACATCAAGAAACCTGGTTTCCCGCAAGCAGCTCAATCTGTCTCGGTTCCGCAGCAGCACGCGCCGTGGTCGTCTCAATTAATTTATATCTGCTTTTGCAAATGCTGCTGAATGATGAGATAAACCATCATTTAATTTTTCCATAAATCCTTTGATACAGGGTCGGCTCAATCACCAACTCCTCCTTGCCCATCCTGCGCCAGCTATTGATATATTCAAGGGGGAAGATGCGCTCAGTCATATCCAGGCTGCCCCATGATATCAAGCCGGTGTTCAATCGCTCAAACGCGCGGCCGGTGACTTTATATACCATGCCTTTTCCGAAAGTTTCCCAAAGCGATAGGGTCTCAACAGGATCGCGGTGGGTATAAATGCAGCCCGTACCATAAATTAAAGTGGGACGCGAGCCGTGACAGCCGAATTCTTTCGTATCATCAAAATAATCCAATGCCTCCCCGATTTCCCGGATATCATAAAATTCTTCTTCTCTCCAAAAATAACCGGCTACTATTTCATCAGACACGGCAGCCGGCTTTTCACCAATCAAGAATAAAGGGATATTTTCCGGGCTCGGGGGGTTCCATCCCCACCGCCGTCTATAGTTAAATTCCGATTCAGTCATGAGCAAGCAACACCTTGCGGCATATTTTTATCCTCTCAAAACTTATTCCGCCCATACGCATTTCCGCATTCTGCCCGGTCAAATATTGATTTTTTTATTGAATACGTAACGCCAGCAGTCCATATTAGACATTTGAAAGCCCATGGTATGGTAAAACTCCTGAGCCGGTTTATTTTCCTTGTCAGCCAGCAAGGCAATTCTGCCGTATCCTTCTTTCCGGACAAGATCCTTTATGCCTTCCATAAAATAACTGCCCAGTCTCTTTCGCCTTTCTTCCTTTTTAACAATAAAATCTTCCAGCAATATAACCTTTCTGCCCAATGCCGTGCTAATCGTTATCAGGAGATTGGCCATACCCAGGACTTCCTGATCTCTTTTCAGCAGCAAAAGAAGACCGTACTGGGGATTATCAATAATTAATTCCAGTCCTTTTCTTTGCTTGCACCAGTCTGAGCTAAAGTCTTTTTCCAGGTCAAAAAGCTCTTGCAGCAACAGACACATTTCCTCGATATCTTGCTTATTTGCTTTACTTATTGTTAACATATTAATTTTCCTTTTAATTTTCCCTTTTCTCAACTCTTTTGCGTTACTTTGGAAGTCATTGAGTGGCATGTTTATTATCCCATATTTTTGATATTCAGGAAAGCCCTGCTCCCCTGCTATGACGCTGACCTCCCACATGGTCAGTTGTCCGTGCCATGCTCAAACCGATGAAAAGTTAATCCCATTATCGCGGGCCAGTTTATTCATCCGGTCGTCGATGATCATCCTATAATCGGGCGAGTCCTTCAGGTACCATTCCAGAACCTTCAGGGATGCCGGGAAATACCTGCGGTAAACCTGCCGCAACCGGCCGACCGCCAACGGGTAGGCGGTAAGAGTATCCGCCATGACCTCCCGTACGCCGGCTTTCTTCAGCGCGCCGAACAGCGCGGACAAAGCCTCGCCGCTGTCCCCCACCCCCGGCAGGAGCGGGGCGATAAACACCCAGACCGGGACGCCCGCCTCGCTCAACTGCCTGGCTGCCGCCAGCCGCAAGCCGGGAGGCGACGCGCCCGGCTCAAGAACACGGGCCGCTTCGTTGCTCATGGTGGTTATGGAAAAGCCTACCGTGCAGCATTTAAGTTTTTGCAGCAAAGAGAGATCTCTCAGCACAAGCGCGGACTTGGTGAGAATGCCGAGCTCAAGCGACGGGTAAGGAGCCAGCGCCTCAAGGCAGGACCGTGTCAAACAATAGCTTGCTTCCGCCTGCTGGTAGGGATCGGTCACGGTGCCCGTCAAGATGCTGCCGCCTTTCGGACCCAGCCGCTTCAATTGGCGCTCCAGCACCGCCGGAAAATTGATTTTGCACTCGACAAACGTCCCCCAGGGCTCCCGGCGCCCCCTGAAGCGGCACATAAAGGAGGCGTAGCAATAAACGCAAGCGTGCGCGCACCCGACGTACGGGTTGAGGCAGTACTGGTAGCCTGGTATGCCCGTTTTATTCAATGCGGTTTTACAGCTTGTTTCAGTTACCGCAATACCTTCCGGCAACAAGAAGATCCACTCCCGGCCCCTATCATTTCTCATACCTAAAGGTCATTGAGCACGCCATAATTATACAATAAGATGTGTAATATGCCAGCAAGAATATTATCTTATAACTGGGCTTGACATCACAGGAACAAATTCGCCTTCGGGGGAAATTTGGGTATAACGCGGCTCACAGTATCTCAAAAAACAAAAGGACACTAAAGATTTCTTCTTAGCATCCCTTGCAGTAAGTTATTTATGCCCAAAACATGTGCAACCGTGTCCATATGTTCGTTAATGGCTGATTAAAATATTGAGTGGATTGGGCTACCTGACTGGCCATGATCCGCAAGACTCTCCGTCCATTCTTCAGGTTCTCACTATACAAGCTTCAATGATTCTCATATTCCTCAATTATTTCATCAACAGCACCGGCTTTCACCAACCGGCCATTATTCAGCCAAATTGCGCTGTTGCATAAATTTTTTATTATTTCAGTGTTATGGCTGATAAATAAGATTGTCCGCCCCTCCCTGGCGAAAGACTTTATTTTCCCGAGACATTTTTTCTGAAACGCGATATCCCCCACAGCCAGCACCTCATCAATGAGCAATATATCCGGCTCAAGATGTACGGCCACGGCAAAGGCAAGCCTGATGTACATGCCGCTGGAAAATCTCTTCACCGGGGTATCCAGGAACTTTTCAATCTCCGCGAAACGAACAATCTCATCAAATTTAGTTTTTATTTCATGCTTGGTCATGCCCAGCACGGCGCCGCTGAGATAAATATTCTCTCTTCCCGTAAGCTCCGGATGAAATCCCGCGCCGGCCTCCAGCAGGCAGGAAAGCCTGCCGTTAATTTCGGCATAGCCGCCGGTAGGTTCGGTAACCCTTGACAGTATTTTAAAAAGAGTGCTCTTACCAGCCCCGTTGCCGCCGACAATGCCCAGCACATCACCTTCGTTCACCTCAAAGGACACATTTCTCAAGGACCAGATTACGTCTTCTCCGCCGCCGCGCAATTCTTCACCGGTGAATCTTGTTAGTTTTTGCAGCCTGGCAAGATTCCTCACCGGCGTGCTGATTCCGCGCATAATCGCCTCACGGAGTGTTTTGGGCCTGCTGCCGGCAAGCCCGATACGGTAGCATTTAGACAACTCATGCGCCTTAATAATAGGGTCAGCCATTATCATTCCTCTTAAATCTCAGATAATATCGGCAAAATAACGTTCCACTTGTTGAAAATAGATTAACCCGGAGATAAAAAGAATCATACTGGTTATGGCGGAAACCAGCATGATATGCCAGGGAAAAGGGACAGTCCCCAACAGGGCGGCCCGCAAACCTTCAATTACCCCGGTCACCGGATTTATCGCGTAAAAAAGCTGATATTTTACCGGCACCATGGACGCCGGGTAGACAATAGGCGAGGCAAACATCCACAACTGCAGCAAAAAAGGGGTGGTTGCCGTAATATCACGGTATTTCACACTCAAAGCCGCAAGGAACAGCCCCACGCCGCTGGCGGCCAAGACCATAATCAGGACCCCAAATGGAAGAAATAGCGCCATAACAGTGGGGTAAATATGAAAATAAAGCATCATGCCGATCAGAACCGCAAAGGCGATGAAAAAGTCCAGTAAACCTGCCAGTGCGGGAGTCAGCGGGATAAGCAGGCGAGGAAAATAAATCCTGGAGATCAATTTCATATTTATGATCAGGCTGTTGCCGGAACGCGTTACAGCGCCGGCAAAATACTGCCATGCAATCATTGCGGAAAAATAAAAAACCGGATAGGGAATTCCGTCAGATGGGAGCTTAGCTAGTTTACCCATGAAAATAGTAAAAACAATCATTAAAAAAAACGGCTGCACAACTATCCATAATCCGCCGAGAACTGTTTGTCTATAACGTAATTTTATTTCTTTGGCGACCAGGAAATATAATAATTCTTTGTAGCTGTTCAGCTCTTTTAAGTCGATCAACTGCCAGCCTTCCCTGGGCCTGATAATCACAATAGCAACTCTCTTTTCCAATAAATATCAGACGCTAAAATATCGCCTGCCCCGGTTTCTATTCTATGAACCGCAGCTATGATCAGTGCACTCTAATACTTTTTAGTATATAATTAGGGCAAACAAAAACAACCCATCCAGCTCAAGAAAAGTCAAGGGTCCGGAGAGCAGGTTTTTAATGGAAAATGAATATATCCTGGAAATTCAGCATCTCACCAAAAAATTCAGCAAGAAAACAGCGGTGGACGATCTTCATTTTTCCCTCAGAAAAGGAGAAACTGTCGGACTGCTCGGCCCCAATGGCGCCGGGAAAAGCACCCTGATTAAATGTATTGTCGGCTTGCTCAGGCCGACCAGCGGGAATATTTTCATAGCAGGGAATCCGCGCGGCTCCCGGAAAGCCCGGCAGGTAACGGCGTATATCCCCGAAGTGCCGCAGCTGTACAATATGCTGACGGTATGGGAACACTTGCGCTTTATTACCGATGCTTATGAGATAGCGCGTTGGGAAGAAAGAGCCGGACAATTGCTGCGGCTCTTTGAAATCTGGGAACAGCGCGACGAATTTGTCAAAACGCTTTCCAAGGGAATGCGGCAAAAACTTTCCCTTTGCTGCGGGATCATCTCGGGGGCCCGTATTTTGTTTTTTGACGAGCCAATGGTCGGGCTTGACCCAAGGGCTATTAAGAATTTCAAGGATTTGATTCAAGAACTGAAAGAGGGGGGAAGAACCCTTTTTATCAGCACTCACCTGCTGGACCCCATTGAAAATATATGCAGCCGGATTATCGTTTTAAAAAAGGGAAAAATCATAGCCGACGGAAGTCTTGAGGAACTCAGGTCGCGCCTGGGAGAAGAGAACGCCTCTTTGGAGGAAGTTTTCCTGGAGGTAACCGCCGATGCATGATTACGCCGTTCTTCTCCGCTATGACGCGCTGAAGCTCAAAAACTACATATTGGAAATTCGCCGCAATCCCAAAAAAATCTTGCTCTATCTCCTGTTTATCGCCTGGATTGTTATGATCATGTTCCCCGCCATTAAGCAAAACGGCCGGCCGGCATTTGCACTAACGGCCGACACCGCGCATATTGTTCTTGCCGTATATGCGCTGTTCATCAGCTCGATCATGTTTGTGTCCTTTTTCTCCTCTCTGAAAACATTGTCATATTCTTTCCAAATGGGGGATGTCAACCTGCTGTTTCCTTCTCCCCTGGAGCCCAACCGTATTTTATTATGGAGCCTGATCAAGAAAATTCCATCAGACATGGTTAAGACCTGTTTTCCCGCTCTCATTTTAACCCCGACGATGTTTAACATGGGATTGGATATTGAAGGAGTAATGCTGGTATATCTATCTTTATTATCCTTTGGCTTGCTGTCCACCCCGGTTTCTTTCTTGATATTTCTTGTTTCGGCCCGCTACCATAAAGAACGCTGGGTCCGGGGAATTTTGCTAATCTCCGCTGTCTGGCTGCTTTCTTGCTGGTTGGCATACGCGCGCTGGGATATATTCAGCCTTAAAGTTCTTCTTGGCTATCAGGCACCGGGGATTCTGAACTTCCCTTTATTCGGCTGGATTGTGCAATTTGCCCGGGCGGCTTTTTTCGGCGCGACTCCGGTTGTCTATACGGCTGTCTTCCTCGCGGCGCTAACCGCCCTGGCCGCTAACCTACTGGTCTTCACCCTGGCCAGGGATTACTACGAAGATGTAATTGAGCTTGCCGAACGGTTGGAAACACTTCGCGCGGCCAAACGGGGCGGCAAAATGCGGGGGGCATTCGCGCCATTTCAGTTCAACAGCGCCAAAACCTTTTGGACACGCCTTATAAACAGGAAACGCGTCACGGTAGAACGCCGATTTCCGGGAAGCTGGGCGTTCATGTTTAATCAAGTGGTCAAGTACCGGCGTACCGGCATCAACGAATACGTGGGGTATCTGGCTCCGCTGTTCGTCATTGCTGGTTTGGCCGCCGGTTTCATTTTCTTGCGCAGCGGTCAACCGGGAGATAACCGTCTAATCTACACTCTAAACGGAATTCTTGCTTATTTGCTGTTTTTTCGCAGCTTCTCCGGCCCTTTGAGCGAGGAACTCGCCCTTCCTTACATATATACCCTGCCGGGGACATTTTTTCGGAAAGCATTAGCCATAAACATCCTGCCTACCCTGCGTCTTTGCATAAATGTTTTTTTGCTGAACCTGAGCTATGCGCTGCTCGTATACGCACATACTAAAGACGCTGTGTTATTCATGCCGGCAATACTGCTGTCTTTGCTGCTTGCCTCCTTTTATTTTGAACAGTCCAATATTATTGCTTTAGCTCATGTCCTGCTGCCTTCTTCCATAAACCGAAAGCTTTTTTACCCCTTAATGTTGTTTGTGGAATTCCTGCTTGTCGGTATTCCCGCCTTAATGGCCGGGGGGCTTGCGGCTTGGCTGACACATAGCGAGTGGTTTGCAGAAATAGCAGTGCTTGCCGCCAATTTGGCCATGGGAATTTTGTTGTTGCTTTTTTCAAACAAAATATTTTACTACTTGGAAATGCGTGATTTTATCGAATAGCGCCGCTGCTGTTTAAACAAGCGCCAAATCTCCTGGTCCTCCAGCCCCAGCCGCCACACCCCTATACCCGGTATATTTTCCCGCCGCGCCAGATCCAGCTTGACCGCAAAGCTCCTGGCGTTTTCAAACCAGACTACGTGGTTGATCCCTCTTTCGGTATAGCTGTACGTTGGTTCCTGCTCCTTTTCATCGTACCTGATCTCCGCACCGAAGGCGGCGGCCCTGACCACCGCGTCCCTATATGACAGTTCTTGCGGCAGTGTTTCCCCTGCGGACCAGTCCCTGCCATATACAGCCATCCCCAGCCGGATTTTCCAGCGGGGTATTACGGTAAGAGCGTAGGCCAGCACCTGCCTGACAAAGCCAATGGACGCAATCGGCCCAGGTTCAGCCACATGCTCGTCGTAGGCCAGGATGTATACCTGGTCGCTATACCGGGCTAAGTCGGGATAGCTGAAGGCGCCGGAAAAAGGGTGCGCCGGGTCGTCCCTCAATTCGGGCGGCAACGATATTGTCACCAATAGCCCGCAAGGCTTTAAAGCTGAGTTGAGTTCCGCCATGAACGCGGTCATAAAAGCTCTATCCTCGGGAGGCACAAATTCAAAATCAATATTTACCCCGATAAACCTATTGTCCAGCAACATGCTGCGAATATTGGCGATAAGCGTTTTTCGCAAATTATTATCGGTCAGCAAGCGGTGAATAAGGGGTCCGTACTGCCGGGCGGCAAAGTTGTGCACTATCGCCAGTACAGGTATGTTAAATTGCCTTGCCAAGTTGAGGGTGGCCTGGTCGGATTGGTCAACCAATGTCCCTTGCCCGGTCACGCCGTACCAAAAGGGAATCAGCATCGTTATCTCTTTCCCGTGCCGGTACAGGCTGGCCAGGGCATCCGGATCTGTCGCGTAATACCAGTTGTTCTCGAAATATGGATAAAAATACAAGCCCAACTCCTCCCCTCTTATCAAATCTTTAAAAAACCTTACTACAATTTATGGGTACCTTTCCTATTTGTGATAAAATAAAAAAGGTTAATGTTGAATTATGGCGAAATCCCGTTTTACCGATTCCTTGACTGAGCAGGTTATTTATATATATCATGTAAAAAAAGGGGGACGCAATAATGAAAACAATCGGCTTATACATGCTCTTAACCCTTTTGACCGGCAATCCCCTTCTGTCCCTGGTCATCCTGCTGTTGATTTTCTTTTTCGCCGAGCAACGTTTTATCGGCATCCTGCCGGATATTTCCGCTCATTGGCGGCAGGGAAAAAAGACCAAGCTGTTGCAGAAGGAGATCAGGCTGAATCCGGCAAACGCCGAAGCCTGCCTGGAATTGGGAGAAATCTATTTCCGGCGGGGAAAATACGGGCAAGCTTTATCTTTCCTGGAGAACGCTTCCGGCAAGATGGCCGGACACCCGCTTTTTCATTTCTACCTCGGCGCGACATATTACCACCTTGGTAAAATTGAAGAAGGGGAAAAAGAGATTGAAAAAGCAATTGAGGCAAACCCCAAGGTCAGCTTTGGAGAACCTTATTTGTTTATTATTAGCATCTACCTGCAGAGAAAGCAACCGGATACAAGGATTGAGCATGTTTTTAATCAGCTTTTATTATACGGCTCGCCTAAAACATTCTATCAGGCTGGCAGACTTTTCCTGAATAACGATGACAAAGAAAGAGCAAGGCTTTTATTCAAAGAAACAATAGAAAACTATGATGCCTGCCGGGGAGCTTTGCGACGATTTTACAGGAGATGGGCGCTTCTTTCAAAAATCGCCCTGTTATCTATTAAGTGATTATTAATGAACGAATTACGATAGCATGCATTCAACAGAGAATGCTCAAAGAGAGGAGTAGTTTTTTCAATGCGGGCGAGAAAATATACTTCAATAATTCTTATAGTGACGTTTATCATTTTATCTGTTACAGGTATCCAAATGGATATGACTCATGCAATATCGGGGCCGCATGGGCCACACGGAACAGAAGGCGGTAATAATTCTCCGGTCATTAAAGAGTCCCCCGCACAGCCAGAGGATGGTTTTTATCCTAAAAGCCTGCATGAATTAATGGGATATATATTTATCATTGCTGCACTGGTTCATTTAAAATTTAATTATAAAACGCTAATACGCTAATATCGCACCCAGAGCTATTTTGACTCAAAGGTAGATATGGTCTTTTGGGATACTAATTCCATACTGGATACCGAGATACCGATCAAGTAGCCCTGGCCTACAAAGACTTGTGGCGGGTAGAACGGGCTTTCCGTGAGATTAAATCCAGCGGCCTCTTTTTTATGCGTGTCAATGCGTGCTACTGCAACCCCGTAACCCGCCCCATTCCTAGCCTTTCTCTAATTCCGGCACCAATAAAAAACGCACTGCGTCTCGCGTGCGTTATTGCATCCTTAAATGCTGCTTTTTGAAAATATCACTTTTTAACCCGACTTGACAGACCGATATCGAAGTTCAGGATACCACCATCCGCAGGCGCAAGCTGAAACATTTCATATGCGCGGCGGCGGGATTTTTTCGAGAGTAAAAGGAGGAAGAGGGAAAAGGTCGCCCCTATGGAGCGGCCTTTCTTTTGCCTTGCATTGTTTGGCCTGTTCAATGTCTATTTGCGTGATTTATCATCTTCATTTTTTAAAAGAGGTTTTGTCGCCGATGGTTGTAATTTCGGTGAAAAGAATTTTTTTATAGCCGGGACTAATGCATCTTCCTGCCACATTTGATACAGATAGATTAATATAAATTGAGGAATTGCCGGCAAAAAAGCTAAAAAGTTTGTTACATTAATCCGTACCCATATCCCCCGGTGACTTAACCAAGGCTGTATTAAAAAAATAAACACAGATGTCAATAATACCTCGGTAATTGTAAACAATATAAATTTACCGTAGGTATATTTTAATATCCAGATTTCCATTGCCAGAAGGGCAAAAGCTACAGGTAAAACCTCGTTTAGGGGAAAAATGCTCTCTCTAATAGTCCACCAGTTCCAGGAAACACCCATATCAACAATGATTATGTTTGTAATTGCAGTAAACAGTGCAGCAGGCATATATCGTTTAATATCTTTTTTGGGTATAAATAAAAGCGACAACCAGGGTATAATCCATATAGACCATAATATAAATTGGTTACTCATAGCGAACCTCCGATTATTTTTTTTTTAATTTTTACTTATTATTATAATTTTATACAAAGATTAGAACGGATTGCTAATATGGCTTCATCTGACTCCTCACGACAAGTCTTGTTTCAACCGGCTTTAGCAAATACGCTTCCACCGTCCGTGAGGCCTCCCAGGGTAAGGACACAGTCTTTCTCTCCATCCACCTGCCGCATTTACCCAAACTGACTCCGTGTAGCTATTGGACTTCGACTTGTTTAGCAGCCTTATCCTCAGTTTATGCCTGATGCGGTTCTGCTCGTCAGGCCGGAGATTTGCCGCCGCCTTCCTTCACACTCCACCTCGCGATGGACGCGCATACATAAGCTCTACAGGCGCATTCCCGGAGCAATAGCCAATGGGCTTTCCTGCCTTCTTCGCTGCATGGATAGTTTCCCAATAATTCTTAAGAATGGTTGCGGCTTCATAAGATGTCTTTAAAGCCCTACCTTTAATGGAACGCTTTCGTCGGCACCGCCGCTGACATTAAAAACGGCTAAGGGGCTACCGCCTTGACAGGCGGTGGCCCCTTGCGAAAAAGCATTAATCGCTGTCTATTCCGCCGTTGCGGGGAACGCGATCGCTTTAGCTAAAACATAAGCCGCTTGTAATGCCTCTGTAGGGCAAAGCGGGAAACATTCTTTGCAGTTCCAGCATTCCCTGGAGGCAATCTCCGGAATGAAGCTGATCTCCCGCTTTGTTCCTCTGTTAACAAATCCAATTGCTTCCTTCTTTTTGACCTCGGCACAGTATCTTACGCACAGACCGCAGTGAACGCAGAATGAGGGTTCTTTGGCAAAACGGTATTTATCCGCGCCATATTCCCGAGCCAAATCTTGCAGATCAAAGGCGTCAGGCGCGTGAGACAACAACAGTTCCAAGATCATTTTGCGAATGCGGTCTACCTTTTCAGACCTGGTTTTGACGACCAGACCTTTTTCCACCGGGTAAAGGCAGGAAACCACCAGCCTTGACCGCCCGCGTGATTCTAATTCCACTAGGCAAAGCCGGCAAGCGCCATAAGGCTCTAATTTCTCGTGGTGGCAAAGCGTCGGAATCGATATTCCCGCCTTTTGCGCCGCCTCTAAAACAGTCATTTCTTCATTTGCCGTGACTTCAATGCCGTCAATTTGTAAAACTATATCACTCATTTTTTTTGCCCCCCCTGACTATAATTCTCGCTTCTTCAGGGATAGGATCCGGAACAGGCTCACCAGAAATTTTCTTTACCGCGCGAAAACGCAGGGGGCAAACTTCGAAGCAAGTCCCGCATTTCGTGCACTTCTCCTGGTCAACCATATGAATCAGATTTTTACCGCCAATAATCGCGTTAGAGGGGCATTTCCTGGCGCAAATCGAACATGCCCGGCACTTTTCCGGGTCAATATAGAAGGCGATCAGCTCTTTGCAGGAAAGGGCCGGGCACCTCTTTTCCTTGATGTGCGCCTCATACTCATCTCTAAAGTACTTCAGCGTGCTTAAGAACGGGTTCGGAGCACTCTTGCCCAAAGCGCACAGGGCGGCTTCCTGGGCTGTCTCAGCCAGTTCCTCCAACAGCTCGATATCACCCTCTTTTCCCTTGCCCTGGGTGATGTTAGTCAGGGTCTGAAGCATCTGCCTGATGCCTTCACGGCATGGCACACATTTGCCGCACGATTCGTCAGTGAGGAATTCAAGGAAATACCTGGCAACATCCACCATACAGGTATCTTCATCCAGTACAATCATCCCGCCTGACCCCATCATTGAACCGGCCTTGGTGAGTTCATCAAAACCAACCTGCAAATCCAACAGGCCCTCAGGGAGACACCCGCCGGACGGCCCCCCGGTCTGCACTGCTTTGAATTTCTTGCCGCCGGGAATTCCACCGCCAATATTGTAGATAATATCCCTGAGGGTCATGCCCATGGGCACTTCCACAAGTCCGGTATTGTTGATCTTGCCGACCACGGAAAAAATCTTCGTGCCTTTGCTGCTTTCAGTTCCGAACGAAGTAAACCAGTCGGCGCCCTTGTTAATGATCAGCGGAACGTTGGACCACGTCTCAACGTTATTCAACACGCTGGGCCTGTTCCAAAGACCCTTCACGTTAGAACGAATGTACTTCGGCCTGGGCTCTCCCGCCCGGCCCTCCAACGCCGTCATCAGGGCGGTAGACTCACCGCAGACGAAAGCTCCGGCGCCCATGTGCACTTTAACCGTAAAATCAAAGCCTGAGCCAAGGATGTTTTTCCCAAGCAGGCCGTACTCCTCAGCCTGCTTAATGGCGACAGTCACATTCTCCACTGCCAGGGGGTATTCTTGGCGGACGTAAATATAACCCTCGTGAGAACCGACAGCATATGCTCCGATGGTCAACCCCTCGAGGACTGAGTGAGGATTGCCCTCAAGAAGGCTCCTGTCCATATATGCTCCGGGGTCTCCCTCGTCCGCGTTAACTATCACGTACTTGATGTCGCCGGGCGCGTTGCGGGATCCTTCCCACTTGCTCCCTGCGGGAAAGCCGCCGCCCCCTCTGCCTCTCAGGTTGGATTGCTTGACTTCCTCCACTACCTGATCAGGGGTCATCTGGAACAACACTTTAGCTAACGCTGCGTAGCCGCCGATTGCCAGGTAGTCATCGAGGTTTTTCGGATCAATACTACCGTTGGAACCGAAAACAAGCCGCTCCTGATTCTTGTAGAAGGGGATTTCAGATTCATAAATTATCTTTTCATTGGTAGCGGGGTCGGTATAAAGCAGGCGCTCAATGATCTTCTTCCCGATTATAGTCTCGCTGATTATTTCGGTAACATCCTCAGGCTTGATCTGGAAATAGCATATTTTCTCGGGATGAATAACTATAATGGGACCCTTCTCGCAAAAACCATGGCACCCCGTCTTCCTTACGTCCACCTTGTCGCTCAAGCCCTGTTCGGCAATCTCCTCTTCAATTCTCGCAGCGACTTCTTTACTACCGGAAGCATGGCAAGCAGATCCGGAACAGATTGTAATACACGGTTTATTTGTGTCTCTTGACGACAGGATGCTCTTCCGGAGTGCTTCCAATTCATTTGCTGAATTTATACGCTCCATAATTTTACCTTACCCTATTCATAATTTTTTAAAACGTCCGCCATTTTGGCCGGCGCCATCTTGCCGTGAGTCTTCCCGCCGATTTCCACTACCGGTCCTAAAGCGCAACAACCAAGGCAGTTAACCGTCTCCAGGCTAAACTTCAAATCCAAATCCGTTTCGCCGGGCTTAATTCCAGTCAGGTTTTCCACCGTGTCGAGGACACGCTGCGCGCCACGCACATGACAGGCGGTGCCCATACAAACGTGAATCCCGTGACGTCCCTTGGGAACCAGGCTAAAAGCCTTATAAAAGGTAGCGATTTGCTGTATCCGGGTTAACGGAACTTGCAATCTTTCGGCTACCTGATCTAACGCTTCCTTGGGAAGCCAGTGATTCTCGCTCTGAATCTCCAGCAATACCTGAATCAGCGAACTAGCCTTGCAGTTGTGTTTATCAATAATTCGATCGACTCTATCGCTCAATCCCTCAACGATACCGCTATGGCCGCACTCACACTTATGGTTATCAGTGATCTGATCAACTCTATCATTATCCATAGCCTGTCCTAATCTCCTTTTTTCCCTTTAATCCACCGCCCGCCTCTCACTTTACGCGAGGGCATAGCGCTTCAGGCCTTCATCGTACCTGACGAATCTTTGCCTTGACGAACTATTCAGGTGTCTTGATATTTCAGACGGCGTCAGGCCTAAAACTTTAGCGATCTCTCCGGTTGTTTGAGGTCCTTCCCGCAGGATTGAGATAATCTGGCTAATCGCCAATTTCTCCGCAATTGTTTCATTAAACACCCTGTTGAACTCGTCACTGGTGAAAAATTCATGATACACTTCCTCTGATTTCAAAGGTATTCTCAGTCTCTCCCTTTCCACCAGCCTAATGTAGGGAACCAGGTTTGTAACCGCCTCGAGTCTGGACTTCAATGCGTTTTCTTCTATTCCTTCGCCCTCGCCAAGCGGTCCCAACTCCATCACTTTTTTGTTAAAGTCATTCATAATTTCTGCAAAACGGATTCCTTCACCGGCGGATAAATTTTCAAGCCTTAACCTTTCAGGGTTCACCCCTATGTGCTCCATAATCTTTTTGAACAGAAGCACCATGCCTAAAGCACCGAAATTTCCGTCAGTGATATAGTGGCATTCGTTAAAGTGACACCCGCCGATAAACACCCCGTCCGCTCCATTCGAGAAGGCTCTAAGTACATGCTTCAGGTCCACCCTGCCGGAACACATCACGCGAATAAGCTTGGTGCAGGTAGCATATTGTTGTCTGGAAACTCCAGCCAAGTCAGCAGCGCCGTACGCTCACCAATTACACACAAAGCCTAAAATCCTTGGCTCAAACTTGCTTTCTGTACTCATTCTTATCTCACCTCCTTAGATAAGTAACCCCAATTTTGCAATCCCCGATTTGCTCAATACCGCACTTCTACAATTCTGCAAAAGCCGCGTCAATTTGGCTAAAGAGCTCTTCATTGTTGTAGTGCCTTAATGTAATAGCCTCTGTTGGACACTTCGTGTTGCAGAGACCATCCCCTTTGCAGAGAACAGGATTAACCCTGGCCTTTCTGCCTTGCGGTGAATTGTAAAACTCTATGGCGCCATACTCACATACGGTAATGCACGCCCCGCATGAAACACACTTGTTCTCATCCACCCCGCAAACTGAGCCCGAGGCTACGACAGTATCATTTGCTAGAAGCGTTAAGACACGGCCGGCAGCCCCATAAGCCTGGCTAATCGTTTCCGATATAAGCTTGGGATAGTGAGCCGTCCCGCACAGGTAAACGCCCTCCGCCCCAAAGTCAACAGGTCTTAATTTGACATGGGCTTCCTGGAAGAATTCATCCGGACCCAATGATACTTTAAATAATCCGGCTATATTATTTCTGTCCGCCGAGGGAATCACGGCGGCAGCCAAAGCAACCGCATCGGCGTCTATTTCAAGCTTTTTGCCCAAAATAGGATCAGTCACGGTAACTTTTAAAACTGGTTTTCCCTCATCAGACTCACCGGCTTCCACCAGAGGTTGATCATCCGGCTCATAACGGATAAACCGGACATCCTTACTTGCCGCTTCCCGGTAATAATCCTCTTTGAACCCATATGTTCTGATATCCCTGAAGAGAATGTAAACTTCCATCCCGGGATTTTTCTCTTTTAGTTTCAAGGCGTTCTTGATAGACTCGCTGCAGCATATCCGGCTGCAGTAATTTCTGTTTTCATTTCTGCAGCCTACACACTGGATCATCACAACACTTTCTGCGTTAACCACCTTTTCATTTCCGGTTGCAATCTGCTCCTCCAGCTCCAGGTGGGTCATTACCCGCTCATCTTCACCATAAAGATATTCGGTGGGCTGGTATAATTCAGCGCCCGTCGCGATGACGGCTGCTCCATGCTTAATCTCTGCGATTCCCCGTTTAGATTTCACCACAGTTACGAAATTCCCCACAAAACCGCTCGCTTCCGTGATGGTCGCACCGGTATACACATGTATTAACTGGTGCTGATAAACCTTGCGTATAAGCTCACGTAAATACGCCTGAACATCGGCCCCTTCCAGGGTGTAATGGATTCTCCGGGCCATTCCCCCCAGCTCCGTATCCTTTTCCACCAGGTAAACCTCATGTCCCTGGTTGGCTATGGAGAGAGCGCTGGTCATGCCGGCCACGCCTCCACCCAGGACTAACGCGGCCTTGTTGACGGACAGGTCAAATTCCTGCAGTGGCTCCAAATTGCAGGCCCGGGCCACCGCCATACGGATTATTTCTTTTGCCTTTTTAGTGGCTGCTTCCTTTTCTTTAGAGTGAACCCAGGAGCAATGTTCTCTGATATTGGCCATGTCGTAATAGTATTGATTAATGCCCGCCTCACGCAGGGTGTCCCGGAATAACGGCTCGTGGGTCCTGGGGGTACAGGCGGCTACAACCACACGGTTGAGCCCTTTTTCCTGGATATCCTTGGCCAGCATCGCCGCGGCTTCAGTGGAACAGATAAAGAGGTTTTCATCTGAGTGAACAACATTGGGCAAGGTTTTGGCATATTCAACCGCCTCGGGAACATTCACGATCCTTCCAATGTTAGCCCCGCAGTGACACACATAGACACCCACCTTGGGCTCCTCTTGCGAGACATCTCTTTCCGGCGGATACACCCTCGCCGTGGACAGGTTCCCCCGCCGGTAGTTAAGAATCTCACCACACTGGGAACCGGCCCCGCTGGCGGTTACAACCGACTCGGGAATATCAACGGGACCCTGGAACGCTCCGCTGATAAAAACTCCCGGGCGAGTGGTCTCCATCGGATTAAACGGATTGGTTTTGCAGAATCCGTGGGCATTAAGCTCAATGCCTAATTTGCTTGCCAATTCCGACATGCTCTTCGGCGGGTTTAATCCGACGGACAGCACCACCATATCAAATTCTTCCTCTTTTACTCCATCGTCAACTGTGGAATACCGTATGGTTACATTCTTGCTTTCCGGGATCTCTCTTCCGATTGTCACGTAGCTTCTGATAAACCGGATCCCGGGCAGGTTCTCCGCCCTTTGGTAGAACCGTTCGAAATCCTTGCCGTAGGAACGGATATCATTATGGAAAATGGTGCATTCAGCCTCGGCGTCATGGTCTTTGGTCAGGATCACCTGTTTCTGGGTATAAGTACAGCATACGGCTGAACAATAACTGTTGCCGCCAGGGATAACCTGTCTGGAGCCGACACAATGAATCCAGGCTATTTTATGAGGGTGCTTCTTGTCTGAAGCGCGCAATATCTCACCTTCGTATGGTCCCGTGGCGCATAACAGCCGCTCATAGTCCATACTGGTAACCACGTTCTCAAACTTGCCGTAGCCATAGTCGCCATTCAACTTGGGATCAAACGGCTCAAAGCCCGGAGCCAGAACGATCGCCCCTACTTTTACTTCCACCTTTTCCGGCTTTTGTTTGAAATCTATGGCCCCGGTTTTACAGACTCCCAGGCAAGCGGTGCATGTCTTGTCTTTCAGGTAAAAACAGCTTTCGTCAATATAAGGTTTAAGAGGTGTTGCCTGGGCAAAGTAAATGTGGATGGCTTTATTCTTCGATATATCCTGGTTAAATTGATCAGGGTACACGACCGGGCAGTATTCGGCACAGACAGTACAGCCCGTGCATTTGGCCGCATCAATATACCTGGGCTTTTTAACCAGGGTTACCGTAAAGTCTCCCGCTACCCCTTCCAGGCTGTCAAGCTCGGTATAGGTCATGATTTCAATATTGGGATGCCTCGCACATTCAGTAAACTTAGGAGATTCGATGCACATCGAGCAGTCATTAGTGGGAAAAGTTTTGTCCAACTGCGCCATGTGGCCGCCAATGGTCGGCGCTTTATCCACCAGGTAAACTTTAAAACCCGCGGTGCCGAGATCCAGCGCGGCTTGAATACCGCTGATCCCTCCGCCAACAACCATTACGTCTCCAAAATCACAGCTTCCACGTTTATTAATAAGTTGTCGAATCTTTTCTTTTAGCAACAATTCTTCCACTTTCTTCCACCTCGCCTGGTTTTCCCGCACTCTTCGGGTTAACCATACTTAATTTGTTGACAAGCAAGTTCAACCTCCCGCTACTTGCATGTCCGGCTTATCCGCCACTAAATCACCTCGCTGAGAACCTCCGTGATGTCCTTAACCTGAATAATTTTGTCATAGTTCAATACTGCCCTGCTATCCTCAAACATAGTGATGCAATACGGGCAAGCGGTAACGAGCACTTCGGCTCCAACCCCAATGGCATCATTCAATCTGATATTGGAAAAGCGGTCGGCAGCGTGGGTCTCCATCCAAATCCTGCCTCCGCCCATGCCACAGCAGAGGCTTTGTTCCCGCGACTCAGCCATCTCAATCAACTCTAAACCGGGTATCTTCTTTAATGCTTCCCGCGGTTCGTCATATACGCCGTTATGCCGGCCCAGGTAGCATGGATCATGATAGGTGATTTTCTTCATGTACTCTTTGCTGATCTGAAGCCTTCCCTCGTTAACCAGTTGGAATAAATACTGGGAGATATGAATCACTTCAAAGTTTGCGCCGAATTCAGGATACTCGTTTTTGAACGTGTGGTAGCAATGAGGGGAATTAATAAGGATTTTCTTTACCCCGTTATCGATGAAAGTTTTGATGTTTTCCCTGGCTAATTTTTTGAACAATTCCTCATTGCCCGTCTTGCGGATGCTTTCCCCGCAGCAATTCTCCAGTTCACCCAGGATACCGAAATCCACCCCGGCTTTATTGAGGACATTGGCCGTGGCTTTGGCCACTTTTTTTAATCTTGGGTCATAGCAAAGGTAGCAGCCGGGGAAATATAGAAATTCCATTCCTTCTTCGAATGTTTTTACGGAAAGGCCTTTCGCCCAATCCGTCCTGTTTTTCCGGTTTTCAGCGAAGGGGTTGCCTTCCGCGGTCAGGTTTGAGCTTACGCCGCGTACCGGCTTGACGGCGGCGGGGAAAACTCCATACCCGGAGGCCATCCTGCGCAGGGCCTTCATGTTTTCGATCTGCTTGACGTCCCTGGGGCATATCTGAGCGCACTTTCCGCAGGTGGTACAGCGCCAGATCTCTTCATGTTCGATCTCGGTCAAACCGAATGCGGCCTCGCGGATGAGCTTGCGCATACTAAAATTTCTCACCTTATTCCAGGGGCAAACAGTGTCGCATTTGCCGCATTGATAGCAATATTTAACGGCTTCTCCACCGTACTCTTTTATTTCACCCATGACCTCTTTGAAGGGGGCTACAGTTTCCACAATTAATCCTCTTCTTTCACATTTAGTTGGGGACATTCCTGTCCAGAAATTATCACCCGGACTTCAGCAGGTGTGTCCCCTGTCCTCTTTCGGTGTGTCCCCTGTCCTTATTAGTCCTTTTCTATCATACGGGCAACGGTTTCCAGCAGCTTATCCATTCCATGCGTGTTTGCCAACGCTCTCAGTCCAATCTCCATATCGCTCACATTCTCTTCTTCCTCGACTTCTTCTTCCTTTTCCACGTAAGTCAGGACGTTATTTATGCATATTGAAACACACATCGGTTCTGGTAGCGGCGGATCGCTTTCACACATGTCGCATCTCAAAGGAAGACCGGAATCAGGCTCTTTGAATCTGTCCCTGGTTGGACAGGAGGCCCTGCACAAGTCACAATCGGCATATTCTTTCCCGTCAATAATGTATGAGTCTCTACCTACGCATCCGGCCGGCGTATACTCGCCCGCGAATACCGGAAACCATATGTCTTTTCGCCGGTAAGTAACTACCTTGATGCGAGCCCTTGCCGGATTACAGATGCTGTATTTCGGTGTGGCGTGAAAGCCAGCGCAGGCGACCTCACATGCCCGGCAGCCATTGCACTTATCCGCGTCAATTTTGATTGACTTAACAATCTTCTTTATCTTGGCCATCTTTATATATCCCTCTCTTTACCAAGTCATCATAAACATAATCCAGATCTAATTCATGCAACCGTTCTTTTGTAGGGATACCGTCATAAGTCCACCCTTTGAATTTGTAATACGTGGTTAAGAGTTCTTCTTCGAGCTCAGGGAATCTATGCTTCCAGTGGTCTTTCGGCGGCGCCTCATCCTTTCTTGACATGCCCCTTCTATTATTAAACGCCCGGTGTAAATTCCGGCTTCTATTGACTATTTTCTTAAGCGATTCTTCATCCAGATCCATCCCGGTCGCCGCATTAATGAATTTCGGGTAGTTGTGTACGTGATAGCCCGGCTTATAGCAAAATGATCCCATACCGGCGCACAACCCGATGGCGTCGTCAATATTGTGGATTTGCTCCATCCAATCCACAATTTCAGAACACATTTGCGGGGTTGGGTAATATGGATTTGAGCCTTCTCCACGCGGATTCCAGCCCATGAAATAATCAATAAACTTTGGATCGGGAACCTGGATCCAGTCCTTGGCCCAGTGTTCCTTTAATTCTTGGGTGGGCTTAGCCGTTTGGGGCCAGTTCCCTTCAATTTGGGTAATACTTATCTTCTCGTTAGTGGCAAACATAAGAAAATAAAGGGGATCCAGCATGCCCAGCTTGACGTTCATCTGCTCGTGTTTCTTAATGGTATTATGGTCGAATTCTTCCGCGCCTTTGCCAATCCTGCGGGCCGCCCAATAAACACCGTCGGCCAGATAATCTCCAATTCCATCCCGGTGGGCGAGTTTGTCAAGCAGCCAGAAGAATCTTCCCTCGTTATCGGTCGGGCATCCTTTAAAGTCCGCATCAGTAAAAATGCCGGCCTCATAGAGCTCAACAGCAAAAGCCAAAATTTGCGGAGTTGAGAATGAGTCCACTCCATACTCAAAAGACTTGTGCAGGATTCTCCAGGTAAAATCCATGCTGTCTGATTTGGAACCAAATAGATAGCTTAGTTTTGAGAAGCATTTCATCATGTATCTTGGAACGTCCTGGAAGGAAATTAACGTCCCGCATTGCTGCGGACAGTTAAAACAGCTGATAAACCGTTTTACCGCGCTCCAGTGGCTCTTGCTCCATCTCTCGAAGATTTCTTGGTTCCAAAAATCTTTTCTCCGTGTGCGGGCATTTCCCCAGGCGAAACCTGTAGTATGCCACTGCTCATCAACATGTCTCATCGCCTGCGGCGACCCGACACCCGAGTGGATGACCATTTCTATGCCCGTAAGGGGATTTTCATTGCGGTGCACTACAAATTTCTTCAATTCTTCCAGATGCTCCATTAATTTAACGCCGTCGTAGATATTGATGTCCTTTGTGCCGCGCACGGCGATCGCCTTGACGTTTTTGTCTCCCATAACGCCGCCGCTTCCAAGTCTGCTGGCACTCGACCTGGACTGCTCGATCGAAGCGACAAAGGCCCGGTTTTCACCGGCCAGGCCGATGGCGGACACCTGGGCGTCCGGCTGATTCAGTTCCTCCCGGATGAGATCTTGGGTTTCCACAGCGCCTTTACCCTTTAAATGCCTGGCGTCACGTATTTCTACTTTGTCATTGTGTATCCATATATAAACCAAGTGCGGGGCCTTGTTGCGCAGTATTACTTTGTCATAACCAGCGTACTTCAATTCCGACGCCCAAAATCCCCCCATCATCGGATATGCCAGCAAGTCAGTCTGCGGAGAAATTGTCGTACATAAGGTGCGGTTAGTGCTCCAGGCATATGTGGCGCCTAAAAGGCCGCTGCTGAATACCAGCAGATTCTCGGGATCAAAAGCTTTAGTCTCGGGTGGAACCCGATCCCAAAACAGCTTGACATCGGTGCCGAGACCGCCCAGGTGAGTCTCCATTAATTTCGGATCGGTTTCCACCCGTTCGATGTTTCCTGTGGCTAGATCGATTTCCAGGTTATAGCCTGTCTCTGCATATCTCATTCTTACACTCCCCTAAGTAATTTTTAGTCCTCTGGATATCTCGGAAACTCTTAGGAATTACTTCCAGTGGACTACCCAAGGTAAAACAGCTATTGTTGCAAAAAACAACCCAAAATACTCATACTATCAAGAATATCAAGCCTTCCCACATCACCCGGTCACTCAATGAACCTATCCCCCCTCATCAAATTTTTTCCATAAGCTCTTTAAGCTCTTTATGATCAAATATCAAATGGTTTAATTTAACCTTTAAAATCTCACACTTTACTCATGCAAATGTTATGCCAACCGCCCGCATTGCATTCAAAGGAAAATTTCATGCGGCAATATATGCCGGACTGGCTCTTAACCTTGGAATAATTTCTTTATGGATATCACATGCGACAGACCTTCCTGACATATTGTGTAAGCGGACATCCTCCCTGACAGGTTGTCCCTGACTTACACTCCCTTCATTCATCCGGAATGTCCAGTTTAAAAAGATCATAATGAAACGTGTTACATTGCAGCAGGCTTATAGGGATCCACATCAAACACTATTCCAGTTTTAAATGAGATCTCTCTAAACAATGTATAAAAGTCACACACTGTATGATAAAAAGACAAAAACCAATACCAAGAGATTTACAAAATTAACATTGCAGCTCATTTCCCACCTAAAAAAAAACATCCTTTCGGGTGCTTATTCAAACAATTATCACTTGTTAGCGGTATAATAAAATGCAGCAAAAACGGCCACTAAAAATGCAGCAAAAATGGCCACCAAATACAGCACTCAGCTGGAAGAAATGGAAATGTGCTACCATGGACACAAATCCATTTACAAG
>NZ_JAKNBL010000039.1 GCF_022410535.1 Pelotomaculum terephthalicicum JT
TTTGCCATGCCCATTTTTAGGAATGTCGTGAAAAGGACAGTCTTTTTAGCCTGGCATGCCAGAATTTCCAGTTGCTTTATTCCAGATTTAATGATTCCTCCCATCTAATGCCGAGAGCCTATTTAATATCCAATTTGTTAAAACAGCAAGTACTACCCCCGACTCCCCCCCGGCAAATGCTAACCCCTTGTTATCCTGAATTAAGCTTGATGCTTTACTTTAAGCAGCCTCATCCCGTTCAAAGTAACCAGCAGCGAACTCCCCATGTCGCCCGCCACGGCCAGCCACAAAGTCAGCCAGCCCGGAATGACCATTAAGAGAATCAATCCTTTCACCAGCAGGGCAAAAGCGATGTTTTGCTTAATTATCCTGAGTGTCTTACGGCTTAGCCTCATGGCGTAGGATAGCTTCGTCAAATCGTCTGCCATCAAGGCGATATCCGCGGTCTCCAAGGCAGCGTCTGAGCCGGCCGTCCCCATGGCTATTCCTACGGTAGATATGGCCATGGCCGGAGCGTCGTTTACCCCGTCTCCCACCATAGCTACCTTGCCGTACTGCGCCAAAAGGTCCTTCATCCTGGACACCTTCTCCTCCGGCAGCAGATCGGCCTGGAATTCATCTATCCCCGCCTTAGTTGCTATAGCTTGGGCAGTGCGCGAATTGTCACCGGTGAGCATAACCGCCTTCTGGATGCCGGCTTTCTTTAGACTTTCGACGGCTTGTTTGGTATTATCTCTCAGGACGTCGGCCACGGCTATCACGCCAATAATTTTCTCCATGTCTCCAAGGAGCATTGCGGTTTTGCCTTCGCTCTGGAGTCCGGCAACAATATCCGCAATCTTGTCGGGGCCAAGCCCTTTTTCAGCGAGCAGCCTTGGGTTGCCGATCTGATAGTATCTGCCTTCAACATCACCTTTCGCGCCCTTGCCGGGAATTGCTTCAAAGTTGGCAACCTGGGGAACTTTTATTCCCTTTTCCCGGGCGTAATCGAGAATTGCCTCTCCCAGCGGATGCTCGGAGCGAGATTCAATAGCCGCCGCAATAGCGATTATTTCTTGTTCTGAACAGTCATTTACCGTAAAGACATCCGTAACTCGCGGCTTTCCCACCGTCAATGTGCCAGTCTTGTCAAAAGCCACAACCGACAAGGCTCCGGCTTCCTCCAGGTAGATCCCGCCCTTGATCAGAACACCGCGCCTGGCGGCGCTCCCTATGGCCGAGACGATGGACACCGGAGTAGATATCACCAGGGCGCAGGGGCAAGCCACCAGCAGCATGGCCATAGCCTGATAAAACCATTTATAAAACGGCTGTCCGAAAGCCAGCGGCGGAACAACGGCGACCAATGCAGCACCCATTACGACCAAAGGCGTGTAGTATTTGGCAAACTTGTCTACGAACTGCTGCGACGGGGCACGCTGGCCCTGGGCCTCTTCTACCATGTCGATGATCCTGGAAATGGTATTATCCTTGGCCAGTTTGGTAACCATAATCTCCAGGGAGCCACGTTCGTTAATGGTACCGGCATAGACTTCGTCTCCAATGCTTTTTTCCACCGGCAACGACTCACCGGTAATAGGAGACTGGTTGACCGAGGAAAAACCTTGTACTACTTTACCGTCCATGGGGATTCTCTCCCCCGGCCGGCAGATGATGACATCATCTATGCCAATTTCCTCGACGGGCAGGGTCACTTCCACCCCGTTGCGGCTAACCAAAGCTTCGTTGGGTGTCAGTTCCATTAAGCCCCGGATCGAGTTTCTGGTCTTATCAAGGGTGTAGCCCTGCAGGGCGTTTCCCAACGAAAACAGGAAAACAACGGACGCGGCTTCCTCAAATTCACCTATTGCGGCAGCGCCAACTACGGCAATAGTCATTAACACGTTCATGTCAAGCTCACGCGCGTTTATAAGTACGGAGATGCCGTTTTTTGCCATCAGGAAGCCGCCCAGGATAATCCCGGCAAGAAACAAGGTATTAGTAAACATAAGGGGCGCGTCAAGTCTCTCGCTAATGACGCCAAAGATTAGCATTACAAATGAAATAACAGTCGGGATGGCATATTGATTGGTCTTCCAGAATGAAACCGGTTCCGGCTGCTTGTCATGGCCCTCATCAATTCTACCGAAGTATCCCATCTTCTCTATCGTGGTCAAAATTTCAGGAAGAGGCCCCTGATGAACAACGATCATCTTCGAAGCCCCAAAATTGACTTGTGCCTGCGCTACCCCCGGCACCTTGGCAATACGTTTTTCCAATTTGGCCGCGCAGTCGGCGCAGTCCATTCCGCCAATGCGAATAGTTGTGGTTTTGCTGCCACATGCAGCCCCGGTTCCTGCTTCTTCCTTAGCTTCACAACCCAACGCTTTAACTTTTTCTAAGACCTGTTGAATCCCAGTCTGCGTTGAGTCATACTCAACATTAAGCTTTCCCAAAGGGAATGCTATGCTGGCCGCAGCCACGCCGGGCATCCGTTTTACGGCCTTCTCAACCCTGGCCGCGCAGTCCGGGCAATCAATCCCCGTCACAGCTATTCGGCTGGAAACAACAGAATTGCTTAATTCAGCCGTTTCTCCCATGATTAATGCCTCCTAATCCTCTATTCCGTGACATGCTCAAGGCCCTGCGCAAATAATCCCCGGACGTGGCTGTCGGCCAGGGAATACCACAGAATTCTGCCTTCCCGCCGGAACTTGATCAGACGCATAGTCCGGAGAACCCTAAGCTGATGAGATACCGCTGATTCAGAAACGCCAATTACCAGCGCAATATCGCAAACACATAGTTCTCTGGTCATTAAGGCAAACAAGATCTTCACTCTAGTCGGATCTCCCAATGCCTTGAACAATTCGGCCAGTGAACCGGCTACATCCTCGCCCAACATTGCCTTTTGCACTTCTTCAACCGCCTCTTCATGTATACAAGTGATTCCACACCTGTCCAGTTCCATAGCCATTTAAGTTTCCCCCTATACCGATTGGTTTTAGATTATGCCACATATGATCATCTGTTCATATATCATATGATAATTATTCCTATGGAATAAGTCAAGATATTTTTTTCGAGGATGGGGGGCAAGGGGGACGGTGCTTGTTGCTCTTCTCTTAGAAGACATTTCTAACATAAAGAATTTAAAAAAGATCCTAAATCGTTGACGATGAGCGGAAGATCCGTGAGATATTGCGGATGTACCTTGAAAAAGAAGGTTTTTATGTCAAGGAGGCGGGGAACGGAAGACGCTTTGGACCTGATTGCTCAAGAAAAGTGGGACTTATTGATCCTGGATTTGATGATGCCTCGATACATGATAACGTTTTAAAAAGTTGCCAATTTGGAATTTGTAGCTGTAAAATAAGTATGAGCGATTACCAATAATCTTCAGGCAAAACTGAAAAGGAATTTCACCCTGGAGATAAAAAAGAAACTTCCAGTGCAATCCGCCAAAAAACAAAGGAGGTTTCTTCCATGAATACAGCTCTTCAACTCCAGACAGCCACCGGCCACATTAAAGAAAGCCACTGGTCGCAAGAGAAAAGAGTGAGTACTTTACTCCTTGATCGGCTCATACTTAACTCGGCAAAACGAGAAGGTTGGGAAGTAGCTTGAAATAAGGGAACGCACCTTTGAAACCACACTGGGAGTGCTTAGCCACCCAAGACGCTACTACAAAAAGCGTACCTTAAGTGGAGCTTACGCTTATACTTTTTTGCTGGACGAGCTGCTGGTATGCCATCAAGAGCCCATGTCTCTCCCGGTTGAGCGAAATAGCAGTAATGCTTGCTGCCGGACAGAGCTACAGGAAGGCAAAAGAAACCATAAAGACCGCTTTGGGGGTGAGTATCAGCCACGGGACCATCCATCAGGATGTCCAGGTGGTCGGTGAACACCTCAAGAAATGGGATGGAGAAACAGGTTTAGACAGCACTGGTACCCGTGTTGTTCCTTTGTTGATTGTCGAAGTGGACGGAGTAATACTCAAAACACCAGCGCCAGCATAAAATAAGTGAGCAGAGACGCTTTGAGTTAAAAAACAGCCGTAATTTATGAAGGGTGGGGAGAAGGTTTTGATGGTGATGTATTATTCTAATTTAAGGGAGTAGAACCAATTATGGAAAAAATTTATAATAAAATTTATGAATTGGTCAAACCTTTTCTTAATACCAGAAAAAATGACATTCATGTTGAAATATCTTTAAGTTTTGCATTGAAACTATTAGAAAAGGAAGCCGGTGATCCCGAGGTTGTCATTCCGGCAGTGCTTCTTCATGATCTAGGCTGGTGGCAGGTGCCGGAAGAACTACAACTGAAAGCGTTCGGACCTCAGCTTGACAGGGAACTTCAACGTATACACGAAGTGGAAGGAGTAAGAATGGCTAGAGAGGTCCTGGGAAAATTTAATTACGAAGAAAGCAAAATGGAAGAAATTCTACTTATTATTGATGGCCACGATACCAGGCTCGAAGCAGTTTCTCAAAATGATCGAATTGTTAAGGACGCTGATAAACTATTCCGTTATTCCCCGCGCGGCTTTGAAATTGACGCCGAACGCTTTGGGATAAAGCGCAACCAACACCGGAAATGGCTTAGCGAATGCATTGAAGAATGGTTCTTTACGCCGACGGCGAAATTGTTTGCCCGGGAAGCATTACAGGTTTTAGGATATCAGAAGCAAAGTATTTAAAATAGCCGGAGGGAGAAAGAAATTCCCATTTAAGAGGCAGCTGTATGAGACATATTGCATCCAGAACATACATAACTGGGGTTTCGCCTCGCTTGTGTTTGTTGTTTTAGATAAACTAACATATCTACAAGCAATTAGGTGAAACCTTTTATTTTTCCATTTTTGACACTTCTTAGAACTTGCCTTTCAAGGGCTTAATAAAATAGAGCGTTTTAAAGTGTTTCAGCTTCCAACCATTCTTACCGTTAGATTCGTTCGCTGGGCTTCTATCACTCGCATCCGGATCACCGGCCGCTCTTTCAAATTATGATCTGGAACACGCATGGCCTTTTTTTCGTACATCATGTATCGGTGGCGAAATCTAGAAATTATAAAAATTGACAAGACTGTTGACCATTGATCCTCTAAAATGGCTTATAACGGCCTTTCTTTTAAGCGTTTTAAAAACAAATAGTATAAGTTTATTAAATGAAGGAAAGTATAATCCTGCAATATAAGGAAAGTGGAAGTGCTTTAAACAAAGGAGGTGTTTATTATGGAAGAGCAGGAAAACAAAGTCCCTGCGCTAGGCGCGCATGAGGCGTATCAACTTGCCAAGGTAACGAAAACAGCGCCGCAATTCGATTCGATTACGCCAAGATGGTTAGCCAAGTTATTGGAATGGAAGCCTCTGGAAGCAGGAATTTTCAGATTGAACAAAGTTAAAGAAGGAGAAACTCCTCTTGATGTTCTCTGCAGTCAGCAAGACGATGCAAGAATACCGGAAGGTTTTGTCAATTACGAGTCAGACCCTCGGGAATACATACTAACCTCAATATCTACGGTAGTCAATGTGCATACCCGCATATCCGACATATACAGTTATCCTTACGACCAGATCAAAGAACAGCTTCGCCTGGCTATGGAAAGCATAAGAGAAAGACAGGAAAGCCAACTGATCAACAGCGACGATTACGGACTATTAAAAAATGCGTATGATTCCCAGAGAATTCAGACGCGCAACGGCCCTCCCACTCCGGACGATATGGATGAGCTTATTTCAAAAGTATGGAAAGAGCCTTCATTTTTCCTCGCGCATCCAAGAGCTATCGCGGCTTTCGGCCGTGAATGCACCAGACGCGGAGTGCCGCCCGTGGCAGTTAATTTATTCGGCTCACCGTTTTTAACATGGAGAGGCATTCCAATTATTCCTACAGACAAACTGCTTGTCGATGGTCAGAAAAGACCGAAGGGACAAGCCGGTAAAACCAATATTCTCCTCGTCCGTACCGGTGAAAAGAAACAGGGTGTTATCGGCCTCTTCCAGGCAGGTGTGCCGGGGGAACAGTCGAGGGGCTTATCGGTAAAATTCATGGGGATAGATAAAAACGGAATTGCATCATATCTTCTTTCGATATATTGTTCTTTAGCCATTTTGACGGAAGACGCGGTCGGGGTGCTCGAAGACGTGGATGTGGGAAACTATTATGAATATAATTAATAGCAACAATACAATCCCCGGATCCGGTCTTAAAAAACTCCAAGCCGGTTCTTTGGCTCCCCACAGGAATCTTTTGCCGGACCCTTCTGTGCTGGAGGCCATGGCAAACGAATATTTCCCCGAGTTTTCCGCTCGGGAAGCTCCTAATAAGAGTTCTTCTATTCAAGAATTCGTGCCGAATCCGGCGGCAACGAAGAATGTTTTTTCGGAAGAGGATTTCTTAAAAGCAATCCCGGACACTCTGCAAATTGATGATATCAGCGTGTCTCCATCCACAACTGAGCTCAATAAATACTATCAGGCGGCAATTCAAGATGAATGGCAACAGCTTTCCTTTCTTGAAAATGCCGAATCAATTTCATCGCCTGATCCCACCGGATCAATAGTTAATAATAATGAAACTCTGAATAAATACCCGACTCCCAGTATAAGCATTGCACCGGTGATCGTTCCTTTAACGGATTTTTCTTATGAGCATTTTGACGTGAACGCTGTCCGCAGGGATTTCCCAATATTATCGGAAAAGGTAAACGGGAAAAATCTGGTCTGGCTGGATAACGCGGCGACAACCCAGAAACCCAAAAGCGTCATCGACCGGCTGGTCTATTTCTATGAACATGAAAACTCGAACGTGCACAGAGGGGCGCACAGCCTCGCCGCCCGCTCGACGGATGCCTACGAAGGGGCAAGAGACACTATAAGCAAGTTTCTCAACGCCCCTTCGTCATCGGAAATTGTTTTTGTGCGCGGCACAACCGAAGCGATCAATTTGGTCGCGCAGAGCTTTGGAAAATACCATCTTCAGAAAGATGACGAAATTGTCATTACCTGGCTTGAACATCACGCCAACATTGTTCCCTGGCAGATGCTCTGTGCTGAAACAGGAGCTAAACTCTGCGTTGTTCCAGTTGACGAAACCGGCCAGGTTCTTTTGCATGAGTATGAAAGGTTGCTCGGCTCCAAAACGAAAATAGTCGCGGTTACGCATGTTTCCAATGCGCTGGGTACCATTGTTCCGGTAGCGGAAATGGTGCAGATGGCGCATCGATACGGGGCGAAAGTCTTAGTCGACGGAGCGCAGGCTGTTTCTCATTTGAAAGTGGATGTTCAGGCTTTGGACAGCGACTTCTATGTGTTCTCCGGGCACAAGGTTTTCGGCCCGCCGGGGATCGGGGTTTTATACGCCAAGCCTGAAGTTCTGCACGCGATGCGCCCTTATCATGGCGGCGGAAACATGATCGCTGATGTAACCTTTGAAAGAACTGTCTACCAGGTCCCGCCAAACCGGTTTGAGGCGGGAACGGGAAATATCGCGGGCGCCGTCGGGCTCGGCGCCGCCATAGATTATGTGAATTCCCTGGGCATGGAAAATATCAACAGGTATGAGCACGCTCTTCTGGAATACGGCATGGACGCTTTAAAGCGCATACCCGGTTTAAAGCTGATCGGCACGGCCAAAGAAAAAACAAGCGTGCTGTCCTTTGTCCTGAAAGGCTTCACCACGGAAGAGGTCAGCAATGCCCTGAGCCAAGAAGGAATAGCCGTCCGGGCAGGCCATCACTGCGCCCAGCCGGTTTTAAGAAGGTTCGGGCAAGAGAGCACCGTCAGGCCTTCACTGGCGTTTTACAACACACGCTCAGAAATAGACTTGCTGGTTTCGGTGCTCTGGAATTTGAAAAGCAGCCGTAATTAAGGATGGCTGCAACAATAGGGCAGATTTAGATCATGCAGAAAGCTAACCGTAGGCTCTATTTTTTCTTTAGTTTTGCCTTCCAGGAACAACTGGGCAATCAAGCCAAACACCACTTTTTCACCATGCAGGTTGCCATGGGTTTCCGGGAACCTGGTCAGACTATCTAGTCGGGAATTCAAACCCTAATTATTTTTATCTAGTTGACTAACAATTTATGCCGGCCACTGAATTAAAAAGCCAAGGTTAATTATGATAAGCCTACTTTTCAATGTTAAGTGATCTTCGATACTGCGTCGAATGATCCAACTGTTTGGAATTTAATGTTAGAAACCGGAAGCCAGGTAAATAATCTCTCTCAAGGACTAGCGAGATATGATATCAAGCAGGAATGTTGACAATTTCAGAAATAAAAGATTTAATTTTTTTCGAAAGGATGATGATGTCGATGACCATCACATATGAAGTGGGCAATTCGTTATATATTAATATAACTAACCGTTGCACCAATAATTGTTATTTCTGTGTAAAAAATATTAAGGACGGTGTTGGTAGCGGAACTAATCTTTGGCTTGAAAAGGAACCTGCCATTGATGAGGTTATTGAAGATATCCAAAGACGAGACATTTCCAAGTATAAGGAGTTTGTATTTTGTGGCTATGGGGAACCTATGATGCGCACCAACGATATTATTGAAATAAGTAAAAAATTGAAGGAAAAATATAATATGCCAATCCGCATCAACACTAACGGTCAGGCCAATCTGATTTGTGGCAGGGATATCACTCCTTATTTAGAAGGATGGGTGGATTCTATTTCTATTAGTTTGAATGCGAAGGCCAAAAAGGAATATCAGGCAATATGCCGATCCGTTTACGGGGAGAAAGCCTTTGAAGCCATACTGGATTTTGCCGCCAAATGCAAGAAGCATATACCTAAAGTGGTATTGTCTGTGGTAGATTTCATCTCCAGGGATGACATACGATTATGTGAGGAGATTGCACAGAACATCGGCGCGGATTTTAAAGTCAGACATTTTGTAAACCAATCTTCTTGATATGAGAATCTACGTACGTAACTTATTTATAACGGGTATAGTCCGGCATCCTCAGCCATGCGGAAATCAGCCTTGGCATCACGACCGGAGAAGGTGAGATAGTTGCCGATAATCAAACCATTGGCTCCTGAAAGCATCAAAAATCCCTGCATATCCCGCAAGTTGATTTCCCGGCCACCGGCAGGACGGATAATTGTATCAGGAAGAATGAAGCGGAAAATAGCGAAGGTTTTAACCACCTCTAGTACTGATGAGTGCGTGGTGCAAATAGAGGGGAAAAAACGCCGGCTTGTCTCCAGGTTATGGGCATATCTGCTAACGCCCGCCTTGGCCAGGGATTTGCCTTGGGCTTCTGTAATCATTACCGCATGCATAGGAGGGATGGGATTAAAATAATAATCAAAAAATAAATTTTCATTATAAAGTTTACAAATCAATGAATTTGGAACTATTATTGTATGAAACCTGTATCGAATGTATTTGTTCCTGATATCCTGTCTGTATGGAGAGAACTGCAAGGGTTCTGAAAAAAGGAGGTTTGGTTCAATGGAATATCTAGATGTTATCAAAAAAAGGTATAGTGTGCGTTCGTATAAACCTGATCAGGTGGAACAGGAAAAATTGCATATTATACTGGAAGCTGCCAGGTTGGCCCCCACAGCCGCGAACAGGCAGGCGTTCAAAATTATCGTGGCAGATACCAACGGACGCAAGGAAGAATTGAAAAAAATATATAACAGGGATTGGTTTGTCGAAGCTCCATTAATTCTTGGCGTGTGCGCAATACCTGGGGAAAATTGGGTGCGTAGTGATAAAAAGAACTATAGTGACGTAGATGCCGCTATCGTAATGGACCATATTATTCTGACAGCTACTGATCTGGGCCTTGGAACGTGCTGGATTGGCGCGTTTAATCTACAAGCTGCAAGACATGTTCTTGCTCTTGATGATACTCTGGAACCTATTGCATTCACACCTGTAGGTTATGCCCGGGATACAAATATTAAAAAAATAAGAAAATCCCTAGACGATCTTGTTGTTTATAAGTGATAACGAAAGAGGTGTTATTATTGGCTCTTTGCTCAAACCGTTGCAAGCAGGTCCTTTGACACTGGCTAACCTGGCTAACCGCTTGGTCATGCCGCCCATGGCTACCTCGAAGGCCGGACCAGATGGAAAAGTAAACCAGGCAATACTCGATCACTATCGGAAAAATCTCAGGGTGGAACAAGTTGGCCCGGATGAATAAGAGCGACTGCATCAAAGTAAATCAGATCTGCATTATTATTGAGGTGAAGTTATGATTAATTTCAAGCCAATCGGCGTCATTCAATCTCCGTTTAAAGAACCGAAGGGAACACCTATTCAACCGACAGCGGCGCGGGACATTGCCGGCGTCATTGAATTATATCCCGAATATGTCGAAGGGTTACAGGATATTGAAGGATTTTCTCACCTTATTCTGATTTACTATCTTCATATGGTAAAAGAGTCTACTTTATTAGTGAAACCGTTCCTGGATAACGAACTGCACGGAATCTTTGCCACGCGCGCTCCAAGCAGGCCGAATTCAATTGGTTTTTCGGTAGTGCGTCTTTCTGAGGTTGAAGGAAACAAACTCCATATCCTGGATGTAGATATTGTTAACGGGACTCCTCTTCTGGATATAAAGCCTTATGTAGCTGAATTTGATGTCAGAGAAGCGGTCAAGACCGGCTGGTTTAAAAAAAATGTTCAAAAACTATCAACTACAAGAGACGACGGGAGATTCGCAAAATAGTGATCATACCATAAGGTATGGCATAACATTCCTAATGGCCGGCATCATTTTTGTTTTCGCCATAGACCTGTCAAAATATTTGATATATAAAAGAGCCAAAATAAAAGCAGCGATACTTGCGCTAACCTCCGTTAACAACGCCGGAAATCCATACCCCAATCAAGTAACCCATAAAGATTGTTATTAGAGGCAACAGGTAAACAACAAAGGCTGCTTTTAACATATTGGCTTCAGGTATCTCAATAATGACCCGCTGTCCCACCTTGGCATCCACGCGATTATAAACATCCATGACTGCGGCCTTATCTCCGGGGCATGCCCCGCAGCTGTCACAATCACTGTGCCTGCCCGCTCTTACCTTCGCTATTTTGCCGTCTAAAGCGATAATAATGCCTTCTGCTTCCTTTTTCACTTGCCTCATTTTATATAAATGTTGTTATAAGATTATAGCGCGTAAAAGGGACACACCTCTCGGTCGCGCCACCTTTCGGCTTGAGGAATGTCCCTTAAAAAGAGTTTTCAATCTAAGGAGCCTGACTTATATTGTCAATTATTTCACTTCATAGCCCTGATCTTCAATCGTTTCTTTTATTTTATCAAGATTTACCCTTTCAGCATCATACTCTACTGTAACCTTTTTGCCCTTTAAATCCACGGCTACGCTGTCCACTCCGGTCAGAGCGCCCACCGACTTCTTCACAGCGTGCTCGCAGTGGCTGCAAGACATTCCCTCAACATCTAAGGTTTTTAATTCTTTTGACATTAATCTTAACCCCCTTATTATTATAATTTTATTTTGTCCTATTCTTTAACTCTCGTTCCAAAATGATTTATATCCGTTTGCGCCTGTGCAACTGAATCATTCTTTATAATTGCCTCTTTAGCAGTTTTGGGTCTCTCCCCAAACCCTTTATTCGGATCAAACCTCTTTAAGCTCAGTGAGTTTGTCACAACCGATACGGAGCTGAACGCCATCGCGCCGCCGGCGATCATCGGATTCAAAAATCCCAAAGCCGCGAAAGGTATGCCGATAACATTATAGAAAAACGCCCAAAACATATTTTGCTTAATCTTATTCATCGTTTTACGGGAAAGACGTATGGCCGCCGTTATCGCTCTTAAGTCTCCCCGCATCAAAGTGATATCCGCGGCTTCAATCGCCACATCCGTCCCCGTGCCGATGGCCATGCCGATATCGGCGGTGGCAAGCGCGGGCGCGTCATTGATTCCATCCCCAACCATGGCGACCACTTTCCCTTGCGCTTTCAGCTTTTCAACCTCTTCTGCTTTGTCTTCGGGCAGGACTTCCGCCAAAACGTTCGTGATCCCCGCCTGCCTGGCGATGGCATGCGCAGTACGCCGATTATCACCTGTAATCATATAGACTTCAATACCTATCCGCTGCAAATCCGCAACGGCCTCTTGCGAGTTTTCTTTTATGGTATCAGCTACGGCAATAACAGCTTGGATGGCATTATCTTTTGACATGAGCATGGCGGTTTTACCTTCATCCTCAAGTCTTGCGACGGCAGGCTCAACGTTCCCCAGATCTATACCTTTCTCTTTCATCAGTTTCCGGGTTCCTATATGGAATATTTTTCCATCAACCTCAGCCATAACGCCTCTGCCCGGGATTGCCTCAAACCTGTCGGGGTTTGGTATGTTGCCGAACATCTTCCTGCCTTCTTCGAAAATGGCTGCTCCGAGCGGGTGTTCGGAATTTTTTTCTATTATGGCCGCCGTTTTCAGCAGCTCGTTTTTATCAAACGGCCCCAACGCGATAATATCTGTCACTTCCGGCTGTCCTTTGGTAATGGTGCCCGTCTTATCCATTACGACAGCATTCAGTTTATAAGCCGTTTCCAGGTGTTCTCCGCCTTTGATCAGTATGCCGTTTTCTGCACCCTTGCCGGTACCCACCATAATGGCTGTGGGTGTGGCAAGTCCTAACGCGCAAGGACAGGCAATCACCAATACAGCAACCGCGCTGATCACGGCCTTGGTCAGGTCACCGCTGCTAAAGTACCAGCTCGCAAATGTCAGGACGGCAATCCCCACAACAGCGGGTACAAAAACGCCTGAAACCTGATCGGCGATTTTCTGTATCGGCGCTTTTGACCCTTGAGCGTCCTCCACCATTTTGATAATCTGTGAAAGCGCCGTATCCTTGCCTATTTTTGTCGCTTCAAACTTGAATGTTCCATATTTATTTATTGTCGCGCCGATCACTAAGTCTCCTGTTCTTTTCTCGACCGGCAGGCTCTCGCCGGTAAGCATGGATTCGTCAACGGACGAATTTCCTTCGGTAATCTTTCCGTCGACAGGGACTTTCTCACCGGGTCTGACTATAACGATATCTCCTATTTCAACTTCTTCGATCGGAATATCCTGTTCCACGCCGTCACGGATTATTTTTGCGGTTTTAGCCTGCAAGCCCATCAATTTCTTGATCGCCTCGGAGGTTTTTCCTTTTGCCACCGCTTCCAGATATTTTCCCAAAAGAATCAGGGTGATCAGTATTGCCGACGCTTCAAAGTACAGGTCTTTCATCATGCCTTCCGGCGCAGTCTGGAAAAAAACATTGTATAGACTATAAAAATACGCCGCCGACGTACCCATGGCAATCAATACATCCATATTGGCGCTCTTGGCTCTTAAAGCATAAAACGCGTGCTTATAGAACCTGAACCCGATGATGAACTGAATGGGTGTGGCAATGGCCAGCTGAAAATACTGGTTATGCAGTATGGCCAGCCAGGAAGTCTCCAAGTGGGCGATCATTAGTACCATCGCCAGCAATAAGGGAGAACTTAACAATATGGAAACGACCAGGGTAATCTGCAGGGTTCGTATTTCCTTTTCCCTGAGTTCTTTTTCCCGGTCTCTGGCCGTATCCTCCGCTTTCTCGGCATCATAACCTAAAGACTGCACCGCTTTAATCATGTCTGAAACTTTTATTTCTGCCGGCTCAAACTCCACCGACGCTTTTTCCGTGGCCAGGTTAACAGCGGCTTTGATAATTCCTTTCTGCTTGCCGAGTTTTTTCTCAATCCTGGCGGCGCAAGCGGCACAGGTCATACCCTTGATCATCAGGTCGACCTTGCTTTCTTCCGCCGCTTTTTCCCTGATCACTTCATAGCCGAGTTTTTCTGCGAGAGTTTCAAACTCCTGCGGATCGACAAGCTTGTCGTCATATTCAACCGTGGCTTTTTCCACGGCGAAATTAACATTGGCCCGGTCTACGCCTTCCAGCTTTCTGAAACTCTTTTCTATTCTAGCCGCGCACGCGGCGCAAGACATCCCGGCGATTTTGAATGATTCTTTTTTAATCATCTCTCCGCTCCTCACTCTGTTAAAGAAACCCGGTCACTTGTTGAGCATCCTATAAATAGTATTCATCAACTCATCAATAACTATGTCGTCACCGGCCGCGAGCTGCCCTTTAATGCAGAATCTCATATGCTTTTCCAAAAGCAATTTCGCTACGCCGTTTAATGCAGACTGAACAGAAGATATCTGGTTTAATACGTCGTCGCAGTAAACACCTTTTTCGATCATCCGCTTGATTCCCCGCACTTGACCTTCAATACGATTGAGGCGGTTGGCAAGTTCCTGCACGGTTTTTTCATCGCGCCAGCTTCTGAGTCTTCCTTCTTCCATACTTTCTCCTGTGTTTTGGCAACAGGAGCCCGGTCTTTGCTCAATATCGTCGTTCACTTTAAAGCACCACCTTTAATATAATATTATACTATACCCCCCTATATTATAAGTCAACCCCTTTTTATACAGAATGTCAAATGGAGAAAAAAGCTTTTGAAACCATACTGGATTCTACTGCCAGAAGCAAGAAGCATATCCCCAAAGTATTGTCTGTGGTAGACTTCATCTCCAGGGAAGATATACAATTATGCAGGGAGTATTAATTAACCCAATGCCGCAGAAAGAGGGTGTTTTTATTGGTTCTTTTGCTTAAACCGCTACAGGCAGGTCCTTTGACATTGGCCAACCGCTTGGTCATGCCGCCCATGGCTACCTCGAAAGCCGGACCGGGTGGAAAAGTGAGCCAGGCAATACTCGATCACTATGCGGAAAAATCTCAGGGTGGATACATATCGCTAATAATTGTTGAACACAGTTTTATTAAATCTGAAGGCAAGGCCGGCGAAAATCAGCTTTCAGTCGCGGACGACAGTACAATAGAAGGTTTGAGGAAGTTGGCGGAAGTCATCCACAGAAACGGCTCCAAAGGCGTCATGCAAATTAATCATGCCGGAAGTGCCGCTGCTGAAGAAATAATTGGCACAGAAACGGTCGGACCTTCAGCAGTAAGTAACCCTCGCAAAGGTGGGATTCCTCGCGCGCTTAGGCGACAGGAGATTGCCGACATTGTTAAATCTTTTGCAGATGCCGCCCGTCGCGTCAAAAGATCAGGATTTGATGGAGTAGAAATCCATGCGGCGCACGGTTATCTTCTTAACCAATTTTTCTCTCCCCTGACCAACAAGCGAAGTGATGAATATGGCGGCGAGGTAAACAATCGCATCCGCATTCACCTTGAAGTTATAGAAGCAATACGCGCTGCCGCAGGTAAAGACTTTCCCATCCTTATTAGATTGGGAGTTTCAGATTTTACCCCAGGTGGAACGACTGTTGAGGACAGCCAGACAGCAGCAAAGGAATTTGAAAAAGCCGGCGTAGACATTCTTGATATATCCGGAGGTTTTTCGGGGTTTAGTGTACCGGGGCTTAACGGGCAAGGTTATTTCGCGCCGCTCGCTAAGGCTATAAAACATGTGGTGTCCATACCAGTGCTCCTCACCGGCGGAATTACAGACGCACTGGCTGCTGAGAAGCTGCTGGCTGAAGGGAAAGCTGACCTCGTCGGCGTAGGCAGAGCAGTGCTTAAAGACTCAAAATGGGCGCGACATGCTGTTGAAAGCCTGGCCGGTATTTAGAACTTAGATGATAGCTTTAGATGGAAGCAAAAGACTCGCCTTTCGCCAATGTTTTGGCAGTCAGGCCCGAGGACAGAGACAAAGAAGACATCAAAAAGCTTGGTCAGGCTTTGCAGTCACCTGAAGTTAAGAAATTTCTGGAGGATAATTACAAAGGCAGCGTGATTCCTGCCTTCTAAAGCGGTTTTTCTGTCTAAAGAAATCTGTTGCCGGACATAACATCCTGCAGCAGATTTTTTGTGTATTGCATATATACTACAAAAAATTCAGTTGCAACCAACGTCTCAGCAAGAATCACCGGTATAGCCATATAAAATATCAGGTTCCACGGCTGATTAGTTGCCAGCAATTCCATGTAATGGGTCATAGACACTTGTATCATCTCCTCTTAGTTTTAAATCTACTTATTGGAACACAGTATATTCACATTAAGGGGGTAGCAGGGGTAGCAGAGGGGTAGCAGGGTCAGCCCTTGACATTGGACAATGGCTGGCACTGCCACTTATACCGGAGCAGGCAGGCATCTTTTCCGCCGGTGTTTTTTATGCCGCTTTTAGCGGTACGTCCATTTTTATAGGCCGATTTCGAAAGATTTTGCCGTTGCAACTTTTTTTGACCAAAACAGGCACGAAAGATCAAAAGCAGCTCCTCTTGCTGGCTATAAATGAAAATGCAGGAGCATAGCAAGTAAATGTATTCCTTTCAATCTCACGGCTTTGGAATGTACCACTTTGTTATTCCTCATCATGGGGCGGCAGACATCTATATACCCTCTAGGTATGGTTGCAGTAATACCTTAGAGCAGAGATCGATTACAACTTTCCATCTGCGATAGTTGAGTTAAAACAAAAAAATATGCTAAAATAGCATATATATTGGTAAATACAGCATGGTTTTTCAGGTGATTTTGGGGGGTAGCCCTATGAAGCTTCAGGAATCGGGTGAGAATTATTTAGAAACCATTCTTGTTTTGCAAAACAGAAACGGTTATGTCCGCTCAATTGATATAGCCAATGAATTGAACTATTCAAAACCTAGCGTAAGCCGTGCCATGAGCATCCTAAAAAAAGCAGGCTACATCCTCACGGAACAGGATGGAAAAATTTCATTTACTAAAGAAGGAAACAAAAGGGCGAATGAGATCTATGAACGCCATCAGTTGATCACGAAATACCTGATGATGACACTGGACATTGATGAAGCCACAGCCAGCAAAGACGCTTGTCGCATTGAGCATATCCTTAGCCAAAAGAGCTTTGCCAAGATCCGGGAATTCACAAAACGCGTTGCGGCACTGCGAGAATCGGACTCCAATTATTCGATGGCAAATCAATTTTTTACCGGGCCGGCCTCCATTGCAGTATCAAATGGCGGCTTTTACGCCACTATCATGATGCACGGCACAAAGCATATGCCTATATCGTCCATCGAGTCTCTTCAATATAGCTATAATAACGTTGATTTTATGGATGTCGATCTAATATTTAATCAAAATAATGATACTTTGACCATGACCCTGCCTGTTGTGGATTTGAACAGCCCCATTTATATGAAGGTTTACGTCCCCGGCAAAATGGGTCCTATCCATCCAAGATTCAGACTAGTTTTTAAAATAGATACAGTGATGGAAAAATGAGGGGGGGGTGCATATGCCACACCCCCGGCAAAAGATTAGATTTTCAAATTTCTCAAAAAGGCGTCACAAATATTGTTGCCCCAATAAATACCTTTTCTCGTTAGATGGAAAGCATCATCTTTTTCTGTCGCGTAGCCTTCCGCCAGAAGTTGTTCCACAAGCTTTCTGATCTCTGCGCCGAACATTTCTTTATATTCATGACGGGGAATTTTGCATTGCTGGATGGCGCCGGTCAGCCTGGAAACAGTCTGGTATTGGCGCTTTGTGACGACGCCCACCAGCTTTGTGTCGGGCTGGTTTTCCACATAATTCCGATAGTTACCGAGGCTTATTGGGTTCATATAGGTTATGTCGGCAAGATTACCCCCCGCTCCCGCACCCAGCGCCAGGGTATCCGCCCCTTGATACCTTGCCGTTATATAGCGGTAGCGGTCATGCCGGATCAGCTTGGTTAGTTCCAACATGGAAAATCCCCGGTCGATAGCTCTGGTATAAATACGCTCGAACAAGGCCATGTCCGTATCATCCGTACAGCCTTTCAGTTGGGCGCCCGGCTGTGTAATCAGCGAGTAAAAAGAAAAACCGGCCAGTTCCAGGGAAAAAACGTTGTTTAAATCTTGGTCTAATTCTTCCCCGGTCTGCCGGGGATAGTGATAAATGATGTCGATATTCACATTCTCAAATCCCCGGGCTTTTATTTGCGAAAGCTTCTGATAGGCTTCCCGGCCGCTGCCCAAACGCCCCAGCAGCTGCCTGCCCCGGTCGTTGAAGGTCTGGATGCCTACACTGATCCTGTTTACGCCGCATTCCTGCATGCTGCTGATTTTATCCTCAGTCAACTCGGTAACAGTGGACTCAAAGGTGATTTCCGCGTCATCCGCCAAACAGAAATTCTTTTTCAAGACGCTTACGATCTCTTTAATGGACCGGCTGCTCAAGGTGGTAGGGGTGCCGCCGCCAAAATACACCGCTTGAAAAGTCAAGCGCCGGATATAATCCAGATCTTGATATCGCTCGCTTTCTTTGATAAGCAGCCTGGCATAATTGTCATCAGGCGCGCCATTGACTCTGATCATATTACAAAAGGAACAAATTTTCCGGCAGAAAGGAATATGGATGTAGATTACGCCTTCCCGGGGAACTCCGGGAAGGCTTTTGAGATATTCGTTTACATCCATCCTGCCTATTGCCAGGTTTTTCATAACATCATACAGCTCGTGATGGCTCTTCAATCTTTGTGCAAACATTTATTTCTCCTATCCTAAATCATTGAAATATTTCCCGGAAGGTTTCTCTGGCCCGGTCCAAATCCGCCTCGTCCGGATGATTGCTGGCGATTTCAAAGCGTTTCATGCTTTCCTCCGTAAGGGCATGGGGGTGCCCCGGGGGAAAAGCTTTAAATGTTTCTATTAATTTTTCATCAATTTTTCCCTGGCAGGCGAACTCTCCGACCAACTGGTTTTCCTGAAAGAGGGTCCGCGCCTCCTTGATGTATTTCTGCCCGTGCGGGGAATCCGGATGCGCGCCCATCGTGCAGAAAAAGGCTGTTTTTTTATTTTTGAGCGTAGAGAGGTAGTCCAGGGCTTCTTGGTTAGGCTTCCCTTTATCAATCCAAAACCCTACCACCACCATATCAAATTCTTCGGGTGGGGGCGCGCCGCTAATTTGACTAAAAGCCGTATCCGCCGGAACCACTTCTTGAATGGCCTTTGCCACTTTTTCCGTGTTTCCCGTCCTGCTGCTGTAAGTCAATAATACTTTCATCATATACCTCCTCAGCGGCGCTGAACGCCGCCTGATTTTTTGTATGGCTGCAATTAAAAATTCCCGCACTTGTTAAACCGCTAAAACGTATTTGCAATCTTTCGTTTCCACCACTTTTAAATTAACGCCGAAAATTTCTTGCAAGGTGGCGCTGTTGATGGCCTCATTCAATTCCCCCTGGACGATCACCCTTCCTTCTTTCAAGCCAATCACCTCATCGCTGTAATAGATGGCTTGATTAATGTCATGGAGCACCATGACAATGGTCATACCCAAATCCTTGTTCAGTGATTTGATTAAACTCAGGATCTGAATCTGATAACGGATATCCAAATAGGTCGTGGGTTCATCCAAAAGCAGGATCTCCGTCTTTTGGGCCAGCGCCATGGCAATCCACACCCGCTGCCGCTGGCCGCCGGAAAGGGTGCAGAGCGGCTTGTCTTTGTATTCATAAATGTTGGTGACACGCATGGCCCAGTCAATGGCCTCTTCATCCTCGCTGCCGCTGCGCCGGTAAAAGGAGGAGTAGGGTGTGCGCCCGTAGGCAACCAAGGTTCTGACCGTGGTATCATTGGGGGCGGAATTATATTGATGGACAATGGCCACTTTTTTGGCAAACTCCTTTAAGCAGATCTCCTGAATATTTTTCCCGTTTAGATAGACCCCCCCGCTTACAGGCTTGAGGTTTTTCGTCATCAGATAAAACAGAGTGGATTTACCGCAGCCGTTTGAACCCATAATTGTGGTAATTTTGCCTTTTCTGATCCGGGCGGATATGGACTGCAAAACCGTCTGTTTGCCATATTGAAAGGATAAATCCTTAATTTCCATAGGTTTTATCACTCCTCCTCAGCAGGAAAATAAAGAAGGGGCCGCCAATAACCGCCATAACAATCGACGCGGGGATTTCGTAAGGGGCGGCGATGACACGGCCTGCCGTATCGGCCAGCAAAACGGTAAAACTACCCAGCAGGATGGAGAAAGGGATCAACGTCCTGTGGTTTGATCCCACCAGAAGCCGGGCAATATGGGGTACAATCAATCCCACAAAACTGATCACCCCCGCCACCGCTGTGGCAATGCCGGCCAGCAGCACGGCGACGGCCGATACCAGCACCCGGACGGCATGTACATTCACGCCCAGGTTTCGCACGGTTTTGTCCTCCAGGGAGAGGAGGTTGCACCTGCCGGAGACGGCCAGCGCCCCCAGCAAGCCAACAAGCACGTACCACACCAGGGTGTGCACGTCGTCCCAGGTTTTCATGGAAATATTGGCGCCGACAATGGCCGCAACCACGCTTTGCCGGCCTCCCGTCATATAATTGACCGCCTCCAGCAGCCCGGAAAAGACGGCATTGACGGCGATACCCACCAAAATAATGCGCAAAGGGGTCAGCCCCGACTTCCAGGACAGGGAGTAGACCAGGAAACAAGCAACCACCCCGCCCCCAAAGGCAAATATGGGCGAAAAGAAAAACCACGCGGGAAAAAACATGGTGACCAGAACCGCGGCAAAGCTCGCTCCTGCTGAAATGCCGATAATGCCCGGATCGGCCAGGGGGTTTTTCATCACGGCCTGAAACAGCACCCCGGAAACAGCCAGGGCCGCTCCGGACAGCACGGCAATGATAATCCTGGGGAAACGCAAATCAAAGACCACCGCTACATTCTCGTTGTAGGCCACAAACAGGCCCTTCAGCAACTCGGGCAAGGAAACCCGGATGCTGCCCAGATTGACCGAGGCAAAAATCAAGCCGGCCAGCAGCAACCATAAAACCACAAAGCTAGTCAGTGTTTTCTTCATCAGAAGCGCTCCCCTGACCGTAAAACATTTCAAACAGTTTGTTTAAACCTTCTTTGTACCCTAAAGAAGCGCTCATATTGAACGTCTTAAAATCCAAATCATAGACCCTTTTATTTTGCACCGCCCGGAAATGCTTCCAAATGTCGTTTTCCTCGAATTCCTTGGCGAACATTTTTTGCACCTCGTCCGGCAGGCCGTGGGCCGCCCGCAAAATGATATCTGGATCGGTTTCAGCGATGACCTCGGTGTTGATGTTGAGCAGCGCCCCATCGTCCTCAAACACGTTGCTCCCGCCGGCCAGCTTGACCAGATTGCCCACGTAGGATCTTTCCGTGGCCACCATGTAGGCGCCCGGTATGCCCATTAAAATCAAAACCCGGGGGCTCTCTCGGCCCTCTATTTTGGCGTTGTACCCGTTCATAAAAGCCTGGTAATCTGCAATCAAGGTGTCGGCTTCCCGGGTTTTTTGGTATTTTTTCCCCAGGTCTTCAATGCTTTTAAACATTCCCTCCACACTCATCAGGTTGACAAAGGTGCAGGGCACGTTGATGCTCTCATATTTGGGCTTTAAATCATACTGCAGGGAGTTGGGACTGAGCACGTCGGTGGTCTTCAGGGACTTGATAATTTCCAAGTCCGGCGTCATGGGCAGGCCCACCCTGGGCACATCCCGGTAACGCTCCGGCAATTCCATGGAAGTATCGGGAACACCCGCCAAATCCAGGTCCAATTGAGCCAGCACCTCACACAAAGCCGCCGAAGTGCAGACAATCCGGGGCTGCCCCTGGCTTGCGCTTTCCCCTGATGGCCGCGTGGTGCAGCCGGTAAAACCCATCATCAGCACGATATACAACAAAACAGCAAATATTTTTCGCATAATCACACCTGATTCAGCTTATTTTTCGTTCTGCCGCGATAGATAAAATATCCCCCTGCGCCCAGGCACACAACCGTTGCAAAAACGATTGGAAGCACAGGCGATGCGGAAGCGCTCTCCCGGTTTTCCGCGGGCGCGGCTTCCCCCTGCACCCCAAATTCCACGATGCCCTGTACTTCCTTCGTGCCGTCTGCGCGGGCGGCAGATGAAGAAATATCCGCCTGCGCTTTAGAACCATCCGGACTGCCGACGGCAGCCGGGTCCGCCTCAGGCGGCAGGGAGTCATCCGGTTTAGCCTGGTCAGCTGACGGACCAGCAGGCGCAGCCGACTGCTCCGGCGCGGGCTGGGAGCCCGAATTGCTATTCACAGCGGTTCCGTTGAAGGCGGCAAATTTACCATCATCTTTTTTGGCGCTGCTCATGTCGATAGCTACAAAAAAGGTCACATCCCTGTTCATAGGCCCGACAAAAAAGGAAGGGTTAATCAGTACATCCGCCGCCGGCAGGGCAAAACGGAAATCCTCGGTGTTTTCCTCCTTATTTCCGCCCACCACTTCATAGGAAACCTCACGGTAGGACGCGCCATCCCCCTTAGCCGACTGCACGTTGAATTTGATATCCTTGATAAAGGATATCATCTTGAGGCGCAGGGTTACATAGTGTTTCCCATTCTTCTGCTCATACAGGCTGACCGGGTAGACCGTGTTTCTACACATGGCCTCGCCGGTGGAGGTATCGCCCCCGTCATCCGCTGTGCCGGTGTCGGGATTGACATAATGAGTATTATTTGAAACAACATAAGTCCCGTCCGTCAAGGCAAACGCGGGGACATGCGCCGCGCCTGCCACAGCAGCCCCCAGGACCAGCAAGCCCAAAAGCAGTTTTTTAATCATTTTTTAGTTATCAAATACCTCCTCTTTCCATCACTTTTTCTCATCCAACGACGCGAACACGCACCGGGCAAGGCAAGTTGCTTCTTTCCGCCAGGCGGGGAGTATGCTCATTGCCCTGCTCCGGTTGCGGCCGCTTACTGTGCTTACCGTCAGTCTGAAAAACCGGCGCTTCTGGCGAGGATCACCGCCGCCTCCGCCCGGGTGGCAAGACCCCGGGGGTCGAACATGTTATGCTCTTTGCCCGTAATAATTCCGGCCATGTTCATCTTTTCCACGCTCTCTCTGGCCCAGGCGCTGATCTCTCCTGCGTCGGCAAAGGTCAATGCCCCCTGTTCTTTCAGGGATGTGTTGTCAAAAACCAGCCTGAACTTGGGCCTGATCTCGCCCATTCCCCTGGGCACATAGACCTGCATGACGGTAGCTTCCTGAATATCCTCCACTTCGAAGGTGATTGTCAGGGTGTTCTCCTGCTGATTTAGAAATCTTTTTACATCTGCCAGTTCTCCGCCGCTCTGCTGGACTTTTAATTCTTCAAGCATATCCATGGTGACATACTCGGTGCCGTGCCAAACCATGGTGGCGGTGATTTTGCCCCCGGCCACAGTCAGGGTGGCCGGTTCCGTGAAGAACTGATCAGCCATGGAAGCGTCATCTTTATTTTCCATCAGGGCGGAGGCGTCAATGGTGTACCGCCCGTCTTTCAGCGCTCCCTCCGGCACGGCGGCGGTCGCAGGAGCGGAAGCGTCCGGCAGCTCGATCCCGGCGATTTTGGCAAACTTTACAAAGATCACGGCCATCTCTTCCCTGGTAATTTCCCGGTCGGGTTCAAACATGCCGTTACCAACGCCTCTGACCAGATCATTCGCCGCAGCCCAGGCTATATAGGGAGCATAATACGTCTCCGGGGCCACATCGGCAAAGGGGGACGCGGCATATTTTGCGGGATCGATCTGGCAAATCCGGCCCAGAACGGTTACAAACATCCCCCGGGTTATGAAAGCATCGGGACTGAACATGGTCTCACTTGTACCATTGAACATGCCCTTGCTCACGACAAAATAAATTACCTTTTCGGCCCAGTGGCCTGCGATATCCGTAAATTTTAACGCTGCGGCAGCTTCAGCTGCCACGGGGATTTCTTCTGTTTTTTCAAAAACAGCGCTGATTGTGCCGTCTTTCTTAACCGCCTTAAAAGTGTAGGTGCTTACCGCGCCAACGGATTTACCATTGACCAGCACATCCTTGATCTTATATCCAGCATTAGCCGAGATCGTAAAGGTCTGGTCTTCGTTCTTTTTCACACTGACGTCTCCGCTGGGGCTGATGGCACCGCCCTCCCCGGCTTCAGCCTTAATGGTGTATTGGGTCGCGGCGCTGACAGCGCCGGAAGACACCAGTCCTCCTCTCTCCAGAGAGTTCTTGTAAAAGACCAGGCGGAACACTTTATAATCAGGACCCATATAGTCGGTCTGCACTCTCATATACACGGGTTCATCAATGGTGCTGACGGTAAACGCTATTGTCATCGTGTCGTCCGCGTCGTTCAGTGTCTTCGTTACATTGATCCAGTTGCCGCTGCTGTTTTGGTATTGCAGTTTGTTGATATAACGCATGTGGATGCCGTCGTCCTTTTCCGGACTGCTGGTGGTGCCGTACATTACGATAGTCACGTTAATTATGCTGCCGGAGACCTCAAGCACCGCGGGCTGAGTAAAGAATTGCTCCGCCATGGAATAATCGTCGGAATATTGCTGCAAGGCGTCAAACTTGATGTTGTAGATTCCATCACTCAATTCGCCGGTGTCTTCAGGAACGCCGCCGGTACCGCTGCCGCCGGTCGGTGCGCTGATGATCGCATAGGTGCTGAAGTGGTCGGTGTAGAAAGTCACGGTTTTGTTCGTCAGGTCGAACGTGGCTCCCATGTCCTCAAGCGCCCCCGTATCCGGGTTGTAATGGCAGAGCTTTTTGCTTCCAGCGCTTGCAAGGGCCGCGACTTGTTCGTCCGTCAGGCTGATGGTAATTTTGACCGAACCGCCCAAATCAGTGATCGACTGGTCCCCTATTTTCAGGTTCAGTTCGATGGCGCTCACCAGGGTGTCCGTGTCTGCCATGATGCTGATAATGCTTTGCCGCGTGCCCGCGGAAGCCTCGTTCTTTTGTAGCTGCAGGCTGCCGGTGCCGGACGCGTCGCCGGCAAAATAGTTATTCAGATACTGCACCGGGAAGACGATATTCACGTCGCTGAAATTAAGCCCGATATTCCGGGTGACGGAGATGCCGGCGATATCGCCGCGTCCGATGGTCACGACGCCCGCGCTGGCGGTGATTTCCCGCACGGGTTCATCGTTCGGGTTGGGTTCGCCCGGCGCGACCAGGTTGCCGTAATCCAATTTGATCCTGGCCACCTGATTGCCGACGCCCATACTGCCCATTACCGGCACGTAGACGTGCACCCAGGTGTACTCCTGCCCCGGCACGACAGGCACGGTTATCTCCTTCGGGTACATCTTGCCCGCGCAATTCGGGTCCGTGCTGTCCGGCGCGTTAAAGGCGTCCACCACGTCGTAGGTGGATACGACGGTGGCCGGAATCAGATCGTAGCTTTCGGGGTAGTTATACTGGTTGAACACGATGTTTTTCAGCAAGTCAAGCTGCGAAAGGTACCCCGTCATGTTCATGGCCGCCACGGTCAGCGCCTTGAAGGTCAGGTGCAGGGTTCCCTCGCCGTTTTCCACCACAAGCTTGGCGGTCTGCTCCAAACCCCCGTTGCCCATGGAGGCCATATCGCTCGTCGCGTGCCATAGGCTTACCGGAATGGTGTAGGTGCCGTCGGCCAGGCCTTCCGGTTCCTGCTCGCCCGTTATATCCGCCAGGGTCTCCCTGTCAAAGGACAGGCGGAAGTAAGGGGAATAGCCCATCGGAGCCGCATATGCCTGGAGGTGCAAAGGCTCGTCAATGGTGCTGACGGGCATTTTATAAGTGGCCAGGTTCGCGGCCGGATCGCTGGATGTAAGCTCCGCCGCCACATACTCGCCTGCCGCGTTCCGATATCTGAAATCGCTCATTATATCCGCGTTGTCTGTGGTGAGATACAGGTGCATCTGCCCGCCGACCACCTTGATGGAAGCGTCGTTGATAATATAGTTGTCGGCCATGGAGGGGACGTCCAGGCTTGCGTGCAGCAAGGTGACGGTAATGCCGTACGTATGGCCGTCCTGCGGAAATCCGTCGCTGGAGCCGGCGCCAACGGTCAGTTGGATTTGATAGGTCACCTGGCTTCCGTCGATGGGACTGGCTGCCATCAGCACGATGGAATTGACGCCGGTCGCCAGGCCCCCCGCCATCAGGCTCTCACCGCTGTTGACCGTTGTATCGCCCATGGTGATGGTGGTGTCGCTTTTAACGCCTGTCGGCGTCAGGGTGATGGAGGAGGTTCCCGCAGGCGCTTTCGCGGAAAGAGTATAACTGAGAGCGCCATCATTTTTTAACTCCAGCTCACCCGCGCTGCTCTCCAGGCTTTTCAGCGCGGCGAACGGCCCCTGCGGCGCTGCGTTTCCCGTCACCGTCACCGGCACGCTACGGTTCCGCAGCTTCTGGATTTCGCTCAGCTCGGTGGACCCCTCGCTGAACTGGATGAAGTTCTTGGTTATGTTAAGTGTTTTTAGCGCAGTCAATCCGTCAAAATAGTTTTCGGGTATGGTTTCAAGAAAATTATTTTGCAGGTACATATGCTGTACGTTGGGCAAAGTTTTAAACCCTTCCGGCAGTTCGCCCAGGCGGTTGTTTTGCAGTTGTATTGCTGTCACCGCCGTCATCCGGGACAGGTCCGCGGGCGCGGCGGCCACCTTGTTGTAACTCATCTTAATTGCCTTCAACGCCGGCATGGATGCCAGGGCGCCGGGCAATGCTTCGAAGCTGTTGCTCCCCAGGTCCAGATCGCTGAGATTTGTCAAACCGCCCATGGAAGCGGGCAGAGTCTTTAAAGAGTTCGCTGCCAGCTTCAAAGTCTTGAGGGCCGTCCAGTCCCCGACGCTGTCCGGCAGGGCGGTCAGTTTGTTGTTGGCAAAATTGGCGGTTTCCAGGTTCGTCAGGCCGCTCAAATCATCGGGCAGGGTGGTCAGGTTGTTGTAGCTCATGTTTATCTCGGTCAGGGCGGTCAAGTTGTTCATGCTGGCCGGCAACGCCTCAATCTGGTTGTTGTTTAGAGTAATTTTTCTTAACTTGTTAAGATCGCCGATGCCGCCGCCCACTTCCCTGACCCTGTTGTTATCCGCCGTTATGTCCTCCACATTGGGCAGGGTAAATAGGCCTTCTGGAATATTTTCCAGCATATTGTAGCCCAAACTGACAGTCGTTACGCCGGTGAGCCCGCTCAGGTCGGCGGGCAGCGAGGTCAGTTGATTGTGCATGAAAGCCATGGTTTTTAACTTGGATAAGCCGTTGAAGCTAGCGGGCAGGGTTTGGAGCAGGTTATTAGTCATATATAGCGTTTCTAAGTTGCCCAGGGCGGAAATGCTGCTGCTGATCTCCGCAATGGCATTGTTCTGCAGGTCCAATTTTACCAGCGAGGTCAGGTTGAACAAGCTTTCCGGCACCCTTTGGAAATTGTTGTCGTTGCCGTAAAAGGTGGTCAGGGCCGGCAGGTTCGTGAACTGCGGCAGGTCCGTCAGCTGATTGTACCCGACATTGATTTCCGCCAGGTTGGGCATGTCCCCGATGGCCGGCAGGCTCGTCAAGGCATTATTGCTTAGATTTAATTGCTCAAGATTCGGCAGTTGCGCAATCTCTCCAAGCATGGCGTTCAGGTTCTCCACGCCGCCCAGGCTGCTGTAGCTCATGTCCAGATGTGTCACGTTAACGGCATGCCGCAGCCCCGTCAGGTCGGTTATTCCTTTGCCTCTTAGGTTTAAGTATCCCCGCAGCCACTCCATGTCTTCCTTCTGGATGGCGTATTGTCCGGCATCTTCACCCAGCAATGCGCAGATGGCCTGGCGCAGCGCCCCGTCCGGAATATCAGCCGGGCCCAGGGAGAAAGCGGAGGGGCTGTCAAACTGCAAGCGGAACGTTTTTGAGACTCCCGAAATTGTTATGGTGGCGCTGGTCGGGGCGCTGATGTCGTTGACCATAGCCTTGTGGGTGCTGGAATAGTCATAGCCGTTGTACGAGAGTCTGGTCCCGTCGTATGTGGCGCCTGCTACCGTCCTTATGCCGGTCACATAGCTCCCATAGGTATCCGCGCCGTCTATCGTACCCCGGTTAAAGCGAAGGGTGGCCGTCACCTGGCCTCTGTCCACCTTGAGCAGGGCGTCCTCGGACAGCAGAGCCGCCACGGGCGAAGTCCCCTCGTCGGCTTCGTTCAAAGCCGTTACTTTGATATTATACTTGCCGTCGGCGAGGGTGCCGCCGCTGCCGCCCACCACGACTTCGGCCGTGGCCGTCAGGTTGTGGGGGTTGGCGTAGCCTGCGGGTATGTCGCCCAGGGTTGCCGTAAAGGTGTAGCTGCCGACGGTTGACGGGTCATAGGTATCCGTCTCCGTCCAGCCGGCCACCGGGACGGAGACCCCGCCGCCGCTGTATGTCGCGGCGGTTACACTGGGATATTGCGCGCTGAGGGCCGCGATCACCGCCGCGGCGTCCGCGTATACCGCTGCAGACACCGTGCCGGCGGACAGTGTTATGGGAGCAAATGAGGTTATCTCCTCATCAGGTTCCGAAAAAGCCGCCGCCGGGAACAGGGTGATAATCATAGAAAACACCAGTAAATAACTCAAAATTTTTTTGTGAATACTGTTAATTTCTGCACAACTCCTTTCTCCTCTGGCTTGAAACCATTTTTACGTTTATCTCCCAGGCGCTTAAATAAACGAATGTTGATATAAATAATTGTTTTTACGCAGATTAGCCTGTGCTAACCAGATGTCTTTTAAAAAGGTACCCGCAGGTGCCTTTTAATTGGGTTGGCTTGTGGCAACCCCAGTATTATAATTAATTAAACAACTGGCAAATGCTGTTATCAAAGAATGTGTGGGACTGGTTGAGCAAAGCAGATCAATCAGTCCCACTGGTGCGGTTTCTTAGAACATGATCTTTAATCTGGCTTGGGAAACGGGCATGGAGCTGCCTTCTACCTTAACTGTTACCTGGACCTTTTGCCACGCGCCGATAACTGCTCCTCCACCTGTAGTAATAGCCGTTTCGTCCGTAATCGGGAAAATGAAGGCGTCCGGAACCTCATCTAGATCATAGTCGACAACGACGACGTCTTCATCGGTATAGACTCCACCATCATAATATTCAAGTTTCTCCAGATACCCGGTATACTCGCCGAACGTCATCGGAGAAACTCCCAGCGTCATTGTGGCCACGCCGCTCGCCACGGTAACCGAGGCGGGTGAATCTATGGCGGGATCTCCCATGGACAATTGATCTAATGTGGCATGATACAGATCAACCCCCACGCTGTGTGGGCCTGGTCCTAGTGCTCCAAGGGTATCTGCAACCGGTCCGGCGCTGGCAGTCATGGCAAAGGACATCACCAGCATCAAGGCCATCACGGCCACCGTCAACAATCTTTTTTTCATTACTCTAAGCCTCCTTAAATTTTAAATAGCCTCTCGGCATTCGCCGAGGCAGATGGCACAAGGCTTTGCTTGAACCATCGTTATTGAATTCCTCCTACTTACCATAGAGGAATTTTTTTTAAATCCGCATCCAATTGGGAATTCGGAT
>NZ_JAKNBL010000004.1 GCF_022410535.1 Pelotomaculum terephthalicicum JT
GGTTTGCTGCGGGGATAGGCTGCGGTGACAACAGGGGTGCCGTCACCAGCGATACTGAGCGCGCCCATATCCCCGAGCAATCCGAGCCTTGCTGATACCGCAAGAAATTGAGATTGGAAGAAACGGAATAGACGATCCATTGGCAAATCCTTTTGCGTGTTTATATGGCGCATCATCCAGTTGGCTAAGCGCATAATGCGGCCATGTGTTGTTGTTGGGGCTTTTTCACCCTTCTTCTTGCCCTTCTTTGGTTTCCGCTTGCGCTTGTTCATATGAGGCCTAATGCTATTTTTAGAAGCAGCCCATAAACGAGCAAAGAAATCATAGAACGTGCCAACGCCGGGAACGTCACCGGGTTCAAAACCGCTGAGGATAGCATAGAGAGGAACACGGTGCAGTTCGTCAACCCATGCAGTAATGCCGATTTCCGGTTTGGTGAGCAAAAAGAGCAGAAACGAACGGAGCATGGAGGCAGGATCACGGGGTGCAGGACCTCTGGCGCAGTAAAGATCACGAAGTGACGTCGTGATGTCAGCCAGGTTCGTGATCCAGAGCTTGGTGATAAGGGGCCAGTCCTTATTGACGAGAACGAGCAGCCCACCGGCATAGTGTTGTTGCAGTTGTTCGATGACAAAGCTTTGGTACGTTTCATGCAGTTTAATGACAGGTTTCAAAATAAACATCCCAATCGCAATTAGTAAGGAAAAATATTCCTCCTAACCGATTCTGGGGTTATTCTGGAAATGTCAAGTGTTTCCGACAAATTTCACAACAATATTTTAGATCCGAATTCCCAATTGGATGCGGATTTAAAAAAAATTCCTCTATGGTAAGTAGGAGGAATTCAATAACGATGGTTCAAGCAAAGCCTTGTGCCATCTGCCTCGGCGAATGCCGAGAGGCTATTTTTATTAACTGTTGGAATCATAGCGGTTCTATAAAGTTACACCTCCCATCAAAATATTAAAGATTAGATGAATCTGCAAATAATTCCTCTAAAATATTTGTATTTTATAAATAAAATATTAATATGTCGAAACATGACTGTTGTTTAATGGGCTCAAGTTTGTTCTCCTGTCATCAGTCTGTATTTGCACAACACGGCCTTAATGGCAAAGTAATCCACCCCGGCCGGCAATTCTTCCTTGATGGGCCTTAATCTTTGAGCGCCGACCTCTTCAATTTTCTGCAAGATTAAGGCTTCATATTCTTGCGGGATAAAGTCGTCCCAATCGATGTGGTGACCTTCCAGGCCGCACCGGACGAGGTGGTCTTGAATGGTGACCGCGCTCAAGCCTCTTTGTCTGGCAATTTCTGGAATAGTGACGCCTTCCCGGTACAGGTGCAGAGTCATCAGGTGGCTCGGCGTTTCATTGTCCCGCACCTTTTTCCCGGCGGGCTTCCCCTGCCGGAGGATAATTCCCTTTTCGGCCACGTATTTCTGAATCAACTCCAGGAACTGCCCGCCGTAGCTTGCAAATTTCCTTTGCCCGACCCCCTTGATGGACAGCATGGCGTGTTGATCTGCCGGCAGGCGGATGGACATTTCCCGCAGGGTGCTGTCCGCGAAAACTATATAAGGAGGTACTCCCTCTTTTTGCGCAATCTCTTTGCGCAATCCGCGCAATTGTTCAAAAAGTGAGTCGTCCACAGTGGCGGCCGCTTCTTTTATCCTTACCTTGAGCATCACTTTTTCCAACCCTTTCAGGACGGGAAAGGCCCGGGGAGTCAACCTGGCCACGGGGTACTGGCCCTCCGTCAGCTGAATGTACCCTTCGGCAATCAGTACATTGGCAAAGTCGCTGATTTGCTTCAGGGTCCGGTCTTTCATCAGGCCGTAGGTGGACAATTCGTTAAACCCGTAACGCAGCACTTTTTTGTTCAAGGAACCTTTTAAAACTTCCGCCGCCATTGAAATTCCGAACTGTTCCCGCAGGCGCAGGATGCAGGAAAAGAGCATCTGGGCGTCAACTGTTTGATCAACCAGTTCGGTTTTTTCGTTGCAGGTGCCGCAGTTCCCGCATTCCTCCGCTATGCTCTCTTCTCCGAAATACCGCAAAATATATTTTCTCAGGCAGTGCGGGGTATGGCAATAATCTACCATGGCCTGCAATTTCCGGTACTCGTTCAGCTTTCTTTCCGGTGTATATTGCGTCTGCTCGATAAGGAATTTTTGAATCTGGATGTCCTGCGGGCCAAACAGCAAGACACATTCCCCCGGCCCGTCGTCCCTTCCGGCGCGGCCGGCTTCCTGGTAGTAAGCCTCCATGTTTTTGGGCAGGTTGTAGTGGATCACATAGCGGACGTTGGACTTGTCGATACCCATGCCAAAAGCGTTCGTGGCAACCATAATCCGGATGTCGTCGTAAAGGAACTTGTCCTGGCTGCCGGTTCGCTCTTCTTCACTCAGTCCGGCGTGGTATTTTCCTGCGGAGTATCCTTTCTTACAAAGAAACTCGTACAGATTGTCCACTTCTTTCCGGGTCGCCGCGTAAATGATGCCGGCCTCCTCTTTCCGGCCGGCCAAGTACTCCAGTAAAAAGTCCCTTTTGTTCTCGCCCCGGATTACGGAAAAAAACAGGTTCTCCCGGTTGAAGCCCGTTACCACAAGCCGCGGATTGCTCAAGCCGAGCATCTTGACGATATCCTGGCGCACCTCGGCTGTGGCGGTCGCGGTAAAGGCTGCCACAGGCGGCCGGTGGGGCAGTTCCTGAATAAATTGACCAATCGCCAAATAACTGGGCCGGAAGTCGTGACCCCACTGAGACACGCAATGAGCTTCGTCCACAGCCAGTAAAGAAACCGGCAGTGCTCCAACGCTGGCGAGAAACCGGTTTGATTCCAATCTCTCGGGCGCCACGTAAAGCAGCTTGAATTTCCCCCGTTTTGCCCGGCTGATTCTCTCCTCCACCTCCGCATAGCTCAAGCTGCTGTTGATAAAAGTTCCCGGAATGCCCAAACCGTCGAGGGAGTCCACCTGATCCTTCATCAGGGAAATCAAGGGGGAGAAAACCAGGGTCAGGCCGGGAAACAGCAAAGCAGGGATTTGGTAGCAGGCGGACTTGCCGCCGCCCGTGGGCATTATCCCCAAGGTGTCCCTGCCTTGCAGAATGCTTTCAATAATCGGCTCCTGCCCTTTTTTAAAGGAGGAGTAGCCGAAATGTTCTTTTAAAATCGTCCGGGCCTTTTGCAACATCCCTAATTCCCACTTTCAGTTTACGCAATTTCAACTATAATATCGCATTTTTCCTGGACAGAGAAACCCTGCCCCTCTCCAAATCCACCGCTATTACACGCACCTTAACCACATCTCCAACGAAAACCGCGTCCATCGGGTGCTGTACAACAGCCAATTGGTCCATTATTATTTTACAACCATTTCCTCCGCTTAAAATAAACCCCCATTAATATTCCAATAATAACCATGACCGACAAAACCACGGGATAGCTCCAACGCCACTGCAGCTCCGGCATATATGCGAAATTCATTCCATATACCCCTGCGATGAAGGTAAGGGGAATAAATATAGTCGTGATGATCGTCAATACTTTCATCACTTCACTTATTCTATTATTGATACTCGAAAGGTAGATGTCCAACATCCCGGTAATCATGTCACGGTATGTCTCTATAGTGTCAATCACCTGAATCGTATGATCATAAACATCCCTGAGATAAATCCCGGTGGATTCCTTAATCAGCGGCGTATCTCCTCTTTCCAGCCCGCCAATCACCTCTCTTAAAGGCCAAACCGACTTACTGAGAAATAGCATGTCTGTCTTTAACCGATGAATTGACTTTAAAGTGACTGGTGACGGATTTGTCACCAGTCTTTCTTCCAGAAATTCAATTTTTTCTCCCAGTTCTTCCAGCACCACAAAATAGTTGTCGACTATCGAGTCTACCAAGGCATAAAAAAGATAATCCGCCCCCATTTTTCTTATGCGGCCCAATCCACTCCTGATCCGCTCCTTAAGCTGATTAAATATTTCTCCTTCTCTTTCCTGGAAGGAAAGGACATAATTCGGACCAAGGATGATACTGATCTGTTCGGTAACCACACTTTTGCTTTTGCTGTCAAAAAACAACATCTTCAGAATAATATAAATGTAGTCACCGAAATCTTCCATTTTAGGACGATGGCCGGTATTTAAGATATCTTCCAAAAGCAAAGGATGAAGCCCAAAGCATTTACCTATTTTTTCTATTACCTCGACCTGATGAATACCGTCAACATTTATCCATGTCACGGCCGGACTGTCTTTATACAGCTCGCACTCGTCAACGGTCTCAATTTGTTTTTCCTGAAAACTCTGTTCATGATACTCAAACAGCGTTATTTTTATTTCTTCTTTTCTCTCCTCGCCGATATGAACCAGAGTCCCGGGACTAAGACCTGCTTTTTTTGATTCTTGCCCAATGTATTTAGACAACCCAAATCACCACGTTTCTAAAAATCAGGGGGTAAAAGTCAACAGTTCTAATATTTAGGATACCCCCGGCATGACAGATATTTTCGTCAAGCTCTTTTCTACTGTCAGTAGTATTATTCCTTCAGAAAATTAAATGGTTTTTCTAAATAATTCCCTTATTAGTCTTGCGCGAATGGGCTTATCAACTTTATAATCTATCAATAAGTCGAAATTTGGAGGAGCACAAATGCCAGCAAAAAATATACCTTTTTCCAAGGAGCAGCTAAGCGAGATTATCGCACGTTATCCAACCCCATTTCATATATACGATGAAGCAGCTATCCGGGCCAATGCCCGTGAATTGGTGACGGAGTTCGCCTGGGCGCCGGTATTTAAGGAATATTTCGCCGTAAAAGCCACACCCAACCCGTTTATCTTAAAGCTCTTACACGAGGAAGGTCTTGGCGCAGATTGCAGTTCTCTGGCGGAGTTGATCCTGGCTGAAAAATCCGGCATTCTAGGTGAGGAAATCATGTTTACCTCGAATGACACACCTTTTCAAGAATACCGCCTGGCCAGGAGACTCGGCGCGGTAATAAACCTTGACGATATCACCCATATTGAATACCTGGATAAGCACGCCGGTCTGCCGGAGCTGCTATCCTTCCGTTATAATCCCGGGCCGCTCCGGTCCGGCGGCAACTCCATTATCGGCAATCCGGAGGAATCCAAATACGGCCTCACCATGGAACAGCTAATGGATGCTTACAGGATCGTTCAAGCCAAAGGGGTCAAGCGCTTTGGGCTGCACACCATGATTATTTCGAATCAGTTGGATCCCAACTTTTTTATTGAAACTGCCAGCATGATGTTCGATCTGGTCGTGGAAATATATCGTTCACTGGGTATTCGCATGGAGATGGTAAACTTTGGCGGTGGTATCGGCATACCATACCGTCCGGAGGAAAAGGCAGTCGACCTGGCCTATTTAAGCAAGGGCATCAGACGTGTTTACGAGGAAAAGATCGTTTCCAACGGCCTGCACCCTTTGAAACTGACCATGGAAAGCGGCCGGATGATCACCGGACCTTACGGGTGTCTGGTTTCTACAGTGCTGCACAAAAAGAAGATTTATAAAAATTACGTCGGACTGGACGCCTGCATGGCCGATCTCATGCGTCCCGGCATTTACGGCGCGTATCATCACATCACGGTAGTCGGCAAAGAGGACCAGCCGCACGATCATATTTATGATGTTACTGGCTCACTATGTGAAAACAACGACAAATTTGCCATTGATCGCAAGCTGCCGGCAATTGAGGTCGGTGATATTCTGATCATTCATGACACCGGCGCACACGGACACGCCATGGGATTCAACTACAACGGCAAGCTGCGGCCGGCCGAGCTGTTGCTGCAAACCGACGGAAGCGTGAAAATGATCAGGCGGGCCGAAACAGTCGAAGACTACTTTGCCACCCTTGATTTTTCCGGGCTGTAACTCCGAATCAGGGATTCCGAGTCAGGAGCGGGGCAGGGGACGATTCTCCGACTCACGCCTGACTCATTGCTCCAAAACCATTGCTCTATTCCAATTACACAGAATCATATATCATTAGATCCCTGGAACATATCTCCCGACATCAAGCACTGTGGCATAAACCATAAGACCAATTAAAAACACCCAGCCGACTAAGGCGAGTGGAACATGCAGCCGTAAAAACTTCGGGTGAATTTTTTCCAGCAGGTACAATATAATTTTCCCACCGTCTAAAGCGGGAATTGGCAGCAAATTCAGCACAGCCAGGTTAAGACTTAGAATAATTGAAAAATCCAATATTCTCAGCACATCTACACCTACATACTGTCCGCCCCCTACGACAATTCCAACAACGCCGGAGAGTTGTTCGGAATTGGAGAACAAGGTTGGAATTGCGATTATAAAATTCACCAATAAACCCGACGTCTGTAAAAATGGTTTAATAAAAATACCGTTTAATGAAAAACCCGAAGCCATAACATTCATTATCCCGAAGAAAAACAAAATGAGGATTATGTTTGCAACCGGACCGCCAAGTGAAAATATCAGTCTCTTATATATGGGGATTTGAAAAAATTCGGCTTCATCTTCGATTTCAGGCAGCACATATCCCCCTATGGGGATCAACGACAGCCAATATTCAGTATCTCCTCTTTTGCATCCCCACAACTTGGGGCCAAAACCAATCGAAAACCGGGCAATAGGCACTTTCAACCAGCGCGCCGCAAGAAAATGTCCCAGCTCATGAGCAGTGATCAGAAAGCCAATTAAAAAAACAACAACAAGGTATGTCATCACAATTTTCTCCTCTCATTTTCAAGAAAATAAGACAATTTCAGTATAACATAGTTTTCTTCAGTGATATTATAAATTCTGTCCCTCCCCTGTTTTTTTTGTTATAGTGTGATCATACAAGCATATCTTGCATAGCCGGCAAACTTTTAAAAGCGAGTGGTTAATCAATGGATAAAAACGATCCGTTATTAGAAGAAAATTTAGAAGATGGAACCGGCTCACCAACGGAAGATTTCGAGGAAGCTCCAAACCGGCGTTCCCCGTTGCTGCGCCTGGTGGCTCTGATTACTGTCCTGGCGTTTATCGGGCTGGTTGTTGCTACGTCGTGGCCCGATCAAAAGATTCCTCTGGCTGAGCTTGTCAGCAAATCCTACCAGCTTAAGAATGACACCAGTACCGATCTGGCGCAGGCTGTGGTGCTAATCAACGTGCTTTCCCGCAGTCAAGGCGCTTCTATCGCCGTAGAGCAAAAAACCGGCACCGGGTTCAATATCGATCCAAGCGGAGTAATAATAACAAATCACCATGTAATTGAGGACACCTTAAATATGACTATAACGTTTCCTGACGGAAAAGTGTATAAAGCCGCGCGCTGGTCGAGCAAGCCGGAATCCGACTTGGCGGTAATTGTTTTAGAGGCGGAAGGACTTCCGGCGGTACCTGTCGGTACAACAACACCACCCGCTCCGGGTGATAAAATCAAGTTGGTGGGAAATCCATTGGCGCTTAACAGCATAATGGTTGAAGGAAATGTCGGACAGTACCTGAGAGTAAAGGATATGCAGGGCAAAATATTCAGTATCGACGCCCCCATTTATCCGGGCAACAGCGGCAGCCCTGTGTTCAATATGAACGGTCAGGTTGTGGGAGTGGTTTTTGGCAGCATAAGCTGGCAAGAAGGCGGAAATGAAAAGGCGGCCGGTGTAGCCGTGACCATTGACGAAGCGCTGGCTTTGATATCAGCGCTTCATATGCAATAATTCTTATTATAACCTGATGTTGTTTTGAATTTCTTCCTTATTCTAAACAATATACCACTTTGCATATCAGGATTCTTTCAAATATCTATTTATAACCGACTAATTAGTCAAAAAGGCTGACTTGCTTGTATTGAGGCATTTTCTTTTGCGTAAAAGTCTTCTCTCTGATAAGCTGCTCTTCAGATATGTCGGCAGTAAAAGGAGATGGAGTACGGGACGTCAAAAGTATGAGCTCATCCCTTGCCCTGGTCATCCCGACATAGAAAAGCCGTCTCTCTTCGTCAATATCAAAGTCGGGGTTGCTGTTCCTTAGAGGAATCATGCCGTCGTTTACGCCGCAAATAAATACTATGGGAAATTCAAGACCTTTTGCCGCATGCATGGTCATTAACGAAACCGCCTCCGGAGAATAAACCTTGCTGCCGCTGCGGACAACATCACTTTCGCGGCCCAACACAAGGTTTTGCATAAAGGAAGACATTTTGTTATGCATAACAGACGAGTTTAAAAGCAGTTCCAGGCACCTGACGCCTGACATACTGTTGTCGTTAATCCAGGAATCTAAAATCTTCCACGGCTTTTCTTTATTGATCACAGGTTCATATTTCCTCAGCATTTCCATGAAATTTTGTGGTTTGCCCGGTTCATGCGGCGGCAGTTCAGTCCTTTCCATAATCCTTATGAGGGATGGAACGCTTTTCTCACCTGCAACGTAGCTTTCCAGAACTTTTTGGTTCAGGTCTGCCGAATATATGTTTTTTGCTTTAAGGTATAACAATAGGGAAGCGATATCCCCGGGGTTGAGCAAAAACCTGAAAAACGCCATCGCCTCACGGACCAACTTATCTGCGAGAAACTCGTCCCGTCCCACGACCACATACTGGATACCCTCTTTTAAAAAGCACTGCTCCACAATTTCCGCCTGGCGATTGGTGCGGTATAATACGACAATATCGGAAAATCCTCTTGGTTGGTTTGCCGCAGGCCTTTTTCTGCGGGGTGCCGACAGTGTCTGTGTGTCAAGCATATCGATACCGCCAACCATACGGTTTATCTCCTTTGCCACAAACAGTGCCTCCGAAAATTCATCCTTGGTTTCTATGAGACGTACCTTTGCCCCGCTTTCCCTTTTTGCGTCGAGGGAACAGGCGCGCCCCCCCGCGGCTTTCTTTGAGATTACCGATTCGGCACTAATGATTATCTCGGGTGTTGAGCGGTAATTCCAAGTCAGCCGGACTTGCCGGAGGTCGGGGAAATCTGCTTTAAACCTTTCAAAATAACGGAAATCCGAGCCCCTGAAACCATAAATGGACTGGTCGGGGTCACCTATAATAAAAATACTCCCGCTTTTCTCACCCCATTTTTTGATCAAGCGGTATTGAATCCCGTTTATATCCTGGAACTCATCCACCAGCAGGTATGAGAAAGAGTTTGCCAGGCTCCTCTCTGATATACTTTCTGTGTTTGCAGACTCAAACCGCTTGAGCACTTCAAGCAGAATATCGTCATAGTCCATTACACCGTAACGTTCAAGCTGTGCGCAATATAAAGCGTATACCTCTGCCGGAACATCCGTTTTTTGCTGATCTCCTGCCGGCGCAACACCGCTTTTAATCAGCGATATTCTTCTCATGACATCCCTTGGAGAAATTTTCAACTGCATGTCCTTTAATATTTCTTCGATTATTGAAACGGCATTATATTCATCAATAATAGTTTTGTTATTCTTGCCTCTCCACTTGGACAAAATTTGCAGGCATATGGAGTGAAATGTTCCTATTGTCATTGCACCTGCCGTCCGCTTGTTCCCGAAATGCTTCTCCAGACGGACGCGCATCTCGTTTGCCGCCTTGTTGGTAAAAGTAACGGCGGTTACCTGCGAGGGATCTATACCGCATTTCTCAACAAGGTAGGCGATACGGCATACCAGTGTTTTGGTTTTTCCGGTTCCAGGACCGGCGATTACCGCAATTGCCGGGCTGGCGGATGAAACGGCTTCCCACTGCTCTCGGTTCAACCCGTAGGGAAAGCCTGAAGGAACGGTTTTAATAGTGTCCCCGCCGTTATCAGGCGGATAGGTATCTGCTAAAACCGGCGCCGGTTCCGCTTCATTTGCCGAAACCTTTATGTCCTCAATAGTTTTGGGTATATCGTTAAAAAAGCACAACTGGCCGGAAAGCATGTCTATCTCGCTTTTATCCATTATTTTGATTCTGCCGTATTCCCCGTCAAATCCGGGTTGTATCTCAACCTTGCCGCACCTCAGCCTGCGGATGCCTTCAGCTATGCATGGCCCTGCCGCCAGCTCAATATCGTTCAGCGGCGCCTCACGCAGTATAAACAACTCCGGTCCGAGGTTCCGAATAAGGTCATCGTACTTTTTCTTTACCTTCATACTGGCAGCGGTATAACCTATTGAGGCGGCTACCACCTCATGAAGCGGAACAAGGCTTTCAAAATGCTTTGCCGCCGGTGGTACGAACCCTTCTTCCCTGTCTGCAAGGGCTTCAACCCGGTGCAGCACTCCGACTGTGATCCTGCCGCCGCATACAGGGCATACGCCTCCCGCTGCTTTTGTATCCGCAGGCTTCCAGCACACCTTGCATGCCCTGTGCCCGTCATAGTGGTATTTGCCTTCCTCCGGGAAAAACTCCATCGTGCCGTGAAATTTCTTTGTGCTGCGGCTTTTTAAAGCATCCAACACGCCCTGATAAGAAAGCACGGTATCAAAGATATTTGCTTCTCTGCCCAGATTGGCCGGGGAATGCGCATCCGAGTTGGAAACCAGCGTGAAGTCATCCAGCGCGGAAAGGCGCCAGTTCATGGGCGGGTCCGAGGAAAGGCCCGTTTCCAGCGCATAGATATAGCCTGCGAGGTCCCCGAAACACTCCATAATGTCGTCAAAGCCGGAATAGGCGCCGTACAGTGAGAAATGCGGGGTCCATATGTGAGCAGGTATAAATATGGCCTCCGGGCACATATCAAGCACTATTTCCAGCAGATCCCTGCTGTCAAGGCCCAATATCGGCCTGCCGTCAGAATGCAAATTGCCTATGGCCTCAAGCCGGTGTGATATTGATTCGGCATGTTCCAGGCCGGGTAGTATGATCAGGTTGTGAACCTTTCTTACTCTTCCGTTTTTTTTGTATATTGAGCTGATCTCGCCGGAAACAATGAATTGAGGTTTAAAATCTGCTCCCGCGACTTTATCCTCTTTGCGGAAATCATTCTTAAGGGTATAAAGGCCTTCTCCCGAGGGGACAAGCTTCTCCTTTAATTCCTCACGCCAGGCCGGATGAGTGAAATCACCCGTGCCAATAACGCCGATCCCTTTACGCCGCGCCCAAAATTCAAGCACTTCAGGTACGCAATCCCTGCTTGTAGCTCTTGAGTATTTTGAATGTATATGAAAATCAGTTATAAACATTTAATTACACCTGCTTTTTATAATTTATAAAAAGCTTTATTTCCATTTTTATCATGTAATAACAAGTAATACCACAGTTTTTATTACATTTATCCAGATTTACCCTCTTTATTTTGCCACTTTTTTGCATAGACATCAACCCTGTCTCTTAACAATGACATAAACAGATACGTAATACTCCAGTTGCCCATTGCCTGAATCGGGTTGCTCCGATCTGCAACTAGATATTACAGTATCTTGTATTATAAATATAGTTCGTGCTATTCTATATCAGACATACCTTCAGGAATCCCAGGAAGGCCCCCCGCGAAAATCATTCAGGCTGCTGTTGCCAGGAACGATAGGAGAAGACAATTACTGTTTATGCGGTACTAGCGGTTGTTGTATTAGTTGTTATTTTCACCGATCGTATGTGGCGGAAAAAAGGCACTTGATTAAGCATGAAGCGGTGAAACCTCACTTCATACGCTCAAGATGGCCGTCGACGATCAACTCCGGATTCATGCTAATCTATTTCTATTTTTTTAAGAACCTCATATATGTTAAGATCGCCTAGAACATGCCCATCCTTATCTACCACTGCTGCCTCCTCAACATTTTTATCCAGCATTAATTGGAAAGCCTCTTCTAAAGACTGATCTATGTCAACAACAATGGCAGGCCCCATAATATTTTCTGCAACTAAATCGGGAGAAATATATTGAAAAAGTGTATTTACAGAATATGGTTTATTTCCGGTCAATGCTTTTTTTATAGCTACATAATTCATAATTTTTCTTAGAGTTATCCTCCCGACAATTTGTTTATAATCATCTATAACATAAGCACATCGACAAATGGGCACCTTCTGCATTATAAACTTTTTATGAATAGATTTTATTTTCTCATTTTTATGCACAAGAATAGGTTCCACCATAAAATTCTTGAAAACATCGGAAATTGTAATCATTATTATTAACAACCCCCAATCCAAATGAAAAAAGTAGTTGTCAGCAGCAAAAAACCGGTCAACCACTTTTTTATACTTAAGTATATTTACTGCACAAAAGATAAATCCCTCCATTTTTCTTTAAATATACATAATAACAGTTCTTTATTCTGACCATTGAAATCATTGTTTATTGAACTCATCGTCACCAAAAACCTAATTATTGTTCCCTATCGTTTACATTCGTGTTATAATTTTTTTAACAGCAAAAAAAAGAGGTGTATTACTTTAATGAGTATGTTGGGAAAATATATTGCTGACCAGAGAACGACAAAAAATCTTTCTATGCGAAAACTGGCTAATCTTGCCAAAATAAGCCATACTGAAATACACCGCCTGGAAGCCGGCGAAAGAAAAAACCCCTCGCCCTTTGTCCTGAAATCTATTGCCCATGCCCTAGATTTAAATTTCGAGGATATTATGGAGGCGGCAGGATATACAGATAATTTTTTATCTGCTTCAGTTTCACCGGTAAGTTTACCTGGAATTGAAGAGCTGGATGAAAAAGAACTGGAAGAGGTGAGAGACTTCATAGATTTTTTACGTAGCAAAAAGAGGTTAAAAAATATAACTTGAAAGGAAGTTGCATTTGAATATACTTTTTGAGAAATTCAAAGAAGTAATATTTTCCGTCCTGCCCATCACAGTTATTGTTTTGGTATTACATTTTACCCTTACTAATCTGGAAACACCCCAATTAATCAGATTTCTTTTCGGCGCTTTGCTCATAATTATCGGACTATCTATTTTTTTAGTTGGAGTAGACAAAGGAATCACTCCCATTGGCAATCTAATGGGAGCAACTCTCACGAAAACCAATAAAATATGGATCGTAGGCGTTGCCGGGCTCATTCTTGGTTTTTTTATTTCCATTGCCGAACCTGATTTGCATATCCTGGCGGGGCAAGTGGATTTTGTTACAGGCGGTGTGATACCAAAGTTTACCATTGTTGTCATTGTATCTGTCGGTATAGCAGCACTCCTCACCCTGGGTTTAATAAGAATAGTTTATAATATACCTTTATATAAACTTCTAAGCATACTATATTTAATTGTTTTTGTTTTAGCTATCTTTACTTCACCAGAATTTCTCGCCATATCTTTTGATGCTTCTGGTGCCACCACCGGTGCCCTGACCGTTCCCTTTATTTTAGCCCTTGCCTTAGGTGTTTCCACATTAAAAAAGGATAGTAAGGCTTCCGAAAAAGACAGCTTCGGTTTAGTTGCTATTACATCTGTAGGTGCTATAATAGCTGTAATGGTGATGAATATTATCGCTGGAACAGATGAAATCTCAGGAAGCCTTGAATATAGCGCCTTTGAATCAGCTTCAATTATCGCACCATTTATTCATGAACTGCCAATAATAGCGGGCGAAATTATTTTGGCACTGCTGCCTATCATAATCCTGTTTATAGTTTTTCAAAAGATATCATTTAAACTGCCCCGAAGATCCATTCATAAAATTATAAAAGGACTTGTGTATACATTTTTAGGGCTGGTCTTGTTTTTAGTTGGTGTAAACGCAGGTTTCATGGATGTGGGCAGTGTTATAGGATACAGCGTAGCATCTCTGGAAAACAAGTCTTATGTGGTAATTATCGGATTTGTTCTGGGTTTGGTAACCATATTAGCCGAGCCCGCCGTTCACGTACTAACTCACCAGATAGAAGAGGTTACAAGCGGATATGTCAAAAGAAAAGTGGTATTAGTAGCTTTATCTATTGGAGTTGGTGCAGCAATTGCCCTGTCCATGGTCAGAATAATCATTACCGAGGTACAATTATGGCATTATCTATTACCGGGATATATAATCGCCATTGCCATGAGTTATTTTGTACCAAAGCTATTTGTAGGAATTGCCTTCGATTCCGGAGGTGTTGCTTCCGGGCCTATGACAGCAGCTTTTATCTTGGCTTTTGCCCAAGGTGTGGCGGAAGCAATTGAAGGAGCAGATGTTTTAAGAGAAGGATTTGGCATGATTGCAATGGTAGCTTTAACGCCATTAATTGCTTTACAAACCTTGGGTTTTATTTTTAAAATAAAGTCCGCCAAAGGAGGAATGGAAGCTGATGGAGCTACAGAATTGTCCCGATAAAAAAGAATTTGAGCTGATTTGTATTATTGTAAATTTCGGCTTAGGAAGTAAAGCCATCAAGATTGCCAAAAAAAACGGAGTATCGGGAGGGACAGTTCTTTTAGGCAAAGGAACAATTAAGAACCGTTTTTTAGAGTTTCTGGAGTTAAATGACACAAGTAAAGAAATTGTCTTATTGATCGCTGACAAAACAACAGCTTACCAAGCTCTGACAATACTGAATAAAGAATTAGCTTTCCATAAACCCAATCATGGTATAGCTTTTACTATCTCTGTTGCCGACTTGCCGGGAAACAGAAGCTACCAATACCAAGATAATAAAGGAAAAAAAAGTGAGGGAAATACCATGTATCAGGCTATTTTTACCATCGTAGATAGAGGAAATGCCGAAGATGTTATTGAGGCGGCAAATAAGGGTGGCGCTAGAGGAGGAACTATTATTAACGCAAGAGGTTCCGGGATTCATGAAACGCATACCCTGTTCTCCATGGCGATAGAGCCGGAAAAAGAACTGGTAGTGATAATAAGCAAGAAAGATCAAATAGATTCAATCGTTGCTTCGATTAGAGAGCATATTCATATTGATGCACCGGGAAAAGGGATCATATTTATCCTTGACGTAAACAAAACTTACGGTTTATTTTAATACTTTATATAAAGCCTATCGTTTAAATTATCCACACCATATTTCCTTCCAAGCGTTGTCAATAAAAACTTTTTACAAATAATACAGTCCTACTTATGCTGGCAACTTGGTTTATAGGGATGATGAAAGCCGCAATTTATGCGGCTTTCATCGTTTAGCAAAATATAGCCAGCTTCAATTCGGCTGAACTGATGCTTGACGATTTTGCAATGCAAGTCAGGATTTCTTAACAGCTGGCTTAACCTTAGACTTCTCCTTCAACGCCAAGCTGCCATCCTTTACAACTTCATCTCCGGCTGACAGGCCGTCGGTAATTTCAATGTTATTTTGATCGCTGATGCCGGTCTGCACGGGACGGTGGTAAACTTTTTTGTTGATCACAACCATGACTTCCTTCTGGCCGTCTCCGGTGGTGCGTACCGCCTCCCGGGGCAGCGTCAGTATATCCTGACGGCTCAGGGTTTCAATGGCAACTTTTACCTCATAGCCGGATTTCAGATTGGCCTGATCCGGCAAAGCAACGATTACCGGCACGCGGCGCTGCAAAATACCCAGGGCAGACTGTTTTTCCTCGGCGCGGGGATATATTTGCTTCACTTCACCCGTCAGCACTTTCTGACCCAGTACCGGAGCAGTAACGGCAACTTTTTGCCCCACTTTGACATCCGCCAGATCGTCACTTAAAATGTCGGCTTTAATCTCCAATTGTTCCGGAATAGCCACGCTGACCAGCAGAGTGCCGGCGGTTATTACCTGCTCCTGCTTGACCGGCAGGTTCAACACCATGCCGCCGACAGGACTCTTTACCACCAACTGCTGCTCTTTGGCACCATATTGCTGCAGCAACTGATTCAGACCGTCGGCCTGCGCCAGGGCGGTGTCCAGCAGGGATTGCTGCTCGTTTAAACTTTGCTGTGTTGTTTCCACCTGCAGTTTGGCCTTGTCATAATCCGTCTTGGCGACGGCTCCCGCCTGAAAAAGTTCTTGCATACGGTCAAGATTCTGTTTGGCATCGTTGAGTTCCAGTTGAATACGCTCCATAGCGGCCCGGGCGCCGTTGGCAGTGGTCTGGGATTGAGACAGTTGGGAGCGCGCCTCGCTAATTTGCGCTGCCAGGTCCAAATTTTCCAGCAAGACAAGGGTTTGCCCCTGATGAACCGGCTGGCCTGTTTCCACCGGCACTTGAACAACCCTGGCGCTTTGAGTGGCATGAATGTCATAATCCGTCGCAGGCTGCACATAGCCACTATCTGTTACCGTACAAATAATGTTGCCCTGACTCGCCTGCACTGTTTCAACCTCCTGCCCGCCCCCGGCAACCGCCAACACGGCTATCACCAGGACGGTAAGGACTCCGGCCCCCAGGCAAAATTTTTTCTTACGCTTCATAACTCAACCCCTCCGACATCTAAAGACTATAACACTTGTTTACTCCATGAGCCCGTAGGTAAGCACCATACCGGCGCATTTAATCTCTATTCTTCAAAACATCCACCAGATCCAGCTTTTTCACCCCTTTTACCACCATCAGATGGCCGGCTAATATAAAAGCAATTCCTCCCAGGGCGGAAATCAGGTAGGTCTGGAAAGAAAATACCATCGGCATCGTAAATAGATCGGTGCTGACCGCTCTAACATACCATTCGGTCATAAAGCGGCCGAACGGCAGGCCTAATGCCACTCCCAGCAGCGACTGCAGGAGGATTTCTTTCAGCAGCAGGCCGGAGACCTCACCGTTGGTAAAACCTAAAACCCGCAATGAGGCAAGTTCCCTTTTGCGCTCGGCGAAGCTGATCACCGAGGAATTATAGACAATAGCGAACCCCAGCAGCGCGGCAAAAATAATCATGATGGTTATGGTATAAAGCATACTGTCCAGGTTCTGGTTCAGGTTGTCCAGCTCCTTCCGGGGGCTGGAGATGGCGGAAACGTTGGTCATGTTATTTAATTCTTCTTCCAAGAGTCCGGTTTTGCCGGGCTCTACCTTTAACATGGCTCCAGAAACAAGCCGGCTTTCCTGAAGGATCCGGTTGGCTTGAGCGAGGGCGATGTAAGACCCGCTTCCGACAAGCTGGCTGTTAATGCCGGTAATTTTCACATCGGCATAGCGGGAAGGCCCCAGCCCCAGGAGTGTTTCCACTTCCACTGCGTCGCCGACCCGGGCGCCGAGTTTGGATGCCGTCCTCTGGCTGATGAGAATGCCTTCTTCCGGTAAATATAACGGTTTTCCGTTTTCGCCGGTCAGTTCTTTCAGAGTTAGCTCCGATGGCAGTCCCTGCAGCACATCGTCTTCGGAACGCCCGTTAAAATGTAATTTTACCGGTATATCAAAGAGAGGTTCCGTTCTTATGACACCATCCAGGCGCGCCAGGTTTAAAAGTTCATATTCCTTTACCGGTGTACCGAAGCGTACTAAAAAATCATAATGCTGTTCCTTATAGAAGTGTTGATTAATCATAAAATTAACTGAATCGTTGGAGAAGATAGACAGCACCAGCAAACCCACGGCAAAAATGACCCCCATAAGAGTTACCGCGAACCGGCCCCACTTGCGGCAGACGCTCCTCAGACTCATCTTCCAGGTCGCGTCCAGCCTGCGCCAGAGCCAGGTCCAACGCTCGATGATTATTTTGCCGGTTCCCCGGGGCGGTTCAGGCCGCATGGATTCGGCCGGATTGATGGCGACTACCCCCCGGGACGCGGTCAGACCGGCAATGAGGCTCACCGCCATACTAATCATGAAACCGTATAGAATTGCTTTAGAATTAATCCCGCCGATAGTCTCCGGCAGGTTAAAATAAATAGTGTATGTCTGGGAAAGGACCGAGGCAAGCGATATCCCCGTCAAGGTGCCCAGCAAGGCTCCCAGAAAAGCCACTGACAGGGAATAGCCGGTATAATGCAGCATGAGCTGCCGGCTGTCATACCCCAGGGCTTTCATCACGCCGATTTCCACGCGCTGAGCCTTGACCATCCGGCCCAGCATAACGAACTGGATGGCGGCGGCGACCCCCAGAAAGATCGCCGGCATGAAGCGGGACAGGGTGCGCAGGTTGTTAATTTCACTCTGCAGCACGTTATGGCTTAACTGGTCTTTACGGGGATAGCTGCCCAGATTGCCGTAGGGCTCCAGGATATTCTTAATCTGCTCCGCGATCCTTTTTTCGTCCGCTCCGGGAGCCAGTGACACCACCACCTGGTTTATCTGCCCGGAAAAATTCAGAATTTGTTCCGCCTGATTCTGGGGCAGCATGATGATGCCGAAGGTCTTGGGATCCGGCAACAGCGTAGCCGCGTCTTTCATAGCAATAACAAATTCTGGGCTGGTGGCGGCGCCTACCACGGTCAGCGGAACTTGTTTGCCTTCCGCTACAATATTAACTATGCTGTTGAAGGATAGTCCATTGGCTTTGGCATACTGCGGATCTGTAAGAATTTCGACGCCACCGCTCTGGGGGTATTTTTCAAAAAGCCGCCCGCTGAGCAAATAAAGACGGTTAACCTCGTTTTCCATAGGCAGGGGATAACTGATTAAACGGGCGGTGGCTCTTTGCTGATCATCTTTAAGTACCGGCACATCCTTCTGAATCCGCCCGGTGACTTTGCTCACCCCGGGTATCGCCTCAATCTGCCTGATTATTTGCAAGGGCGCCCTGATCACATGAAAGTAGTAATCGGCAAAGTTGGTTTCTTCGTAAAACAACTCCTGAGATCTGCTCATATTGTAGTAGGCGGTGGACATCGAAATATAAACGCATATGCCAACCATCACCACAGCCACCACCGCCAGGAACTGACCTTTGGTATTCCGGATGGTGCGCCACAGTTTCCTGGTTAAGACGCTCATTACCACTCAATCCTTTCGGGTGATACCGGGGATTGATTCTCCGTTATTTCCACAATATTGCCGCTGCTCATGCGCACAACCCGGTGTCCCATGGCACTGATGGGAGTGTTGTGAGTGACTATCACCACCGTGCTGTTCCGCTCCCGGTTAATTTTGGCCAGCAAACTCAGGATCAGTTTGCCCGTCTGGTAGTCCAGCGCGCCGGTGGGCTCGTCGCAGAGCAGCAGGCGGGGGCTTTTGACCGCCGCCCGGGCGATCGCCACCCGCTGCTGCTCGCCGCCGCTCAGCTGGGAGGGAAAGTGGTCCATTCTTGTTTCCAATCCCACTTCTGTTAATACTTCTTCCGTGGGCAGCGGCTTGTCCACCAGATCGGCCGCCAGTTCCACATTTTCCCTGGCCGTCAGGTCCGGAATAAGATTGTAGTGCTGAAAAACAAAACCCAACTCGCAGCGTCGAAATTGGGTTAGCTTGCTGTCTCCGGCCCGACTCAAGTCTTCTTCCCCGAAACATAACAGGCCGCTCGACGGCAAGTCCATACCGCCGATAATGTTCAGCAGGGTGCTCTTGCCGGAACCGCTGGGACCCAGGATAACCAGCAGCTCGCCCTCGTATATGAACAGAGAGGTTTCTCTTAATGCCTGAACGGTCACCTCGCCCATCACATAGTTCCTGGTTACCTGATTAAGTTTCATCAACACTTTTTTAGCCATTGTATTTTATCCTCTAGCCATAGTTCATCCTGAAACGTTTTATAATTCTATTTCTTGCAACAAACTTCCTTCATAGTCTGTCTCTATTATAGTCTGGCAAATATACCCAGGAAACATCAGCCGGCATATCGGCAATCCCCACCCTAAAAATCTAATTCATTTAATATTCGTCCTTAAATTAAGCAATAATACCATTACCGTCCTTAGGGGAAATTAAATCAAAGACTATTAATCTTAATCTTTAATCAGTAAACAATCGGTAAAGCCCTTTACTTCAGAACTGATGTTTGGTATACTGTTAAAAACGATTTGTCATCATATGGTTTATTGACGGCCAACCAAATTACTTAAAGAAAAGCGAGGAAATGATGATGGGATTGAAAATTGAATTAAACGAGCAGAAGTCACAACCCGTGTTGCTTATCAGAACAAGAACGGCGGTAGAAAACTTGCCCAAAGTAATTGGCGAATCCTATGGAAAAATCATGCGGTATCTGGCCGAACTCGGTGAGCAGCCGACAGACGCGCCGTACACGGCCTATTACAACCTGGACATGAAGGATTTAGACGTGGAAATGGGCTTTCCCGTCGCAAAATCGTTGTCCGAAAAAGGAGACGTCAAATCAGGTGAGATCCCCCAGGGCAAATATGTGTCCGCCATGCATAAAGGCACATACAGTCAAATGGAGCAACCATACAACGAGATGTTTAAATGGATGGAAGAAAAAGGCTATGAACCAAAAGGCGTGTACTACGAGTTTTACTTTAACTCACCAAATGATGTGCCTGAGAGCGAGCTTTTGACCAGGATAGCCATACCGGTAAAATAACAAGGCTGCTACTTCGGGCGCATGAAAAGAAGTAAGGTAACCTGTGCCGGTGTAACGAGCCGCCTTGATACCCGGCAGGCCGCCCATAATTTTGTTTAATGCTGCAAAAATCGCGGGGAACCTGTCTCTTGCAAGGATGAGTTAATATATTGCTCGATTGATCTTATCCTGTCTGCGCTTAAACTCAGCAAAAACCTGGCATATTCAGTCTGCCACTGCCTTTCCATCGGCTTTTCAGCGGCGTTCCGCACCGAAAAACCCGTTGGTTCGTTTCTTATTTCCTCTATAAAAACTATTCTGGCCAGTATGGACAACTCCATATCCCCTAATGCATTAAATAAAGCGCTAAATTCGTCTTCAAACAAGCAGTTTGCTTCAAGCACATCAATAAAATCACCTAGAGAGTGAATGCTTGAGGTTATTATCGCGGTTTTTTCCGCAGAATCGACGCACTCTATTATTTGCTCGACCACCATGCGAAAACTGTGATCATCCATACTCTTTCCCTCATCAAAAATAATGTCAAACCAGCGGTTCTCTTCATCATCAAGAATAACGACATTATCCAGGCAGTCATGGTCCAACGCGCTTAAGTATCTGGGCATTAATACTGACGCGGCATTGCGAATATAATCCTTTAGCTGCGGCTGCTCTATATGGAGCTCCCCTATCAGAACTTCAAACGCTTTTTTTATGAGAGACGAACATTGACTGCGGTCTAAACCTTTAAACTGATCAAGCAGAAGTGCATATTGGTATTTGGAAATGCTTAATTTTTTCGCTTCACTTTCTGACAACACGGAAAAAATAGAATTCGTTATCAATATTTCAAACACATTAATCAACGCTTCTCTGTAATCGATACGATATACTTTGCCGTAGTTAACTAACAGCTTCCCAACATCCTTATCAGCGAAAAGACTGCAAAACTGATTTTCTATTTTTAGCTTTTCAAGGTATTGTTTAATATAAAAAATCCCTTTAACGCGCATATCATCAAGAAGCAGTGGATAGTCCACACTCGCCATGGTATCATGCGCTTTAAACACCTCATCGTAACTTATCAAAAACTCCGGCAGGGCCTCATCTATGGTTGAGTGGTACGCTTTGACCGAAACATTAAGTTTTTTATCTTTTATTTCCCGGTATAGCGCCTTTGTTTCCGCGAGGCAAGCAGCCACAAGCGCGAGGCCTTTCTTGTGCGTATCCTCTATGTCATGTGTTCTCAAGCAAGCTAGGGCAGCTTCCGGATCGTTAAATTTGCTGATCCAGGCATCGATAGAATAAAGCATAGACATAAAAATACTCTGCGCCGTCTCGACCTTAATAGATGTGCTTTCACCTTTCGTATGCCTTATTATTAAGCTCGCCAATAAAGACATGATCTGAGACTGAATATTATCGACGGTCCGCCGGTCAATCAGCCCCGCTCGTCTTCCTTCTTTCAGGAGCGAAAGGGTATACTGGTTCGGATCCAAACGTTCTTTATTGAGTATTGTCTTAATCTCAATTTCCGTGTATTTCATTATAATGAGTCCCCTCCCGGAGAATGACCTGTTTACCGACTGGCGCGCTTAAGATTATCGGCAAAAAGCGCGAGTTCCCTATTTTTTAGAAGCTCTATCGACCCCCGGCTGGAATGATTAAAGAAATCCCTCATTAAGCTGATTAATTCATCATCGCCTATTCTGTCTTCCGTTTCGCTTTTCATGTAATAAAATATTTCCACCAGTTCATATAGGGTCAACGCATAATCATCAGTGTTAATATAGGGTAAAGTGCAAAAAGTGGCTATGATTTTCTTCACCGCTTCAATCCCTAATTCAACTCGTCCATGGCTGCGGACGGCCCGGTTTCTCGCTTCGATAAGCTCTTGCGCTTCCGCGGCTGTCAATATCAATCCATATTTTATGGATTCTTTGTTGGTCTCGAGTATTTCATTTATGTTAAGCTGTTTCAAAGCTTGCCCCGTTGAATGATAAAGATCAAGCCAATTCATCAAATCAGCCCTCCCATTTTAATAAGATTTAACAAACAAAATTTCAAAATTTGCTATTGACAAATAGTTAAATTTATGATATATTTAAGTTTTGCAATAGATATCATCACATTATATTCTAATAATACACGTCTGTCAATATGTTTTTCTTTCAAGAAACCTGTGCCGCCATTAAAGTGGCACGGTTTTTTTACTTTAATATTTCACATAATTGAAAGAAAGCTATACTTAAATCGTCTAACCTAATAGAGGCCCCTCAAAGAGGTAGTGAAATGACCGCTGACGAGATCTTGGTAAAAAAAGTGCAAAACTGCGATCTGGCAGCTTATGGTGAGCTTGTGCAGAGATACCAGGACCGGGTTTACAGCCTGGCAGCCAGAATGCTTAACACACCGGAAGATGCCCGCGACGTTTCCCAGGAGATTTTTATCAAGGTTTATAAATCGTTGCCAGGATTTGATTTCCGGGCAAGCTTCGCGACCTGGCTTTACAGAGTGTCCACTAATGTATGCCTGGATTTTCTGCGCCGCCGCGGCAAGGAGCAGAAGCGCAGCGAACCCCTGCGGGAAAACAAGGTCCGGGCAGATTGTTTGGCGGATAATAGCCAGGGACCGGAAGAGGTTCTGCTGGAAAAGGAACGCCTAAGGGAATTGAGGCAAGCCGTAGACACACTGCCGGACGGCTATCGCATAGCGCTGGTGCTGCATCACTACCAGGGACTCAGCTACAAGCAGGTGGCCGAAGTCATGAACCTGCCGGAGAAAACAGTGGCCACCCGCATTCACAGGGCTAAAATAATGCTAAAGGAAATTCTGCTGGGAGGTGAAGGCGGTGAACTGCCGGAAAACAAAAAAAGCGTTAAGCAAGTATCTGGCCGGAGAGTTACGATCTTCTGAAACCGCGGCAATTGAAAAACACCTGGCCGGCTGTCCGGCATGCGCTGCCGAGCTGAAAGAACTCCAAAGGCTGGACCGACTGCTGGACCTCTGGCGGCCCGAACCCGCCCCGGATAATTTTTGGGCGGACGTGATGGCAGAAGCAGCACAAAGCGCTTTCCCTCAACCAGCCGGGACACGGTCCGTGAACCGCCAGCGGTACAGTCTGCCGACCTTTTTCAAACAGCCGGAAATGTCGCTGCTGCGCGACCTGCTGACCGCGGCCGCCGTATCTCTGGCAATCTTCTGGGGCGCCGGAGGTTGGTTTGACGGACGGCAGATGGCAGATTACGGCAACAGCATTAATAGCGTGACATCCGCTTATACTGGCACTGTAGATAAATTCCTGGAGCGAACAACCGGAGCGGCGGGAAAATATACCAGGCCGACTATATTAGAGGAGTTGAAGCAGAGATGAAATGTGTAAACCACCCGGAAAATGACGCGCAAGCAATTTGCGCCATCTGTAATGCTCCTATCTGCGAGGAGTGTTTAGTCGAGCTGCGAAGCAAAAACTACTGCAGGCATTGTTTGGAAGAAAAGATTGGCGTTTTAAAAAGCGTGAACAATCACAGGAGCAAGTTCTTGGTTTTGCTGATCTCTTTGCTCCCCGGGGCCGGATATATGTACCTGGGGTTGATGAACAGGGGACTGCAGACTATGATTATTTTTTTCGGGACAATTTTTATAGCCGCGATGACGGGAATCGGAGGAATTACCGCCCTGGTGCTGCCGGTAATAATATTTTACTCTATCTTCGACACCTTGCAGCTGGCGGGACAGATGAATGAGGGTGTATTTATAGAGGATAAACCATTGATAGCTGCCGGAGAACATGCCAACTGGCATAATTTATTAGGTTACGGGCTGGTCGGGATTGGACTCCTGGCGCTGGCAAATAACTTTCTGCCGGAGCTTTTTGATTACCGGTTTGTGCATAAGCTGCTATCTCCGTTATTAATCATTGCAGTCGGAATATTTATCTTATACAGGAGTTTAAGGAGGAGGAAAAACGATGACAGTGAAAGAGAAATCTAAAGTCGGACCGATAACGCTGGCCGCAGGATTGATTATCGGGGGTTTGACGCTGCTTTTATATAACTTTGGGGCGATTTCCAGCCTGGAATGGCTGTGGAAGCTCTGGCCGGTGTTGTTGATCGGCTTGGGCGTTGAATATCTTTTAAAAAAAAGGGCTGATCCCGAGCGGGATGTCCATTTCCACGTCCCCAGCTTCCTGCTGATCCTGGTAATGATTATAGCCGGTTGCCTGTTATACGCCGCAACCAGTTTTGGAAAGAACATCAGCAGCTTTATTGACGGCTTTCCATGGAGTTCCGCAAATTATACCTACAGCAGGAATTGGGAGTCCGGACCTTTGGAAATAACGGCGGGAGAGCAATTAATCATCGAAAATAAAACAGGCAGCATCAAACTCCTGCCTGCTCAAGGCGACGGACTGAATCTTAAGGCTTCGATCCACTCACCTGAGAGCGGCCCGGCCAGAGAATTGGCCGATAAGGTAGCCCCGGAGATCAAGCGGGACGGCGACCGGGTTTCCGTTCAGGCGCCTGATACCGGGAATTCGCTTATGCGGCCTCCGTATACAGACCTGGAGGTGTCAATACCGTCCGGAGTAAATGTATATGTAAAAAGCGGCACCGGGCGGGTGACGGCGGAAAACATGCAGGCAAACCTGAATGTTGAAGGATCGGTAGGCACAATTGATCTCAATGCGATAAGCGGTAACATTGAGGTTGTGAGCAACACGGGCCGGATCAGGATTTTCGAACCGGGCGGCGACTTGCTGGCCAAAAACAACACCGGCAGCATAGAAGTATCTTCCGAGCGCCCGTTGTCCGGCAAATATGACTTGGAAAGCAGCACCGGCATGGTTAGTCTGCTGCTGCCGAAGCAATCCGACTTGGTTATTAACGCTGAATCCCGCACAGGCAGAGTGTCGGTGGAGGGTCTTGCAAATGCAAATGATGCAGATAAAACAGGGCCGGGAGACGAATTCAGCGGTCAGCTGGGTAACGGCAAGGGTCAGGCCAATCTGCGCGTCGGCACGGGCGCTATAAAAATTACGGCACGGTAAGGATGTGTTATTGATCGTCCGTGCTCCTTCCGTCTCCGGTCACCGGGATGGTATCGCCCAGAAAAGTAGGCTGAGGTTTAAGGATTTTAGCCAGGAAGAAATCCTTGTTCCTGGCAACTATTTCCCTCAGCTTGTATATCGTCATGACCTCACCGTAATCGTGCTGATCGGACGCCACTCCGTAAGCCTCAAGCCCCAATTCCCTGGCGGCAAACACTGCCCGCTTCAGGTGGTATTCCTGGGTCACTATAATAACTTTTTTAACCAGAAAAACATCCCTCGCCCGGTAAATACTCTCGTAGGTACAAAAGCCGGCGTGGTCCATAAACACGTCCGCTTCCGGAACGCCTTTATCTTTTAAGAATTTTTTCATGGTGTTGACCTCGTCGTAATCCTTGCGCCCGTGGTCACCGCTAACCAGTATTTTCCGGACCTTTCCGCTTTTATACAGTTCGTATGCCCCGTTTAAGCGGTCATAGAGCATGAAAGAGACCGTGCCGTCCGGAAAGACGTAAGCACCCGGTACAAGTATGGCGTCCGCTTCAGGAACCTCGCTTGCTCCGACAATGTACCTCGAACTGGTTCGTTGAACGTACTGGTCTATGAGTAAAGCTGAACTGATAATTATCACTGCCAGCATGACGAAAACAGCCGAAATCCTTCTGACCATCCTGCTTTTCAAAGGTCCGGTACCATTACAGCTTTTCATAAGATTCCTTCCTGTTTCTCCGCCGCGCAAGCTCGCTGGCATATTTTACACCCAGCATCTTTGAATTCAATGCCGCCCATTCAGTCAGCCTTGTTTTTCCCGCGGGCGGTGAATCCGTATAGAGCAAATCTGCTTTCAGCCCTTCAATTTCCTCCCGGGTAATTACCACATCCCCGACTATTTTTCCGATAAACCAGCCAACCATATATCCGATGAAATCAGGAACAGATACCACCGGCCTGGGCTTTCCAATAATCTCGCCGATTTTTTGAACCAGTTCCCGGTATGTAAAAGTTTCCGGCCCGATTGCGTTAATAATCCTGTTTTCCCTTGCCGCCCCCTGCTCCACCGCCAGCCCGGCCAGGTCATCCACAAATACCGGCTGCAAACGATAGCTGCCGTCTCCGAATACTCCGAACACGGGGAACCTTCTCAGCATCCAGGCAATGTTGTTGATGAGTATGTCCTCCTTCCCGAACAGGACGGCCGGGCGCAGTATGGCGTATGATATCCCCGATTCTTTCAGCGCCTTTTCCAGCCTTGCTTTTCCCCGAAAGTATTCAAGATGAGAATCTTCCGCCGGATTTGTGATGCTGACATGCACTATCCTCTTAATATTTGCTTTTTGGGCGGTCTGAAACAGTTTTAGCGTGTTTTCAACCGCCGCTTTATGTTTGAAATTGGTATGATTAAACCTGACCCAGTAAGTATTGTATAATACGGCGGCTCCTTGCATGGATTCTACAAGCTTGTCTTCATCGTCAAAATTATACGGATATACTTGCACTCTGCTCCCGAAGGGGTTTGAGCGGCTGGTAGAGTTTGTAAGGGTGCGGACTTGATGTCCAAGATCAAGCAGTCTTTTAGTTATATATTGGCCTGAATAACCGAATGCTCCTGTGACGATATGCACTTCACGGGTCATTATAATCACCCCAAACCGGAATTATTTCAGATCTCCAGCAATTCAAATCCATTTTGGGAATTAACCTTTCTCCGTGCGCCAAAACAAATGCACAATATGTTAATGCTGTGCCACAAGGAAAAAGGGGCCGCCAAACAGCATGCCGGCTATGAGTAGAAGTCTGAAAGCTTGCCAATAAGTTATCTGCTTTAAGTTAAACAAATCCGGCATCGTTATATTCCAAAGATACTGTAGCAAAAGAGGCACCAAAAACAGCAAACCGAGAACCAATAATATATATCCTAAAACATATAACGCCAAACAAAACACATCCTCTCTTTCATATACTCTTGCTCAGCCTAAATGACTTGTATTTGTAGAAAGACTGCCGGTAAAGGTCCTGATGCTGTACTTAAATCCTGGTTTATCACCCAACACATACTGAAAACTTACCTTATCCGCATTATTATTTTCCTTTTTAAAAACCATGATTTTTTTTGGTAAAGTCAATGAACATTGCCAGTGTGATAGCTCTTCCTCCCCAAAAACTTGTATTTTCGTAAATAAACACAATTGATTATATTCTGCTATTAAGCCTTTTGGGATCTCAATTAACTCATCTTTATATTTTTGCAATAATGCCACCGCCGAATCTCAAAATACTGCTTTACCAGCATATAGTCATAATGCCCCGCTATATTCTTATAATCATCATACATCCCAAGGACTCTTCCCTCAACTAATAATCCGCATTATAACTCCTATTGGATAATGATAACTGTATTGCACACTTCTACCTTTTACACCAAATTTCCTTCTGCTTGAATGATCATTTTTTAACTTCATATAAAAAAAGACGAATTCATGGTAAAATATGAGTGACTTTCCATACCATACCAAGTTGTATCAATCAGCAAATTGCTATCAGCAATTTTAGAGAAAAGTGTCACAAAACAGCATTTTACTGCGTCTATATATTAACAATATTTTTATAGCGAGAGAATTTTAGCGGAAATAAGCTATTAAATTGAAATAAATTGTGTGGTTGATCCGTCTAATTATATTGAGAGAAAGCTTTGTTCATGAATGAAAGGGGAGACTTGTTTTGCGGCCAGTCTTGCAAAGACTTCGGAATATGCCTGGGAAAAGAGTGCTTGCCGGGGTGTTGATCCTCGGCCTTATTATGTCGGTGGTTGCGCTGAACATGGTGAGAAGCAAAGGACAGGCCGGTGTCCCGGTGAAAACCGCCATTGTTGAGAACAAGCCCATTCAGGATAACGTTTTTGCCTCCGGCAGGGTAAGGCTGTGCGCGAAACAGGAGTTGTACACATTTACCGGCACAACGGTACAGGAGCTGAACGTTTCACCCGGCGACCGGGTGAGCAAGGGACAGGTTCTGGGTCTGCTGAATGCCGACGAGATCGAGGACGATTACAATGAGGCAAAGGCGAATTTTATCGCCCAGGAGGCGACTTTAAACAAGGCCATGTATCCCCGGGAAGAGGAAGTAGCCCAGAAAAGGGCAAGCTGCCAGAGAGCGGAAGCCGAATACCGGAACGCTCAGAAGAACTACGAGCGCAAAAAGCTTTTATACGATCAGGGCGCGCTGAGTGAAAAGGAGCTTGACGACGCTGAGCTCGACATGGCGCAAAAGGAAGCTGAATACAAAATCGCTGAAGAAGAGTGGAAAATGCAGGAAACCGGTCCTGTCGGCCATGAACTGACCGCCCTGCAGGCTCAGATCGAACAAGCCCGTTACCGGTTCGAACAGGAAGAAAACAAGTTAAACAAGACTGTGCTCCGCGCGGAAATGGACGGCGTGGTAACCACGGTGGAAGTGGCCTTGGGCGATTACGTCCAGCCGGGAACCAAGCTGATTACCATTGGTGATACCGGGCAGTTGGAGGTGACTGCCGGTGTGAATGAAGCCGACAGCGGTAAATTGAAGCCGGGCCAGAAGGTTAAGGTCACTACCGCTGCTCAGCCCGGACGGGAGTACAGCGGCATATTGCAGAGCGTTTCCCCCGGCGCGGTGGCGGCGAAGACCACGGAGCAGGGCAGTCAAACCGAAGTTCCGGTTATCGTCAGAATAGACGGCGACACAGAGGGGCTGCGCCCGGGGTATACGGTTGACCTGAGCATCACCGCGGTGGATAAGGACAATGCTTTGGTGGTGCCATATGAATCCGTCGTGGAAAAAGAAGGAGTAAAACAAGTTTTTGTGGTGGAAAACCAGGTGGCCAGGCTGAAAGATGTTACCACCGGGGTCGACACCGCGTTGCTAACGGAAATATTAGCGGGGCTTTCTGAAGGAGAAAAAGTTATCGTTAGTCCCGGCAAAGAACTGCAAGACGGCAGCCGGGTGCAAGAAGTGACGGAAACGCCAGTCAATGAGGGAGTTAACCTGACATGATCAAAGTAAAAAACCTGGGTAAAATTTACAAGGCGGGCGCGCATCCGGTGGTAGCCCTGGCTGATGTTGATCTGACCGTTAAGCCGGGTGAGTTCGTGTCCGTGATGGGGCCTTCCGGGTCAGGTAAATCCACTCTCATGAATCTGCTGGGCTGCCTGGATATTCTGACTTCCGGCTCCTATTTGTTGGACGGCATGGAAGTCAGCGGCATGAGCGAAACGGAGCTGGCGCAGGTCCGCAAACTCAAGATCGGCTTTGTTTTTCAGGCCTTTAACCTGCTGCCCCGCATGAGCGCCATACGCAATGTTGAACTGCCCATGATCTACGCCGGGGTCGCTCCCCGCGAAAGAGCGAGGCGGGCTGCGGAAGCGCTGGAGAAGGTAGGCCTGGCGCAAAGAATGAGCCACCGGCCCGGCGAACTGTCCGGCGGCCAGATCCAGCGGGTTTCCATAGCCCGGGCGCTGGTTAACAATCCTGCCGTAATCCTGGCGGACGAGCCCACGGGAAACCTGGACACCCGCTCGGGAGAAGAGATTATGGCTATTTTTCAGGAATTGAACCGCGGCGGGGCCACCATCGTCCTGGTCACGCACGAGCGGGAGATCGCCCTGCATACGTCCAGGATCGTCCATTTCCGGGACGGGCGCCTGGTGGAGGATGAACCTGTGGCCGCCCCGCTGGACGCCAGGGAACATATCAGCGCGGCGGTGCCGGTTGGTCAAGCCGGCAGCAATATTGAAAGCGGGGGGGAATTCGGGCGGTGAACCTGCTGGAGAGCGTTAGAGTAGCTCTGGAAGGAATCATGACCAGTAAGCTGCGCTCCTTTTTAACCACCCTGGGCATTGTGATCGGTATCGCCGCCGTGATCGCGGTGGTGGCCATCGGCCAGGGCGGCAGGGCGGTGTTAATGGCCGAGATGGAAAAGATAGGCACCAATATTTTCGCCATTTACGTGGACTGGCGGAGCGATAAAAAGGTTACGGGACGCGAGTTCAACTTAAGCGATGTAGCGGTGATCAAGGATAAGGTGCCCGATATCACCCACCTTTCTCCCGTTAACAATTCCCTGTGCGACGTCAGGGGACCCAAAGACCAAAAAACAGGCCGGGTAATAGGCGTCTCGTCTGATTATTTCTATATCCGTAAGTTTAACATGAAAGAAGGCCACTTTTTCACGGAGGAAGACGACGCGGGCAAGCGCCGCGTGGCCGTGCTTGACGAAGAGCTGGCCGGGCAGGTTTTCGGCAGGGCGGAGGCGCTGGGCAGCATTATCACGCTCAACAGCACCCCTTTCCTGGTCGTGGGAATATTGGCAAAGAGTGAATCCGCCCTGGGATTTAGTGAAAATCCCGGCGTGTATGTCCCCATCCAGGCCTGGCAGGTTATGTTCAACAGCCAGGTGCAGGAACTGGAGGGCAGCGCCGCTTCGAAGGAAAAAGTGGACGAGGCCATGGGCCAGGCCGTGAAAGTGCTGGAGCGGCGGCACCAGACACCCGGTAAGTACGCCGGCATGAGCATGGAGCAGGAGATGCAGGCGGCCAACAAGATAACCGGCATCATGACCTTGATTATCGGAGCTATAGCCGGAATATCACTATTTGTCGGCGGCATCGGGGTAATGAACATCATGCTGGTGTCGGTGACCGAGCGCACCAGGGAAATCGGCATCCGCATGGCCTTGGGAGCCAGGCGCAGAGACATCCTGGTTCAGTTCCTGATCGAATCGATTATGCTATGCCTGCTGGGAGGCATAATCGGCATGGCCCTGGGCGCCGGAGGAGCCTACCTGATCGCCAAACTGGCCAAATGGCCGCCACTGGTGTCCTGGTGGACGGCGCTGCTGGCTTTTGCGTTTTCCGCCGCCATAGGCGTGGTGTTCGGACTTTTGCCCGCCAACAAGGCGGCCAGGCTGAACCCCATCGAGGCGCTGAGAAGGGAATGATTTTCTCATCCCCCGATACAATCACATCTGCCTTTCTTTTTCTCCATTCGGCTGAGAATGGAGTTTTTAATATCAAAGGGTGTTGACAGAGCAAATAGAGCATGGTATTTTATTATTATAACTACCTATACCAGTAGGGGTATAGGTAGTTCTGTGACATGATAAATAGCCACGAATAAAAGGCATTGCTGTACATATACCCCTTCCCGGTATTGTCATGCTCCAGAATTTATTTGATTATGTAGAAAGGAAGATGCAGTATGTTAAAAGAATTAAAAAAGAAAAGACGTTACCTGCAATTATCGACCGTGCTGGGACTGCCATTGGTCGCTATTGGCGGCTGGTTTTATCCCGTATTGGGTTTTCTGCTTCTCGGCTGCATGATCGCCGGGGTGGGCATCGCATTTTACAGAGGCCGGGCATGGTGTGACTGGATGTGTCCAAGGGGAAGTTTCTTTGACCTCTTGTTTAGCAGCGTCAGTCCCCAAAAACGAATACCGTCTTTCTTAAGAGGCAAAATTTTTCGCAGCTTCATGCTGGGAATGATTTTCCTGGTGTTGGGAACCCAGCTTTACCTGGCCTGGGGCAGGTTTGACCAAATGGGCTTGGCCATGGTGCGTGTTCTCACTGCAACCACTATTGCCGGAATAATGCTGGCATTGTTTTATCATCCGCGCACATGGTGTCACATTTGTCCCGTCGGCACACTGGGCAACTGGGTTTCCAGAGACAGGCATCCCCTTGTTGTCGGACAGAGTTGCACTAAGTGTAAAATTTGCTCCAAAGCTTGTCCTATGCAACTGCAACCCTACGAGTTCGCGTCTGTAGGGCTAATGAGCGACAGCGATTGCCTCAAGTGTTCTTCATGCATCGCCTCATGCCCCAAAAAAGCCCTTGGTTTCGCAGATGTTTAAACAAGAAGAACTATGCTAATAACTAGAACTAAGGAGATGTATATAATTGCAGAGCGGGACGCAACAAAATGCCGAGGATAAACATCAGCTATTGCAGGAAGAATTGCTAAGCAGGCTCAAAAAAATTGAGGGGCAAGTGCGCGGTGTTTACAGAATGATTGAAGACAGCCGCAGCTGCAGTGATATCGTTATCCAACTTGCCGCCATCAGAGCGGCGGTAAACAGGGTGGGTATCACTGTGCTTACCTGTCACGTTTCCGACACAATAGAAAGCAACATACGAGAAGGCAAGGACGTCAAGGATTCTCTAACCGAGATCATGTCTGTATTTAAAAAATTTTCTTAAGGAACTTTAAGATTAAAGTTCCTTAAAGTCCCTTTCAACATCTTGGATACTTTTGTACCTATCTTCGATGCCCATTAATTTTTTTAAAAACAGAATCTCCTTTTGCTGTAAATCCAATTCTTCATACCAAGCTTTTTTCTTGTTATCTTTTGGCTCAAAAGATGTATAGTACAGGTGTAAAAGAAAGTCCCCCAAGTAAGAAAAATCCACATCCACGGTATATCTTTTTTCGTCAATCCAACGGGCCAGCCCGAAATCTATTAAACTTACCTTATTGCCGTCATATAATGTGTTCGGCACCCTTATATCCCTGTGCACAATATTGCTTCCATGCAAATATTTTAATATGCTAATTACCTGCTCACCGATCCGGCATATCTCTTCACGGCCGAAAACATAATTTTCAGCAAAAATTAATTCCTCGAAAGTATTGCCTTCTTTATACTCTAAAACATAACCATAGCATTTTTCCTGCTCAATTTTCTTTATAAATCCCGGAATGCATTCATGCTTTAAAGTCTTTAATATTTTTTCTTCATAACCAGCTTTTGCCCGGCTTTTTTTCAGCATTCCTTTTTTTAATTGCTTAAGTATATATTGTTTTTCATGATCACAAACCAGATAGCAAATACCATATCTGCCTTCACCGATTATTTTTAAAACGGTATATTCACCAATTTTTTGAGATGGTGAATATACCGTATCCTTGTGAAATAATCTTATGACCATGAACTGCGGCGCGAGTGACGGCGTCTGTAATGATGCGAATGAGAATGCGAGTGTCTTCTGGAACTGTTTATAGCGTCAATAATTTTTCCTAAAATACCGCCCCGCCTCTTGTAATAGTGACTGCCATGGCTTCCACGGCGATAATGTCCCTTACTTGATGAACGTGAAAACTTAGATAAAAATCCCATAATCTAACCTCCTGGATTAATTATTTTCCTTTGCAAGATATTTTATTCAGATATTATAAAAAATACCTGTGGCACCATAATTTCAACTATTATAGTCCCATAGGTATTTTATCTGTTGCCGGCAATGCCAAGCCGGCTCCATGCAACTGAAGATTAAGTATATCGCCTGTATATCGCCTGCTCCATTAATAAACTATTCTTTTGCCCCTAGTTTATGCCAAGACAAAACTGTTTGTCAATATTTTTTTAATATTAATTCCAGATTAATTCCATAGATGGTAAATATTAGAAGATACCGCATTCACAAACTCACACTACTTCTCTGATGCGTTCGGAAACGATCTCGGCAATTTTTGCATCAGCTCCCATATGAGCGGCGCACTTTATCTCCACTTCATATTTTGCTTTGAGCTGCTCAATCATGACAGGTATATCTTTCTGCATATGTATACCGTTTGAGATAAAGACCGGCGCAACAATTATTTTTTTCGCGCCGCTTCCAATCAGCTTGTATACGGCTTCCTCCAGCCCCGGTCTCCCGGATTCCGGGTTCATAAAGGCAGTTTCCAGCAATTGAAAACCATTGTTAGCTTTAATCATGTTCGACAGCTCCAGTAAAACCTCATTAGCTTCATCCACTACCGCCCTGCTGCCGTGCCCCAGAACTACAATGCCAATTTGCATTTCTAAATTCTCCTTCTTAGAAAGTTATGATAAAAAAAATACTCGCACAGTTTGGTCGTATATAGGTCGTATATAGTTAATTATACCTGTAATATCTCTGCCAAAACCCGCAGCAGCGTTGAATTAGAGACGTGATCTTTAACCGCCAGGCGAATGTAGCCGGATCCCAAGCCGGGAAAAGAACTGCAGTCGCGTATTAAAATCCCCCGCCGGCCGGCCGCCCTCGCCAGCTCCTGAGCTTTCCACCCCGCGGCGCTGGTATCGACAAGCAAAAAATTAGCCGCGGCAGGAAACGGTTTCAAACCAAGTTCCGCCAGCCGGCCGGCAAGAAAGTTTTTCTCCCGCCGAATTAAAGCCCGGCTGCTTTCCATATAGTCATCTTCCCTAAGGGCGATCTCTCCGGCCATTTGGGCCAGGATGTTGACGTTCCAGGGGTCCCGGACTCTGTTCAGGATAGAGGTCAGCGCTGCATTGGCAACGGCGGCTCCCAAACGCAGCCCCGGCATGGCAAAAAACTTGGTAAGCGAGCGCAGTACGAGCATGTTGTCGGCGTCAACGGCCTTGGCGCATAAAGTCAGCTTCCGCCACTCCGGCAAGAAATCAAGAAAAGATTCATCGATAACCAGGAACACCCCCCTGCGGCGGCAGATTTCCGAGATCTCCCGCAGGGCTTTTTCCGGAATGAGATTGCCGGTCGGGTTGTTGGGGTTGCATAAAAAAACAAGTTCCTCACTAGAAAGTTTATTCGAGATAAACGCGGGATCCAGCTGAAAGCCGTCCTGCGGCTTCAAGAACACCGTGGCTATTTCCGCGCCGCTTATTTGCGACACGCGCCGGTATTCGCCAAAGGTCGGCTCGCATATGAGCACCCGGCGCGGCTCAAGGGTTTGCATCAGCAAGTGCAGGATTTCCATCGAGCCATTGCCGGCTGCCACATTCTCCACTCCCACACCGAGATAGTCAGAAAGGTTCTTTCTAAGGCCGTGGTTCTCCGGGTCCGGATAGCGCTGAATGACTTTAAGATTGCGTCTCAGGCAATCCAGCACCGCTGCCGGAGGCCCCAGCGGATTGACATTCAGGCTGAAATCCAGCGTTTCCTCAGGGGTTCTGCCATACTGCAGCGACGCCTCGCGCCAGTTGCCCCCGTGAACAATCCCTTCTGTTTGAGCCATCCTCTCTTCTATTCCTCTTTTGACCATGCTAAGGCCGCAACCTCCAAACCGAATTATGGGTATAAAGTTATTCAGGCAGTTGGGGCGGCGCTTGGTAATGACTCCGCCACGCCTGCCTCGCTAAAGGTAGCCATCTCGTTTAATACCTTCACCGCCGCGTCGACGAGAGTCATGCCCAGGACCGCGCCGGTGCCTTCACCCAGCCGCATGCGCATGGTCAGCATGGGCCGCAGTCCCAGCATCTGAAGCATTACCCTGTGGCCGGGCTCCTCAGACAGGTGAGACGCGATCATGTACCGGCGGCATAACGGGTTCAGCTTTGCCGCGATACAGGCCGCGGCGGCGGAAATAAAACCGTCGATCATCACCGGCACGCGGGCGGCCGCGCCTGCCAGGATTAAACCGGCCAAGCCGGCGATTTCCAGTCCCCCCAATTTTGCCAGAACATCAAGACCGTCCTCCGGGTCAGGCCGGTTTACCTTTAATCCTTGCTCAATAGCCTTAATTTTAAGCTCCAGTCGCTGATCATCAAGGCCGGTGCCGCGGCCCACGATATCCCTCACCGGCTTGCCGGAAAGAGCGGCTAGAATGGCTGTGCTTGGCGTGGTATTGCCGATGCCCATTTCACCGGTACCGAGCAGTTCCGCGCCACGCCGGACGCAGTCATTAGCCACCTCGATCCCCACCTCCAGGGCTGCTATCGCCTGCTCCCTGGTTAGCGCCGGCCCCTCGGCAAGGTTCGCCGTGCCATAGGACACTTTGCGCTTCAGCAAACCGGGCAGGTCGGGCAGGTCGGCAGCAACGCCGATGTCGACCAGCAGCAGCTCCACTCCGGCATGGCGGGCCAGAACATTGATCGCCGCCCCGCCGTTGGCAAAATTTAAGACCATCTGGAGAGTCACTTCCCGGGGAAAGGCGCTGACTCCACAGGCCGTAACGCCATGATCGCCCGCCATAAGGACATGAGTCTTGCGCAGCGGAGCCGGCGGCTGCCTGCCGGTAATACCGGCGAGAGCAAGGACGATATCTTCCAATACCCCCAGGCTGCCAGGCGGTTTGGTAAGATTATCGAGCCTGGCCTGGACCCTGTCTTTTGCCTCATTGTTCAATGGCTTGATCGCTTCCATAGTGCGAGTGAGCAATTCCATCTTTTCAGCATTCCCCCTACTTTTTTAAACTGCGGGCATAGGCGCGGCATCGCGCCAAAAAATTATTTGCGGCACCCGGATTCCCGGCCCAATGGAGATGTATATACGATGCAAGCACTGAACCTGAAGCATAACCTTCTAATTGATTATTTTCAGTCAGGCGATAGGCCCAGGGATGACCTTCTGCCACTTCCAGCCCTGAATAATGAAACTCGTGGCCTTTTACCAATAAACCGGCCGGGCCGAGGATACTAATGCCCTGTGTTGCCGCCTCCCGGTAACCCATGCCGGCCAGTCTCTTTTGCATGCCGCAGACGGCGGGCACCAGACCGGCCATAGGCCAGATTCTGTCATCAAAGTCTTTGATCGCCCGGCAAAGATACATCAGCCCTCCGCATTCAGCATAGAGCGGCAATCCCCCGGCTGCTTTTCGCCTGATATCTTCATGCAACGTTGTATTGGCAGCCAGTTCCGGCAAAAACATTTCCGGGAAACCGCCGCCGATGATCAGTCCTGCCGCGCCCGCGGGAAGCCGGGCGTCTGTCAGCGGGCTGAAAGGCAGCAGGCAAGCGCCGCGGGACTCAAGATAATCCAGGGCATCCCGGTAATAAAAATTAAAAGCAGCGTCATGGGCAATGGCTACCGGCAAACGCCCGGTCACCGGCTGAGGCGCGAATAAAGGGCGCTCCGGCGCCCCCAACTTTTCCGCCCCACCCGCCAGGGTCATGATCCGATCCAGGTCCAGTGCTTCGCCGGCGATATGGGCGAGCCGGTCCAGCACCTTGTCAAGCTCCGCCATCTCCACCGCCGGAGTGAGTCCGAGGTGCCGCGAGGGCAGCGCCAAACCCGCCTCCCGTTCCAGGCAGCCGACGACGGGAATGCCGGTGGCTTCCTCAATCGCCTTTTGCAGAATCTCTTTGTGCCGTTCCCCGGCGACACGGTTTAGTATTACACCGGCGATATGCACTCCGGAATCATAACCGGCATAGCCCATTACCATGGCGGCCGCGCTCTGGGCCAGAGAACCCGCGTCCAGAACAAGCAATACCGGTGCCTTGAGCATGCGGGCCACTTCCGCCGTGCTCCCCGCGCCGCTGCCCGCCCTGCCGTCATAAAGACCCATTACTCCTTCAATTATTCCTATATTGGCTGTAGCAGCGGCTCTCAAGTATAACTCCCTGATTGTCGCCTCAGGCAATAAAAAACTGTCCAAATTGCGGGACGGGCGTCCGGTTACCGCTGTGTGGTAGCCGGGGTCGATATAATCGGGGCCGACCTTGTACCCCTGCACCTGCAATCCCCGGCGCGCCAGGGCCGCCATCAGTCCGGCGGCCACGGTAGTTTTACCTGAGCCGCTTTTCACACCGGCAATTACTACCCGTGCCTGAACCATAAAAAGCTCCTCCCAAGTTCCAAGTCCGGTAGAAACCAGAGTATTATACCGCCCGCCACGGTAAACAACAATATTGCCACGTTCAACAGCTTGACCGAACCGGCAATATGTTCCGATGTTATCTCCTCACATGGTGCACCAATATGAGGACGGAAAGAAGCTATTCCCCGGTAGTAATTCAAGCCGCCAAGACGCACCCCCATGGCGCCGGCGGCGGCCGCCTCGGGAAAGCCGCTGTTGGGACTGGGGTGGCTGCGCGCGTCGCGCCGCATGGTCGACCAGGAGCGGGAGAAGCTAGTGCCGGTCAGGGCGGCAGCCAGGCAAATGAACAGGCCGGTCAGCCTGGCCGGAAGATAATTGGCCAGATCGTCCAGGCGCGCGGCCGCGCGGCCGAAATAAAGATACTGCTCGTTGCGGTAGCCCAGCATGGAGTCCAGGGTATTAATCGCCCGGTAAGCCATCGCTAGCGGCACCCCGCCAACCAGGCCCCAAAAGAGAGGGGCGATTACCGCGTCGCTGGCATTTTCCGCGACTGTTTCTACTACCGCCCGCGCGATTTCACCCGGCGGCAGTTCCCCGGTATCGCGCCCGACAATTAATCCTGTCTGCCTGCGGGCTTCCGTAAGTTTATTGTTTTTAAGCAGCCGGTAGATCTCCAGGCCTGCTTCCGCCAGGCCGCGCCAGGCCACCGTTGTCGACAGCAGCCAGATACCCAGACAGACACCCGCCGCCGGAGCCAGGCGGCAGGCCAAAGCAAGCAGCACATAAGCGGAAAGCCAGGATGAACCCGCCACCAGTGTCACCAGTGTTGCTCCGGCAATTAATTGCCCGCGCGGCGTGACCGCCAGGGGACGGAATAAACCTTCCAGGCGGGCGATCAGCCGGCCGATCAGCCGGGTCGGGTGGGGTAGCCACCTGGGGTCGCCGATTGCCAGATCCAGGGCAATCGCTCCCAGGAAAACGGGCAGGTTAAGAAACAAAATCCACAACCTCCAGGGGACGGGATAGTCCCATGATCTCCGCCAGCCGTTCCAAGTCCAAGGAAGCTCCGACAACCCGCGCCAGTTCGTCCAGGCGCTTTTCCAGATCGGCCGCAAATTTATAATCACCCTGACGGTCCGCCAGGCCGCGCCGCCGCCGCAAAAAAGACAGCACATTGCCGCGGAAGTTGTCGTTATCAAAGATGCCGTGCATGTACGTACCCAGGATCAACCCGCCGGGAGCCACGGCACCGTCGTCAACTTCAGCCGGTTCCTCTCCCCTCTTTTTGATCCGAAAGGCCGCTTCTGTCCGGTTCACGCGCCTGCTCTCACCCATGTGGATTTCATATCCCCTCACCTGCCAGCCGCGGCAGGGTCCCAGAAAAGGACCATCGCCGGTTATATTCGCCTCAACAAGATAAGTGGCCTTGGTAAGAGCGAAATCAGTCACAATATCGAGCAGTCCCATCCCTTTGACTCTCCGCGCGCCGCCGCCTTCACTGCCCTCAGGGTCGTTTATTTCAATACCCAGCATCTGATAACCGCCACAAATGCCGATCACAGGCACACCGGCAGCGGCCAGCCTTTTAATCTCAGCGACCTTGCCGCATTCTTCCAAGAACAGGAGGTCGCTCAGGGTATTTTTGCTTCCGGGCAAAATGACCAGGTCCGGCTTCCCCAAAGGCTCCTTTCCGGCAACATAACGGACATTTACCCCAGGCTCCCGCTCCAGGGGGTCAAAGTCGGTAAAATTAGAGATGCGCGGAGTCGTCACAACGGCAATTTCTATTTGCTCCGCTGTCGAAGCCCGGTTGATTTTCCTTTCTAAAGCCACTGAATCTTCTTCAGGCAAGCCCAAGTCAGGCAGGTAGGGAATTACCCCGAGCACCGGCTTGCCGGTTCTGGCCTCAAGAAATTCCAGCGCCGGCCGCAACAGCGCCAAATCACCCCTGAACTTATTGATGATAATGCCTGACACCATCTCTCTCTCATCAGGATCAAGCAATTCAAGAGTGCCCACCACCGCCGCCAGCGCGCCGCCGCGGTCAATGTCGGCCACCAGCAGCACCGGAGCCCCGGTCATCCTGGCGATGCGCATGTTGGCAATCTCGTGTTTCTTTAAATTGACTTCCGCCGGACTGCCAGCGCCTTCAATGACGATAATTTCAAACTCCCGGCAAAGACTCGTGTAGGCCCCTTCCACCACGCCCAGCAAGCTCTGGTTGTAGTTACCGTGGTATTCCATGGCCGAAAGGTTCCCCACCGGGCTGCCCAGCACCACTATTTGCGAAGAGGCGGGGGCGGTCGGCTTAAGCAAAATGGGATTCATCCGCACGCTCGGCTCCACGCCGGCGGCATACGCCTGGAGAACCTGGGCACGGCCCATTTCGCCGCCATCGCGGGTTACACAGGAATTCAGGGCCATATTTTGAGACTTGAACGGGGCCACCCGGTAACCCGCCCGGTAAAAGAGACGGCAGAGGGCGGCGGCGAGAACGCTTTTGCCGACACTGGAACTGGTGCCTTGCAACATAACACTGTAGTTCATCATTCCACCGCCAGTTTGAGCAGGGCGTTGACGGCAGCGACGGCCACCGGGCTGCCCCCCTTTGTTCCACGCACCATCACGTGCGGGACAGCCGTGCCGGCCAGGGCTTCCTTGGCCTCGGCCGCGCCGACAAAACCGACAGGCACACCGATAACCGCCGCCGGCCGGGCAGCGCCCGCCTCAATCAACTCCAGCAGGCGAAAGAGAGCGGTAGGCGCGTTGCCGATAACCACCAGGCCGCCGTCCATCCGGTGGGCAAGCCACTCCATGGCCGCCATGCCTCTTGTGATATTTCTTTTTTTTGCTTCGGCAGCCACGTCGGGCTCCCGGATCGCGCAAAAGGTTTTGCCGCCCAGCGAGTCAACCAAACGGGCATTGATACCCGCGCGGACCATTTCTATATCGGTAAAAATGCCGGCGCCCTGCTTCAAAGCCGCCACCGCCGCCGTGATAAAGTCCGGGTGAAAAGATATTAACCGGACATAATCGTGGTCGCCGGTAGCGTGAATGATCCTGAGCAAGACCGCCTTTTCTCCAGGAGTCAACCGGCAGCAGCCCAGTTCAGCGGCGATAAGATCATAACTCCGGGCCTCGATAGCCTGCGGGTTTTGCATAAAAGCCAACGACTCGCCACCTCCTATAAAGTAACTCTCTCTTGGGGACAATGGGGACGGTTCTCATTGTTTGTGTTTGGGGTCCCGTATTAGACAATGAGAACCGTCCCCATTGTCTTTTTTAAGGCCGCCAGTATTTCGGCTTTGCTCATGCCGGCTTCTTCTCGCGGACGGTTGATAACAATCACGGGCAGGCCCAATTCCAGGGCCGCGGATACTTTTTCCTCCATGCCGCCGGCTGTTCCGCTATCTTTGGTAACCACAATATCGGCTTTGTAATAACGGTAGAGGGCTGCATTCAGTTCCCTGCCGCAAGGCCCCTGCAGGGCGATGATATCGCGTGGCGTCAGGCCGAGCGAGCGGCAGAAGGCAATTGAATCTGTTTCAGACAATACCCGCGCGATTAACCGCTTGCCCTGCAAATCTGGAGAATGGACAAACTCAGGCAAGTGACGCGTACCGATTGCCAGGAAGATATTGTTAAATACAGGGGATGCCACGGCGTTCACCGCCCCAGCCCATCCATCGACCCGTTTTATCAAGGGACTGACGGGCAGCTCGGCTGCCGGCCGGGCGCAGCGGTAATAAGGCAAACCGTGCCGGGCGCAGACCTGTTTCGCCATCTCAGTGATGTTAGCCGCGAAAGGATGGGTGCAGTCCACCAGCGCCGTAAAATGACTGCCCTGCAGCAGGGCGGACAGGCCGTCCTCTGAAAGCGGGCCGTTTATATTCGCCGCCGCCCCGGCGGCGCCGGCCAGTTCGGCCCCGTAGGCAGTCAAGGTCGCGGCCGCCACCTGATAACCCCGCGCGCAAAGGCCGGCCACCATTTCACGTCCCTCGGCCGTGCCTGCCAACACCAGGATCATATCTGATAACCCCGCGGTGTTACCAGGCGGCCGCTCAATACCCTGGTCCGGCTGTTGCCGATAATCACTGTCGACAGCATATCCACCGGCAGGCCGGCAAATTTCTGGAGACTGCTCACCCAAACTTCCTCCCCGCCGCGCCCGGCGTTGCGCACCACGCCCACGGGCGTTTCCGGCGGCCTGTGTTTTAAAAATATCTCCCCGGCCTGCTGCAGCTGGCTTCGTCTGCCGTGACTGCGGGGATTATAAAGAACGGTCACGAAATCCCCCCCGGCGGCCATTTCCAGCCGCCGGGCGATCAGGTCCCAGGGGGTCAGGCGATCGCTCAGGCTAATCACGGCGAAGTCATGCATTAAAGGCGCTCCCAGTAAGGCGGCCGCCGCCGTAGCCGCGGTCACGCCCGGAATGACCTGAACCGGCAGTCTGCTCTCCGGCGCGGCCTGATGCAGAACTTCCAGAACCAGGCCGGCCATGCCGTAAACACCAGGGTCACCGCTGGAAACGACAGCTACCCGTCTCCCGGCCAGGGCCAGCCGCACCGCTTCACGGCAGCGCTCCAATTCTTGAGTCATCCCTGATGACACTACTGCCCGGCTGCCGATAAGGTTTCTGATCAGTTCGATATAGACGTGGTAACCCACGATCACTTCGGCTTGCCCCAGCGCTTCAAGCGCGCCGGCCGTCATGCCTTCCGCCCGGCCGGGTCCGAGACCGATTATCGCCAGGCTGCCCTGGCCAGGGCTATGGTCACTCCTCCGTAGCAGTGTTTCCGGAAAATCAGTTCCCCTCCCCCCGCAGCCAGCAGAGCCGCCGGTTCGCATACGCCACCAACTCCCACCTTTTCCTGTACTGTTGAAGAAAAAGTCAGATCCGGCCTCATCTTTAACACGGCAGCCAGATCTTCCGCCGGATAAGTATTCAGTCCGCAGCCCAGCCGCCGCGCTGCCGCCAGCAAGCCCGGCTCACCGGCCTTAAGATCCATGCTGGCCAGCGCCGCCAGGCTCCACCTGCTATAGCCAGCCTCACGCAGCGCCCGCCTGAGGGCCGCCAGAATTCGGCCTTCCCCGATGTCCCGCCGGCAGCCTATGCCGGCCACAATTTGCGCCGGGCGGAAGAAGAGCCAGCGGGGGCCGGGGTCAGGCAGGCGCAACGACGTTACCAGCACTCCAGCGTCCCAACCTGACGTCCCGCCGAAAGATTCCAGGCTGAAACATGGCAGTTCCGGCGCCACCTTGCGGCAACGGCTTAACCAGGGCTCTTCGGCCCATATTCCCACCCGCCTGCCGTTAACCATGGCGGCGCTAACCGCCGCCAGCCTGGCGGGCGGCGACGGCTTCAGCCCCAGTTCCCGCGCCAGCAAGTCCAGGGCAGGCAAACCGTGCAGGTCGCTGGCGGTGGTGATTACCGCTTCACCGCCCAGGACACCGGCTGCCCGCCTGGCCAGTTCGTTCGCCCCGCCCAGGTGGCCTGACAGCAGGCTGACGGCAAACCGGCCTTGCTCATCCAAGACAACTACGGCCGGGTCCTTGTATTTGCTCTCCAGATAATTCGCCAGGCAGCGTACGGCAATCCCAGCCGCCATGATCAAGATCAGGCCTTCATAGCGGCCCCAGAGCACCCCCAGGAAATCCCGCAGTCTGCCTTCGACAGGCTCTGCCTCAATACCGTCAGGCACAGCTTGTTTGGCATAGAAAGTCACCTCGCCGCCCAAGCCTTTGGCCAGGCGCAAGCCTGTCTCAAGGCCGGCTTCAGTCAGGGTTACAATTGCCACATTCATCTTTCTTCCCTCGAAAGCTGTGTTCGAATTCAGGGTCATAGAGACTGGAGCGCCGGTAAGGCGCGGAAAGAAAGTCGCCGGTCAACAGCAGCGCGGTACGGTTGATGCCTGCCGCGGCGGCCCGTCGCGCGATATCAGCCAGCGTTCCCCGGATTACTTTTTCTTCCGGCCAGGAGGCCTTATACACCAACGCCGCCGGAGTGTCCGGACCATAGCCCCGCGCCAGTTCGGCCGCGGCTGCCGCGAGGGAGCCGGCGCTCAAGAAAAGGCACAGACTGGCGTGGTGTCCGGCCAGGGCCGCGAGACCTTCTTCCGGAGGCACCGGGGTACGCCCCTCGTGGCGAGTCAGGATCAAGGTCTGGCTAACACCCGGCAACGTAAACTCGCGCCGCACGGCCGCCGCCGCCGCGGCGAAAGAGCTTACTCCCGGCACCACCTCAAAAGGCACCCCCCTTTGAGCCAGCCCGTCCATCTGCTCCTGCACGGCGCCGTAAAGGGAAGGGTCGCCGGTATGCAGCCGCACGACCAGTTCACCGCGGGCCACGGCCTCAGCCATCAGATCCAGCATCTCTTCCAGCGTCATCCCCGCGCTGTTAAAACACCTGGCCTGGGGGCGGGCGTTATTCAACAACTCCGGATTGACCAGCGAGCCGGCGTAAATGATCAGATCAGCCCGGGCAAGCAGCTTTTGACCTTTCACGGTAATGAGCTCCGGATCGCCGGGGCCGGCCCCGACAAAACAGACTTTCATTTTGATTCGGCCCCCTTTACAATTATCGCGGAAAGATAATCATGTTTCCTGCCGGTCTCTGCTTCTAAATCACGGCTGATAATCTCCCCGTCAAGGCCGCAGCGGCTGATGAAAACCGCGTTTTCAGCCCTGCCGCTTTCTTTCAATACCCGGACGAGCTCATCGTAGCGTCGCGCCACTTTCATGAGCACCATGTTTGAAAAATGAGGCAGCAGTTTACCTAAAACCTCCGGCTCCTCAAGCAGGGGGACAACCGCCAGCAACTCGTCGCCTTTGGCCAGGGGCAGGTTCAGCCGCGCCGCCGCCGCTGCGAATGATGTGATGCCGGGAATTGTTTCAATCTCTACCTTGGGGTCCAACTCTCCGACCTTCTCCACCAAGTAGCTGTAGCTGCTGTAAAGACTCGCGTCACCCAGGGTTAGAAAAGCGACGTCCAGTCCTTCGCCCAACTTCTCCAACAGCTTGCCCGCCGCTGAATCCCAGGCTTTTTGCAGGCAGTCCCGGTTCCTGCTCATGGGCATTTGCAGGCTCATAATTTCCTGCTCCGGCCTCAGATGAGGCTTTGCCACCGCAAGGGCCAGGCTATCCTCCCCGTGACGGGAGACCGGCACGGCGACTACCGGAACCTGCTGCAGAACCCGCAGCGCCTTGAGAGTAATCAGTTCGGGATCACCAGGACCAACGCCCAGGCCGTAAAGTCTTCCAGTCAACTTGCAAGGGCCTCCTATACCTGTAAAGTAATAATATAAATTGCATTCAATGACTTCCAGAGCTGACTATGCCCGGCAGCCGTCAGGCGGGCAACGTTAATGCTGATCACTTCCGGCTCAAGTCCATGCGCACGGGCGAAGTCCATACCGCCCAGTAAGGTTTCCCAGGTTATGGCATTAATTACTATCCGGCCCTCAGGCTTTAGCTTATGTAAACATTCTTCAAGAATAGCCGTAAGCCTGCCGCAACTCCCTCCCACCAGAACCCTGTCCGCTTCCGGCAAACCGGCTAACACCGCCGGCGCCGCTCCCGCAGCCAATTCCACGTTATTCAAGGCAAAACGATGCGCATTTGCTTTAGTCAAGGCCGCAGCCGCAGGCTCTTTCTCTATGGCGTATACCTGGCCGGGGCTGACCAGGCGCGCGGCTTCAACTGTCAAGGAACCCGTTCCGGAGCCGATATCGTACACTGTCTGCCCGGGTTTCAAGCGCGCTTTAGCCATAGTCAGGATCCGGATTTCCTCCTTGGTCAGAGGGATCCCCTCTTCCCGCCGGAACATGGCATCGGGGATGCCCGGCGTCAGGTAGGGCCATTTGACTTCAGTCATCTCCCAGCACCATCACCGCGTCCGGCAAATCCCGGCCGGCCAGTTCGGACGCATTAAGCCTCACACAGCATTCTTCGGGAAAACCCAGCGCGGCCCCGACCCAGACTTGGCAATCCCCCAAACCGTTATGCTCAAGATATCGCCCGACCGCAGCCGGTGAGTTGCGGCCGCCGGCAAGCAGGACAAGCACAAGCTTGGCCCCGCCCCGCCGCAGGCCCGGCAAGAAGGGCTCCAGCAGGGCGATATCCCGCCCGTGCAGGCTGACAAACGTGGCTCGCTCCCAGGTGGCCGCCAAACGGGCGAAAGCCAGCTGTATGGAGCTGACCCCCGGCACAACCCGTATTTCTTCCTGGGGAAACTGCTTTTTCAGCCAGGGAAGCAGGCTGAAAAAGCCGGGATCACCGGAAACAAGCACGGCCGTCGGCTGCCCGCGAATTTTTCTCAGGTAGGCTGCCAGGGCTTCCAGATCACCGGTCAAGATGAATTTTTCCGCCCTCAGGCATTCAAACAGGCCCAGCGCTCTCGCCCCGCCGATTAAAACTCTGGCCTGCGAGGCGGCCTCCCGGGCTGCCGGGGTCAGGTAATCCGGGCTGCCCGGTCCGGTTCCCACCACAGTCAGCCAGCTTTTTTCGAACTCAGCCATGAAGAAGCTCCTCCATAATTTGGCGGGCAATCACATCCCGGCCGATAATTTCACCTTTAAGGTTTAACAGAGCGGTTCCCACCGCCAGGCGGTTGTGAACAAAGTCCCCGGCCTGCCTGCTGGCCCGGCCGGCCAGCAAATCCCAAAAATCCGCCTGGCCGCTGCCACGCACTATTTCCAACGCGGCTTCAACGGTAGGTGACGCCAGGACCTCCCGCACCGCCTCAGCACCGGCCCCGCCTGCCGCCAAATGAGCCGCGATAATCTCCCGCCTGCCGTCCGCCACCCGGCTGTGCGTGTAAAAGATGCCCCCGGCCACCTTGACCAGCTTGCCGGCATGGCCCCACAACAACACCCGCTTCACTCCGGCGTCCGCGCAGGCTTCCAGGAGGTGTCCGATAAAATTACTGGTCAGAATCACCGTTTCTCCAACAAAACCATAGTCTTCCACCGCCCGGCGCTGACCCATCCGGCCCGGTGTCAGCACCAGCGTCTCGTGGCCGGCCGCCCGGGCCATGCCGACCTGGGGAACGAGAGCAGACCGGAAAGCCTCAACAGACATGGGTTCGACAATGCCGGTAGTGCCAAGAATAGAAAGGCCTCCCACGATACCCAGCCTGGGATTTAACGTCCGGCGGGCCAGTTCCTCGCCGCCCGGAATGCTGATCGTTAATTCCACCCCTTGCCCGGGCTCCAACAACTGCGCGGCCTCATTCAAAATCATGGTGCGGGGCACCGGGTTAATGGCCGGCTCTCCCACGGAAACCGCCAAACCCGGCCGGGTGACAGTACCAACGCCGCGCCCGGCCAGGAGCCGCACCGGCCCCGGGCACAGCCGGGCGGCAACATGCACTTCTATTCCATTGGTAATATCGGGGTCGTCACCAGCGTCCTTAATTACCACCGCCTCGGCCCAATCTTGCTCCCGTACAACCTGAACGGGCAAGCACAACTCCCGCCCACCCGGTGTATTTATCTTTATGCGATCAGGCAGGAACTCTCCCCACAGGGCCATAATAGCCGCCTTCGCCGCCGCCGCCGCGCAGGAACCTGTGGTATAGCCCTCGCGCAAACGCTTCTCAGGCAAAACTCTTACCCCCATCCATCTATTGCACGTTTACCATGGCGCCGCAATCCGCAAGCCGGCAAAGCAGTTCTTCTTTAGCCCTCGGGAGAGGAATTCTCCTCAGACAGACAACCTTTCTTTTTCATGGCCCGCCCTATCTCAACCAGCCACGGCTTGTTTAATTCCGGCTTCCTTTATCATCAAGCAGATATAAAACCCCGGCCACGCAAAAAGCCAGGGTTCAGTAACGATAAACACTATTACCTCACCTCCCCATCTCGCGTGGCGCAGTGGTGCGGCTAAACACAGGCAGTTCTCCTGACTCGGCTTCACCGCCGTCTGCCTCCTTCCCGGACATTCAAGCCCAGTGGATTGCCTCGCAGACAACTCAACCTTACAGTGGCGCGACCGTGCTGGATTTGCACCAGCTTCTCTTAACCTGTCTTTTGTTATTTATTTTGTTATTATATTGATTTATTATTATTCTTCAGACTGAGGGAAAATCCTGCAAAGTAATAGAAACAAGGGAAAGGGAAGCAAAGGCGCGGTTTAATAGAGAAACTTACTGAACCATGCCCCAAACCGATACGGAAAAAGGAAGAGAGGCATTATCTCACAAGGGATAGTACCTCTCTCTTATTATTATTTGCGAAGTTCTAAACCATTTATTACTTAATGCATATCAATTAAAGTTTCAATACTTAATGATAGAAGATTCGAAACGTTGAAATTCGGAGTCAGAAATAAACTTGAATAATGTATTGCTAAACGTTATACAATAGAATATAATATTTAAAAGAAAAGGTGGTGTTATTATGGCTGCTAAAACAGCAAATGTCCTTGCTCGTGTCGAGCCAGAAATAAAGGAAAAAGCGGAAGCGATCATGTCAAAACTGGGGATTCCGGCTTCCGTTGTTATCAATATGCTCTACAAGCAAATTGTTATGACCAAAAGCATCCCGTTTTCCCTGTCGCTTCCCGCCGCTCCAATGGCACGGGATGAAATGGATGCCGATACGTTCAATACAATCATGCAGAATGGTTTGGATGAAGCAAAAGCTGACCATTCTCGTCCAGCTTCTGAGGTGTTCGCTGATTTAAGACGAGGATTATAGCTTATGACAGACAATACGTATACGGTTAAAATCACCACACAGGCGGAGGAACAACTGCAGGAAATCGTAAAATACATCGCTTCCGAGCTAAAAGCACCGAAAGCCGCTTTGCGTCTGCTCAATGAAATGGAACGCTCGATTTCGTCGCTTTCACAGTTTCCGCAGCGGGTTGCGGTGACAGAGGAAGAACCGTGGCGCACCTGCGGCGTTCGCAAAATGCCTGTGAAAAACTTTCTCATTTATTTCTGGATTGACGAAGAAAATAGTAAGGTGCAGGTTACCGCCGTTATTTACGGCAAGCGTGAACAGCTAAAACAGCTTTCGAAGATGGATTTGAAGTAAAATACTGTAAATTAAAGTTTTTAGCACTAAAAGGGCTTGGCCTCGTTTGAAGCTAAGTTCTTTTGCGCATATTTACATTAAATGCAGAGCAGATAATATAGATACCATATTTACTTTTACCCATGGTTCAATAAAAAAACAAAAAGGAAGCCGCCTAAGGGGACGTTCTTTTTGCTTCCCCGTTAACATTTACGCCTTAAAGACTATATTTTGATTCATGAATGAGCAGATGGGCATGGAGCCAGGGCGGGAATACTGAAAATAGACAACGTTATTCTTCGAAGAGTTTCCGCAAGTATAGATCTCTGTTATCCATGAAACCTTTGGTTATCTGGTAATGCGAAGTTTCTTCGTAAGCAGTCTCAGAGACCGGTGAAGTGTCGAAATCAAGAATTTGTGCCCCCGGGTAAGCCAAAATAATTGGAGAATGAGTTGCGATAATAAACTGGGACTGACCCTCTTGATCCAATTCCCTGATGATTTTCAACAAAGCCATTTGGCGAGTTGGGGAAAGAGCAGCCTCAGGTTCATCCAGCAGGTAAATCCCCTTTTTCCCAAACCTGTTGGAGAAGATGGAGAGAAACGATTCCCCATGTGATTGTTCGTGAAGGGACTTTCCCCCATAAGCCAGATAAGCTTCCGGACCAAGACTATCAATATGGGACGCAAAATTGTAGAAGCTTTCCGCCCTTAAAAAGAAACCGTTCGTTACCTTTGGCGACCAGGCAAGCCTTATAAAATCACCTAATGCTGACTCAGAGGATGGGACTTCATAATAGTTATTCCTTCCGCCCCCGGCTGTGTTGAAATCACATTTATAGGCGATTGCCTCCATGAGCGTTGACTTTCCCGAGCCGTTTTCTCCGATAAAAAAGGTCACCGTATTTTTAAACTCAATAGTATCCAATCCCTTAAACGCAGGCATGGAAAACGGATAAACCTTGCGACTCGGAATATTTTCATTCAGAAAACTTAGTCTTCTCAAGAACATTCTCAGGTTTTCTCCCCAGAGAGGATGGGGGGAAGCAAAAAGAACGTTCCCCCCGCTTCCCCCTTTTACCTCTATTTTATTTCCAGTGTCCCTATTTCCGCCAGGTCGCTTAAACTGTTGGCCTTAATATATCTTCCCGACAGGGTATACAGCACGTCATTGATATATATAATCCTGTCGACGTTCTTGTCGCTGTCGTACCAGTAGCTGCCCGCCTTCTTGTAGTCCTCGTCCGAAAGGTGAGTGATCCGTCCCTTGAGGGCGAAGCCGTTGTCCAGGTCAATGTTATAGACGTAAGCGCCCTGGTAAACAAACTGACCGTATGCGGGGAAGCCATCCCGCACTTCGCCGCCGTTTACCTCCATGAGGCTGACGGGGAAGGCCAGCAGGTTCTTATCCTTGGAGAACAGCAAGGCCTTATGATTGCGCAGCAATTCGGAATCAGTGCCCCGGTCGCCGATCTTCTCTTTGTACATCTCCACCGGATTGCTGACGTCCGTCACATCAAAGACGGCCATTTTCATTCCCGTGTAATACGCCACGCTGTTCGTTCCGCCGCTGTTATCGCCTTTTTGTCCAAGCTCGATTGTGTCTTTTCCGAAGCCGATGATATGGTTTTCGTCGTAGGGGTGCAGGTAGTCGCTATAGCCGGGTATTTTCAAAGCGCCCAGTATCTCAGGTTGGCCCGGGTCTCCCAAGTCAATCACGAAGAACGGATCAACTGTTTTAAACGTCACCATGTACCCGCGGTCTCCCACGAACCGCACGGAGTAAATTTTTTCTCCCGGCGCGATATCCTCTAACTGGCCGACTACATTCAGCCCACTATCCAGAACGTAAACATTATTCTTCGAGGTGTACTCGCCGGTGCGCCATACGTCGCCGCTGGTGGTGGCGATCCGGAAGTTATCATTGTATTCATCCATGGAAAACTGGTTTAATATAGTTCCCGGCACTTCGCCGCCGGCAGAGTATGACAACTTTCCGTCATTCAGGGCGAACTTGTAAACCTTTGTTTTATTCCTGTCAGCAGGCTGGGAGCCGGGCAATATTTTGGCTGCACTATCTTCTAGTATGCCATAACGGTAACTCGCACTCGTCACCGCGACATACAAGTTTTTCATGGAAGCGTAGATGTTTTCACTGGAACCAAGGTAAGTGTTCACGTCCGCTTTTTCATCCGGCCTGTCTAAATTAATGCCGGCGACAATCAGGTAATTTGGCTGCATGAAATCGGGAAAGCATTTGATACTTGTATAATCTATATCTACATAGTCATTGCCTGTCGCCGTATCACGGTAGAAAGGTTTGGGATTCTCTATCTCTTTTTGGGGATAGTAATAAATACCCCTGTTTGCCAGCAGGTAAAACGCTTCGCCTATTTTCCGGGAAGAGACGTATCTCCCGTCCAGCTCCAGCTCGCGCACCTGTTTAATGGCCGACTTGTCGGCGATATCATAAATAATTGCTTTTACCGTATCACGCTGATAGGGCGGCGGGTATATATCGGGACTTATTTTTTTGCTTGTTTCATCCATCGGCATAATAATGGGACCATCCCCGCGGCTGTATGTCTGACCAATTACAATCAGGTGCCTGTCATCCACATACATTTCGTTCGGAATAAAGTTTTTATCGGTAAAATCCAGGCTGCCGGTCATTTGCATATCTCCGGCCGGGTAAGCTTTAGCTATTACGACACGCTGATCCTTAACCAAATAAATATAGCTGCCGTCGGTTTTAACAATATCCGCCTCGTCAACACCCTCCACCTGGACATTTGTTCTGGAATAGTCGCTGCCGGAAGCATTAGCGAGAGACTGCGCCGTATCCGCCGACTTTGCCGACTCCGGCGCCGCCCCCGTAACCGCGGGGGCGTTTTTCATCACTCTCTGGTCATAGCCTGCTTCAGTCTGTAAATTAGCTAAAAGACTTTTTAAGTTTTCATACGTGCCTACTACCGGGAGGTCGTTGGCTTTTGAAGGCGGTGCGGGCAAGTCGCCGGGAGGTCCGATTAAAATTGCTTGAGCTGTCTCATCCCACTCCACCTCATACTGCAAAGCTTCAGCCAGCCAGCGGGCGGGTATGAACACCCGGTCGGACACGGCCAAGGGAGCAACATCCATCGAACGCTCCTCTTCACCCACGTACAACAACTGGCTGCCCACGGTCATCCGTATCACAGCAGCGTCCGTGGTAAAAGCAACTGTCTGCGACGCGCCGTCCCAGGCGATACCTTCATCCGGAACCCCCAAGGCGCGGCCGAGGTAGCGCACCGGAACGTATACCCGGCCATCCCGGGTAAATGGGGCGACATCCATTGTAATCGTTTGGCCGTCGCTGATATACATTTTCTGGTTAACTAAAAAAGTTGCCTGATGCTGCTCCATGGCGCTGCCTTTTGGCTGAAGCCAGGGGATAAAAATAACTGCCAGGGCCAGAACTACAATTAGGACAATAAATTTTTTCATAGAAAAACCTCTTTCATTTTTTAATTTTAAATTATTAGACGTTAATCATGAAATAAAGGTTCATCAACATTTTCCAAAAAGGCGGCAACAAAGCTGAAAACTCTTTTAGTATAGTCAGCTCGATCTTCTTTGGATTTTATAAACCGGCGTGAAAAAATTGTGAATTCATGGAATTTATGATATTATTCAAAAAATCCATGTATGAGTTGAAGCATAGAGAGAGAATTGCTGATTAATTTTTCTAAGGGGAATTCCGATGGGACATATCGCAAATGACAAAGAAGAGGTTTACATGGCGCTGGCTGAACGATTGCATAAGAATCCGGTGGGAGCGCCCGTAAACGAGGTTCTGATGGAAATTCTCCACCGCCTCTATACCGAGGGCGAGGCCATGGTGGGCAGTAAATTTCCCATGGTTCCTATAAGGTTGAATAAGATTGCCGCTATCACCGGAATAAAAGAAGAAACGTTAAAAGAAACACTGGACAGTATGTCCGACAAGGGGCTTGTGCAGGAGCTGCCCGCGAAGAAAGGTACCTACTATATGCTGACCCCGATGGTGGTAGGCTTTTTTGAGTTTACCTTCATGCGGGTGAGAGACGAGATAAAAAACATGAGGGAACTGGCAGAACTATTCGAAAGATATTTTCGCAGGCCTGAAGTTGGGGAAGAGTTCACCGGCACCGCTACCAAGTTGATGAAGGCGCTGGTATATGAAAGCCTGATCCCGGCTATAGTGGAAACAGAGGTTTTAAGCTACGAGAAGGCTTCTGAAATCATCCGCCAGTCCGGCAGGGGGGCGCTGTCCTTATGTGCGTGCCGTCACAAGGCAAGCCACCTGGGCAGGACTTGTGACGCCGGCGCGCCTATGGAAACGTGTACCACCCTGGGTGACACTGCAGACTGGCTTGTAAGCCGGGGTATGGCCAGACCGGCCGCTGTGGACGAACTGCTGCAGGTGCTGGACCAAACAGAAAAACTGGGGCTGGTCCATCTAGGAGATAATGTGCTTAACCAGCCGGCTTACCTCTGCCACTGCTGCGGCTGCTGCTGCGAGGCCCTGCGTCCCACCAGGAAGCATGGAAAATTGTTCGCGCACCCCAGTAATTTCATCCCGGCTCTAGACCAGGATGGTTGTTCCGCGTGCGGTACCTGCGCCGATAGCTGCCAGATTAAAGTCATTACCATGCGCGATGACGGAAGCGGGGTTGAAGTGCCGGAGATTAATAAGGAAACCTGTATTGGATGCGGCGTTTGCGCCTCCGCCTGTCCGAACGGCGCGCTGACCATGTCCCGCAGGCCGGTTTTGCACGTTCCCCCGAAGAATAAAATGGAGCTATTTACCCGCATTGCCAGAGAAAAGGGCAAAATTTAAACTAAGAATTATTATAATGGAAAAATATTTACAGCATACCTTCCTCCCTATCCATTTTTAACTCTATACTTTATATCGATCGCTGCACCCTCAGTTTTGTTCGTTAGACAACAACTTCGCAAATCGCCTTTTATTCAGAGCTGCTGCTGTTGTTTTATAAAGCTGGATTACCACCAGCGGGATCAGGGCAAAGCCAGCCACCAGGTGCAATTCGTTTTTTATTGCGGGATATACGTCAAATATGCCCTGAAAGGCTGGAACTATGAGTGCGGTTGTAAGTAAGGCCGCGCCAATAAACAGGGCAGCCCACTGGTATTTGTTTGTAAATATTCCTATTTTATAAAGCGGCAGCCTGGAACGGCAGTTTAAGCCGTGAAATAGCCGGGCCAGAGACAAGGTGGAAAAGGCCATGGTGCTGCCAAGTCCGACACCTTCTTTATACAGGCCGTAATAAAAAGCGGCAATCGTGCTGGCGGCAATTACGGCACCCTCCAGAAATATTTTCGCAAGAAAGTTTTTGGTCAGAATCGGCTCATTGATGTTCCTGGGTTTTTCGCTCATGGTGTCTTTATTGTGCGGCTCCAGACCCAGCGCAATAGCTGGCATGGAATCGGTAAGCAAATTAATAAAAAGGAGATGCACAGCCGTAAACGGCAGGGGCAGGTGCGCCACCGAAGTATATAAAACGGCCAGTATACCGGCCATATTCCCCGACAGGAGGAACTTAATGGAGTTTTTAATATTGGTATAAATGCTCCTGCCGTTGGAAACCGCTTTGACAATAGTAGCGAAGTTGTCGTCCGTCAGCACCATATCAGACGCTTCCTTGGCCACCTCGGTACCTACTTTTCCCATGGCTATGCCGATGTTGGCCTGCTTGAGCGCGGGCGCGTCGTTAACCCCGTCGCCAGTCATGGCCACTACAAGGCCTTTTTCCTGCCAGGCCTTGACAATCCTTATTTTATGTTCCGGTGATACGCGGGCATAAACTGAAATGTTGTTTATGGCGGAACTGAGCTGTTCGTCGGTAAGCTTGTCCAATTCGTAGCCTTCCATGGCCTCTTTTTCATCTTTTAATATGCCGATTTCCCTGGCAATGGCCGAGGCGGTGATCTTGTGGTCGCCGGTAATCATAACGGGCTTTATGCCGGCTTTGACACAATCCATGACCGCTTTCGCGGACTCTTCACGCGGCGGGTCAATCATGGCCACCAGACCCAGGAGGGTAAGACCGTCTTCATCTGACAGCATTAATTCCCGGCGGTCCTCGATAACCTTATAAGCAATGGCCAGAATACGCAGCCCTTCTCGGGAAAGGTTCAGGTTAACCTGCTCCATGCCGTCCAGGTCTTGCCTGGTGGCGGTGCGCGCACCGGCAGGGGCGGCGATACTCTTGCTTCTTTTTATGATTACATCAAAGGCGCCCTTGGTAATCATAAAAAGGCGGCCTTTTCTTTCATGCAGGGTGCTCATCATCTTACGGTCGGAGTCAAACGGCAGTTCCGCAATACGGGGGGAGGCAGATCTTATAGCGGCCTCAGCAAGGTCATATCGCGCGGCCATATCGTTCAAGGCCACTTCGGTGGGGTCGCCAATAGACTGGCCGTTTTGAGTCACTGCGTCATTGCAGAGTACGCTCATTTCAACCAGGTCGCGGGTTAAGGGGTGGTTTAGGTCCAGTTCTTTTGCGGATACTGTGTTGCCGGCCACATGAATTTTTGATACAACCATTTTATTCTGGGTTAAAGTGCCTGTTTTATCCGAGCAGATTACCGAGACGCTGCCCAGGCTTTCCACTGCCTGAAGCTTTCTGATGATGGCGTTTTCCTTGGCCATTTTTTGTGTGCCGATAGCCAGTACAATGGTTACAATAGAGCTCAAGGCCTCAGGAATCGCCGCCACCGCAAGCGCCACCGCGAACATAAAGGACTCGCCCAAGCCATAGTCCCTGACCACATTTATAACAAAAATAATGGCACAAAGCCCGATGATGACAAAGGCCAGTTTCTTGCCAAAGGCGTCCAGACTTACCTGCAGCGGGGTTAGCTTCTCTTTGGCAGTTTCCAGCAGAGACGCGATTTTACCCAGTTCAGTATGCATCCCCGTGGCGGTGACCACCGCCACGGCACGGCCATAGGTGATCAGACTGCCGGTAAAGGCCATATTCTTTCTATCGGCAACCGGCACCTCCACTGCGTCAATTTTTTCATCGGACTTGGCGACGCTTACGGATTCACCGGTCAATGAGCTTTCATTTGCCTGCAGGCTGTGATTCTCAATAATCCTGCAGTCAGCGCTGACATAGTCTCCGGCTTCCAGGTACATAATATCGCCGACGACTACTTCACGCGACGGTATTTCCACTTTGTAGCCGTTGCGCAATACCCGGGCCAGCGGAGATGCCAGCGCCTTCAAGCTTTCCAGGGATCTTTCCGCCTTCACATGTTGCACTGTGCCCAGAAAAGCGTTTAAAATGGTGACCGCGATGATTACCACAGCGCTTTCATAATCCCTCAGAAAAATTGACACCAGAGCGGCAACCAGCAGGATTATCACCAGAAAGTCGGTGAACTGGCTGAAAAACACGCTGAATACGCTTTTCTTTTTGGTTTCCTTCAACTCGTTATAGCCGTATTCAGACCGTATTCTATTGACATCCCTGTCATTTAACCCGTTAATGTCCGCATTCAGGAGGGCAAGCACCTGGTCAGCGGTTTTGTTGTGCAGGTTTTGCATAAGCTGTCCACCTCATATTCATATCAGATTTAATAATCATAAAAGAAAAAGACCTTTAACATAACTCTCAATATAAGAATTATGTTAAAAGTCTCGTTACCTTGCGGATGCAGAACCGGGCGATCAGTCAACCGTGATGACGGCTATGCAAATACTAACTACTCCCTTTTAACAATAAATATTATAGCCGTATTTAAATTAAAGTCAATATAAAATAAAGGAAACATGTTTACATAAGGTAGCAAACTCAACAAAATAGTACGGTGACTGTTTCATATCATTTACACAATCACTTAATGCTTTGATTCAAAAACTCTTTAATCCATGAATTGAATCAAAGTACTTCCACAATAATTAGTTTATACCTTTTCAACTAGTAACAGGATATTCTATATCCTCGGTCCTTTTGGCATCCACTATATAGCTTGCGCATACTGGCACACATGTCTGTCAGTTTTCGCGTTCGCATGAATTCTGCAAGTGCTGCCTGCTCAAAGGGAGGATTTTAAACATCAACGTGTCTGCGCAAGTCGCGCCACTGGTTGTGGAATTTGTGAGGCAAGGGTTGACAATCAAGGTTGAAAGTGAATGGTGGTATCCACTATCTCCGGCGTGCTGCCTATTCGAATCGGCGGACCCCAGGTGCCAAAGCCGCACGAAACAATAATCTGGAAATCTCCCTTACGCAGGTACCCCCAGTCCTGTTCGAATATTCTTTGGGTGATTAGATTATACGGAAACAGCTGCCCGTGGTGGGTATGTCCCGAGAGCTGCAAATCCACGCCCTGCTCCTGCCCTTCCTCTAAATGGGACGGCTGGTGGTCCATTAAAATTACCGGCAAGGAGTGATCCACTCCTTCCATCACCACGGATAACTCCTGGCGGCCCTTACCATTGTAGCGTCCCCCGGCACTTTCGTCCCGGCCCACGATATAAAAGCTCTCGTCCACCTTCACATAATCATCGCGCAGCACTGTTATCCCGGCTTCTTGCAAATGGTGAAACGCTTCTTCCGCATGTCCCCCGATATATTCGTGATTGCCAAACACAGCATATGTGCCATACTTTGGTTTTAGCATGCGCAATACGTCAGGCATCTTTTGCTCGACAAAAGGACCGATATTTTCGTCGATGATATCTCCCGGAAGCAAAACCAGATCCGGATTCTGGCTATTGATCCTGTTTACCAGGTTCATGAGCCTGCCGTTATTAACAATTTTCCCCAGGTGAATATCGGATACCATAACCACATGCAACTGGCTCAAACTCCCCGCCGGCTTCGCAATGTCAATTTCATAATGACGAAGCTGCGGGTTTCTGGAATTCCATGCTCCGTAAATAATAATACCTGCTACCAGTAAAGAAACAGCCAGCCCGGCAGCCGCCGGATGATGTTTCAGGCCTTCCGGCAAAAAACCGAGCCAACGATCAGCCAGACGGATCAGATCGATAACAATCAAAGTGAAAAACAAGTAATTCATAGCGGCCAGCCAGTATGAGCCGACTATAGTAAAGCCGTCGCAGACTGCGGCGGGCAAATACTTTTCGCCTAATCTGCCCGCGAGATATGAAAAAGCCAGCAAGAAGAATAAGAGCCAGTATATTTTCCCGTAGCCGTAAGGAATCAACCTGCCGAAAGCCTGCCATCCGCGCAGTCCGATATAATAATTAACCGCCCCAAAAATCGCAATGAAAACACCGATAAAAATTGCAAATTGTACTTTCATGTATTACTCCTCAAAAAATGCAGCCTAATTACCGTCCTTCCCGCATTAGAGGTCCCGGCAAGCGCTCGTCAGCCTGTATCCGGTTCCCCGCAGCGTTTCGATGAATTCCGGGTTCGACGGGTCTTTTTCAATCTTTTTTCTTATTTTTTGAATATGCACTGCTACTGTTGCCGTATCCCCATAGTTGTCGTCCCCCCAGATGGCTGTCAGAAGATGCTCTTTTGAAAACACCATGTTCGGATGAGAAGCGAGAAACAGCAGAAGCTCGTATTCCTTCGCAGTCATTTGCACTTCCCTGCCGTTGACAGATACCTGGTGGGATGCCGTATTGATTTCCAGCCCCCCGTGGGTGATCACTTCGGTGGATATAACGTTGCCCTTGAGCCGCTCATACCTTTTGATATGGGACTTGATCCTGGCCACCAGTTCACCGGGGCTGAACGGTTCTGTCATATAATCGTCGGCTCCGTACTCCAACCCCCTGATTTTGCTGATATCTTCGCCCTTGGCTGAAACAACCACCACCGGAACATCCAGTCTTTCCCGGACCTCTTTAATTATCTCATATCCGTCCTTGCCGGGCAGCATCAGATCCACAATGACAAGATCATAGTTGCCGGTAAGCGCCCTTTTCAGCCCCCGGGCTCCATCCTGGACGATGTCGGCCTTGAACCCGTTCAACTGGAGATAGTCCCTTTCCAACTCGGCAATATTAAGATCATCCTCAATGATCAAAATGTGTTTCATCGCGGCCACCTTCCCAGCTCAACCGGCGAGCGGAAGCGTGATTGTAAAACATGTGCCCTTGCCTTCCTCGCTTGCAGCCGTAATTTTTCCCCTGTGGACTTCCACCAGTTCCCTGGCAATAGCCAGCCCGAGCCCGGTGCTCGCTAGATCCTTGGTGCGCTCATTATCGATCCGGTAAAACCTCTCGAAAATATGAGGGAGTTTATCAGCGGGGATTCCCGGCCCGTTGTCGCTTAGTTCAATACAGGCGGAGTCACCCTGTATCGATAATACGGCTCTAATAACCAGACTCTCTTCCGGCCCGTATTTCAAAGCATTGCTGATGATGTTCCTGATGGCCTGATGCATTCTCTTGCCGTCCAGGCGAACCGGCAAATCCTTCTCCGTCATGTCAGTGTATTCAAGCCGCACCTGTCTTTCCTCAAGCTCAAGCCTGAATTCTTCCGTCAGGTCAGCCATAAAAGCCCCGATTGGCACACTGGCAAACTGAAAATTCAACTTCTGCATATCCAACTTGGAAAACAGGAAAAGGTCATCTATCAGTCTGTTTACATAAATAATATTCCGGTGGATTATCTGCAAGTATTTATCCTTGTTTTCCGGCGGCACGTCTCCGTAGGATGGCCTCGACATAACCCTGCAGGGAGGTAATGGGCGTCTTCAGGTCATGAGATATGTTGACGACCAGCGTCTTTCTGTTCTCCTCGTATTCAGACTTGATTCTCTCGCTTTCTCCCAGTTTGCGCGCCATTTCGTTGAAAGAAGCAACCAGCAGGCCGATTTCATTCCGCATGTTGCATTCTACCCTGACGTCATAATTGCCCCGCGCAATCTCCTCCACCCCGTTTTTTAGATCCTCAATCGGCTTAAAGACTCTCTTTTGCAGGCGCAGGAGAAACAATACCTGCATTACCTCCCTAACGATCAGCAGCGCCGCGATAAAAAGCACAATTCCCTTTATATCCGCCATTTTAAACAATAAATACAAGCTGTTTAAAACACTCAGCATACACGCCAGCTTGGACAGCTTCCCCTTGAACCCGCAGCACGTCTTAGTGTCGCCCCAGGCTTCCAAGCCACCCTGGTCAGAATGGCGGCCGTGAAAATGAGCAATCATGTGTCTCATTAAACCATGGTGACCGCTACCAGGAGAACAACACCCGTCAAATTCGGTGCTGCTTTCATGCTTCACTTTCTTTCCTTCACAATCCACTTCCAGATTAATCTTTGCCTTCGTCCTGCCATCCGCCATGTTTTTCTCAAATTCTTTATCCAAGCCGAATATTTTGACCTGGTCCTTGCTGCACACTACTTTGAGATTCCCGCTGCAAGACTCCTTGTCTTTCATGGTCATGATTACATCATACAAAAGCTTGATTTTGCTCATAACAATGACCTCCTTGTTTTAATGAGGTCATTGTAGAAAAACTCTTTAAAAAGGCTTTAAATAATTCATAAAATTTTTATAAAAGTGAATAAAAAATTTGTAATTTTCACGGACAAATATTAGTTAATTTCATAACTCCTTGCCAATAAAGGTTTGGCACGTTCGATGTCATCATCAGATATAATGGTAATTTCTAAATCCCCTGTTCCCCAGTGCCCGATATTTCTAACATCACGGGTAAATCCTTCTATTATATTAACAGAACCTGGATTAACCTTGATATAAGCATATATCTTACCAGCTTGAGGGCTAAATTCAATGCAGGCAAAGTTCCTAATGCGTTTGAAAGCAATATAATTCTTGAGTTCCTTTATTTGGACATCATCGCCAAGAGCTAATAAGAAAGCTTTTAACGCCTCGTAGCGATCTTTTATCACTTCGTTTGCTTGGGCCAAATAATAAGTGACTTATACCAAAGCCAGTTCCATTTTATGCTTTCGCTTTTCCCAGTCGGGCATTATCTTTTCCAGTAACTGAAAAAAAGCCGGGCTATGGTCGTGGTATCGCAAGTGACACAATTCATGAGTAACGACATAATCAATGCATTCCTTGGGCGCACGTATCAAATCAGCGTTCAACGTGAGCGTCCCGCTCTTGGACAAGCTCCCCCAGCGCTTTTTCATCCGCCGGATCCGCATTCTTGGCTTAGCTAATAAGTGCTTTCCAAAATGAGGCCAGCAACGCTCGAAGCTCTCACCGAATTTTTCCGCGGCCTTTTCCAAGTACCAGTCTTCAAGCAGCTTTTCAACCTTTTCATAGGCGGGATTCTCTTTGACGGTAACACGGAAATAGCCCCTAGTTAGCTTTATCTCATCCTTATCACCGGTGACTATCTTCAGCCGGTATTGCCTGCCCAGATACAGGTGCGTCTCCCCGCCGATATATTGTCTTTGAGGCGTTCTCGGATTAAACTGCGCAAAATAATCCAGTTGCCTCTTAATCCAGCGGGCGCGTTTAGCAACTATCTTCCGCACTTCTTCGTATTCCGATCCGAGCGGCGCTTTTATCACTACGCTGCCATCCGGATGGACCGCAATTTCCAGGGTTTTTCTGCCGACATAGAAAACGCGGTAACTAATATTCTCTTTGCCATAAGTTAATATGCCGCTATTTAAACTCATTTCAGGCTCCTGTGCCTGGCCACCAGCATTGTTCGCTCAATAATCCCGTCCATCTGGTCAAGGCTGATCGCGATACCCATATTCCCTTTGACCTCATCATATAAATAGTCGTCGATATCGTTAATAGCCTGCTTCCGGGCATCATCATCGTCCCAGAACTGAACCTTCCAATGACGGCTCAATATTTCCTGAACAGCCAAAGCCACATCAGCAGTTATGTCCCCGCATTTACTGTCTTCAAGACAATGTTGCTCAAAAAACGGCTTGAGCACGCCGTAGTAGGCCATGGCGTCTTCGTTCCCGGCCAGTTTGGCGGGAATATCATCATGACGTCTATTAACAATTTTATTCCGCATATCGGAAACCTTTCTCAGGTATTCCAGATCGGAAATACGTTTTGCCCGGAAATCCTCAATGGCCTGCTGAATCAGCTTTGAAAACTTTTCATAAAATGCCGGGTCTTCACCCATCTTTTCGGTAATAACCCGCTTGGTCGCGTGTGCGATGGCATCCGCTTTGGCCGCCGTTGTTTTGCATGCTATATATATGCCCTGCTCTTCCTTCACCTGATTGAACATTTTGTCGTCAAAAATGTTCACCGGCTCATTCAATTGAATGACTTCATTAGCCTGAATGTGCGTGTCAAGCAATTTTTTAATCTTGGGCTCATAATCCCGGTAGTCGATAGTCTCAGCGTAACGGAGCTTTACGGCTGCTTTAAGATTTTGAAACCGCTTCAAGTCAGCCTTGTACCGGCGCAGTTTCGCCTCATCGGTATTCATAATGAAAGACTCGGCAGACAAGGCGATCCCCAATGTTTTGCCGTACTCCGCCAGCCGCTGGTAGAAATCCTCTCTGACGGCAGCATCGGCAAGGAGAACCTCGTAATCTTCCTCATCATAACTGTTTTTGACTTCCTTGAAAAGATCCCAGAGATCGGAGTATCGTTGAGGAAGCTTCTCCACCTCCGCGTTAACCGAGGTCAGGGTGCCGGCCAAATCATTCTCGTCGAATTCTTCAAGCGCGCCATACATGGTGAGGGCTTTATCCAGTTCGCCCAGGATACTCGCATAGTCCACGATGTAACCAAACTCTTTGCCTTCATAAAGGCGGTTCACTCTGGCTATGGCCTGCAGCAGTGCGTGTTCGCGTAAAATGCGGCATAAGTAAATAACCGCGTTGCGCGGAGCGTCAAATCCGGTTAACAACTTGTCGACCACTATCAGGATTTCCGGCTCCGTCCCATGCTTGAATTGATTGATAATTTGCTTGGTGTATTCCTCTTCGCTGCCGTAGCGTTTCATCATCTTCTGCCAGAACTTGACCACCTCGTCCGCCGGCTCGTCGTCTGTCTCCTCATAGCCTTCACGGGTATCCGGCGGGGAAATGACCACATCGGACGACACAAAACCAATTTCATTAAGATACTGGTGATACCTCAACGCGGCAGCCTTATTCGGCCCGACCAGTTGGGCCTTAAATCCCGTTCCCTGCCAGTTAGAACGGAAGTGTTCACTAATGTCAAAAGCACGCATGTAAACGACCTGATCCGCCTTGTTCAGCATCTCGGCCCGGGCATATTTCTTTTTCAGATCCGCCTTCTGCTCTTTGGTCAGCCCTTGCGTATGCCGGTCAAACCATAGGTCAATAGCGGCTTTGTTCTGTTCCATCTCCACATGACGGCCTTCATATAATAAAGGAACAACCGCCCCGTCCTGCACCGCCTGGTTTATGGAATAGTGCGGTTCGACTAAACCGCCGAATTTCGCGAAGTTGTTCTTTTCCTTCTTCATCAAAGGCGTGCCCGTAAAGCCTAGGTAACAGGCATTCGGAAACATCTGACGCATGCGTGCCGAGAATGAGCCGAAGTTGGTACGGTGACTTTCGTCAATCAGCATAAAAATGTCGGCAGACTCGTCCTGATACTTTTTGATATTCATAGCTTTGTCGAACTTGTGAATCAAGGTCGTGATAATACCCGCTTTGCGTTCCGAAACCAAATCCAGCAGATTCCTTCCCGATGTTGCCCGATGCGGCTCAAGGCCGCAGGCGGCAAAGGTGTTCCCCAACTGTTTATCCAAGTCGTCACGGTCAGTCACCAACACGATTCGCGGGTTGGCGATATCCGGATCCAGGGCAAGATTTCTCGTCAGCATTACCATGGTCAACGATTTGCCGGAGCCCTGAGTATGCCATATTATTCCGCCTTTGCGCCTGCCCTGGCCGTCCGGCTGCTTGACACGTTCCAGGGTGGACTTAATGACGAAAAATTGCTGATAACGGGCAATCTTTTTGATTCCGCCGTCAAAAACAGTAAATTTGAAGGCCAGCTCCAACAGGCGCTCCGGTCGGCATAAGCTGTAGAGCGCCTTGTCCTGCTCCGTAACCAGACGTTCGCCTTCAGCCTCCAGGGAATCGAAGAATGGGCGCGCAACAGCGAATTCGCCGCTAAAAAGCTGCCTTTTTCGCTTGTCTGAAAGGGCGGAATTGACCACTCCAACAACGTCCGCCTCTTTATCGCGCTGCTCTTTCCACACGCTCCAGAATTTAGCAGGTGTTCCGGCAGTGGCGTATTGCGCGGCATTTTTATTGATCCCCATTACCAGCTGCGTGTAGATAAATAACTTGGGGATGTATTCGTCGCTCTGATTACGGACGGACTGGGAGACGGCCTGTTCAATTTCGATATTGGGCGATTTACACTCAATTACGGCAAGTGGAATACCATTGACAAAGAGAACGATATCCGGCCGCACAGTTTCCGTGCTGCGGGAACGCTCCGCTCTGAACTCCGCAGTTGCGTGAAACTTGTTGTTCTCCCAGTTGCGCCAGTCGACGTACTTCAAATTAAAGCTTTTTGAATCACCTTCAATAGTCTGTTCCAGAGCCGTGCCCAAGGTGATCAGATCGTATATTGCCTCATTAGTCTTCAGCAGGCCGTCATATTTGACGTTCTTTAATTTCTGGATGGCCGATTGAATGTTCTCCTCGCTGAATAGATATTTGCGCCCTTTGTAGCTGATACGGTTGATCCGCTTGAGTTGGTCACGCAGAACGCCCTCCAGCAGCACATTGCCGTATCTGCCCTGGCGCTCTTTCAAAGCCTGTGCGGGGGTTAGATATTCAAACCCCAGATTCATCAAAAACTGAAGCGCCGGGATCTGGGAAAGGTATTTTTCATTATTTTGAAATCCGTTCACTTGCTCACCTCCGCAAATCAGGATCTTATATCCCGACAGCCTGTCCTCTAAATGCGGAATACGCCGCGAATACTACCGCTATCGATACTCAATATTACTAAACTAAAGTATCACCGCTCATGATTCGATACCTTCACCGGTTTTTACCCGCCACTGACCGGTCAACAGTTTCTGCATCAAGCCGCGTTTCTGCTTGCGGTAGGAGTCCGCCAGTTTTTTTAGAATATTGATTTCCTGCTGTGCAGTGTTTAAGACATCCGCTATTTTCTGCTGCTGTTCAAGGGGAGGGATAGAAAAAGGGATAGCTCCAAAGTCAGTAAAGCTGACAGTTTCTCGTACGCTGCCCTGGGCGCTTTTACGTATGCGTTCTTTGGCTTCATGGGAAGATAACCAGTGCAGGAAAAAGTCAGAGTTGACTATTTTTTCATTGAGTTTGAACACAACATACATCGGACTGAGCACTCCTCGCTCCCAACTGTCCAGACGGGCAATTGATCCGACATTGATTCGGGATGGGTTGTAGGCAAACTGTCCATTTAAAACCATTTTGTAATTACTCAAATCGCTACTGGCAACTCGACGCTCAAACTGTTCTTCAGGGAGTACAAATCCGCTGTGGTTGGTGACGCTAAGTACGAGGTTACATGATCCGTCACGATTACGCTTCGATATCTCTGATGTGAAATCTCGTATTTGGCCACGTTTATTAATATAACTGAAAATAAGATTATTTAACAACCAACTGTACCGCTTTTCCTTTACCTCAATAAGCCGCTCAGTCTTTACAATTGCAATATCAAAGCAAGATAATATCTCGGCAATTTCAATTTGTACTTCTTTTTCAAATAGAGGAATACTTAGAGATTTAACGTCTTCCTGATTAATACTTGCCTGCGCGACGGCTGGCTTTGCTACTATTCTGAAATAGTTTCGTGCTCTTGGAGTTTGTAGAAAGTGTGCCACATATTCAGGTATTACAGAAGATTCTGGCGGTATCCTAAGTCGCATCATGTTTGATTCATAAACGATTGGCTTACATACATTTCTAATCAAGCAACTTTTACCCAAATGGGTAAGACTATTAACTCTATTAATTAATATATCATTCTCTTTCAAAGAAAATCTTTCCACTTCACTATCATCTATATCAACTCTCAATAAATTCTTCGTATTTATCCGGCCTTCATTATCATAATCGTTGATTCTTATTATAAATATTCCCGTACCATACTTTTCTAATGGGGCATAAAGACCATTCTGAAAGCCATCTAAAATCAAATTACCGAGTTTTTGTAAATGGACTGTCATACTCTTATCCCCTTAATTATTTTAGTCATCTTGGCCCGCACACCAGCTAATTCATGTTCCAACTGTTCAATCTCTCGTTGCACGGCATCAATGTCAATTTCCTCTTCTTCCTCAAAAGTGTCAACATAGCGGGGAATATTGAGGTTGAAATCGTTCTCTTTTATTTCCTCAAAGGTAGCCACGTAAGCATATTTATCCACATTCTCCCGTGTTTTATAGACATCCACGATCTTTTGGATATGTTCATCCGAGAGGGTGTTCTGGTTTTTACCCGGCAGGTAATCTTGGCTGGCGTCAATAAAAAGCACATCTTTACGGTTTTCATTTATCCCGCCTTTTTCCCGGCTGCGGTCAAAAATCAGAATAGCCACTGGTATACTGGTGGTCGGGAAAAGATTCCCCGGCAGTCCGACAACGGCGTCCAGCAGATTTTCTTCAATCATGCTCCGCCGGATACGGCCTTCGGCAGCCCCGCGGAAGAGAACGCCGTGCGGCACTACCACAGCCACGCGGCCTTCATTCTTCAGCGCCGCCTCCACCATGTGGCTGATAAAGGCCCAGTCTCCTTTGCTCTTGGGCGGCACCCCGCGCCAGAAACGATTGAAACGGTCGTTTTCCGCTTCGTCGGCGCCCCATTTGTCCAGCGAGAACGGCGGGTTGGCGATTACAATGTTGAATTTCATCAGCCGGTCATTTTCCACCAGCGCCGGGCCGGTGAGCGTATTGCACCACTCGATGCGGGCGCCGTCCGCCCCATGCAGGAACATGTTCATTCGGGCCAGCGCCCAGGTGCTTCCGTTCACCTCCATGCCGAAGAGAGCGAAGTTTCGATCATTCACTTCACGGGCCGCTTCAATTAAAAGGCCGCCGGAACCGCAGGCGGGGTCGCAAATGCGGTCTCCGGGTTTGGGACCGGCCAGCTTGGCCACCAAATCCGACACTTTATGAGGAGTATAAAACTCGCCGGCCTTTTTGCCGGAATCAGACGCAAAGCGTTCAATTAAGTAGATATACGTATTGCCGATGACATCCTCGGAAACCCGGCTGGGCCTCATATCAAGCTGCGGCTTGTGGAAATCCTCCAGCAGCATCTTGAGGCGGCGGTTGCGGTCCTTCGTTTTGCCGAGGTTTGCCTCGCTGTTGAAGTCGATATTGCGAAACACGCCTTCAAGCTTAGCCTTATTGGCCTCTTCAACCGCATCAAGAGCCTCGTTAATCAACTCGCCGATATTGGCCTCGTTGCGCTGTTCATAGAGGTCATAGAAGCTTGCGCCTTTCGGCAAAACAAAGCGCTCACGCTCCAGCTTTCTACGGATACGAATGTCATCATCGCCATACTGCTTGCGATACTCTTCGTAATGATCTTTCCATATATCCGAGATATATTTCAAAAACAGCGTTACCAGTATGTAATCCTTGTACTGCGCGGGATCGACAACGCCACGGAAAGTGTCGCAGGCCGCCCACGCGGCGTTGTTAATGTCCTTCTGATCGATTTTAACGGCTTCCATCTGCTTCAGTCTCCTTTTGCCAGTCTCATTAATGTCGATGAAATATAACAAAATCACTCTTTACCCGAATTCGGAGAAGAGGCGCTGCAACAACCGCCTTCCCAGGATCATCGGTTAGTATGGCGGACGATGTTACTTGCCCGAGAAAACGAAAAAAAAGATCACCGGGTTTAACCAGATGATGGTCCTTGAGCTTTTCCATTTCAACGCGCAGCAAGCCAGTGCAATCCACACGGTTTTCAACTGTCAGATCTTTCATCTGGATCACAGCAAAGGCTCTGTACCCACCGCCTCCATCCGAGGCCTGAATGAATAGCCCATTTGGATTGATACTAACGACTTTAATTTCGTTTTCAAATTCCCACCCACAAAAGTTTGCTGTAATATTCTTACGGACCAATATAATCCAAAGCCGCCTCATTGTAAATTATTTATTTCCGCTGTAATTATATTACTATTTTTTGTTGATGAAGATAGGGCAGTAATAGATTCCCCAAAATTAACAATGGTATCATTTTATTTAACCGCTGGACTTTTACCTAATCATTATTAACGCAAAAAGTACGTAATCTAACCTGGGTTGGGATTTGCATTATAGAAAAATAATGGTACAGCAAAAACTTCCCACTATTAGCTCTTCCGTAATCGTGAACTTTCAATTATTAGCCTAATCCAATGTAGTTGTACTTCCCTGGCTAAATTGTATAATATGCTTTTGATATCTTACCAAAACATATTATTAGGTATAGCAAACGACCTTTCCCTTGCTGTTGGGTTGGTAGAAAATATTACTGTTATAAATAGTACTCCATATGGTATTTAATTGTCCAATAATATCTAACCTATTTTTCACTTAATATATCTATACGCTCTTTAATACCTCTTGCTATTGTTTTCGCATCATATATTCTACCATCTATATATCCATCATAGCTTTTTATTCCATCAACCTGTCCGTCATCCATCTTAATTAACATAATACGTTTATCTTCTCGCTTATTAAGAATTTCTTTTATTGCCCGAAACTCAATTCCACACCAGTCCTTCAGTTGATATTTTTCCCCTATAAATAAAACGAGAAGTTTTGACCTTTTCCCATAAATATCTTGTAATAATAAATCTAAATTTGGCCGTGCCAATTGAGCCAAATAGTTATTATCATAAAAATATGAATTAGGTCCGATTATAGCTTCAATTTCAGCTACTATTGATTCTACAAAAATTCTAACTTCACCTGGAAAAGATAGGGCAACATCAAAATAGTGTTTTGTTATATCCACAGCTTTGGTATCCATTTGCACCCAATATGGTAGTTTTATTTCCCTCGATAAAAGCTCCTTGGCAAGATTAACATTCTTTATGGCCCAATGTGTCCTATTCATCTCCCATGACCCAATATCGAGTTCAAAAGCCATTTCTTTTAATTCTTTGAACGATATAAACTTTTCCAGTTTGATTAATTCATATTCAATCTTAACTTTATCTTTTTTCTTAACAATATCTCTAATCAAACCAAACTTAGGGTCTTGTGCACAATAGTCTTCATAAGCAAAGATGCATGGAAATCGTTTTATTTCGCGAATATTTATTTCAGTTAATTCACTATATTTTTCTTTTACTTCTTGATCTGTGTATTCTCTAACACATCGACTAATGTCCAAAATGAGTGGCTCTCCATTTAGTGCTTCACTATCACCGTAAACAATAAGGCTATAATACATAAACCATACGCTCCTTCACTAAAATAAATAATTCAAAATATAAGAATAGTAAACAATCAGTATGTTTTATTCATTAAATTCTTCTTTCAAATTCACTCTTATCACCATTTTTGTTTAAATAATAAATAGTATTCTTATGACTTTTAGCCATTTGGTTGCTTTGAACTTTCCTTCATATTCATTGTCTATAAAATGGTTTCTCAATAACAACGAAATATTTTAAACTTACCCCACTAGTTAGCCTAACTCATAACTTTTTTCTTGTCTTGCGCTCTTGATACGTATCCCACATGAAATGTACTGCTGTCACCGATGCTCCAACTGCTAAATTAGCATACCTTGGTGGCAGTGGCTGGAAGTTTTTATTCTTACCGTGACCATCACCATAGAGATTTCTGAGTTCCGACATTCCCTGAGAGATATTAGCCAAGTTACCTAATATTCTGCCGGCTATATCTTTACCTTTGACGCCGTCTGGAACTTTTTTAGGACTTAAATCAATACTTTCACAGGCAACTTTCATTAGTTGAATTAAGTCAAGTTCGGTTGAATACATAATGCCTTTCTCATCTAAGATTGTTTTACAGCATATTTCAAGTAGCTCTTTTGCTTTACCGATTGCTGAATGGGGTGCCGTTTCAATTAATCTATACATTAAATCTACTTGTGTATCCACATATTCTGAATTAAAGTTGATTTTAATTTCAGACATTTGCCTTTCTACAACTTTTAGAGAAGACTTTATAATTTTCCAGTCATAGACACTTCGTCCAGAGATATAGGATTTCACATATAGTTCGTATCCATCGAATTTTAAAAGCTCGTTAAATTTCTCAAGATAGTGTTTCCAAGGCTGCTTTTCATCCCTAACAGCCGGATGAAACATTTCACACAAAAAATTCAATAACGTTTTATCTTCACCATTTTCCAAATTAAAAGGTTTATAATCTAAAAACCAAAAAGGGTCTTGCCAATCATCGTTATTTACAGTATGCTGCCAAATATCTCCTTCAGCGTTCTTAAATCTTCTATCTGTTGATGGTGTTTTTTTTAAATCAAAAACTCTATCTAAAAATTTAAGCTCGTCCAATTTCCCGCAAAAAGTCATTCGAATATGTACTGATTGTTCATCAATATATTCACGTTCATAAGTAGAATCGTATCTAACTACTTCTTCAATGATATCAAATCCATTCTTAATGCAATCAAAAATTTCCATTCTTGTTACATCCGTAATATTCTTCATAAATCTTCATCCTTATCTATCTTGATAAAATTAGATACAGACAATACTAATCTATTAGCATACCATATTTGTTATTAAGTTTAAGGAACATCTTTAATTCAGGATTAATTGTATTAATATATTTATCTATAAACTCATGGATAAACGGAGCTATCCAATATTGACTATCTTCGGGAGGCTCTACATCCATATCAAGATGATCTACATAGTCAGTAGATCCAATAAAAGTCGAATCTATTAATATTAGAAATACAACGAAAACAGAAGTAATGAACTCAAGCCTTGAAGTTATTTCTTTAAAGCAATTTTTGACATCCGGAGAATTAATAGTGATCAGATTATGTCGAGTGTATGTTCTTCCATTATTATGAGTATAATCATTTAATTTCTGCCGAATCTTTTCCCAATTCTTTTCCAGGTTATAATTCACAATAATCTCATTTATTGAAGCATTGGTCTTAAGATATGTCATATAGTTTTCGAAGGATAAGTTTCGTTTTTGTGACCATGTAAGGTTATTTACATTGTCATCAAACCAAGCATCAACACATCTATCATTACAATTTTTTGCATTGCCACTTACCGCTATATTAATTGTTAATTCTATAATCGTTATCCACTTGTCTATATCTATGCCATCTCCAACGGCTTCTCTAATTTGTTCTTCGGATAAATACTGACGGTTATTTAAAACCCCCAAAATAAATAAAAACAGTATTAAGTCATCTCTGTATTTTCTTGTTAATGCATTTGCATCACTAAAGTTGCCATAAATACAACATGATTTTATACTAACTAGTGTTCTAATAGCTGAATCAATTAACTCTGTCTGAAGAATGTGCATCTTTGTTCCGGATATGCAAGTTATTATCTTTCCATTTTCGAAAATCAAAGTTGAAAGAGAATCAAGAAAATCCATTAATTTTTCAATTTTAAACTTAAAATTTTTATAATATTGAGATTCACTTATCAAATCCCTGTTTTGTTCCAAGTCAGATAATATATGTACATCATCCATTTTCGCCCTCTCCTTTGGGTATAAAGGCTTTACTATTGTTATATCAAGGAGGATTTCCAACTTCCCATTATAGACATCATCAACATTAGAATATCCCTAAAAAACTCCCATAACAATAAGCATGCCATCTCGGCTTAGCCACCAGTACCCAGCCCATTGCGAACATTTGCTGATGATCTCCGGAAAGAGTGCTACCTATCCTGAAAATAATAATTTTCATCTTTCTGATGGTGCCGCTTCAGCGGCATGTATGTCTAACTCAATAAGATAAAAATTCTTGCTGCGTTAAAATAATCGTCCGGCGGTTTTTCTTTAAGCTTTCAAGAATTTCCGGGGTATTGGCGCGGAATTCAGTTGCCGGCTGAATATCATTGGAAAGACCTTTAAAAGATCTGCAACAATCTTTAAAAGGTCTTACCGTCAGGAAACCGGGCGGATGAATGTAGCTTTTAGGCGCTCTTATCCAAATTCCCCCGGATTGTTATGCATGATCATCGACTTTTTCTTGCTAAGCTCATCATCCAGCTCCATATAATCGGTATCGTCATCAATATCCGTTATAAATTCTTTTTTCGCTTTTTTAGGGTGTGTTTCTGATAATTGGCTATACAGATATTCGGCGCTTAATCGTCCACTAACGCGGACTTCATTATACTCGCCATTTAACTCTTGCACCTTTTGATCCAAAAATGTTGTGCAGCCCTTTCCCCCACTGCATGGTGTGAACCATTGATGAATCTCTACTAAGGCCAGAACATCATCCCCGAATTTTTTATCATCAGCCATATCTGTTTTCAATGGACCTTCCGCATCAGACATGAATTGTCGTTCTACATGTCCGACATCCTTTTTTCCTTCTTTGGGATCGTACGGACCATAAACTTTTGATTCTTTATAGTTTCCTTCTTTATCTATTACCGAATATCCCCCCACCAGTTGGTTTACCCCCACACGTCTAGTGTGGCATTCATGAATGGGAACTTCATATTCCCCCCACGATGCTTTAAGATTTTCTCCCCAGAACCAAGGTAGCATATCTGGTATCTTAACTAATTTACCCCGTTTCATTTGCGCTGTTTCCGCTCTGCTACCCATCACACCGGACTCATTTTCCAGCGCAGGTTCATCATTTACCGGCAGTTCCGCCGCCTGTGCCGTCGCCTGCACAGTTTGGCTAATGGCATTATCCGGCAGCATATCTGTCTCATCTTCTTCAGATTCCATTCTCTGAATTGGCGGGCCGGCAGGCTGTTGCTGCAAATGAAATTTTAGCAGTTGAATAACCGCACTGTTGCCGATTGTTCTTTGAAGTTGCAGTATATTTTCTTGATTGCTTAAAAAGCCAGGGAGTAAGCCCCTCTGCTCAGTATTATGCTTAGAGGTTTTTGTTTTATCATGTTGTTTCCCGGAAATATCATGATTATTGCCGTTCGTTTTGGGCGTTTTAGTAAACATTAGCCCCTCCATGAGAATAATTAGATCGAATAATTTGTCTAATTATGTCGAAGCGCATAAAAATAACAACGACCGCCGTAATAATCACAGCGGTCAACCGGCACATTATTATGTTTTGTTTATATTTCGATAATAAATTACATTTTCCTTCTCATGGTTACACATTTGAATTAATTACGTTATTGCCCTGCATCCGGACCATGACGGATAGCTTAAATTTTGAATACTATCGAAATCTACCGCGCCAACCACCCGTAATCCTGCCTACAATCCACGATATAGTCAACATATACCGTCCGATCCTTAATCTGATACAGAATGAGATACCACTTCTCTGCGAACATCTTGTGATATTTATTGAGCGGTATAAATTCAGCGTTCAGAAACGGGAAACGCTCCGGCATTTGATGCAGGGAAAGGATGGTTTCCATAAGATCGTTTTTCATTCTGCGGGCGGCGGGGCTTTTCTGCGCCAGAAAACGGACATGGCCCGCCAGCATCTTTAGCTACTCCTGTGTTAGATGAAATCAAAGAAATTAACGAGGGTGACTGTGTTGAACTTGGAGTTATACTTATAGAGCCTGAACTTGAGCAGGTTATGCTGGCGGCAGAGAAAAAAAGGTCTCTTATCTTTTCAAGACAATTTATGTTTAATTCTTGCTAAAGAATATGGTCGGACGTGTGTAACGAATGACAAACTACTAAGGCAAAAGTGTGATGCTGAAGGCATACCGCTGATTTGGGGGATTGAACTAATTTGTATATTAGTGGAATCTGGCGGACTGCCCGTTAAACATGCAGAGGATATTATACTAAAAATACAAAAAATTAATCATAAATATATCACAGATAATATTGTGGAAAAAGCATTTATGAGACTAGGGTTACTTCCTGAATATCCCTAAAGATTCTCGCAACTATAAGCGGTGCCAGTTCCATGATTAGCATTAGCATCTATTATTTTGCTTTTTAAGCTTTTTAAAAAAGCTTCTCCGTCTACCACCTGCCCAGACTCAATATCCCGCAACCCTGCCACAAGCCCTTTCATAAAACGCAATTCCTCCAGTTTTCGCTGATACTCTTCCACGGATTCAAGCACGGCCGCCGGCCTGCCATGCTGCGTTAAAATAATCGTCCGGCGGTTTTTCTTTAAGCTTTCAAGAATTTCAGAGGTATTGGCGCGAAATTCGGTAACCGGCTGAATATCAGTGGTTAAATCAAGGGGCTCCATATTCTTTCCCCCTAAATCTTTTAAGTTAATTATAAAAGACTTTTAAAAGACATGCAATAACCCTTAAAAGGTCTTGCCGTCATTTACATACCACATATCCAATTGCCTGCCGGAACACTTTTAACAGCTGACGGTCAAATTTTTTATAAATTTAAATATATTTATTGACTTCTAGTATGCTTAAAGGTGTAGTATTCTAATGTAATGTATTACGAACAACAAAAACGGGGGGGAATTAATTATGTTTAATTTTGATTTTTACAACCCGACACATATTGTATTCGGTAAAGACAGGCTTGGAGAGCTTGATAGACTTGTGCCTGCTAACGCAAAGGTATTGGTGACTTATGGCGGCGGCAGCGTTAAAAAGTTTGGGATACTTGACAGGGTCAAGGCTTCTTTGGGAGGCCGGGAGGTATATGAGTTCGAAGGAATAGAGCCAAATCCCAAATATAAAACATTAATAAAAGCATTGGAGGCTGTTCGTAATAACAATATCGATTTTCTACTTGCGGTAGGTGGCGGCTCTGTTATAGATGGAACAAAATTCATCGCAGTTGCGGCTCCATACGAGGAAGAACCTTCAAATCTCCTTAAATTTGGTATGAATCCGAATAAAAAGATTAAAAAAGCAATACCGCTTGGTACAGTGGTGACCTTACCGGCCACCGGATCGGAGATGAACAGTGGTTGTGTCATAAGTTATGAGGACGGGAAATTCGTACTTATGAATGAGTTGCTATTTCCCAGGTTTTCAATATTAGACCCTACCCTCACATACACACTGCCTCAAGATCAAGTTGCGAATGGAATTGTTGACGCGTTTATTCATACAGTTGAACAGTATGTTACATTTCCCGCTGAAGGCAGATTCCAGGACCGTACGGCGGAAGGGATTCTACAGACTCTAATCGAGATTGGGAAAAAGACCATTGGCAATCCAACCGATTACGATGCGAGGGCCAATCTTGCCTGGTGCGCGACCATGGCTCTGAATGGATTGATTGGCGCGGGTGTTCCACAAGACTGGAGCGCTCACATAATCGGACATGAATTAACAGCCATGTTTGGGATTGATCATGGTAAAACACTGGCTATATTGCTGCCATCTGTATGGAATGTGCAGAAAGAACAAAAACATGCGAAATTATTACAATATGCGGAACGTGTCTGGAATATAACTAATGGTGATGAAACGTCCCGTGTAGATTTAGCAATTAGCAAGACTCGTGATTTTTTTGAAGACTTGGGTATTAAAACACATTTGGCCGATTACAATGTTACCGCTGACAAAATTGATGATATTGTAAAAGCTTTGGAGAGACATGGCAAGACAGCATTGTCTGAAACACGAAAGGTAACATTAGCGGTAAGTCGTCAAATTTTAGAAGGCGCGATGTAAAGGAGTGTATCTCTCTTACCCCTCCCCTATCATCCATCGGCCTAACCATTGCCGTGTTGTCTTTCGAACTTAGACTTTCGATCCAAATTGGTGAACCATTATGTAGCACAGTAATGGTCTCGTCCGCATGCAATATTTGCCGTGCCCTTTGAATATCCATTATCATCCCTAATCTTTGGTTTTTATTGAATAATTCCCTCCCCAAAAAGGAATTAATACACCTTGTTCGCTTATACAAACCTGCAAGCAAAAACCAGAGTCTATATTCAATATCTATAATTTCAGATTGAAAGAAGAAGGAGCCTGGATGCCTGCTGAAGTGGAACAATACTTTTTCATCTTTACTGACTCCCTGAACCGCAAGATTGAGCAAAACGTGTCTGAAATTATATTTTTGTCCTATACGGCCGGAATATACCACACGTTTTAAACTCTTTGATTGCTGAGGTAGCAAGATGATAAACTTGTTAACCGGATTGGCGGCGGGATTCTTCGGAGGGCTTGTCGGCCTCGGCGGTGGGGTGATAATGATCCCTCTGATGGCAGTCATCCTGAAAATGGGCCAGCTAAAGGCCCACGGCACAAGCCTTGTATCGCTGGTATTCACCGGAATATCGGGAGCTTTCACCTATGCCTTAAATAGTTCGGTGGATATTACGGCCTCAATCCTTTTGGCGTCAACCGCCATATTCACCGCCAGGGCGGGCGCGCGCTTCGCCAATGCCCTAACAAAATGGAAACTCAAGAGATCCTTTTAAGCCTTTCCATGCTCCCCGGGTTGAATTTCCAGATGTCGCGGTATGCCATGTCCAACAGAAATATCTCATTTCCTTTTATCCTAAAATTTAATATTGCGACATGTTATGACAAATTATCGATATCTATTGAAGTATAATAGACTTAAACCTAAAAAGACGGGGGGACAGAATATGAGTCAAAAAGATCAATTACATAATAACAATAAAACAACGTCGGAACATCGCCTGCCCGTGTCAGGCTTCGATAATTCAAGCAATACGTTTCAACAGGCGCACCCCGCCGTGATTATCCAGCGAGCCATGTCTGCCCCCGGTTCGCTGTCTCCAGCAACTTCAGCGCTCAATTGGCAATCAGGCGGTAGCCGGGCTCTTGATGGCGGCAACCCGGGGAATTCAATCTGGTCCTATCCAGATGAAGGCTGTTGACGACGAGAAAGACATACAGTTGAAAAGCGATCCATTAAATAAAACTCCACAAGCAGAGAATTCATTGCTTCCAAAAAATACTAATAACACAGGAATGCCTGAAGATATACAAGCAAAAATGGAAAGTGCATTAAATACGGGCTTTTCAGAAGTAAGGGTTCATCCCAATTCCCAAAAGGCAACTGATCTAGGTGCGTTAGCCTATACACGAGGCAATGACATATATTTCGCGCCAGGTAAATATGAGCCCGGCAGCCGGGCGGAATGATGCCGCCTTCAGTTTTTGCTATCATTCCACGGCGCCACACAAATGCCTGGCGTCTCCGATTATTCTGGATGTGGTGCTGGCCGTTGTATTCCTTGGTTCCTTGCTTTTCGGCAGGCCCCTGGTTCAGATATTCGCGGAATACGAGATGAAGGATGCCTTTCCGCAAGCATTGCGCGCGCACCCCAAATATGCTTATTTGAATAATATTCTCATAAACGTAAAGCAATCCGGATCGGCATGTTTACGCAGCTTCCCTAAATCTATTGTACTTCAACCAACTCAGCGACGGGCACCTCTCTTACCTCTCCCGTGTCTTCTATCGGCCAAACCATTACTGTGTTGTTTTTCGAACTTAAACTTTTGATCCAAATTGGTGAACCATTATGCAGTACGGTAACGGTCTCGTCAGCAGACAATATCTGCCGTGCTCTTTGCATATCCACTATGATCCCTCAAATCTTTTGTTCTTGTTGAATAATTTTTCCCCAAAAAAAGAATTAATACACCCTATTCGCCGAAGAAGCGGAGGGACGTTCTTTCTCGCTCCCGCTTGTTCAGGCCTTGAACTATGTTTACCGTGATATACCAAGGATTTAAGAGACCAACTCTTTCATTTGAGAAAGTTGAGTTTGCCAATTAAATCTTAATTGAATATATTTTTTATCGCGGGGAACCATTAAGTTTGTAATGAAATCTCAAATACGAGGAGGAAACGCAATGACAGTCGGCTCCCAGGTAAAGCAGACATTATCCGGCCTAAAAAGCGCCCAGGCCAGTCTGGAATCCTTTGCTCTCCAGACACAAAACCAACAGGCAAAACAGCTTTACACCAATGCCGCTCAGCAAACAAAATCCATTATTGACACTCTGGAGCCAAGGATTAATGACATCGAAAACCAAGAACCCCAGTATAAAGGATTTTAACGCTGCGGGTATCCCACACCAGACCGGATCAGAGGATCCGGTCTGGGTTTTTGGGTTTAATTTCATTTTTACATACAGAATATTGTAAAGCGAGAGAGGTAAATTAAGTATGACAATAAGTGCGCAGGTCAGGCAAACCCTGGCCAGCCTTAAGGGCGTTCAGGCCACATTGGAAACCTTCGCTTCATCCGAGGAAAACCAGGAAGCGAAGGCTATACTACGTCGAAATACGCAACGAATTAACCATGTTGTAAGGGATATGGAAAAAAGACTCAGTGTTTTGGAATTTGAAGAGCCGCAATATAAAGGCTTCTAGCAATCACATTATTAAGGAGTAATTCTAATGCCTGAATGGTTAAATATTTTGCTCCGTTCTATTGGTTTATTTTTTCTCACCTTACTTCTTGTTCGTCTCATAGGAAAAAGGCAAACCTCCCGGTTGACCTTTTTTGATCTTATTACCGGTATTGTAACCGGGGTTATGGCTGCCGCCGTTTCCTTAAACCTAATCAAAGACTTGGCCAACGGTCTTATTGCCCTGGCGGTTTGGACCGTATTCCCGGCGTTAATTTACGTTTTATCAATAAAATACAAAACGGTAAGAGATATCGTCCAGGGAAAAGAAACAGTCCTTATTAACCATGGTAAAGTCCTGGAAGATAAATTATTGGAAGCCCGTCTTACACCTGAAGATTTGTTAAGCCGGCTGCGCAAGAAAAATGTTTTTAATTTCGCCGACGTGGAATTCGCCGTGCTTGAACCTACCGGGGAGGTAAGTACCCTTCTTAAGAAAGATAAACAACCTCTTACCGCCAAGACTCTGGGTATAAACGTTGGGCAGGAAAGCGTACCCCAGACGGTTATGCTTGACGGGATTATCATGGATGAACCGCTTACGGCAATGGGACTAAACAGGCGCTGGCTGCATACAGAATTGGAAAAAGTGGGAGTGGCGCCTGAAAACGTCTTTATCGGCCAAGTGGATTCCGTAGGACAATTATATCTTGACCTGTTTGACGATACTATTCAGGTACCTAAGCCCAAAACAAAAGAACTTGCCTATGCCACCATGAAAAAATGTCAGGCGGACTGTGAATTGTACGCCTTAGGGACAAAACAACCGGAGGCCAAGAAGATGTACGAAAAATCTTCTGAGATATTGTCGGAAGTAATTCAGGAATTAGAGCCTTTGCTTAAGCGGTAAGGAAACACGCCTCAAGCTAAGGAATGGGGACCACACCTCCTTTGGAGGAATGTCCCCGGTGGAATGTCCCCTAATCTGGTAAAGGAGGCTTTCTAAATTGTCCAATAAGAAAAAGAAGAAATTAACTCCGGTACAACAGCAGTATCATTCCTTTTCTAAAGCCAGGGAGCCTCAACGACCGGTTCTGCTAAATGTAATCAGGGCATTTTTAGCAGGGGGTACAATTTGTCTTCTAGGGCAATTTATTCAGGATTTTTTTCTCTGGAATTTTAATTTTACCGAGAAGACGGCAGGAGATCCGACAGCGGCCGTGTTGATTTTACTCTCAGTTATTCTAACCGCTTCAGGCGTCTATGATCATATCGCCCAATGGGCAGGCGCCGGAACAGCGGTGCCGGTAACCGGGTTTGCCAATTCCATTGCTTCGGCGGCTATCGAACACCGAAGTGAGGGATTTGTGCTTGGTGTTGGGGCAAGTATGTTTCAGCTGGCAGGTTCGGTAATCGTCTTTGGCGTTTTTGCCGCCTTTGTGGTTGCCCTCATTAAAACTGCATTGACACTGTTGGGGGGCTCCTAGCATGCTGCATGGACACCAAACCTGGGTCTTTTCCAACAAGCCCACCATTTTGTCTGCGGCAGCCGTTGGAGGACCCTTTGAGGCCAAAGGGCCCCTGGCTGAGGATTTCGATATCCTGCACGGCGATTTATGGCTCGGGCAGGATAGTTATGAGAAAGCAGAAAAAAAGATGCTGGAAGAGGCATGTGAAACAGCAATTAAAAAGGCCGGTTTGCAAAAACAGGATCTTCAGTTCTTTCTCAGCGGAGACCTGATGAATCAGATTATCTCCAGCAGCTTTGCCGCCAGAACTTTGGCGATACCTTACCTGGGACTTTACGGAGCCTGTTCCAGTTCAATGGAGAGCCTGGCTTTGGGCTCTCTGATAATAGACAGCCAATCCGCCAATTATGTTCTCTGTGGTACTTCCAGCCACAATGCGGCAGCTGAAAAGCAATACCGGTATCCCACTGAATATGGTTCCCAAAAACCTCCTACCGCCCAGTGGACTGTGACAGGCGCCGGTGTTGCCGTCCTTGGCTCTGAGGGAGAAGGGCCACAGGTTACTTCGGCCACCATCGGCAAAGTAGTGGATATGGGAGTAACCGACCCTTTTAATATGGGGAGCGCCATGGCGCCGGCAGCGGTAGACACCATCACGGCCCATTTCAGGGACCTGCGCGTTTCTCCCGGGGATTACGACCTGATCGCCACAGGAGACCTGGGACGGGTGGGACATAAAATTGCCGGCGATCTGTTGAAAAAACATGGCCTTGAGATTCCAGACAATATATTTACAGACTGCGGCTTACTTATCTATTGCGAAGATCAACCTGTCGTAATGGCCGGGGGCAGCGGTTGCGGCTGCTCGGCCACCGTTGCCTACGGGCACATATTAAACAGGATGAAAAAGGGAGAACTGAAAAAGGTTTTAATTGTTGCCACCGGGGCGCTCCTGTCTCCCTTGTCCTACCAGCAGAAGGAGAGCATTCCCGGCATCGCTCACGCTGTTTCTATTGAGTACGACCATTAGAGGTGATTTTTGTGGAAGCTTATTTTTGGGCTTTTGTGGTTGGCGGGCTTATTTGTGTCATAGGGCAATTGCTACTGGATGTCGGGAAGTTTACCCCGGCCCATACCATGAGTATTCTTGTGGTGTCAGGCGCCATTCTGGATGGCCTGGGTCTTTACGAACCACTGATTGATTTTGCCGGCGCCGGCGCCACCGTCCCCATAACCAGCTTTGGGAACGCTTTGGTGCACGGGGCCATGGCTGAAGCTGAACAAGTAGGGATTATTGGAATTCTTACCGGGATTTTTGAAGTGACCAGCGCGGGTATATCCGCCGCCATTATTTTTGGCTTTCTTGCTTCATTGCTTTTCAAGCCTAAAGGATAAGAAAGGTGATACCGTGAAAATCATTCCGAAAGTTATTGTTTTGTCTCTTATATTATTAATGACGGCAGGTTGCGGTACGCTGAACTCTTCTTTAAAAAAGCCGCAGCCGGAACAGCAGATGAGCCGGGATGAAAAACAGATCCAAGTAAATCCTGAGCTTGCGGAAAAAGCAAAGAAAACAGCTGGAACGGTTAAGGGTGTCAAGGGGTGTACAGCCGTTGTGGTTAACAAAGACATATCCACTGCTATTAAAGTGAGCGGCTTTGACAGGCTGCGCTTAAAACCAATTAAAGAAGAAGTGCATAATAAAATAAAAGAATTGAACAAAGACTATAATGTACATGTTACATCAGATAAGAAACTTTTTATGCAACTGCAGCAAATAGAAAATCAAGTAAATGGGCCACAGGAGAAACCGCTGACAGATATACAAAAGAAGGTTATTAAGATAAATAAAGATATTCAAGGATGAAATCTCATGAACTTGCAAAAAATCGCCATGCCATTAATAATTGCCACTGCAGCAGTAATTATGGGAACGTCAACCTGTAAAGCTGCTGATACAACTTCCCTGGAAAATGAATTGCAAGCCAAGGTCAAGGAAATTTACGATGTCCGTGCCCTTGCCATTATTACGGGCGCCGATCCCGGACCGGCCCTGGCCTATTTTGACACCACGGCCCAACTGGGTCGCTGGGCTCTTTCGCACGAGCAGACCAGGCTGAATTTTATACAGTCGTGGGCTGAAAAGCGGGGTGTGCGTTTCACTGAGGCCACGCCTTCACTACACATTCCCTGGTCGCGGGTACAGGAAGACACCGCCGAATTTATTGTTTCCCAAACCCTCCAGTTGGGCTATGTTTATCCCAAAGACCCTACCGTAAACCGCTTTGGTATTGGCACCCGGCATTGGATAAAGCTGGCGCGCAAGGATGGGAAATGGCTCATCCGGCAAGATTTTTATACCGATGGCCTGTTTGATGATGCCAAAGCGCCCGACCCCACACCGGCAGACGGTAATGCCTCCATAGAACCGGTTGAACAATCCGCGTCCATAAAAAACGATTCCCACGCTGTTCTCGACCGGGAGGGAGCAGCCCGGTACGCGGATGAGTACGCCGGCCTGGCCTGGGGCGCCGGCAACGATCATAATTATAACCCGCGTTACGGCAACCTGAACGACATAGGCGGGGACTGCACAAATTTTGTATCCCAGTGCCTGGGGGATAAATCAGGAGGTAAACTCCCCATGGACGGCGCCTGGTACTACCGCCATGATCGAGAAGGCGGCTCAGGCAGTCTGGCCTGGGTGCAAGCCGAAGCCTTTGCCGAGTGGCTCTCATACAGCGGGCGGGGGCAACGGATAGCCTGGGGCACCTTCCCGGAAATGAATCAGCCTGACGCTAAATTTTCCTGTGGAGCTGTGCGGGAACTGCAAAAAGGGGATGTAATCGGTTATGAAGAGAATGGATATATTGAACATTTTGCTATTGTAGTAGGGACCGACTCGAAGGGATATCCAGTAGTGAATGCCCATACGGTAGACCGCTACCATTCCCCCTGGGACATGGGTTGTGATAAAACGACCGTTTTTCACCTTTTTCGCATCAATGATGCATCATTGATTAGGTAAAATTCCACCCTTCATACTGCATAAGCATCAAATCCGATGAAGTTCCAGAATAACGCGTCAGTAATGTCTAATAAACGCCCGGTTTGTTATATTCAATATCTATAATTTCTAAATCAAACCAATTGTAATCTCCTGTATCCAATTTCCAGATAACTTCCCCTCTGGCAGGAATCCTGATACCATTAAACTCCTTATTTTCTCCCATGAGAACTGACCAGGTTTTCATAAGATACTGGCCATTAAATTCCCCGTATCTTTCAGCAACCAGGCTAAGAACCTCACCCTTCTCGTTAAACGTAAATACCCCTGACGCGGTTATCCCCGCGTAGCTCATGGTAGCCCTTGCTGAATTGGCATCGATTTCTTCCCATTTTATGTAACTGCTCAAAGCCGCGGTTGGAAACCACGCCGTCTCAGCCAGATATCGCAACATCGCGCCCTGATCAATTTCTTTTCCCTTGGCATCCGCAACTTTAATCAACGAAAGAACCTTAATGAGCATGTGTCCTTTGCCTTTATTATACATGTCTCTTCCTGTAAAGTATAAAAGTGGCGCCATTCTGACCTTGGCTTTCCATATAAATCCCGGTTCATCTATCGTAAAGTATTGTTCCGCTTCAGCAGGCATCCATGCCCCGTCTTCTTTCAATCTCATAAATACACTTTGCCTTAAACGAACCGTTCTGATTCTTTCCTTGCCAACCACCTGGGACTGCACCAGCCATTTTTGAACGATGGGCGGCAACCCTTCCAAATCAGCTTTTTGAATAATCTCACCTTGATTATTCACATTATTAAAAAGTTCTCCAACTTCTCTTTTTACATTTTGGTTGAACCGAAAATCCGCTATAAATGAAACTGCTAGAATCAAGATTATGAATGCCAAAATAATTAACGCTACAAGCATAGCTTTGGGCATATAAGCAACTCCCTTAATTATTCATTTAATTCCCGTATAAAACAATGAACACAAAGCTAACCACTGTCAACCGGTAAAAATAGCCTACTTGTAAGTACTATTTATAGTTTATCTATTCTCACAAATTTTAAATAAGCTTAAGATTACAACAAAAAATCCACTGCGTTCCACCAGCGGATTTGCCTAGAATATATCTCGCTTACTTGTATGCCAGTATAAGTCCGGCGAAACCGGCACCGGATTGCAATATCTATAAAAGCTACTATTGAGCTGATTATAAATAGCTGAACTGCAACAGTGAGGATTGATTTAGACGGTATGTTTAAGGAAGTGTCAACAACCGGCACGTCCTTGGAGCCTGATGGATACACTTTAATATAATAAGTGCCGGACTGAGCAGGAAAGTATTCGGTAAAGTCACGGTAAGCAAGACCTCTGACGATAATTTTTTCGTTGGCATAAACATCTAAGGGCGGAGCGTCCGGGCAAGCATTCATTATTCGAATACAGGAAGACATAATATCAGCCTTGCTCAGGACTTTCCCGCGAAAAATCCCGGCAGTTTTCTCCCACAGCCAGGCCAGGTCTGCGACGGCTTCCAGGGTCACGTCCAGTACGGGTAAAAAGATTGGTATGGTAAACCCTCTTCCATTTTTTCTTATCCGCACAAAAACAAAGTAACTGCGGCGTGGCATGCTAGTCCACATAGACCTCCACCCTTACTCTTCCTTCTTCCTGGTCCTCAACGTCGATGTCGACCAATTTTTCATCTACCAGGCCCTGGTCGATAATCTGAATCAATTCTTCCAGGTTCATACTGGTAAGATCTATCCCTTTCTTTTGCATCTCCAAGCGCGCGTCCTCCGGGATAAACTTCATGCCAAAGACGGCGACCTTGGAAAAAGCCTTCATCAGTTTCAAGGGAATGTTGATATTTACTTTCTTTGTTTTGTCCCCGCTCACGCGCACCCGGAGAAACCTATCAGGGCCGGGGGAGGATGGCTTTTCCTCCGTCTCTTCCAGCGCTTTCAGCAAATCCATACCTTCGGCAGGAGTGATTTTCCCCTCCTGGATCATTTCCAAAATTTTAATTTTTTCGCTGTTCATTTGACTTAACTCCTTTCCAATCATTACAGAAGACTACTTTCCGGCTTTTTTAAGCTGCCGGATCGCGTCCTGGGGAGTGATTTCCCCTTTGTCCAGGGAGAGTAGTATTTTTTCACGGCTTTCCCTGTCTCCCTGGAGGTCAACCTTTTCCGCCCGGTAGCCTAAAGCCTGAATAACCCCCTCCAGGCGGTTTCTGACCGTGGGATAGGAAATGCCCAGTTCTTTCTCTACGTCTTTTATATTACCCCGGCATTTAATAAAGACTTCGATAAACTCCACCTGCTCATTTGGAAGGCGGCAGAATTTGCATGTGTCAAATTCACCTTCCAGATTTGTCTGACAGTGCGTACAGGTTAGTTTGCTCACCAGCATTTCGTAGCTGCAGACGGGGCAGCGGCCCGGATACCTGTATCTGATTTAATTCACCTCCAAACAGTGCTTTTTTAAACAGTGCTTTTTTAACCGATTTTTATATTCTCAAGAATAATATAGCGCAGCTTATTTATAATATCAATATATTGTTTAATATTATTAATGTACTGATTAATAATATTAATATAAGGATTATAGCCAATTACTATTCGTGGGTCAAATACAAAAAAAAGGCTGTTCCATTCCTTCGAACTCGCCTGGAAGCTTTACTTATCTTTATTATGCACTATGCCGACCACAGCCCACGCAAATCTCCTAGACTTCCCTTATCTGTCCCAGAATAGTCGGATCTTTTATTTTGACATCCTCGGTAAGGAAAATAATCTTTGATATTATCTCGGCTGTTTTTGGGTCGTCATCTAAAAAGGAAGGAAATATGGCCTCTGTGCTGTAAATGAACAGATAATATAATACTGGAGGATTAAAAAGTAGCCTTCTGAGTTGCTCATTTCCTTTTCCAACTGTTATTACTGAACTTCAGACTGGGGTTTGGGTGTCCTTAAATATTTTACACTCATCCATAAGTGAAAATTCCTGATATTCCGGTGAAGACCAGCGCCACAAGGTTTGTGCCGAGGGCCTTGTGCTGTCCCATTTTCAAATTGATACGGGGATAGAAAAGATATTAAAAATTTGTAAAAAGCTCAATACCAGTTGAGGATCGAACTGGCTTCCGGCGCACCTCTTTATTTCCATAATGGCCCTTTCATGGGGCATTGCCCTACGGTATGGCCGGTTGCTTGTCATCGCGTCGTAAGCATCTGCAATGGCCAGAATGCGGCACTCCAGAGGTATTTCCTTTCCCTTTGAGCCAAGGGGGTAGCCTCTTCCATCCCACCACTCGTGGTGTTTAAGAATCCAGTCTGCAATTGGGGCCAGGTCGGGCGCTGACTGTGCGATACGATGACCGATTTCAGTGTGCCTTTGCATTTCTTTGAATTCCTCAGAAGTTAAGGGGCCAGGCTTAAAAAGAATTCGGTCGGGTATCCCTACCTTGCCAATGTCGTGAAACTGAGCTAATAGTCTGAGGTCAGTTATCTTGTGCTCCGAGAAGCCAATCAATTTTCCTAAACCTACCACCAAATCCTGCAGGCGGTCTGCATGACCTTCCGTTATAAAGTCTCTCTCCTTCAATGCGTTCATAAGGGTTTGCACTATAGCGCTGCGGGCACTCTTGCTTTGATGGAGTTTCTCACGGTACATATTATTGTCAGCTTCTCTATAAAGATCGCGGATACGCGATGCATCGCTGGTTGCGGCCCCTGTCGATATACTTAGAGGTAGTTCAGGGTGGGTGGCGTTGTAACCTTCGACGGATTTTCGAATTCTCTCACAGGTTTTCTCAACAGAGCTGCTGTTGCAGTTCGGCAGTAGCGCGGCAAATTCATCGCCGCCGATGCGGGCCACTGTGTCACCTTCCCGCAACGATTGTTTAAGAACTCCGGCAACCGCAAGAAGCAGCGCGTCCCCCCTGTCGTGCCCCAGGGTATCGTTGACAAGTTTAAGTCCGTCCACGTCGCAGACGATTATACTTAGAGGGCCCGGGCAGATTCTCTCGCAGCGCTGCATTTCATGTTTAAAATAAGTTCTGTTGTATAGTCCGGTCAGCGAGTCATACAAGCTAAGGGCCTTGAGTTGCTCCTCTATCTTCTTACGCTCGGTAATGTCTATCAAAATCCCGCGTAAACCGGCGGGTTTGTTGCCTTTTATAATAAGAGACGCGTGTATCGCAATTTGAACGGTGGAACCGTCCCGCCTTTGTGCTGTATATTCATCTTCTCCAATTTTTTCTCCGTTTAAGATTCTCAATATATTCTGTCTAGCCCTGTCTCTGTCTTCCGGAACAATAAAATCCAGGACATTGATTCCCTTTTCAAACTCCTCTCTTGTACCGTCAAACAAAATGAACGCGCTCTGATTCCCCCTACCGAAGATTTGATGCGTGAACATGGTATGCTAAAACGTATTTTATTGATTTCGGGTTTTTTTGTATAAGAAAAGAGCCCGATGAAGGCTCTTAAAGATATTCACGAATAATAAAACCGCTTCGGTTAGAAACGGTTATCGGTGCGCGCCAGCCCTGGTTTTTTATTATTTTCGCCAGCAGTTGAATCTGCTTGTCCGGGTGAGTACCGGAGGCTCTTCTGGTCATACTTCAATTGCGATTCCCTGCCGGACAGCCTATTTATTAATCCTAACTTAATATTTAAGCGTTTAAGCGTTGCCTTATTTCTTCAGCAATTATCTCAATATCAACGTTTCCATCGTCGGAGTATACACTTTTACATTCTAACCTATACTCGGGAATTGTTTCCGCCGCTTCCCTTACCCTGAATAAAGGAGACAGCGCTGTATATTCAATCACATCTTTAGTATATTTATATTCAGCCCTCATGATAATGGTTTTTGCAAACAACTTAAGCAAATCTTCATTGTTATCGCCGCGAATTAAATCCCTTTGGATGTTAAACTTACCAATCCTATTTATTAAATCGCTCACAAATAAAACCTCGTCTACTCTTAATGTCAATGAACAAACTAATGATATTTTAGATTTGTCAAATTGTCAAGTTATGGCCAAACAATATCCTTCACCCAACTCGGTGATGGGTAAATTAATGCGCCTTATTCGCTCATCCGCACTTGTAAGCAAAAAACAGTACCAGTAATATAACTGCGAACACTAATACAGCATCCGTCCAAATTTTTGCTTTTCGAACTAAATGCATGGCCTTAAAATGCGCCTCTGAGACAACAGGTGCAGGTATCATCTTTAAAATAAATTCCGCCCCGAGCGGAATGAGGAGCATATCATCGATGTAACCGAGTCCGGGAATAACGAAGTCGGGAAGGAAGTCAACGGGACTTATAACATAGGCCGCCAGCAGCATGAGCAATGCTTTTGCCAGCCAGGGGACCCGCGGATCCTTGCTTGCGTAATAAAGTGTAAATATATCAGACTTCAGCCTTTTAATCCAATACCATAAACTTTTCAATAGAGATCCCCTTTCAAAGAGTCCCCGGCAAGACAAGCCTTAATACCGGCGGGAACCTTCCAAAGTAATAGTCTGCTCATGAGACTACTTGTTTATATTTCCGGCTTAAATACGCTATACTTACGAACTCATCCCGGCAAATTGGGATTGGATTTTGACAGCTGCCTGGTTCAAAAAATGGTGTGCTGCGCTGAAACAGTACACCATAATTATACACCTGTGTATTATGTAATATAAAATATCCTGGCGCAATCTGATGAATGCCCGCTCCTGACTCGACTAATAGCTGCACCCATAAAAATCACGGTCTAGAAACAGATCTTCTGATATTTTTGATACTTCTACCACCTGCTTAATAACATTCAATATGTCCTCAGCCAATAGGCTATCTCCAATCTGATAACATATTTTCAGCGATTCGGACCATAACCCAAGAGCTTGTTCTTCATCTCCCCCAATCATCAAGATTAACGCAATTGTGTGCAACGTAGCCGCCTTGCCTCTATTGTCCCCGATTGAATCCTTAATCGCCAGGGATTCTTTCAACAGTTCTATGGCGCGCTCGTCGTCTCCCCGCCGCTCCAGCAGCCCGGCCAAATTATCCAACGTGGCCGCCTTGCCTTTGATGTCCCCGATTGACTCATCGATCTTCAGGGATTCTTCCAGCAGTTCTATGGCGCGCTCGACTTCTCCGCGCTGCGCCAGCAACCCGGCCATGTTGTTCAACGTGTCCGCCTTGCCTTGAGCGTCCCCGATTGAATCCTTAATCGCCAGGGATTCTTTTAACAGTGATGCTGCGCGCTCAGATTCTCCACGCTGTGCCAGCAACCAGGCCATGTTACTCAACGTGTCCGCCTTGCCTTGAGCGTCTCCGATTGAATCCTTAATCGTCAGGGATTCTTCCAGCAGTTCCATGGCGCGCTCGACTTCTCCGCGCTGCGCCAGCAACCCGGCCATGTTATTCAACGTGTCCGCCTTGCCTTGAGCATCCCCGATTGAACCTTCGATCGCCAGGGACTCTTCTAACAATGCCAAAGCACGCTCGGTTTCTCCGCGCTGCGCCAGCAACCCGGCCTCATTATTCAACATGTCGGCCTTGCTCTTAGCGTCCCCGTTTGACTTATCAGTTGCCGGGAATTCTTCATTCAGTGCCATTGCTAGAAATACTCCTTCCATAAATAACATTATTTGTTAAATGCTTGCGGGTGCTCATGTTATTTTTATATTTCGATATCTTACGTTATAATCCTTCATAAGCAGGCAGGATATATTTTTATCATAAAAAATACACGGGTTGCCTGCTTCCATTGTGCATTGGCCGCGGTATGAGTATCGCCGGCATTCACTGTTGCCGCCGGCGGAATTCCAGGTAGGAAAAGGCCACGGGAATAATCACCGCCAGGCCAAGAGAGACACCCATAATCACGGCTCCCGCCGCGCCGCCGGCCAGCGCCGCCGCCAGTCCAGCCAGACCGGCGGCCACCCAAAGCCGGGCGGCCAGCCGGTGCGTCTTCTGCCAGACCGCTTCATTGGCCAGCGTCCACGGGGTTTTAATACCCACAAAGTAATTTTGCCTGATCTGTCCCATAAAATTGCCCATTACGATAAACAGCACGGCAATACTTGTTATAACCACTCGATCCACAGGTACCTGGTATCCCTGCGCATTTGCCACAATGACAGCATATAAGCCAGTCATGAAAATAACCATAACAGCCCTTAACAGCCTGTATGCGCCGGCAAATTTCTGGCAGTTCTGTTTTTTGGGGTCGATTAGGGGCAGAAACAACATCAAAATATATATGGCGGCGGTCATTGCTGGTATTCCAAAAGCTCCCCAAAACCGGGAAGAATATCTATCCACCTCACCCGCCAGGTTCCAGTGGCTGGCCACCTGCTCCGGCAGATGCGGATAAATGATAAAGCCCGCTATTAATGCCCCGGTGACAATTAACAGCAGCGGCCATTCTCCTCTTATGAAAACATGCCAATTGCCTTTTTTATTCTCAGTTTTCACGCAAGCTCACCTTTCCTTCCGTTCCAAGATCTCGGAAAACCAGCCCATTATCTCTTGAAACACGGTCATATTCAACGAATAGTAAATATATTGCCCCTGGCGTTCGTCCAGCACCAGCCGGGACTGTTTTAAAATATTCAAATGATGGGAGATGCTCGGCTTGGTAATATTGAATTGCTCCGCGATTTCCCCGGCCGTCATATCCCGTTCCCGCAACAGCCTGAGAATCTTCCTGCGCGTCGGATCGGCCAGAGCCTTGAATGTAGCGCTAACCAAATCCCCCTCCTCCTTTAGTTCGATATTTAGATAAATATCTAAATATATTATATATTTTTTATATAGCGCTCCGCAAGCCCCTATTTTAGTTTGGCACGACGCTCCATCTGTTCAGCACCCCATCTGGCAAGTTCATCAAGCGCCGGCAGCAGGCTCATCCCGGCTTCGGTTAGGGAGTATTCCACGCGGGGAGGTATTTCTATGTATTGGACACGATGAATTAAACCATTTTCTTCCAGTTCTTTTAAGGATTGGGAGAGCATCGTATTGGTTATGCCGGGAACTTTTCTCTTTAGCTCATTATAACGCAACACCGCGTTTTGGTTGAGGGCCCATATGATTGGAAGCTGCCACTTTCCTCCGATAATGTTCAGGGCATATGCGACGGGGCAGACGCTGACATTTTCAAAAATTACCTGTTCATTGTTCATGGTTTGTTTTTCCAATAATCATAATATCCTGACCAAGACAGAAATAACTGCATACTTGATTTTTTATTTCTTTCTCATAAGATACTATCATAAACAAAAAACTAAAGTAAAGGAGTAAATATTTATGGATGAAGTTCTTAAATTCCTGACTGATGACCCCTCCGTGTTTTATATTGCCACAATTGACGGCGATATGCCCAAGGTGCGCCCCTTCGGATTCGCCATGATCCATGAAGGAAAGCTGTGTTTTTGCACCAGCAACCAGAAAAAAGTATACAAGCAACTCAAAGCCAACCCTAATTTTGAAATCTCTAAAACGGCGAAAGATGGCGAGTGGCTGCGCTTAAACGGCAAGGCTGTATTCAACACCACCAAGCAATCCAAGCAAGCCGCGCTGGAAGCTATGCCTATGCTCGGCAAAATGTACAGCGTTGACGATTCTATTTTTGAAATATTCTATATCGAAAACGCGGAAGCGACATTTTGCAATATGAAAGGCGCGTCCAGAACGATCAAGCTGTAGAGACCGCGGAATCCGCTATAGAATGCTTATACGCCGGAAATGACAGAGAATCTGTTGTTTTCGGCGTTTATTCATCTTCAAGTTGATTTCCACCTTCGTCACAGAAAATGGCCTGCGTTTGATAAGAAATATTTGCTGCCCCCACAATACGACAAATTATTCACGTATAGCATGATATAGTAATATGTAGAAATTTAAACCAATATAGCCATATTACTCGATTTGGTTTATTTTCGCATTACAATATTTATTTGGAGGAATGGCAAATGAAAATTTTAAAAATGTGTTTACTGGTGATTGTCGCAAGTTTGTGCTTAAGCATCACCACAGCCGGGTGGGCGTCGCAGGAAACCAAAATACACCCCACGATCCGTATTCAAAAAGATAAGGCTAAAAATATAACCGACAATAATATACCGGGATATAATCCTTACCAAATTAAAAAAGCATATGGAATAAACAACTTGCCGTATACGGGAGCAAAACAAACAATCGCTATTATTGAGGCATTCGGAAGTCCAACCATCAAGAATGATCTCAAAGTCTTTGAAAAAGAATTTAAATTACCGCCTGCCCACCTGGAAATTGTATATCCTCAGGGTCCCCCTTCTGAAATCAACCCATTGTGGGCCGGTGAGACCTCCCTTGATGTTCAATGGGCCCACGCCCTGGCTCCTAAAGCAAAAATTATGCTTGTAGTAGCTAAATCCGATTCAGCGGAAGATCTTATCGAAGCTGTCGATTACGCTGTATATAAAGGCGCTCAGGTGGTTTCCATGAGTTGGGGCGGTGAAGAATTTCCCGAGGAGACTTCTCTGGAAGATCACTTTAAGCATCGCGGCACGGTATTTATCGCTGCGTCAGGGGATTCAGGCTCCACTATTTTATGGCCCGCGTTATCACCTAACGTTATCAGCGTGGGTGGGACAACCCTCCCGTTGGATTCCAGGGGTAACTTGACAGGACCTGAGACAGCATGGACATGGTCGGGCGGCGGGATTAGTGTATATGAGCCGTTACCGGACTATCAAGACAAGTATGGCATTTCAGCTGATGGACGGGGTGTTCCTGACGTATCCTTTAACGCTGATCCCGAAACGGGTGTTGCCGTATATCTTAGTACCCCCATCCAGGGAAGTGTAGGTTGGTTTGAAGTGGGCGGCACCAGTTTTGGAGCACCTGCGTGGGCAGCCATCATCGCCCTTGCCGACCAAAAGCTTTCAAGGCCTTTAACCGATGGGCATGACGCGCTTTACCAGTTGGGCTCCGGAGTCAACTATTCAAAGAATTATCGAGATATTACAAGCGGCGGAAATGATAGTTACAGCGCCGGACCTGGTTACGATTTTGTTACAGGTCTTGGAAGCCCGAAGGTAAACAAGCTAATTAATAAATTAAGGAGCCATAAGAATGTTGGTGTTTATAATATTGATGATGTAGATGCTGATGTGGATAAGTAACAGCCGTAACAAGCCGAGGACGTTCTTTTTGCTTCCATTTTAAAACTTAATAATTTAACTGATGATGAGGGGGTGGCAATCACCCCCTCATCATCAGTGTCAGCCTCCATTTTTATATATGATAAGCAATTGTTTAATATTACTGATTATGTGATATAATATTACTGAAATTGTAATATTGATAGAGGTGATCTTAGTGTTATTCCCACTCGGTGGTCCGGTACCGGAAAGTGACATTGTCGGCAGGGAAGATTTTATTATATCCCTTGAAACCAGATTGACCGAAGGCCAGAGTGTGATGCTCGCGGGACCGCGCAGGATTGGAAAAACCTCTATTGCCAACGAAGTGTCGCGCCGGTTGCAGAAAAAGGGGTTTTACGCGGCTTCGGTCGACTTCTTCCGCACATCAAGCAAGAGAAACATCGCTGAATCCATCGTCAATAGTTGTCTCGAAAACAGAACCGGCATAAGAAAAACGTTAAACGCCGTATGGGACCGGGCGAAGCTGCTGGCCGGCGCCGCTAAGATTGCGGTCAAGGTGGAGGATCTGGAGCTAAATATCGGTTTTCCAAAGAAGGAAATAGATGATGAGGCACTTTTGGAATACGCTTTAAATCTGCCCGATGTTCTCGCTGAAAAGGACCATAAGCGTATGGTAATAGTCTTTGACGAGTTCCAGGATGCCGGTCAAATCGGTGGAATCGACATATACAAGGTTATGCGTTCTCATTTTCAGCATCAAAAAAATGTGGCATATCTTTTTCTTGGCTCGAAAGAAGGCATGATGCAATCCCTTTTTGCAGGGAAGAAACACGCTTTCTATCGTTTTGCCACGGTTCTCCCCATCCCGCAGATACCGGAAGAGGCGTGGATTGGTTATATTACCCGCAAGTTTAATGAAAAAGGTATTGAGGCAAGCAGCGATTATGTCCCAAAAGAGATCGTTCGGCTGGCCGGGGGACATCCACAGGATACGATGCTTATTAGTACGGAGGCATATTATACGTTGCTGGAAACCGGGGAAAAGAGATTATCCGGCAAGATAGTAAGAATCGCTTATGAGCGAGCCATAGTTTCTCTTACACCTGTCTTTGATGAAATATTAGGCGAGGTGGGTAAAAAGCCTTTTGTCCGGGAAGTCCTTCGCCGCCTTGCCGTGGGAGAAGTAATTTATAAGGATAAGAACAACCCAAATGATATTAAGCGTGCTATTGATCAACTCATCATGAGCGCGGTAATTGAAAAAGAAGGCCGGGGCAAGTACAAGTTTGTTGAACCGATGCTGAATGATTATATTCAAAGGAATTATTAGATCCGCTCTGGGGCTGCCTGCTATTTCCATTATTTTGCTTTATATAATCTTCTATTATCCAACACCCAAATTCTTTGAGAAAAATCACCCTTGCCAATATTTTCAAGGGCCTTTTCGATATCAAACATCCTGGTATCAATTATATCAATATAATGCAATAATTCTGCCTCAGGTATTTGGGGTCTGGTTGGGCTACCATATTCAGGTTCGTAATGATGTGACAGGATCATGTGTTGTAACAATAATGAAATTTCCTCATCCGCTCCGATTTCCTCTGCCGCAAAAGCTATCTTTTTGATTCCTTGAACAATATGACCCAACAGGTTTCCCTCAATAGTGTAATCTGTTACAATGCCAAGTTCATTGGCATCCATTTCATCAAGCTTAGCTATGTCATGTAAAATAATGCCGGCATACAGCAAGTCGGTATTAATAAATGTGTAAATTTCACTCAGTTTCTCACCGCTCTTGAGCATAGTCATAATATGATAGAGCAGACCAGACCTGATAGAATGATGATTCTTCTTAGCCGCGGGGTAAAACATTAACTTATCTTTACTGTCGTTTAAAATCCTGCTAACAATTTCAAGCACATCACGGTTCTTAATTCTAGATACATATTTTAATATTTCTTCATACATAAGATCCGGTTGACAGGGAGCCATTGGAATAAAATCTTCAATATTGATTCCATCCGTGCCTGCGGTTAACCTTATTTTTTCGATTCTGCATTGAAGTTGATTTTGCCATTCAGTTATTATTCCTTTAACCTTTACCACTACTCCAGCATAATATCTATGTTCATCACCTTCGGATACATCCCATATTTTTGCATTGATCGTACCGGTTTTATCGGATAGTATCAAATCAAAATATTTTTTATTGTTGCTTGCTGTTTTACACTCTATCGCTTTTATAAAATAAAATCCATAAGCCACATCGCCTAACCTTAACTGACTGATTGTCTTATATTCCAATGCCTCACATCCTCAAATATATTTTTAGCTGGGGTAACGTTTTAAATTCCGGAGATTCAGTTTCATCTATCGCTAACTTAACAGCAGCTTCCAAAAGGTGATTATTACTCAAAAATTTCATAAGACTTGAGTTTTTTTTAATATCTTTTTCTTCGTAATACTCTTTTCCTTGCAGAGTAAACATTCCTTGTATCGGCAATCCATCATCCGGTTTCATGTCGTCTTCATTTTCTTCTGATTCCATTCTCTGAACCGGCAAACCGACAGGCTGTTGCCGCAAATGAGATTTTAACAGCTGCATTACAGCGCTATTACCGATCGTCTTTTGAAGTTGCATTATTTTTTCTTGAGTAAGTAAAAAGCCAGCGGATAAATGCCCTTGCGAATTGTGCTCAGCCTTTTTCTTGCTGTCGTGTTTTTCAGAAAGATCATGATTATTGGCCGATTTCGGTGCTTGTGTAAACATTGGCCCCTCCAGGAAAGTTTATTGCATTAAATAAATTGTCATATTATGTCGATTTATATAAATACAAATATTGACCGACGTTATACGCCGGTCAATTAGCATGCCATTATCATTTTGTTATATTTCTACAATTTTATCAAGGTTCCTTCTTAAATGGTAATTGATAAAATAATGCCGGGTTAAATTTTATATAACCCGGCATCGCTGAGTGGCAATTTCCTACCTGATCATCTCTAAAAATGCTTCAACCCTTGTTTTCAGCTGTCCCGAATCTTCCTGGCCGTAGTCAGTTTCAACTTTCAACAAGGGGATGCCTTGTTCTTTCAACACCTTCTCCACACGATTGGCCTCGATCATGTAAGGGTCGCAAAAGGCCAGGGAGCAGTGAATAATCCCATCGGCTTTGTATTCTTTCGCAAGACTGACCAGTTTCTCCATCCTGCCTTGATTAGGAGTGAAGCAGGCGCAGTTTATGCCGAGATATCTCTCCCCTATGGCGCCGACCATCTGTTCCATGTCCGCGCCGTCCTCCATCACAGTGTTTTCGAAATAGCGAAGGCCTGTACATAGTTCCTCGGCCACGATGACCGCCCCGCTGCCTTCAATGATATGAGGCATTTTCCAGTTCGGTATGGCCATCGGCGTACCGGTAACGATGATTCGCGGAGCGCCCGGTTCCTGGACGCCCTTGCCTTCTTTAACTCTTGTTTCAAGCTCGTCACATAGTTGATTAACCATTTTGGTAAATCGGTCAACATCGTCGTACATGGCTATTTGTTCAATTAAAAGGCAATCCTTGCCGCTGATCGGAGAGGGGTTGTTCTTGCGCAGTTCGGCAAGCCGCAAAAGAACCTTGCGTTTGCCGTTCACCTCTTTAATCGAGCGGCTCAGGGATTCCGCGTTAATTTTCACGCCGGTGATTTCTTCCACCCTGGCCATGAAATCCTGAAGTTCGCTCTTCCACAGGGACTTGTCCTTTTCCCGCCTCATCTGCGGCGTCTCCAGCACATGGACGGGAACGTAATCATTCAAGATTTCAAAAGCTTTCTTTTTACCGTCACATGTGGTTTCACCCACCACCATGTCGCAGGATTCGAAATATGGACAGACTTTGGCTAATTTAAATCCCATAAAGGACTTGATCAGGGGACAGATATTTCTGGGCAGAACAGTTTCAGCTTGAGTGACCCCTATTTCAATCCCCGAGCACAGGCCGATGCAAATGCCTCCGGCAGCGCGGATAATTTCCTCCGGAACAAAAACGCAGAAAGTACCGATTACCTTGCCGCCATTGGCTTTGTGCTCCTGCAGTTCCTGTATGCGCAGCCCATGTATCTCGTTAACGACAAAATCAAAATATTCCATGCCGGCCGGACGGTTTTCCTGCTGCAGATATACCTCCCCGTATGTGGGCGGCAAGACTTGCAAAATCTGGTCGTGAGCCTCCAAGTCAATTCCGATGGATTCCCACATCGGACGGTAATCAGTTGCCATAATACATCATCTCCCCACATTAACCAACTTCTTTTTCTTTGCTCTTTCTGACTACAGTTCTCTCTCCCTCGGGAAGAGGCGGCGGAACGGGCTCGCCGACGATTTTCCGGATCGCGCTGAAGCGAGGCGGGCAAGCTTCAAAGCAAGTCCCGCATTTTACGCATTTCTCCTGCTCGATCACGTGGACCTGGCCCTTGGCGCTGATGATCGCCTCCACGGGGCATCTCCTGGCGCACGTCATGCAGGCCTGGCATTTTTCCGGGTCGATATAGTACGAGGGTACTTCGCGCAGCAGCTCGTCTATCTCGTCACTGGTGTAAAGATCGTTGTACGCTTCATGATTGTCACGTATATGCAACGCCAGCTTATCCCTCTTCGCCAGCTTAATATAGGGGATTAGCCTGGTCACTTCTTCTAGTCCGGACTTCAATTCAGCTTCACTAATGCCTTCGGCTTTGCCCAAAGGGCCCATCTTCTCTATTTCCGCGCCGAACTCGTTCATAATGTTGGCGAAACGGATTCCTTCACCGGCGGACACCCATTCTATCCTCAACCTTTTGGGGTTTATGCCGATGTGCTCCAGTAATTTTCTGCATAGCTGAACCATGCTGATCGCTTCGTAGTTCCCATGGGTAATGTAATGGCAGTCGTCAAGATGGCAGCCGCCCACAAACATCGCGTCCGCTCCATTTAGGAAAGCCCGGAATATGTGTTTCATATCGACTCTGGCTGAGCACATCACTCTGATCAACCTTATATAGGGGGGATACTGAAAACGGGAAACCCCGCAAAGATCCGCGCCTCCGTAGCAGCACCAATTGCATATGATGCCGATCATCTTTGGTGTAAATTTAGCTTCAGCACTCATTTTTATCTAAACTCCTTTGTTATTAATCCCGGCCTTGGCCTTGTTCATTACACAAATGATTCTTTAAAACGCGCGTCAATCTGATTTAATAGCTCTTCATCGGTATAGTGTTTCAGCTGAATCGCTCCTGTCGGACACTTTGTGTTGCATAGGCCGTCTCCTTTACAGAGAACGGGAATAACTCCTGCTTTTTTGCCTTGTTTTGTGTCACGAAGTTCTATGGCGCCGTAGGTGCACGCCGTGACGCACGCCCCGCAGCCCATGCACATGCGCTCGTTTACCGCGCAAACGGAGCCCGAGGCCACCACGGTATCGTTCGCAAGCAGGGTCAGGGCCCGGCCGGCGGCTCCATATGCCTGGCTGACTGTTTCGGATATAAGCTTGGGATAGTGGGCTATTCCGCACAGGTAAACGCCTTCCGCGCCAAAGTCAACGGGTCTTAATTTGACGTGGGCTTCTTGGAAGAATTCATCCGGACCCAAGGATACTTTAAATAATCCGGATATTTCTTTTCTGTCCGCGGCGGGAATAACGGCGGCGGCTAAAGCAAGCGCGTCGGCGTCTATTTCAAGCTTTTTGCCTAAAACGGGATCGGTCGCGGTAATCCGCAAGAAACTGCGGCCATCTTCTTGAACAGCTTCTACTTGTGGTTTATTATCGGGCTCGTAGCGGATGAACCTGACGTCTTTACTTGCCGCTTCCCGGTAATAATCTTCTTTGAATCCATAGCTTCGGACATCCCGGAAGAAAATGTAGATGTCCATTTCGGGGTTTATCTCTTTTAGTTTCAGGGCGTTCTTGATGGACTCGCTGCAGCATATCCGGCTGCAGTAATTTCTGTCTTCTTGTCTGCAGCCTACGCATTGGATCATTGCTATGCTCCCGGCGTTAATTACTTTTTCGTCTCCTTTGGTGATTCTTTCTTCCAACTCGAGGTGGGTCATTACTCTGTCATCTTCGCCATAAAGATACTCGGTGGGTTTGTATACTTCAGCGCCGGTGGCGATGATAGTTGCTCCATGTTTTATCTCAATGACCCTTCTGTCAAACTTCACCTTGGTCGTGAAATTCCCCACGTAACCGGTTGCCTCGGGGATGGTGGCGCCGGTATATACGTGTACCAGGGGATGCTGGTACACTTTGCGGATAAGATCCCGCAGGTATGCTTGAACGTCCATCCCTTCCAGGGTGTAATGTATTCTGCGCGCGATTCCGCCTAATTCTTTTTCTTTTTCCACCAGGTGCACTTCATGTCCCTGGTTGGCTATGGAAAGGGCGCTGGTCATGCCGGCCACGCCTCCTCCGACCACTACCGCTCTTTTGTCGACAGGCAGGTCGAATTCCTGCAAGGGCTCTAAATGGATGGCCCGAGCTACGGACATCCGGATTATATCTTTTGACTTTTGGGTGGCCGCTTCTTTTTCTTTGGAGTGCACCCAGGAGCAGTGTTCTCTAATATTCGCCATGTCGTAGTAATATTGATTGATGCCGGCTTCCCGCAGGGTGTCCCGGAACAGGGGCTCATGTGTCCTGGGGGTGCAGGCGGCGACGATCACGCGGTTGAGTTCTCTTTCCTGGATATCTTTTGCCAGCATCGCGGCGGCTTCTGTGGAGCAGATGAAGAGGTTTTCTTCAGCGTGAACTACATTGGGCAGGGTCTTGGCATATTCAACTGTGCCGGGAACGTCTACTATCCTTCCGATGTTGGCCCCGCAGTGACATACGTAGACACCGATCCGGGGTTCTTCTTGCGAGACGTCTCTTTCTGGCGGATACACTCTTTCTCTGGCCAGGTTCCCCCGCCGGTAGTTGAGGAGCTCGCCGCATTGGGAGCCGGCCCCGCTGGCGGTCACCACCGACTCGGGGATATCCATGGGTCCCTGGAAGGCGCCGCTGACAAAGATTCCGGGGCGGGTGGTCTCCATCGGGTTAAACGGATTGGTTTCACAGAATCCGTGCGCATTGAGCTTGATGCCGAACCTGTCCGCGAAGTTCTTGAAATCATGGGGTGGGTTCAAGCCGACGGACAGCACCACCATGTCGAATTCTTCTTCTTTTACTCCGTCGTCGGGTGTGGAATACCTTATAGTTACGTTCTTGCTTTCGGGGATCTCTTTTCCTATTGACACGTAGCTTCTGATAAAGCGAATCCCGGGCAGGTTCTCCGCTCTCTGGTAGAACCGCTCGAAATCTTTGCCGTAGGACCGTATATCGTTGTGGAATATGGTGCACCGGGCATCTGCGTCATGGTCCTTGGTCAATATCACTTGTTTCTGGGTATAGGTGCAGCATACGGCTGAACAATAACTATTGCCGCCCGGGATAACTTGTCTGGAGCCGACGCAGTGAATCCAGGCTATGTTATGGGGATGCTTCTTGTCGGTGGCGCGCAGGATCTCACCTTCGTACGGCCCGGTGGCGCATAACAACCGCTCATAGTCCATACTGGTTACCACGTTCTCAAACTTTCCGTAGCCGTAGTCTTCCCTCAGCTTGGGATCAAACGGCACGTAGCCGGGAGCCAGGATTATCGCTCCTACTTTTACTTCTACCATCTCGCCCTTTTGATTGAGATCTATGGCGTCGTTCTTACAGACTCCTTTGCATATCTGGCATTTCCCTTCTTTAAGGTAAAGGCAGCTTTCATCTATATAGGGCTTAAGGGGAATTGCCTGCGCGAAGTATATATGGATGGCTTTATTATTGGATATATCCTGGTTGAATTGATCGGGGTACTTGACCGGGCAGTACTCTACACAGACGGTGCAGCCCGTGCATTTGCTCTCGTTAATATACCTGGGCTTTCTAAACAGGGTTACTTTGAAGTCTCCTGCTTCTCCTTCCACACTGTGAACTTCCGTGTAGGATACGATCTCTATATTGGGATGCCTGTTGCATTCAACAAACTTGGGTGATTCTATGCACATGGAGCAGTCATTGGTGGGAAAGGTCTTGTCAAGCTGGGCCATGTGGCCGCCAATGGTCGGCGCCGTGTCCACCAGGTATACTTTAAAACCGGCGGTACCCAGATCAAGCGCGGCTTGAATACCGCTGATCCCTCCTCCGACCACCATCACATCTCCGAAATTTTTGGTTCCGAGACTTCTAGCAACTTGTTCTATAATATTTTGTTCTTCTATTCTTTCCACACGTTCTGTACTCATTCTTTATCACACTCCTGAGGCAGTAATAACTATTTTGGTAACAACTCCATAAATTTGGAACCGCCTCAATTTGGCTTAAGAGCTCATTATCGTATAGCGTGCTCTCACTTACGCCCATTTATCATTTACCCCGCAAACAGAGTCGGAGGCCACGGCAGGAACACAATGGCATTCGCCCTTCTATTCCTTTTGAGAAAGCTTTGAGTGCATATACCAGGTCGACTCTGCCGGCGCACATGATGCGTATAAACTTTGGGTAGGTCAGATATTGTAGTCTGGAAACTCCAGCCAAATCAGCAGTGCCGTATGCTCACCAATTACGCGTAAAACCTAAGACTCTTGGTTCGAACTTAAGTTCTGCACTCATTGCTTATCTCACCTCCTTACTCGGTAATCCCGGTTTTATTCATTATCGAACTCCTGCTGTATCATGTGATTTAAACACATAGGGTTCCGATATGGAAACCGCGACCGCGATTAGACGTCTTCAATATTTTGCATTGCTGCTCAATCCCATGACTATGATAGTAATTCAATGATAAAAACAAAATACCTTTATTGATTATATAGATTATTTTTATTATCACTTAAGATGAGATAAAAAGTATTTATTCAGACTGTTCCTTGGAATTGATGTTGGGAAGTTTCTCGTACAGGTGCCTGATGACTGCCGATAAAAATCACGTTGGAAGCTCTAGCATCGGGACTTTGGGTGGTGGCCAACGAACTGCCGGAAATGAGGGAATGGGTTGATTTTAAAAGAAATCCCATACCACTTTGATAGTAATATGGGATCTCTTTCTGAATCATTTTGGGATTTAGTGTTTATCAAGTATCTGTCTTGTCCGGGCAGAAATTGGAGGAGCTATCAATTACAACTTTCGTTCTGCGAAATTTGGGTTAATTATTAATACCAGCTCTCCACGTCTTCGTCCGGGCGGGTGATTGATTTACCCTTAATCCACTGTCTGCTTTTTTTTTACCTTACGCGAGAGCATAACTCTTCAGGCCTTCATCGTACCTTACGAATCTTTGCCTTGACGAACTATTGAGGTGTCTTGACACTTCAGACGGGGTCAGACCCAGGACCTTAGCGATCTCTCCGGTTGTATGGGGGCCTTCCCGCAAAAGCGAGACAATCTGGCTTATTGACAGTTTCTCCACAATTGCTTCTTCAAACAACCTGTTGAACTCGTTACTGGTGAAAAATTTTTGATACTCTTCCTCTGCTCTGAAAGGTACTCTCAGTCTTTCCCTCTCCACCAGCCTAATGTAAGGGACTAGGTTATTAACTGCTTTAATTTTGAACTTTAACGCATTTTCGTCTATCCCTTCGCTTTTACCGAGAGGCCCCAACTTCTCTATCTCCACGCTAAACTCATTCATAATATTGGCAAAACGTATTCCTTCGCCGGCAGATACCCATTCAATCCTTAACCTATTAGGATTTATTCCTATGTGCTCTATTAATTTTTTACATAGCTGAATCATGCCATAGGCATCGTAATTTCCATTAGTAATATAATGGCAGTCGTTAAGATGACAACCGCCGATAAACACTCCGTCCGCTCCCTTTGAGAAAGCCTGAAATATGTGTTCCATGCCCACTCTGCCGGAGCACATCACTCTGATAAGCTTTATATATGGAGGGTATTGAAAACGAGAAACCCCCGCCAGGTCAGCGCCTCCGTAACAGCACCAATTGCATATTATTCCTAACATTTTGGGTGTATATTTACCCATTCTTATCACACTCCCACTCCGTCTATTCCATTTGAGAAAGCTCTGAGTACATATGCCAAACTGACTCTACCGGCGCACATGACACGTAAAGCTTTGTTTGTGCCGCATATTGTTTTCTGGATAATCCAGCCAAATCATCAGCGCCGGATGCTCAACAATTACGCGTGAAACCTAAGATCCCTGAATCGCACATAAGTTTTGCACTCATGCTTATCTCACCTCCCGGCCTCAGTAACCCCGGCGTGTTTATTAACTATGATGATAATTCAATATAAAAAACAAGAATCCTTTATTGGCTTAATATAATTATTTTATTATTATCCAAGATTAAATAAATGATATTTATTTAACAATATCAATATGGGTTTGCAACCGCGCGAGCTGTGTTAAGCTATCCCCGTTGTTGATAAAGCTTGAGAAGGCATCAGCAGCAAACCCCCCCTTGCTTTGAGTGTTCCGGATTTGATAAAGACTGCGCCGTAAATCAAAGCCGGCCACCTGCACTTCCTTCACCAGCCCCAATTTTAATGATTCCCGCGCGGCATACCTGGATACAATGCTTACTCCCAGTCCCGCTTTAACTGCCGTAATCACAGCGCTGGCACTTCCCAGCTCCAACCCCGCCGGCGTCTCTCCGTCTGCAGCATTATGTGCAGTCAATATCTGTTCAACTGTCCGACGGGTCCCCGAACCCTGTTCGCAAAAAATCATCGCCTCACCCTTCAAATCGGAGATCTTTATAGTGCCTGAATTCGACCACGGATGTGCAGGCGAAACTATTAACACCAGTTGATCCGGCAACCAGGGGAAGCAGTCAATTCCTTCACCGTCCACCGGCACGCCGGTAATACCCAGATCGACCTCCCGCCCCCGGACCCAGCGCTCCACCTGTCCACTTCCCGACACCTTAAGGGTAATTCTAATCCCCGGGTAACTCTTTCTAAACGCCCCGATTAAAAGCGGAAGAAGGTATTCCCCCGGAATTGTACCGACGCCTACAACCACGTGTCCCTTTTTCAGCCCCTTCAAGTCGTCTAATCCGGCCTTGATTTTTTGGTAATGCATGAAAATTTGTTTAGCTTCAGAATAAAGCAGTTGTCCGGCATCGGTTAAAACCATTTTCTTATCCCCGCGCTTGAATAAGGTTACCTCAAGAGCATCCTCAAGCGCCTTGATTTGAAAACTCACTGCCGGCTGGCTCAGATTAAGCTGACGGGCATCTTTTTAATTTAACATGTTTTTCGACCAATGTTATAATCCAATGTATTTACCAGACACAATTTGATAACTTCATTATCACAATAAAGACCTGAGACAGCATTTGGATGAAGGCAGGGGTAACTTTTGATAGAAATTAATAATTTATATAAATCCTTCGGTAATAATGATGTTTTAAAAAACATCAACCTAACCGTTAGTGATCACGAAATTCACGGGCTAGTTGGTAGAAGTGGAGTTGGCAAATCAACTCACAACAAAGAACGGGGAACGGACCTTGTCAAGTACGAAAATGGCCTGGTCACTACTTTCTAAGGCCTTTATTTCACTAAAATAAAGAACTTAAGCGAATTGAAGGACGGCGCGAAAATTAGTGTTCCCAATGATGCTTCCAACCGGGTGAGAGCGCTGAAAATACTGGAAAAAATTGGACTCATAAAACTTAACCCGGACGTAGCCCTACCCACAAAACTGGATATCGCCGAAAATCCGAAAAAGCTGGAAATCATTGAAATGAACGGGTGGAGCATCATCAATACCCTGGCGGATGTTGACTGCGGCGCTACATCTTCGAGTGTAGCCGTGCAGGCCAAGGTAGATCCCAAGACGGCCATCGCCACGGACGGCACCCAAGAAACGGGAGAATACGCGATGCTCCTTGTGGTCAGCAGGGACAAAACCGGCGACCAATTGACAAAACTGCTCTATGACTCTTTCAGGACTGAAACCGTAAAAAAAGCGCTGGATGAGAAAACCAGGGCGGCATAGTACCCCTGTTTTAATGAGCAAGTGAAAAAAGTCATCCCTTATCAAATTAATCCCACTCAATCTCTCTTGACAGGCTTTAAAAAACGGGCTATTATAATTATAGTTTTTTGGTCTTTTGGGAAATTGCTTAACTGGAGTGAGATAAATGACCTTGACTCGAAGAAGAAGAGAGTTTTTATACAAGATTAAAAATATATACAAAGATACCGGCACCCCCGTACATTATATCACCGTGTCCGAAGCGCTGGGAGTCAGCAAGTGGACGGCATACGACATTTTAAAGGAACTGGAGAAAGAAGGTTATTTGCATAGCGAGTATGCCGTAAGCCGTGAAGAAAGAAACCCGGGACGCTCAGCCATCCTTTTTCTTCCGACACTAAAAGCGGAGGAATTATTTCTAAAAGAAAAGGAAGAAATCGACCACATGGAAGAATGGCAAGCTGCTAGAGAAAAACTGCTCGGAATATTTGAAAATGCCAAAGGGCGCAGTTCGAAAAAAATTATTGACGACCTTTTGAAAGAGATGCCGGCCATTAAGGCGCCGATAATAATCAGCGCGTATACAATAGCCGTGTTAATTATCCACATTCAGAATCTGGGCGCCAAGTCAGTAAAGATAATGAGAAATCTACTCCAATTGGCTCCGAAACCTGATTTGCTCCTGAGTTTATTCGCGGGCACGGCGCTGGGAGCAACGTTCAAAAATATGCATAACGTTATAAATGGCAGGCTGGCTGAAGAAGTCGGTCAGTTCCAAAAATATATTTCGGAATTCAGCGCCCAAGAGAATAAGTTGCTGGTAAAATTTTTGATTGATGCTTTAGAAAGAACAACATAATTTTTTTTAAGCAGTTATTTGGTCTTTTGGGCTTTTTTTATTATTTGGGTAATATTCAAAGATTATTGGCACATTCTCGCCGAAGCTATCCTGAACGGCCTTGCCGCCGGCTCCCTGGCTCAAAAGGCGGAACGCTGGGTGTCATTGCCGACGACATTCAGGAAGAGCGTCAGGACAGGTACGTAGCGAAGAAAGGTTGCCGGTAAAGTGATGCAATGTTAAAAAAAGTCCTGCAACATGTAAGGAGGTGAAATTAATGAATACGGTTAAAAAGCTGTGGGAATCAGTTAAAAAAATCTTATCCCTCAGGAAAAACAGGTAAAACAGCACGGGAACAAGGGGACAGGTTCCTTGATTCAGCAATAAAGTAAATCGAGATACCTGTCCCTGTAATTCCCGAATTCCCTGGACAAATAAAACAAGGCTTACACCTCGAATTCGATTAACAGCCTCTTTGCCCCAAAATAATATAATTCTTAAAGGAATATTATTCAATTTATAGAATTATTGAATAGAATTATCATATAGAAAGAGTTATTATGGAAATGAATAATTCTAAACTTTATAATATAATATTTCCCTTATGGACACTTATTTTTTTCCCACCATATATCTTCTTGGTATTGATAGGTAATTTAATAATCGATGCGCTGGTTATCTTTTTAACAACATACTTTAATCGGATTAAGTTAAGCAGAAAAGAGTTGAAAACTATAATAATAAGAGCATGGGCTTTCGGCTTTGGGGCTGATCTAATCGGCGTGTTCCTCTTATTCCTTTTATCAACAACATTTAAATTTAATGGTTACAATGCATTTGAAAGCCTTGAAGCAGCATTTTCATTCATCGCGTCTGTCATACTTGCCGGGATGCTAATTGCGTTTTTTAATTATCGCCAATGCCGTAAATTTATGGACGGTAAAATAGCCAGGAAGGTTGGTATAGCAATGGGAATCATTACCGCGCCATGGATGTTTTTCATACCGACACATTATTGACCGGAATCATATGATACAGTTGACCTATGCCACAAGCTTAGGCCCGCAAGGTGGCTATCAGACGTTTAGGGCGCAGCAGCAGATCCAGCGCGTCATTTATATCATTTACCACTATATCCGCTCTTCTCACAGCCTCCACGCTGCAACCTTCCTTTCCAATAACGGCAATCCCCAGAACGGCCTCCTCCAGCATGTGGACATCGTTATAGCCATTGCCGACGGCTACCGTATTTTCCTTCCCCAGTTTGAGCAAATACTCTTTCTTATCTTGGTTTCCCCGGTCGGCATCCACCCGGTTGAGTTTGGTTCCCAGCTCAGCTGCCGCCTCCGCTCCCCGGCCCAAGGTATCGGCAGTCAACAGGTGGACATCAAGTTTATCTTTTAGATTTTTAATCCGCTCTTTTACTCCGGGGATTAACTGGCCATCCACGGTCAGGGTGCCGTTTAAATCGAGCATCAGGTGATGAAGCTCCAGAACCAGGTTTCTCCCCGGAAGGGTCAACTCAATCAATTTTCACTACCTCCCAACTTCTTGAAAAATGATGTCCCTAGTATTTTAATCCTGTTCTCTATTATCTTCAATGCGACAATTATTGACATAATTTATCCTGGATAATATTTTTATAAATTTTATTTATTAGACTAATATATTATTAGAATTTATAATCAGTTAGGGAATCCGAATAGCCGATAAAACAACAAATTATGCTGGAACAGGGGGCGGTAAATTCATAGCGTCAGAGACAGCGAATCAGCTGCGCGAACAAGAAGAGGAGGAAGATATGAGAAAAAATATTTTAGCTTTGGTCTTGCTTTTGCTGGCGGCAAGTGTCTTAGCAGGGTGCGGGAATCAAACAACGAATCCAGCTGCAGACTCCGCTGATTACAAAATTGGTGTCGTCACTCCAACATTGTCCACCAGTGAAGACGAGTTCAGGGCCGCCGACATGATGGCCCAGAAGTACCCCGGCATCGTTAAGCACATCACCCTGCCGGAAAACTTTTCCACGGAGATTGAAACCGGCATCAGTCAGATCACTTCCTTGGCGGATGATCCCAAAATGAAAGCGATTATCGTGATTTCCGGGCAAGCGGGTTTACTGCCGGCCCTCCAAAAGGTGGAAGAAAAAAGACCGGATATTATTACGATGACCGCCCCGATTTGGGATGATCCGGTGTTGATGTCAAAGTATGTAGATGTTAATCTGGACACGGACTGGGTAAAAAGAGGAGAGACTATCGCCCGCAAGGCGCACAGCATGGGGGCGAAAACGCTGATTCACTATTCTTTCCCCACCCACCTGGCCAAAGAGGCTATCGCGCAGAGAAAAGACATGATGCAGAAAACCTGCGCTGAATTGGACGTGCAGTGGGTTGAAGTGATCACTCCCGATCCGCAAACAGGCAACGGCACCGGTCCCATGCTGCAATTCTTAAGGGAGGATATTCCCCGTCAGATAAGCAAATACGGCACGGATACAAATATATTCGGCACAAACTGCCCGATGTATGATGTGATTATTGATGAAGCGCTGAAAGAGAAATTCCTGGTCGCGGAGCAATGCTGCCCCACCCCCACCCAGGCGTATCCCACGGTGATGGGGCTGGAGATTTCCGGTGAGGATGCCTGGAACTTCGAGAAAATAAATGATATGATCCGGGAAAAAGCCGCGGCGGCGGGGATGACCAACAGATTAGGCGGGTGGCCGATACCCGCGACTGTGTTCATACCGGAATACGCCGTCGAACTGGCCAAAAAGAAGATTGAAGATCCCAGTTTCGACTATAATGACTTGCAGCAGCTGAACCAGTTCGGCCGGGATATTTCGGGACACGGAGTAACCTTCAGCAAGTTTAAGCCTTCGGCAACCGGCACTGAACTGGCTAATTATAATGTCATGATTATGGATTCGATCCTGTACTGAAGCGAAACGGCAAATTCAATAAAACAAAAGCGGCTGTCTATATTTATTGGACAGCCTGTCTTTTATTTATCGCTATATCTCAGCTGAAATCTTAGCATGGATATCTGGGAAAAAACATACGGTATATATTTATGGATAATATTTTGGAAATTAAAAATTTGAGCAAAAGATATAACGGGATCCCCGCTTTAACAAATATCAGCCTGTCGGTAAAAGCAGGTGAAATACACGGTATTGTTGGAGCCAACGGTTCAGGTAAAAGCACCTTGCTGAATATTTTGTCCGGCAGCCCGCTCATCCGGGAGACCGGGGGCTACCACGGGGAAATATCTTTCGCAGGAAACAGGGTCAACCTTAAAAACTGCGCCGAGGCAATCCGGATGGGCATCGGCATGGTTCATCAAGAATTCGCCTTGCTCCCCGATTTGACTATCGCTGAAAATATTAAGCTGAGCCGGGAACACACCCATAAATTCACCGACCGGCTGTTTGGTCCGAAATATTCATTTATAGACAGAAAGAGAAATGATGAAAGCGCGGCCCGGATCTTGCAAAAACTCCGTCTGCATCTTGATGTAGACGTTAAAATCATCAATCTTTCAACAAACACTAGGCAATTCGTGGAGATCGCCAGAGTAATAGACCGCACAGACTTGAAACTGCTGCTGTTAGATGAGCCCACTGCCGTTCTCAGCAGAGACGACGGCTTAAATTTAATTGCGGTCTTTAGGGAAATGGCCCAAAACGGGTTGGGGATCTTATTCATTTCGCACCGGCTGGAGGAAATGCAGCAGATATGTGACCGGGTAACCGTTTTCCGGGATGGGGCAATCGTCTCCAGCTATGAGCAAGGGGAAATATCCATAAAAAATCTGGCCAGGGATATGATCGGCCACACGGTGCATAAAGCGACAGCACCCAAAAGAGAGATAAAGGCCCGGCCGGCTATTAGTTTTCAGCAGTTCTCCGTGAAAATGCCGGGTGAAGAAATTAACGGCCTGGATCTGACTGTTTTTGAAGGTGAAATATTGGGGCTGACCAGTCTTTCCGGACACGGCAAACTGGCTTTGGGATATGGCGTCATGGGCATGTACCCCACAGGCGGCGAGGTTATTTATGAAAATAAGAAAATAGACCGGATGGACGCTAAGGCAAATATCCTCAACGGCATATACGTATTGCCGGATGACCGGCAGGCCCTGGGCATGCTTCCGGAACATTCGCTGGCGGATAATATTATTTTTACGGGAAACCAGATAAAAAATTTGTTTTCAATTAATTTTGGCCGGCCGTTTTCAGGCTTTATTGACCGGAAAAAGGCCGACGCTCACGTCCATCAACTGGTGCGGAACTTTGAAATCAAATGCGCTTCGCTCAAACAAAAGAGTAAAGAATTAAGCGGGGGGAATCAGCAAAAGGTTTGTATCGCCAGAGCCCTGACCCTGAATCCCAAATTGTTGATTGTGGCGGAGCCCACCAGAGGGATTGACATATCGGCCAAAGAAAAAATACTGCAGATGCTGCTGGACATCAACCGGAAAAATCATACCACCATCGTGATTGCATCCAGTGAATTGGACGAATTAAAAAGAGTATGCGACCGGATCGCCGTGATGGTGGACGGGAAAATTTTTAAAATATTATTGCCTGATGCATCCGAAACAGAGTTTGGACTGGCGTTGGCCGGTGAAGAAGGAACAAAAAATGAAGAATTTTAGCATAAAGCCTCCGCAGGTTATTATACTTATTTTTTTAATTGTCTTAATTGGCCTGGCCTATGTTTTACAGATGGATTTAATAGTATTATTCAACGAATCTTTGATCAAGCTGGTGATGAACGGGGTACTGGTGCTGTCGCTGATACCCATGCTTAACGCGGGCGCGGGCATGAATTTCGGCCTTCCCGTGGGCATAACCGGCGGCCTGGTCGGTCTGTGCATTGCCGTAAATTTCAGGCTGACAGGGTTTTCCGGTTTTTTCATGTCATTATTATTGAGCGTGCCGATTTGCGGCATGCTCGGCTGGCTCTACGGGCTAATCCTGAACAGGGTCAAAGGGCGGGAGGAAATTGCCGGTACTTTTATCGGTTTTTCTGTTATTCCTTTGATGAACTATTTTTGGACACTGGCTCCTTTTCAAAACAGACAAATGCTTTATCCTATCGGGGGTCAGGGTTTGAGGCCCAAAATCAGCCTGGAGCCTTATTTTTATAATGTTCTTGATCAATTTTGCTTGATCAAAATAGGCGGCATAGAAATTCCCCTGGGCTTGCTGGCCTTTTACGGCCTGATCTGTCTTTTCTTATATTTGTTTTTCCGGTCAAAGGTTGGCCGGGCAATCATTGCCACGGGAGAAAATGAGGCGTTTTCCAAATTGTCCGGCATTGACATAGCCGGAATTCGTCTTATCGCCGTAATTCTCTCCACCATTCTTGCCGGCATTGGTATTTGTGTGTATTCTCAAAGCTACGGCTTTATTCAGCTTTACGATGAGCCCTTATCCATGTACTTTCCAGCCATTTCGGCAGTCTTAATCGGCGGAAGCACAGGCAGAAGGACCTACATATTTGAAGCGGTGCTGGGCGCCTATTTGCTGCAGACCATCTATCTCCTTACCGTACCCATCGCCAATCAAATATTAATTCCTGAAGTAACGGAAATTTTAAGGACTTTGATTACCTACAGCATTATTTTATATGCCTTGCTATACAGAGACAAACGGGGGATCGTTCATTGAGGCTCAGGCAGCGGGCGGAACAATTATTTAATATTGAGCATATTGTGCCGGTAGTGTTTTTGTTCTTGTCTTTTTTTGCCTGGCAGGTTTCCGGCCTTACCGGCACTTTTGTATTTAATCAGGTATTAACCAGGTTCATCAGAGACGGGATCCTGGTCTTATCGTTAATTATTCCGGTAGTTGCCGGCATGGGGCTGAATTTTGCCATTATTGTGGGCGCCATGTCCGCGCAAGCGGCTTTATTGTTTGTGATCAGCTGTCAGGTTGCCGGTTTGGGAGGGATATTATCAGTAATCTTCCTTAGCATAGCGCTCTCCGTGGTCTTAGGTTTTGCCATCGGCCACGTCTTAAACCGGGTGAAAGGGAAAGAGATGATTGTCACCATAATAATCGGCTTTTTGGCGAACAGCGTTTATCAGCTGGTTTTTTTAGCAGGCTTCGGCACTATTATTCCGGTGGCAAATAAAGAGATTATTCTTTCCAGAGGCATAGGGGTGAGAAATGCCGTGGATCTGAGCATGTATCGCAACACCATTGATAAATTCTGGCTTTTAAAGATAGAAGGATTAGAGATCCCCTTATTTATGATCCTGGTGGTCCTCCTGTTTGGGGGGATGATCTATTACCTGCTGCATACCCGTTTTGGCCGGGAGGTGAAAGCGGCGGGTTCCGGCAGTGAAAAAGCGGAAGTTGCCGGCATAAATGTTAATTTACTTAGAATCAAGGTAATCATCCTGTCCATGGTGCTGGCCGCGCTTGGACAGTTGGTATATTTGCAGAATATCGGCATGTTTGATGTTTACACGGCGCATATGAACGCGGATGTTTTTTCTTGCGCCGCTCTTTTGGCCGGCGGCGCAAGTATCAAAAGCGCCAAAATTCGACATGCGCTAATAGGGATTTTTCTTTTTCATACCCTGTTTATTGTTTCACCTCAGGCCGGTCAGAATTTATTCCACAATGCCGCTTTGGGGGAATATTTTCGAAGCTTCGTGGCCTATGGAACAATTGCCTTTGCTTTGATTATTAATGTTAAGCGCGAGAATATGTAAACGGTAAGCCGGAGGTTAATACGGTTTATGTCAAACGCCTCAAGCTTAAACCGGCCTTACCTTTTGCTCAAGCGGCTTATTCTTCCCAAGCCTTTACTTCCTTCATTTTATCTCCTTGCTTTATCTCATCCACATATTCCATTCCTTCTATAACCTTGCCGAATACCGTATGCACTCCGTCAAGGTGCGGGAAAGCGTCATAACAGATGAAAAACTGGCTTCCACCTGTATCTTTTCCGGCGTGAGCCATCGACAGCGCCCCTCTAAGGTGTTTATTGGGGTTTCCCGCAGTTTCACATTTGATCGTGTAACCAGGTCCACCCGTGCCATTACCATGGGGGCATCCTCCCTGCGCTACAAAACCTGGAATGACTCGATGGAAATTTAAACCATTATAAAATCCTGTATTGGCCAGCTTTTCGAAGTTCTCCACCGTTCCGGGCGCGTTTTTTTCAAAGAAATCAATGACTATTTTCCTGCCATTTTCCAATTCAATGCTGCCTTTTTTCACTTATCGCATCCTCCTCAGTTTTGTTCCAATAAATGCATTTTACTAAACTAAGTGGGATTTAGCAAATTTCCGTTCAGCTCAACTTTCGGTCATTGGTCGGAAACTCCTGCCATGCCGGTCGTCGGCACAAGAAAAATATAAGGGCAGTCAGTCGCTGCCCGGCAATTGCTTTTTTCTAAAATATAATTCTTCTTTACCCTAATTTCAGGTACTTTGTGACACTCTATGCGCCGGGGATTAAATCCCGGCGGTTTCTTCGGGCACCCGTGCGTAGTCGCTGCTCGCAGTAATTGAAGCGTGGCCTCTACCGCGTTGAGAGCGTAGTGGGCGACGGATAACGCCAGGCGGTGCCAAGCCCGTTCCTGCTCCTATTTTGGATTTACAGCTCATGGGGGGCAGGAACACCCTTGCCTTTCGGACTTTAGGGCTTTGTTCGTGTATGTCTCCGCTTAAACCGCGTATCTTAAAAAGAGCCTCTTGCCGATATTTCTGACGGCGTTTAGCGCAACACTGCCTTTCTTGCCGCATTTGCAAGTAAATAACGGCGCCCCGGACCGGTAATATTCCTTGTTATCACTGTGCCGGGCTATCTCCGCCCCGCAATCGGCACATAACCGGCTTGTGTTTCTGGGGTTTACCCGGCTGATGATTATTCCATACTCCCAGGCTTTGTATTTCGTATAGTGGAATATCCTGCCCAGGAGCCAGTAGGAACGCTTGGAACTGGCCCGCCTGCTGAACTTGCCTTGCTCAGGTTTAAAATTATTCAGGTATTCAAACACGATGATAGTCGCGCCATGTTCCAGGGCAAAGTCCAGTATTCTACGAGACACCCGGTGGGCTTCATTATCGTCGATGTTATGGATCCTGTTCCTTAGCGCCTTATTGTCCTGCTCATCCTTATTCAAGGAACCCGTAAGGCTGAGCTTGGTTGCGATAATACCCAAAAGTCGTTTCCTGCGGCCGCTGAGGCTGTCACCGCCACGGATAAACCGGGTGGCCACCTGCGTGCCGTCGCTTTTGAATATGCCGCATACCGCCAGCCTGTTGCTAATATTTAAGCCTACAGCGCAAATCTTCAGGCTTGGCTCTTTAACCTGCTCGGCAACCGCCTTCACTACCGGTTTTTCCTTTTCAACCGGGAAATGCAGCTCAAGCCGGTTTTTCTTAATTACCGCGTGAGGACAGCCTATCTTCCAGCCGTCCTGAACCCGCCGGCCGGTCAAATGATACTTCACCCAGCGCCAGGTGTTGCCGTCGAACAACTTCAGCATAATAGACTTGCCAGTGTAACCTTTATACTGGCCGGCATAAAACAAAGTGTTGCGCTGCCACTCTCTGGGCGGCACCGGCGGTCTATATTTAAGCTTTTTCTCTTTGGCTTCGGCCTTGGCTTTTGCATCTTTCCATTTTTTCAGCTTGGAGAAGAATGAACGGGCTGCTCCAATGGCCGTGTTTATACAAGCCCGCCGGAACATAGCCGGGATATCCCACTTTAAGGGAAACGGCGGTGCAGGGTTGTCCTTTGTACTGTGAGTTAATCTTTCAAGTTCGGTTAACGCTTTTTTATTGGTTAGTTCAAGTATTTGAGCACGCTCCTTGATTATACCAAAATAAAACGCTGTGACTTCATTAAACAGTTTTTCAGTGGTGATGAACCATTCAGGAAAACGGTACTCCAAGGTTTGCTTGATGGTTTTAGTAGGCATTACACACCTCCTCCCTGATAATCGATATAAAAAGACCCTTCCATAAAACGGAAAGGGCTAAAATAAGTATAGTAATAAAAACGTCTTCTCGAGGAAGACGTAATAATTACTCACAGGCCACAAAGGCTCTGCTGCTTATTGTCTCCTTTCCATAAGGGAGGCATGGCCGTTTCCCGCCATACCCAGCGGCCTGTTCGCCGTGAGACAAATCCTTTAGGCAAAAAGGCTCGGAGTAGTTGTATAATTCATAATTTTTCCTTAGAAACAATTATAGTCACAGAATAAACTGCATGTCAACCGGTATTTTTATACACATCCATAGCCCCACCATCTTTGAAAGTTAAATCTTGCATTTTAACGGATATGAATCATCACGTCTTGTTTTCCTCTAAAGTGATATTGAATATTTCCTGATCCGATAAACTACAAAAATTCTCTATGTCCAGTTCTTGAAGACAAATAAGAGTTAATCGCTTGCTTCCACTAGTCCACACGCTCTGCTTCCGTTCCCCCAAAGGGTTGTAGGCAAACCTTGACGGGTTGGCAAGCCTTGCTCTGCAAAGCCCTTGCAGGGTATCCGCCAAACAAGGGGAGCCGCTGACATGAACCTTAACATTCGGGGATTTGGTAGACTCAAGCCGGTTATCGGCGATAAACGCCATTCTTACAGCTATCAGCAGATCTGAACAAATTTCTCCGTGGTGAGTGATGGCTTGACTCAGCAAGTTTTTCATTAGGAGATCTGGTTTGAGTGGAGCTATATGCGGTGTCCGTGGTGAAAACACGACATCATGGTCAAAATACGGTTTGATATCTATGACGGGACTTTCATTTACGGCATCAAGTCCAGTCACATAAAGTGTATTCCCTTGAATCCGGTCCAGCTTGACCAGGGTCAGAGCTATTGGATTGGGGCGGGCCGGTGACCGGATGGCAAACACACCAAATTTACGGGACAAAGGATTAACCTTAACCGGTGCGACCGTAGTGGTGTTACGTGACGCTTGATGGAGCCAAGTCAAAATCCATAAATGAGAATACTCGTCGATTCGCTCCAGCGCCGCGGAAAATTCGGAAAATATTATGATTTGAGCCTGAATCCCGGTTGTCGGCATGCTGTTTCGCTCAGTTATTTGTGATTTGACAATGCCTACAGGGTTTAGTGTAATAGAATCTAATCCCATGCCGCGCGCACGTCCTCTCGACCTGGGCATGACGGACTCCCCTGAACGCATACCATTTGTCCGCCATGCTTGAAAATATTCATTTTTTCGCCTGCTTGAACCGCTTTCCAGATGAGTTGCTGATCGAGGATAACCAAGCTTGCGAGCCGATCGACTCCGTAGTTAAATAGAACCCTGGAAATCGGCACACTTGGACCCACGAGGATAATCTTTGAGTTTTTTGACAGTTCAAGGAGTCTGGGCATGGTTTTGTTGGTAAAGGCTGTCCCGGTGATAAAGACAAAATCCTGCCCGGGGAGGATATACTCGCAGGCAGAGTCGGGATAATCGTCTGCTTGAGGCTTCCTTTCGAGCACAGACAGCTCACATATTTTTCGGAGTTGCACTACATTAGGGAAATGGCCAATCACCGCAACTTTTTTTCCGGTAATTTCCGGTATTAATTGTTTGAAGGCGTTGGATTCTTCGGGAGCACAGGATGGATCAATTGGTTTGCCGGTAAGAGCCATGACCTCCGCGGGGTTATTGAAGGCCGCGTTAATTGCCGCCTGTCCCAACGATGCTTCAAGCATATCCCACGATTTAGAGAAACACGCAAGCTTTTTCAACGGCATTCCGGTAGTATTGGCAAGATTCGCTCCTTTCTTGCCCCCCTTGACTGTCTTGGCCATACCGAGACCCCGCTCTGATCGGACAAGCGTCCAAGAGACCCCCAGCAGGCATTCCAAAACGGTCAGATTTTCAGGTATCGCCTCAATGAGGTCATCATACATCTCCCACATGGGTTTCTTACTCCTTTTTTAAATCTTTTGATAATAAGCGCCATTGGCGCAAGCTTTGCATAGCACCTTTCCATCCTTGAGCATATCCCTGCCGTCCATAATTTTTTCCTGACAATTTTCGCATATGGTTTTCGCCGTCGGCCTGCCCGGCAGATCTCCCGGTTTCAGGGCAACCGTTATCGGCTCCATTGTAAACATTTGTTCATCAGAAAATTTTTTCCAATAAGAAACCGGATCAGCGTCTTCAGGAGCGTTTTGCTTCGCGTCCACAGCGATTCTGACTCCTTTACCAGTATTCATGTCGATAAAACTGGCCGCCATTTTACCGTAATCCAACCACTTCAGCCTTCTCTTTCCGAGTGAACATCCTGTTACCGATTGTACAGCGTCGGCAAGACAACGATCAACTTCGACAAAAACGATAAAATCTTTGTTTTCAGCAGGATCTTCAATTCCAAGATAATTGAGACCCGCCCGGGCCATCCTAACGCCAAAAACGATACCCGTGCATACGTGACCATGAAACTCACGCGCTTTTTTCAGATCCTCCTCAAAAAGATCCGTCATGATGTACACTCCCTCTCAATTTATTCATGCTGAAATCATTATCTGCAACGGCTTTGCTGTCCGTTCGCATTGCTTAATTACAGCCAACTAAATCTAACAACAACCAAATTATATTATTGTTTTTATTTGTATTCAATAGTTTCGTTTTTTGCAGCAGAAATCTATCAGGAAAAAAGAGGCGGGTTAGAAATATCATTGTTAATGTTGTACAAATTGTCAATAAATGATATACTTTTAGCCGACAAAAACTAACATGGAACAATGAAACTTAAATAAGTTATCAACATAAACAGATATAAATTAACATAAACAACTCCAAGCTTAGTGCCCGAGGGCATTAAGCCTATGGATTAAAGCCTGGGTGTCCGGCATCCTCAGGGCAGTAAAAGAAATTTTGTTGCCTCCCTCGGTGATGGAAAGGGGTTGCAAGAACAGCTTAAAGCTTGTGTCTGTGATTTTTTCCAGATGTAAGCTTTTTATATATACGGCATCCTGTTGATATAGAAACAGTTTAAGACAAAAAAATCGGGAGGAATCAGGAATGCACAAAATCCGTCTCAAGAAGTCAATTTCCAAAGGGGTGGCAGTCATACTCTGCCTTTGGCTGCTGACACTGCTGTCGGCCGGTTGCGGCAGCCGGCCGGCCGGCACCCAACAGGAACCTTCGACTCCGGCGGCTACGGAGTCAGCGGCCCGGGTAATTACGGACATGGCGGGAAGACAGGTCGAGATTCCGGCGAAAATCAACACGGTCTATTGCGCCGTGCCGACTGCCGAAGCAATGATGTATTCCCTGGCTCCGGAAAAAATGGCCGCCTGGGTCAACGAGCCTTCCGGTGATGTGAAAAAGTACTTAAGCGACCGGGCCAAGAACCTTCCGGTTCTCGGGGGCTGGATGGGTGAGAAATGCACCGCCAATCTGGAGGAAATAGCCAAGCTGGCTCCGGATCTCATTATTTTTATGACGGACCTTGACCCTGTCAATAAAGCAGCGGCCGGTCAAACAGCGGACAGCATTATGGATCAAACAAAGAGGCCTGCGATTGTTATGGACTCCATATTTACCTCCACACCTGAAGTCTACAGAATCATGGGTGATATTTTAGGGATTCAAGACCGGGCCGAAAAGCTGGCAGCCTATTGTGAGCAAAAAATGGCGGCAATCGGCGATATGGTTGCCCAAATTCCGGAAGACAAGCTGGTACGCGTATACTACGCAGAAGGAACCGCCGGGCTTGCTACTGATCCGGCTGATTCTCACCATGCAGAAGTTTTAAAGTTTGTCAGAGGAAAAAATGTCGCCGATGTGCCGGCCAAGAGCGGGCAGGGCATGTCGCCCGTTTCGATGGAACAGGTGCTTGCCTGGAATCCTGACGCAGTTTTGGTTAGCTCCAACTCAGACGGCGTCAAATGCTATCAAAATATCTTGAGCGACGCTTCCTGGAACAAGGTCAAAGCAGTCAAGGACGGGAAAGTATATTTGACTCCCTCGCTTCCTTTCGGCTGGTTCGACCGTCCTCCCAATATCATGCGGATTCTCGGAATCGAATGGCTCGCGAGTGTGCTTTATCCCGAATATGTGGATATTAATCTGAACCAGGAAGTAAAAGATTTCTTCAGTCTCTTCTTTAATATGGATTTAAGAGATGAACAAGTCACCGAACTGCTCAACCACTCAGTAAAGCAATAACCCCTGGCGATGTCCGGCCTGAAAATGTTTGAAAGGGGAAGGCTGATGCTGTCTTCTGATGCTGTGAGCGATGAACCTTTGCGAAATAGGGCCGCAGCGGCCGATGCTCGTCCAATGAGCAGGGCAAAAAAGAGCGGATTGGTGCTGGTCATTTTATTCATCTTACTGCTCGCAATATTTCTCTGGTCTTTTACCGTCGGCCGCTATGCGGTTCCTTTGCCGGAGCTGCTCACGGTATTCTTCAGAAAAATGTTCGGGCTTTCGGCCACATGGTCGGACACCCTGGAAACAGTATTGTTTAATATCCGGATACCAAGAATTATCGTGGCGCTCATTATCGGCGCCGCGCTTTCAGTGTCGGGCGCCGCCTATCAGGGCCTTTTCCGCAACCCCATGGTCTCACCCGATATTCTGGGAGCATCCGCGGGCGCGGGTTTTGGCGCAGCCATGGCTCTCTTGTATTCGGCGGGTTCACTAACCATTCAACTGGTAGCCTTTGTGTTTGGTATTATTGCCGTTACGCTGACCTATCTAATCAGCCGTCTTATTGCTAAGGGCAATAATTCCGTACTTGTCCTGGTCTTGACCGGGATAGTTGTGACCAGCCTGTTTTCGGCTTTTATTTCGCTGGCCAAATATACGGCCGATCCCAACAACAAATTGCCGGAAATATCGTTCTGGCTAATGGGCGGACTTGCCTCCATTACAGCTAAAAACGTCTCCCTGGTTCTAATTCCCTTTGTTATCGGCATCATTCCCATGCTGCTACTCAGGTACAAGCTCAACGCGCTCTCTTTCGGAGAGGAGGAAGCACAATCTCTGGGCTTGGACACTAAAAAAATCCGTTTTATCTACATCCTCTGCGCAACGCTCATTACGGCCTCGGCAGTGGCGACCGGGGGTATGATCGGCTGGGTGGGGCTGGTTATCCCCCATCTGGCCCGGATGCTGGTTGGCCCGAATTATAAGTATATGCTGCCAGCGTCGGTTTTGCTGGGCGGGGCCTATCTGCTGCTGATCGATGACCTTTCGCGTACTATTTTTGCGGTGGAGATACCCCTGAGCATCTTAACGGCGATTATTGGAGCGCCGTTTTTTATCTATTTGTTATTTAAAGGAAGGGATGCATGGACATGATCCTGGAAATAAAGGATGCATCTTTCGGTTATTCCCAGAAGACCGTTCTCCGGAACATCTCTTTTAATGTCGGTGCCGGTGAATTACTTTGCCTGCTCGGACCCAACGGCGTCGGGAAAACGACTTTGTTTAAATCTATTTTGGGCTTTATCGCCATAAAGGGCGGAGAGATAACCCTTGACGGACAAAATATCAAAAAGTGGTCCAAGTCGCGTCTGGCCAAGGCTGTGGGTTATGTCCCCCAGGCGCATACGACGCCTTTTCCCTATACTGTCCTGGATGTTGTTTTAATGGGGCGCATAGCGCATCTTGGCCCATTCTCATCCCCCTCGCGGGACGATGTTAAGATTGCTGAAGAATCCCTTGAAAGACTGGGTGTTTCTTTTTTAAAAGATATGACCTATACGGAGATTAGCGGCGGCGAAAGACAAATGGCGCTTATCGCGCGCGCGCTTACGCAAAAACCTCAGATTCTGATCCTGGATGAGCCTACTTCCAATCTGGATTACGGCAATCAGGTAAGGGTTCTCCTGCAAATAAAAAAACTGTCGGAAGAAGGCATCGGCGTGATCATGACTTCCCATTTTCCCAATCATGCTTTTCTTTGCTCCTCTAAAGTGGTTTTACTGAACAAAAACGGGTTTAAGATCGGCAAGGCGGACGATATCATCACCGAAACGAACATGAGAGATACCTATGGAATAAATGTGCGGATAACAAGGCTTGCCGACAATCATGGCGCCGAAATCAAAAGCTGTGTGCCGCTGGCAAACTGATTTTAGATGGAGAGCGAAGCGAATAAAAAGCCGGCTTCAGGCCGCTCCGTGGAACAGCAGGGGAAGGGGAAAAATATGCATAAGGAAAGTAAGAAACGCAGACAAATAGCGATTTACGGTAAAGGCGGCATCGGCAAATCGACGATTACCCAGAATCTGACTGCCGCCCTGGCCGGAAAAGGAAGAATCATCATGCAGATAGGCTGCGATCCCAAAGCGGATTCCACCAGAATGCTCATTGGCGGGAAAAGACAGCAAACGGTTCTGGATACTTTACGCCAGTATGGCCAAGTAAAGCTGGACGATGTGTTAAAATCCGGTTTTGGCGGCATCCGCTGTGTGGAGTCAGGCGGTCCTGAGCCCGGGGTGGGCTGCGCAGGGCGGGGCATTATTACTGCCATCGACCTGCTGGAGAGCATGGGCGCCTATACCGCCGATCTGGACTATATATTTTACGATGTCTTAGGGGATGTGGTCTGCGGCGGCTTTGCCATGCCGATCCGGGAAGGAAAAGCCCGGGAAATATATATCGTAACCTCGGGTGAGATGATGTCCATGTACGCCGCCAATAATATCTGCATAGGGATAAAAAAATTCGCGGCTACCGGCGGGGCCCGCCTTGGCGGGATTATCTGCAATGCGCGCCGGATTAAGAAAGAAGAAGAACTAATCAAAGCTTTCGCCGAAAAACTCGGCAGCCGGATGATTGAGTTTATCCCCTGGGACAGTATTGTCCATCAGGCTGAGATTAATAAACAAACCGTAGTTCAATATGCCCCCGAATCTTCGCAGGCCCAAAAATACGCTAGTCTGGCCGACAGTATTGACGAAAACAGGGACTTGGTCATACCTACGCCTATGGAACTTGAGGAACTGGAAGATTTGGCCGGCCAGTGGGGAGCGTGAAGAAATAGTGTCGCTAACTGAACGTATCCATACCCAGAACAAATTTCTCACCGGAGAAAGGGACCTGAGCACCTTAATGATGGACATACCCGGCGTCCTGTGCAAGCACGGCTGCTGCTACATGGCCTGCCGGGGGCTGGTGTTAAGTCCGATCAGCGGTATTTTAATCATTACCCACGGGCCGGCGGGCTGTTCCTATTATTCCTGGGGCGGCAACCGCCTCCATCACAGACCGGCAAATGCGCGGCACGATTATTACAGTTACAGCTTTTCCACCAATATGGAAGAAAGCGATATCATTTTCGGCGGGGAAAAAAAGCTTCAACAGGCTATTAAAGAAGCGGTGGAAATTTTTCATCCTCCGGTCATAGCCATTTGTTCCACTTGTCCGGTAGGGCTGATCGGCGATGATGTGCAGGCAATCGCGGAAGCAGCCGAGAAGGAACATGGAATTAAAGTGCTGTCTTTTTCTTGTGAAGGTTTTAAAAGTATCCCCGGCTATAGATTGGCTAATCTTGGGATAATTGAGAACGTTATCGGCACCGGGCAAAAAAATGTGGGAAAATATCCGGTTAATATAATCGGTGAATTTTACAACGGCCGGAGAGCGAAAGAAATTGCCCGGATCTTTCAACAGATTGGCTATGATATCGTAGCGGTTTTAATGGGGGACGGCAGCTATGACGACTTGCAAAGCGCCCAGCAGGCTAAATTAAATCTGTTCAGCAGTGACAAGGTCGTGGCGGATTTGGTGGATGTCATGCAGGATAAATTTGGCACCAGGTGGTTGAGATTTAACTTTATCGGGATGGACAACATCATTAATTCTTTAAAAAACATGGCCGGTTTTTTCGGCAATCCGGAGCTTTTAAGCAAAACAGAAGACTTAATTGCCAAAGAGCTGGAACGGGTTAAAGACAGTATGGACAATTATAAATTGAAATTAAAAGATAAAGTTGCGGTAATCTTTGAAGATGAATTTGTCACCCGCCATTATAAAGCACTGCTTGCCGACCTGGAAGTCAGTCCCGTTACAGTAGGCAACGAGCTATTGTGCCTTCCCGGGCAGAATGAAATAGGCTTCCTGTCAGCGATAGAAAGCGGTGGCAACGCTCCCGCCACCCAAGACGACACGCGGTACGATACCGACTTGGAACACTACCATATTAACTTTCCCGTCAGCTTATACGAAAAAATAAAAACAAAAATAAAGCTTGCGCATGATCACGCTGTCCGTTCCAATCCCGCTTTGGGCAGTATCCTGATATCCAATCTCAGTCAGAGTGAAACCGAACAATTGCTTATAGCCCTTCAGCCTGATATTTACTTCCCCGGGATCAAAGAAAAATTTGCGGGAGTCGGCGCCGCTTCTCCTTCCTGCTTCTTCAACGCCGACGAATACCGGTTTGATTATGGCGGATTCCAAGGAGCCGTCCATTTGGCGCGGGACTTGTTAATGACGATGAATATGGCGGTTTGGCAGAACGATGTCGCACCCTGGAGGAGGATATGAGCATGCTCGATTTAACACCGCGAGAACCAATTACGAGGCAGGCCCTGCGTATTAATCCGCTGGCCGGCTGCCAGCCCTTGGGAGCAATATACGCTTCCCTGGGTATTCATGGCTGCATGCCTCACAGCCATGGCTCATCAGGCTGCAGCCGCTATCAGAAAACCTTATTGCAAAGACATTTTCGCCGCTCTTTTAAGGTAACAACCAGCGTTTTAAAAGAATCCGCCGCCATATTCGGCGGTGACGCCAACCTGAAAACCGCCGTAAAAAATATTTTTGATTTGTATAATCCGGAAATTATCGCGGTACATACTACCTGCCTCAGTGAAACAATAGGTGATGATATTAAAGCCTGCCTGTGCGATTTCCCCCTGCCTGAAGGGAAATACCTCATTCATGCCAATACGCCCAGCTACACCGGTTCGCATATCACCGGATTTGCCAACTTGACAGCTTCAGCTATCCAATATTTAGCCGTAGATTCCGGCTCCCCGAACGATAAGGTCTGTATCCTGCCGGGATTTGTCAACCCCGGCGACATGAAGGAAATCAAGCGGATTAGCGGTCTTATGGGAGTGCATTACATTATGCTGCCCGATACCTGCGGTGTATTTGGGCAACGCGGGCTGGAAAAGATTAATGAATATCCCGCGGGCGGCACCAGAGTAGCGGACATTATTGACTTGGGCAATTGCATGAAGACTTTTGCTCTGGGCAAATATGCATCGGAAGCGGCAGCCGTCCAACTCAGGGATCAATGCGGAGTGCCCCTGGAATTAATGGATTTGCCCATTGGGATAGAAGCTACAGATCGCTTTATTATGGCGCTGAAACAAATAAGCCGCCAGGATGTTTCTTATGATTTGGAAGAAGAAAGAGAACAGGTCATTGATATCATCCTGGACGCCCATCCGTATTTTTATCACAAAAAAATCGCTTTGTTCGGCGACCCCGATCTGATCATAGCCCTTGCCGAGTTTACTGCCGGTATCGGCATGATCCCCCAATACGCTGTCAGCGGAACCCCGGGCGCATATTTTGAGGATAGAATGCGGGAGATTTTCAGGAAATACAAGATAGACGGCAGGGCTAAAAGTCCGGCCGACCTTTTCGACCTGCAGCAATGGCTCAAAAATGACCCGGTGGATTTGCTGATGGGCGATACCCACGGCAAACTATTAGCCAGAGCCGAGGATCTGCCGTTCGTCAGAATAGGATTTCCCGTCATGGACAGACATGTCCATTCTTATTTGCCTGTCGTTGGCTACAGGGGAGCCATACGCGTTCTGGATATGATTTTAAATGCGCTAATGGACAGGCTGGAGAGGGATTGTCCGGAAAATGACTTGGTATTTATTTAGCTGTTGCATTCTCCTCACGGTCTCATTCTCGAACATAGATATTTTCTATTCTATTCAAGATTCTCATATATAAATTTTATTAGAATATAAAAAAGAACTTTTATATAATTAAATTGTCATCTTCCCCCATTGGTTGACGACCAAGTTCATTTTATGCTTGGGGGATTCCGCACATCTTCCTCATATGAATTGACACCAACAGCTGCAACACAATATTACCGGGCTGCTTATAAAGTAGGGAAGGAAACGAACTAATGGAGCAAAAGAAACAAATCATTGACCGGTTTAAAAACGCCAGGTCTGATGCTGTTCAGGAATTAAACAGGCTGAAAAAAGAAGGAGCCAAAATAGCAGGCTATTACTGCACTTATACACCGACCGAGATAATCTTGGCTGCCGGGGCCGTGCCGCTCAGGCTATGCAACAGTTCAGATCAATATGTCCAGGAAGGGGAGGTCCATCTGCCTCGCAATCTATGCGCCATAGTTAAATCCAGCTTTGGCGAGGCGGTAAGCGGCAAATCCCCATACTTTGAAGCCGCGGATTTAGTTGTTGGGGAGACAACCTGTGACGGCAAGAAAAAAATGTATGAATACTTAAGAGAACTTAAACCAACCCATATTATGCAGCTGCCTCAAAAAAATACCGGTCATGAAGAGTCATTGCTGTGGATAAATGAAATGAGGAGATTAAAAAGCAGACTTGAACAGGAATTTGAGGTTGACATCACCATTGCTAAGCTCAAGGACGCCATCAAACAAAAAAATTCGCAGAGACTTGCCGTTAAAGAGTTCTATGAGGACTGGCGTGCCCATCCCGGAGTATTAATGAGTTCTGAAGCATACAGCATACTTGGTAATTTTGACTACAGACTTGATCGTGAAAAAGCTTTAGAAGACCTCTATGCCATGATCCGGCATATAAAAAGCGGACCCCCAGATGCAGATGTGAAAGAATATGATAATTCTCCACGAATACTGCTGACCGGCTGTCTGCTGGGAGAAAAGATGACCGGGATTATCAACATTATCGAGAAAGCCGGCGGCAATATTGTCTGCGTTGAAACTTGTGACTGGTTGAAGGGGACCGGCGGCTTGGTCAACGAGGATATGGAGCCCTTCTCCGCTATAGCGGAAAAATATCTGCGAATACCATGCCCGGTTATGTCGCCGAATCATAACAGGATGGAGCTGGTAGCAAGACTTATTGACGACTATCAAGTAGATGGAGTAATCGATTTCGTGCTGCGGGCCTGCCTTACCTACAGCGTGGAAACCGTACCGCTGAGACGGTTAGTCAAAGATAAGAAGCACACCGGATATATGAGTCTTGAAACCAACCTTGCTCATTCCGAATCAGGTCAGCTCAACACCAGGGTCAGCGCCTTTATTGAAATGCTGTCTATATAAATTAAGGAGAAAAAAACAATGGATTTTACCCCCATGTTGAACGAATTTGCCGAAGCCAGACAAAATGGATTTATATTGACAAAGGAATTAAAAGACCAGGGAAAAAAGGTGGTAGGTGTGTACTGCGGATTCGCGCCCTGGGAGATCATTACCGCTTCAGGAGCCATCGCCGTATGGCTTTGCGGCATGTCCGACACTACGATTCCTGACGCGGAGCAGCATCTGCCGGCTAATCTTTGTCCATTAATCAAATCAAGCTACGGCTTTGCTATTACCGGTAAATGCCCTTATTTTTATTTTTCGGATATGCTCATAGGTGAAACCACCTGTGATGGCAAGAAAAAGATGTATGAGTTTTTAAGCGACTTGAAACCCATGCATATTATGCATTTGCACCAAAATCCGAAAGCGGAAGGCTCTTACCGGTACTACAGATCCGAAATGGTGAAGTTAAAGGAAGCCCTGGAGAAAGAATTAGATATTGAAATCACAGATGATGCTATCCGGGATAGAATCAAATTAAGAAATAGAGAAAGAAAAGCCTTGAGGAATTTCTATGAAATGGGGAAAATGGTGCCACCGCCGATTTATGGTTTCGATATGAGAAAAGTTATTCAGGCCACATTGTTTATTGCTGATAAAGAAACAGAAATCGAAAAGGTTGTGAAACTGACAAATGCCATCAAGGAGGACTATGAAAAAAACGGCAGTGCGGTGCCGGCTACTGCGAAGAGAATAATGGTCACCGGCTCGCCCTTGGGGGATGCCACTGAAAATATCATTAAAATCATAGAGGATAATGGCGGTGTGGTAGTCTGCTTTGAGAACTGCGCAGCCATCAAGGACAAAGAAGATGGCGTTCAGGAAACAGGCGACCCGTTTGACGCGTTAACAACCAGGTATATAAAGTCAGGCTGCGCGTGCATGAGTCCCAATGATCACCGCATGGACATGATCTCTCATTATATTGACGAATATATGGTGGATGGGGTTGTGGATGTCATACTGCAGACCTGTCACACTTATAATGTGGAAACAAAACGAGTCAAAGATGTGGTTAACCAAAAAAATATTCCCTATCTAAACTTAGAAACTGATTATTCACAGGAGACAATTGGACAACTAACTACCAGAATTGCCGCGTTCTTAGAGATGATAAATTAATGAAGCTCTTGCCCAACGCATATGCACGCGAGTCATAGATATCGGCAACCTGGTGGCTGACATTGCTTAGGGCGGAGGCCCTGCCCACCTGGTTGGCCGGAACAGTGTTCATGCTGGCAGTGGTAATGGGCATCATCGCCAGGCCCATGCCTAAAGATCTTACGGCTGCTAAGAGCATTACGCTATGATTGCTTGTATTCAAACTCAGATTACGGAATTCCAAAGTCCCCCAGGCTGTCAAGGTCAAGCCGGCAACAGCCAGGACTTTCGGGCCAAAACGGTCAGAAAGAAAGCCGCTTACCGGCATCATTAGCGTTGTCACAATAGCGGCGGGCATTAATATAAGGCCGGTGACACCAATGGGAATATCCATTGTAAAAATAAACCGCCAGTTTAGGTGGTCTACAATATAGCCCCCCAGAGTCGGCCCGACAGCCGGGCCACATACCGCCGCCATACCGCAGACCCCGAGAGCCAGGCCGATTTTCTCCCTGGGGACGATCCTGTATACGATAGCCATGCTGACCGGCATAATAGCTCCGCCACCGATACCCTGGACCACTTGGGTTTCCCGGTCATTCTTTTTTTCATTAAACACCTGAATTATTGTTAATTTTATTATTATTAATTATATTTGTCATCCGCAATCTGCTTCGCCGCAACTGCCGCCTCCCGAACCTGTTCGGCAATTATCCAAGATAAATAAGAAGGTTTCGCCTCTCTTTAAAGCTGTTTATTATTTGCTAATTAACATCTTTTAAGGATTGAGGCGAAACCTTAATTATTACACTATTATTTAAATGCATCTATCTCTTTTTAAAAACAAACTACCAAAGGCCAAGCCATTTCCAATACGTATAAGCCGTTATTATCCAAAAGAGCAAATATATCAAGACAAAAGCCCAGCCTGACTTAAGCATATCCTTGACTTCAAAATAACCGCCGCTATACATCACCATATTGCTTGTCATTTGCATTGGCAAAAGATAAGCGGCATGACCGACTGTACCAATAACCATCAGCAATACAGTTTCTGCGCCGGGGATATTCCATCCTTTGGCGGCGGCAACAATTATCGGGGCAATGGGCACGATTAAAGCTATACCAGAGGCTTCCATTGATCTTACAATAGTGCTTACGAAAACAAGTATAGTAAATATCAGTAATATTGGCATAGCATTGGTTAAGTTTAGTACGACTCCGCCGATCCATGCCATGGCGCCGCTTTGCTCCACTAAGTTTCCAAATGCCAGTGCTGAGCCTAGAACCACTAATAAACCCCAAGGGGTGTTGCGGCTAACCTGTTGCCAGGTCACAATGCCAAATAACCATAAAAACCAGCCGACTCCTAAAGCTATCACTGTAGGCCCTAAATGGTGTATAAAGTCGGTAGCCCATAAAATAATAGCTATAGAAATAATAAATAATGTTTGTTTTTCACGAATTGACATTGGGCCTAATCTTTGTAATTCATCTTGCGCTTTTTGCTGACCGCCAGTTGCTATATCGAATTCCGGTTGAAAAAACCAATTCAAATAAAACCAGGCTATAATAGTTAAAATTAAAGCTGTTGGTAAAAACAATATTACAGAGTACCCCCAAGTTAAGTCGAAACCAGTTAATTTTTTTAATAAGGCAGCTACAAAAGGCCATGTTGTAGCTGCCGTTAAAAAAGAAATACCACTAAGTAATATAGCATATAGGTTAGATAAATAAATCAATTTTGCAAACTTGCTTGGTTGCTGGCCAAGTTTAAGGGATTCCTCAACTGGTAATGCTCCTGTTGAGATAACTGTAGCCCGGCAAATAGGCTCCATAAAACCAGCTCGAGCTGTAATGCTCGGCATTAACAAAGATAATGGATACTCTAATAGCATATAAGCTAAAGTTAATATGCGGGGCTTAGCCCCAGCCCGGGCTACTATAAAATAAGCCAGACGATATGCTAAATTAGTTTCAATAGCTGCTGTAGAGAGAATAAATACTCCAAAAATCAACCAGACTGCAGAATCACTGAGACCAGATAGCGCAAACTTCATAGCATTAGTGCTTGTCATGCCACCTACTCCCCAGGTAACCAGGGTAACTAAAGTAATTAATAGGGGACCCGTAATATCAAATGTAACTGCCTCGGACGCCCATATCATGGCAATAAGTAAAAAGACTGCCAATGAAGCCTTGCCATATAAAGTAAGTCCGACAGGAGTTGGTAAGAGCATAATTACAGAAGCAAAAATTACCGCAAATAATAACCAAACTGGTTTTCTGGCACCAGCTAAAAGTGGTTTTTGCAAACCTGATTTCTCAGTAACTGAACTGATAGAATTCATTTATATTTTCACCTCATTATAATTATTGTTATTCTCTGAACTAACCGTTATAGATGTGTTTGCGGAAGGCTCCAAAGATATTTTCATCTCAAAGGCTAAAAAACAAATAAAAAGCCCTTGCAAGATTCTACATAGTCATGTTAAATTTAATAGATGTTTGATAACGAGTGTGGAAAAGGGCTCAGCATTTTGCCGTTGGTGAGACCTTCTCCAACACTCATTTTTATTGTTTGAGGTGTATATTGTTAATTAGAGGATTGAGAAAAGGTGTCGGTTTGGAAAATCAAGCAATATTCTTAATTGAATATCACAATTAGTTAAATCTTCTGATTTACCAGATTATTTTTTACGCAAATCAAGAAGCCTTTTGAATTTAATTCTACCGGCAGCCGAAGCTTCCTGAGCCAGGGTGCCGAATGGTAATAACTCTACATCATTGCACTTAATTCCCAGAACATTATTAACATCATTTAGTATTTTTTCTTTAAGTTCATCCGTAGAGCAGTCTTGCATAATTTCTGCCTGTAATTTAATGATGTCCTTGTTATTGACATTGTCCACAACCAAACGATATTCACTACCTAATTCACTATATTTACGAACTACCGGTTCCACTGATGTAGGATAGATTGCGCTGCCACGCACTTTAACCATGTCGTCGACGCGGGCATGTACGCTGGCCATTCGCCGGAAAGCCCGTCCACAAGAGCATGATTCAGGTATTATTTTCGTAAAGTCACCGATATTGTACCTTACAAGGGGTGATGATTCCTTAAATAATGTTGTCACCGTCAGCAATCCTTCTTTGCCATCGGGCAAGCTATTACCGGTTTCCGGCTCAGTAACTTCAAAATAATAAGCATCCTCATTAATATGAACACCATTCTTAAGCTCACATTCAAAGGTTGGCGCCCCGGTCTCCACACTACCCCAGTTGTCATATGCGGGAAGACCCCATCGTTCTTCAATCCGCTGCCGCATCGCCGGAGGTAAAGGTTCACCGGTGTGAATAAGTCTCTTCACTTGAAAATCTTTCTTTAAATCAAAGCCCATTTTTTCCGCAACATCAGCAAAATGAAGAGCAAAAGAAGGTGTCATCAACAAACATGTGGCTCCCCAATTTCGGGCTAATGTAACTTGCCGCTCAGTGTTTGTTACTGCCCCGCTGCCAAGCGGGATCACCATGGCCCCTAATTTCATAATCCCTTCAGTGGAAGTAAATCCAGGGATAAATAACGCGTAAGTCAAAGAGACCTGCACCCGATCCTCTGCGGTTATCCCTTGAGCATTTAGCCTCCTGGCCCATAGATTACCGAGTACGTCCCAATCATGCTTGCTTTGAAAAAATGGCTTCGGCATGCCCGTTGTTCCCGTGCTGCTTTGAATGCGACAAGCAGGCAAATCACCTTGAAAAGTGCCAAAAGGGGGATTTTCTTTTAGATTCTTTTCTATTTCCGCCTTATTAATCACAGGCAGCTTGCCTATGTCTTCGATTCCCCGAATATCCTCAGGATACAATCCCATTTTTCCCCAAAAGCTCCGGTAAAAAGGAACATGCTCCCAGCAATGTTTAACTAATCTGCGTAAACCCTGGCTCTGGATCTCCCTGATTACCTCATAATTTGCCCGTTCGACAAGCTGACTCTCTGGTGGGGCGGAATATTGCAACTTTGTTAATAAGTGTTTATCCATATTTTAATCAATGGGTATAACCAAAATATTTTTAGCTATACCCATTATCTTTCTCCCCTTTCATTTTTATATTATATTTCCCAATTCAAGTTAAAAGGTATTTAAGCCCTAAACATTTAATAAATATCTTTCGCTTTAGTCCATTTGGCAAGGCCATAGTCATTCCATTTAGCTATAATCTGCTCAAATGCCTCCCGGTCTGGAACAACTGGGATACTTGTAGGACGGCGGTTTTCGGATGCTATTTTTTTGGTAGCATCGATTACCATCTTCCCGCAATAAGTAAACTCAGTATATCCTGAAACCGGGTCTACATCTGTTCGACCGGAGCCTGCCGGGTTCAAAGGATAAACTCCAACTTTCGGTAAAAGAATTACGTCCTCAGCCGGGTCCATTCTAGTAGCTATGGCCCAGTCAACTTCCTCCGTATTGAAAATATCAATATCCTCATCAACAACCACAACGTAATTAGCAGCCGCAAATCCTTGTCCTGTGGAAATGGCCTGGAGACCAGCCTGCTTACCCCAGCCAGGATAGTGCTTATTAACTTGAACTATCACTTTATAGCCGCGAGATTTATGCGGCGCCCAGAATTCGCGAAAACCTACCACTGTCTTTTTTAATGTGTTGTAGTTATTGGCCTGAATAACAGGCATCCTAATCATTTCCCCCTCGTTATTGGGGTGGCCTAAAATACACGATTGGTAAATTGGATCACGCCGATGGGTAATTGCTGTTACATGGAACTGGGGCAACATCATCGGTTCTTCATAGTAACCCATCCATTCAGCAAACGTGCCCTCAATTCTTGCATTTTCAGGTTGTATATCTAATTCTCCCTCTATAATAATTTCAGCAGTAGCCGGAACTAATAAATCTACAGTTTTCCCTTTGACCATTTCCACCGGTTCACCTCTAAGGCCGCCTGCAAATTCAAATTCATCATCGAGGAATGAACCCATCTTAGTTGTAGAACAAATATTAATCACCGGGTCCACTCCTAAAGCAATGGCTACCGGGATCGTTTTCATCCCCTTTGCACGAGCCCTGGCAACGTGAATTCCAATATCCTGAGTGGCGCAACACATGACGCCGGTAGTATTTTTGTCATGGATCATCACCCGGTACATACCAGTATTTTGTCTATAACCTGGGGAAATTGGATCCTTAGTAATAATATTGGTTAGTGTAATATAAGGACCGCCATCCAACGGACTCCATTTAAACACAGGAAGCTTGTACAGATCTACATCATCACCGGTAATCACAACCTCCTGGCAGGGAGCGGTTTTAACTATTGTGGGTTTCAGCCATTGGCTTTTATCCTCAAGAAACTCTGCAATACGGTTCCGGATAGCTAAAAAGTTCTCTTTAAAAGTTTCCTTGGGCTCTAAACCTAAGCCCATACAATTACGTTCTAAAGTACCATGCGTATTCATGAGTACCGGTATGTCGTAACCTTTTATTTTGAAAAACAACGCTGGCCCCTGGCGATCTGCTAGCTCCCACATCAACGAAGATATTTCGTAACCACTTTCTAATTCCACAGAAGACCGTACTAATTCTCCTCTTTCCTCAAGTTTACTCATAAATTCACGTAAATCTTTATAAGCCATTTTTTAAAACCTCCTACGTTATGTTGTTATTTTTTTTTACTATTTAGAATCTAAAGTGATCAGCTTAAAGTCATTCCCACCTCCTCTAAATCGCTAATTCAACCAAACGGCCGGTTGGTTTATGGCAATAAAAAATGCGCCGGTTACTCTACCAGTCAAACATTAAAGCCAGTGGTACTTATTAAGGTCTGCTCTACTTTGTTCAACTTTACTGGTCGTGCCCCAACCAAACCTACTTCACCCCATCGACGCATTAGTTTATGCGGTAATCCAAGCTGGTCCATCACCCGTCCAACCAGGTGGTTAACCAAGTCGTCAATAGAATCCGGATGGTTGTAGAAAGCTGGCATAGGTGGAACCAGATATGCCCCCGCTCTGTTCACTGCAAGCATATTCTCAAGGTGAATAGCACTCAGTGGGGTTTCACGCGGGACCAAAATTATTTTCTTTCTTTCCTTTAGCATCACATCTGCTGCACGGATAATTAGATTTTCAGCCAGACCATGGGCTATTGCCGACAATGTTTTCATGCTGCATGGTATCACAACCATGCCACTGCTTTGGAATGAACCACTGGCAATTGGTGCCCCTACATTACGCAGCTCATGGCAATAATGAGCTATTTTACGTACTGAGTCAACTGTATAATTTGTCTCCAGCTCAATTGTTTTCTCTGCCCAGTTGCTTAATATAAGATGTGTTTCCACACCTGGACATTCGCATAAAGCCTCAAGTAATCGAACACCATAAATTGCTCCGGTAGCACCCGTGATAGCAACAATAATTCGCTGAACATCCATGTCTTACGCCCTCCTATGTATTATCTTACAATCAGCCTTTCACATCAAAGCATTAAAGCGAGCATAGCTTTCATATTAAAATTTATTAAAAAAACAGGGGCGGTTTATCGCTCCCAAGCTAAGGGAGATACTTGAGAAACGATGTTATTAATCGCCCCTCATCTTTTGGTTAAAGAGTTATTTTGATTACAACCAACCGGCCGTTTGGTTGGTTGGTTAAGTGTACAACAATAGAATAATAAGAACAAGTTTATTTTTCTTACCAGTCAAATATCGGTACCCAGTGGGAATAACTTAAGGTTAAACTGTTCAAAGGCACTGTCGTAGCATACACGGACAAAAGTCGAAAAGTAAGCGTCAAAAACCAGCACCTGTACATTAAGAGAAATTTGGGATATTCTCATCTTTGGAAGGTTGGGGCAATGCGGCAGTCAGCCGGCAATGCATATATAGAGAACGATAGCTTGCACCAACTTATAAAGACAACTCGACCATAAATAATTACCATTGGCTATAAGTATTTTACCGGTTGAGAAATCTATCTTGACTAATATATTCTTATTATTATACGATTCAATCAAACTACCGGCCGTTTGGTTGAATTAACAATTTAAGAAGGGTAGATGACTTAAGCTGAGCACTTTAAATTCTAAATAGTAATAACTAAATGTGATATTCAAAAGAATACAGGCAAGCCTAAGTTATGTATTTCGGCTAGACATGTAATACTAGTAAGGCAATCCAAAAAATAATAAGAGAAGATAATAGGTATTCGATATAATTTTTTAAAATAAATACTACTACAAGGAGTGGGGAGATTGCCATTGGATACAGAAAAAAATATGAATCAATCTACTTTAAGCCTAAATAAGCGGGATGAAATAATACGAGTCGCAGCTAAGCTTTTTCGAAGTTTAGGTTATATTGAAACCTCGATGAAAGATATTGCTGACAGAGTTAACATTTTAAAAGGTAGTTTGTACTATCATTTTAGCAGTAAAGAAGAATTGCTTAATGAGGTTGTAAATGAAGGAATTGACCGTCTTCTTGTTCTTGCTCAACAGGTATATAAACAATATGAACAAAGCCCTCGAGAAAGGTTAAAGCATTTGGTTGAAATTCATATATTACATTTAACAAGAAATAATGAGAACCTTGTGATTGCTACTAATCAAATTGACAAACTCAGCTTAGAACACCGAGAAAATTATATCTATAAGCGGAATCTTTATGAAAAGCTGCTGCGAGAAACTTTGGAGGAAGGAATTCGGGTTGATGAATTTCCTTCAGTTGACATTAAACTTACTGTTTTTGCGATATTAGGCACATGTAATTGGATAATTCAATGGTACAAACATGATGGTCCTTATAGCGCAGAACATATAGCTGATTATTTCAGCAATCTTATTTGCGACCGTATGTTAGCTAAGTAAGTTAAAACCATGCGCCACAGTAAAATTGCGGCTATTCGGCAAGTTAAACGCGCCGCTTTTTTGCTCGTTTTGACTAACTAAATTTTAACTGTATCCAAAAGATAAGAGGAGTGCTAAGCATGGATGTTTTAGAGGTAATAAATACGGATGTCCTGATTATCGGCGGTGGCGGTGCGGGTTTGTGTGCCGCTATTTCATCCAAAAAAGAGGGCGCTGAAGTTTTACTGATTAGTAAGAGCCGTCCGGGACGCTCCAACAATACTGCTATCTCAGGAGGCTCCTTTGCTGCATCAACCGGGCTGTGGGATGAACGTGATACACCTGAACAGCATCTTACGGATACACTTGCAGCGGGCAGGTGGATTAACCGGACTAAAATGGTTCGCACCATGACTTCCGGCGCTCAAGAACAGGTGAAAAATTTACTAGGTTATGGTGTTCCACTACAAAAAAAGAACGATAAATTACGGATAATCTCGTTACCCGGCCATTCTACAGCCAGAAATGTAGTCACAGAGAATAGTTTTGGAACGGATTTTACGCTTCCACTGTTTAATTTCGCAAAAAATTTGGGTGTTAATTTTCTGGCTGGCGTATTCGTCGTCCGCCTTTGCCGCAGCGAACTGGGTGACATTGCTGGGGCATTGATTATAGATCCGGTCCGACAAGGACTTATTTTAATTCAGTCTAAAGCTATAGTACTTGCCACTGGCGGTGCTGGACAGATTTATTCCCAAACAAACAACGCTCCCGGCACAACAGGTGATGGCTGTGCCCTAGCCTACCGCCTAGGAGTCCCGCTTACAGATATGGAGTTTGTGCAGTACTACCCTACTTGTTTGCTCGAATCTTCCCTTGTAAAAAAAATGGTTATTTATGAAATATTAGTTTATTGGGGAGGTGCCAGGCTGCTCAATAGTCTGGGGGAAAGCATTACTCAGCGGCATAATTTAAAAGACAATTCGAAAATGACCAGGGATGCCTTGACCTTAGCTATTGCAAAAGAGATCAAAGAAGGCAGGGGGATTAATGGTGGTGTTTGGCTGGATCTTTCGACCATCCCGGCAGATAAAATTAAGCATTTTCAAAAATTCATTCCAAAAGGCATAACAGGTAAAGACCGCTTCCTTGTTGCCCCGGTTGCCCATTTCTTTATGGGAGGCATACTAATTAATGAGCGTGGGGAGACGGGAATCGAGGGGTTGTATTCAGCGGGAGAAGTTAACGGTGGCGTGCACGGGGCTAACCGGTTAGGTGGTAACGCGTTGACGGAAGCCTGGGTTTATGGTAATATAACCGGCCGGTTCGCTGCCCAGTACGCCCGAAGCAAGAAAAAAATATTAAGTATTGAAAATCTCCAATCTACAATTAAGGATCTAGAATCTCATACAGAAGGGAAAAAACAGCTTTCAGTGCAAGAAGTACGTAGAGAGTTACAGGATCTGATGTGGGAAAAGGTCGGTGTTATCCGGAATCGTGAAGGACTATCAGGAATGGTCAATGATATCGAAAAACTAAAAGAAAAACTTCCTGATACCGAGGTGAGCGATTACCTGAAATTAATTAACAAATTGGAAACCGAAAATATGCTTTTAGTAGGAGAAGCAGTTGTATTGTCAGCTCTTCTAAGAAAAGAAAGCCGTGGTGCTCATTATCGCGAGGACTTTCCTGATGAAGCTGGGGAGAAATGGATCATAAATACTAATATTGAAGGTAATAAAGGATTTGAAATGTGTGCTTCAACAAAGCCGAAGAAGGAAAATCTATAGTTATATAGTGTGATTTAGGATAAATCCGGGATTGGTCTTCACCAACCCCGGCTACCTACATAGAAATGCTTATGGGACAGCCAGTTTTAAAAGAATAGTCGGCCCATGATAATTTCGATACCAATTCCAACTTATAAAGATGGATCAGCACGGAGGTGGTTAAAATTTGCCATCAACAGTAAAAGGTTTTCAAGAATTATTAAACGTGTCTGCAGGAAGACAAGAGGCAAGTTATTATCTTAAGGGTGGTTCATTAATAAACGTGCTGTCCGGCGAAATTTATCTGGCCAATACTGCAATATGGCAAGATAAAATTGCTTACGTTGGCAAAAGTGAAAAAATGGTAGGTGCGAACACCACGATTGTTGACGCCAGGGGATTCTACCTCTGTCCAGCATTGATAGAACCGCATTGTCACCCATGGGAAATATACAATCCGGTCAACCTGGCGGAAGCTTCTCTATTGCGTGGGATTACTACAATCATTTACGATAACCTCTTTTTCTTTGTATATCTAGGAACAAAGGGTTTTTTAAAAATGATGGACTTACTTGATAATTTGCCGGCTAGGATTTATTGGATGGCAAGGGTAATACACCAGTCGCCGGACATAAATGAAGAACACATTTTTTCAATTGCTAATTTAGAGGAGCTTTTTTCCGACCCGCGCATTATTAAAATAGGTGAAATTAACCGCTGGCCACTAATAGTTAAGGGGGATTATTCCCTATTAGAAAAGATAATCCTGGCTAGTGCCCGTCATAAGGGCTTTGAAGGTCATACCGCAGGGTGTTCTTATGATCATTTAAATGTAATTGCCGCAGCAGGTGCCGAATCTTGCCATGAATCGATTACCGCTGAGGATGTAGCCCAGAGGTTAAGATTAGGCTTCTGGACCATGCTGCGGCATAGTTCCCTCCGGCCGGACCTGCCTGAATTGTTGCGGGCAATTACAGAAATGCGTTTGCCTACTAACCGGATGTTATTTACCACTGACGGTTCGCGGCCCAGTTTTATTGCCAGGGAAGGACTTATCGACGGAATGCTGCGCATAGCTGTGAAAGCAGGAATAAATCCCGTTACGGCATTGCAAATGTCTACAATCAATGCAGCCACATACCTTGGGATGGAAAAAGATTTAGGGTCAATTGCCCCTGGTCGACAAGCGGATATTCTTTTATTGCCTGATCTGGAAAAATTCATTCCGCATATGGTTCTTTCTAAAGGTAAGATAGTGGCTATTGATGGGAAATTATCTGCAACACTCACAGCACCGGACTGGGGAGAAATTGGTTTTCGTACTGAATTGCCTCGTGCGGATTTTTTAAAAAATACTTCTTTGTTCGGAGTACCTTCGGCTCGTGAGAAGGTCTTCCCGGTTATTAACTTCGTTTCCACCGTTATCACCAAACGACAGGACCGTTTGCTTAAGCAGTGTGATGGTTTGTTGGAACGCGAGGATGATTTGCTTTATTGCACTCTGATCGACCGTTTCGGCAAATGGGTTACAAACGGCTTTGTCAGCGGCCTCGGTCAGCTGGACGCAGTTGCTTCAACCTACAATTCTTCATATAACTTGCTGGTGCTAGGAATGGATCGTTCGTCGATGGCTTTAGCTGCCTCAGAGGTAACCGAAATGAACGGCGGAATTGTGCTGGTTAAAAATGGCCAGGTATCATTTCGGATGCCACTGAAAATCGGTGGGATGGCAAGCGATCGTTCTTTTGCAACAATTGTCAGTGAAATGAAATACTTAGAAGACGAAGTCAGGAAATGTGGCTACCACTATAATGACTTTTTCTACACTATGCTGTTTTTGGTTTGCGATTTCCTGCCCGGATTAAGGATTACCGCTGCGGGAATTATTGATGTAAAAAAGCAGCAAGTCATTGTACCTACCCAAAAATTATTATAACATGCTTTATATTTAGATTAGAGAAATTATTTTAAATGCACCGCATCAAATCATGTGTTGTCTAATGGTTCAGGTAATAAAAGAGTGCTCCAATACCTGCTTGCAATTTTTAACTTGTATAATAACCTTTTAATTAATTTTAATATATGTTTTCTATGATAATTATATAAGAAATATAATAAGTCACTTTGGGGGAGAGGGATTGAGTTGGTTGAGCAAGTCACTTATACTGCGGGTGTTGGGAAATGCCTTGTATCTTTTGCCTATCGGTGATGTGACAAGTAAATGATATGCCGCGTTCTAAACAAACATCCCTTCCCACTATTAGGCAACCTTACTGCATTATGATCTCTCTGTACTCTCCAGAGCGCCTATTAGATTTCTAAGACGATCAAGTAAATCATCGTAGGTAATGGCTTTCACCTTCCGATTGTGATTTAGATTCAACAACCTGCGTTTGGCATCCTCATCCATGTTGAAACTTCGGCCAATCACAACCAGGCCTTCAGCAGGCATAGAACTATCCAAAGGTTTGGGAATTTCAGAGGGGTTTTCTCGCCACCATCTCAACCAATCTTCGACTTGCTGTATAGCGTCCGTAACCTTCGCACGTAGCCTCCCCCTCTTTGTAAAAATCGGTAGATTAGCCCTTTCTAACTCAATCAACATAACTCGCTTGTCTGTGAATTCATATTGAATTACCAAATCTATACGGTAAACTTTTCCCAACCGGACTTCCGTTTTAACACGTAGGTTGTAGGGGTCTATGGCAATAGGATTTTTAAGTAAAAATTTATGAAGCTGCTTCTCTTTTGTGTAGGGAGCTTGAATGAGTTTAGCAAGAAACAGAAATAAGCTATATAGATTGGTTATTGTGTCAGATAAAGGTTTTGCTTGTAGGCGTTGTTCTAAAATATAATCTTGAAGTTCTAAAGAAAGAGAACTATAATCACTACTGCGCGAAATGAGGATAGGAGGAACCAGCTCTGTGCCGCCAATTCTTATGGGTTTTACAACTTCCTTAGGGTAAGGCCCTATTATAATAGCAGGTACCTTTTGATATCCAAGTTTGCGATACGCAAGATAATAGGCATAGTCATCGCTCATTATAAATGAGTTATTATACCAATACACTAGAAGGCTGCTGGTTGAACCTCTTTTGGCTTTTAATGCAATCTCATCTACTACATCTAAAGGGTACGAGATGCAAAAATCTAGGCTGTATGGTTTAACCAGGGACAACTCAATTTCTGCTTCGGTACATAGTAACTCATTACAAAACACTAACCTCAATAGCTCATCGAGTCTTTTGTCTATTGGAGGAGTGGTATCAAATTGTTCAATGAGGTGATAATTGCCTAATTCAGTTAACTGAACAAATTTCTCCAGACGGTTTTGTTCAATATAGTTTAATACCTTTGTCATTAGAACAGCAACGGGGTTATCTCGATAGTCATTCAAGCCGTAATGTATATAACCTTCTTGGCCAAGTAACCCAAAAAATGGCTCAGGTGCAGCTTTATTAGCACGGATTTCAGCGCGTCCGGCCAACAAATTCGGAAATCCTCCCTCATCTATTAATGTCACAGTGTATACATACCCTCCGTCACTAAGCTCTTCACAATAGACGAGAGCTCCAAGAGTCTCGGGCATTGTTTCTGTGCAGCCGATTATCTCCAGGAAATAGGCTTCCTCTAGAGGATTCTCTTCTAGTGCCAATAATAGCTGTAATAGGTCAGATGGCTCTCGGAGTTGGTTATATCTTCCCAGAAAGGAACGTTTTATAGCAAGGAGTACTCCGAAAAGCTTCCCAACTTCTGCACGTGAGCGATATTGATCAATGATAAAGTGTCTTATCGACTGATCACTGGGCAAGCATTTATTATCACCACCTATATACTTACAAAGCTTGAGCTTAAGGCGACCTAGCAATGTTTTGTTGAAGTGTTCACTCAAATATTCAGGAATACGCTGCACATAGTCCTTTTGACTCAAAACAATCATCTCCGATTAGCCGTGGAATAGACCTATGATTCTTTCTTTTCTGCATACATTTTTTACTCTTATATTACCACCTTACGGCACAGAGTTTTTCAAATATTTTCTTCTATCCTTGCAACAACTCTGTCTGAAACAGTTTTTTTAGCCCGGTTATACGCATGACTTCCCATTTTTCAAAAATCACCTTTTCGTCATTTAACTTACGGCATACACAATCAACTCGACGGAGCTGAAAGTCCTCAACACTCTCAACATTCTCCTCAATATACTGCTTTGTCATAGGCAGCTTGTCTATACAAAACCGAAGTGATGGATATCCGATTTCTTCATAAGCCGTGAGGAACTGATACGGACAGGTTCCGACATAAACAGCAGGCGTGAATACGCCATTTTCGCTCTTTCAAGGATTTCAATATCCCGTGCACTCCAGTCAATTTTTTGTATTCCTCCAGGTAATTGCTTAACTCTCTCAGGCAATATGGAGTAGAGCAATTCACGCTGGTATTTATAAAGCCTCATATATTGGCGATACAGACGCTTTCGCACTTCATTCCTCGTGCAGCCCGGATTTTCTTTTATATATTTACGTATATCATCGGCATTTGCACTATAGTCTACTTCTACTTGCTTACCTTTCGGTATATAAATTTTTATACTCGAATTCAAAAGGTGTGCAACTCCAAGACCCTGTGCATGTTTTATGACCGTCTAATGATTGGGTTTGCAAAGAATGTTATACACACTATATAGAGAAAAGAAAAATATAAGGCTTGAAAGTAAAAAGGAGCAGAGAAATCTGCACCTTTTACTTTATTTTTAAGCTCATTCTCAAAATTTAATGAAACCATTCTTAAACTATTTTGCTACATTCTCAAACTTTAGTGAAACGGACACTTATTTTACTTTTCTTTATTCCACCGTTACACTCTTGGCCAGATTTCTCGGCTTATCAACATCGCACCCCCGCGCCACCGCGGTGTGATAAGCGAGCAACTGCAGGGGGATCACGGCCAGAACCGGGGCCAGGACCGGGTGGGTATTGGGGATGTACGCGGTTCTGTCGGCCACTTTCTCCACTTCTTTGCGTCCGTCCGTGGCGAGGGCCAGCACGGTGGCGCCGCGGGCGTTGACTTCCTGGATGTTGCTGACCATCTTATCGAAAAGATCATCCTGGGTGGTCAGGGCCACTACCGGCACGTCATCCTCGATCAGGGCCAGGGTGCCGTGCTTCAGCTCGCCGGCGGCATAGGCCTCGGCATGGATATATGAAATCTCTTTCAGCTTCAGGGAGCCTTCCATCGCCACGGCGTAGTCCAGCCCCCGGCCCAGGAAGAAAACGCACTTGCTGCGCGCCAGTTCCCCGGCGTATTCCCGCATTTCCACCGAGTTGTCAAGAATGGCCTGCGCCTTGTTGTCCAACATCCTCATTTCACGTATTATTTCCTGAGCCTCTTCGGGCTTCATTTCACCGCGCACTGTCGCCAGGCGCAAAGCCAGAAGGAACATGGAAAGCAGCTGGGTGGTATAGGCCTTGGTCGACGCCACGGCGATTTCAGGTCCGGCCCAGGTATAGATGACATCGTCGGCTTCCCTGGCCACCGAGCTGCCTACCACGTTGGTCACGGCAACCACTCGCGCTCCCTGCCGCCTGGCCTCCCGCAGCGCGGCCAGCGTGTCGGCGGTTTCGCCGGACTGGCTGATGATGATCACCAGCGTGCCCGGTTCGATAATGGGGTGGCGGTAGCGAAATTCCGAAGCGATATCAACCTCCACGGGGATGCGCGCCAGCTTTTCAATAACGTATTTGCCGACAATCCCGGCATGGTAGGCGGTGCCGCAGGCAGAAATGAAGATTTTTTTCAAGCCCCTGATTTCTTCCGGGGTCATTTGGAACTCTTCCAGAACCACTTCTGAGTCGTCCGCCGCGATACGGCCGCGGATGGTGTCCCTGATGGCTTTCGGCTGCTCGAAGATTTCCTTCAGCATAAAATGGTTGTAGCCACTCTTTTCGGCCTGCTTGGCTTCCCAATTCACTTCAAAAACATCTTTATGCAAAGGGTTGCGTTCTTTATCCATGATATTGATCCGGCCTGGCTCCAGTACGGCTACTTCTCCGTCATTAAGAACATATGTGCGGCGGGTATGCTTCAAGAAGGCGGGAATATCGGAGGCCAGGAAATATTCCCCGTCGCCCAGTCCTATAACAAGAGGGCTGTCCTGGCGCACGGCCACCAGCCTATCAGGCTCATGCGAGGAAACAACCGCCATGGCGTAAGAACCTTCCAGCTTTGACACGGCTTTCAGCACCGCTTCCACCAGGTCGCCTTCATAAAAGTGCTCGATCAGATGAGGAAGTACCTCAGTGTCGGTCTGGGATTGGAAGGTGTGCCCCTGCCACTGGAGCCACTCCTTAAGACTAAGATAGTTTTCAATGATGCCGTTGTGCACCACGGCGAACTTTCCGGTACAATCCGTGTGGGGGTGGGCGTTTTCATCCGAAGGCTTCCCGTGGGTCGCCCAGCGGGTGTGGCCGATACCTACATGGGCACCGTAGCTTTGTCCATTTAGCCTATCCTTCAGGACGGTTAGTCTGCCTTCTTTTTTTAAAACTTCAATGCCTTCTTCCCTGGGAATCGCCACTCCGGCGGAATCATAACCCCGGTACTCCAACTTTTCCAAACCGCCGACTAAAATAGAAACGGCCTCTTTCGGACCGATATATCCGACAATGCCACACATAATTTGCTCCTCCTGTATATTTTTAACATAACCTCAAATAAAAAAGCCGGGCAGATCAAAGCCACGGCACTAGATTACAGCTTTAGAAGACAATACTGTACCCTTAATGGTTTTGCTTCTCTCGGCCGCCGGCATTTTTGTCCCAACGGTTGCCCGCTGGTTTTGTAATGCCTTTGACGGTCCGGCCGGACCGGGGGGAACCCGCCGAAGGTCTCGATTAACCCCCTCCTCGTCAACCCTGAAAAATAACCTGAAACCTAATTCTTCAAGACTCGAATTTCCAACGCTGTTTTCGAAATTCGAGCAGGGTTCTGGCGCTTACAATTAAATTGTCCTATAAAAAAATATATATGCTTTGCTGATAATCACCTCCATTAACCAGTTATTTTAATTCTACTATTAAGTTCACCAGCCTGCCCACAATATTTTTCAGCTGCTGCATATCCCTGCCCTCGGCCATTACCCGCACCAGAGGTTCGGTACCGGACGGACGGACCAGGATGCGTCCCTTGCCGCCAAGTTCCTGTTCAAGTTCGTTGACAGTCCCGGCCAGAACAGTACTGTTCATCACCAGCGACTTATCTTCAACCTGCACATTTTCAAGCAGCTGGGGCAACTGCTCCATCTGGGACGCCAGTTCATCCAGCGGCCTTCCGCTCTCCGTCATCACCGTCAAGAGATGCAGCGCGGTAAGGATACCGTCGCCTGTCGTATTATGGTCTAAAGAGATGATATGGCCGGACTGCTCTCCCCCAAAGCGCGCGCCGGTGCGCAGCAGTTCTTCCAGGACATAGCGGTCCCCAACCTTGGTTTCCACCACTCTGATCCCGGAATCCCGCAGCGCCAGGTGCAGCCCGAGATTGCTCATAACCGTTACCACAACAGTATTCTCCGCGAGCATACCTTTTTCCTGCAAATGGCGGGCACAAATTACCATCATTTGGTCGCCGTCGACCAGTCTGCCCTTGGCGTCCACCGCCAGCACCCGGTCAGCGTCACCGTCGTGCGCCAGTCCCAGGTCGGCGCCGGTTGACACGACAGCGTTCATTAAGACTTCCGGGTGAGTAGAACCGCACCCGTCATTGATGTTAATCCCGTCCGGTTTATTAAAAATAGGATGTACTGCCGCGCCTAATTCTCTGAAAACCCGGGGAGCCACCTGAAAAGCAGCCCCGTTGGCGCAGTCCACCACGATTCTCAAACCCTTGAGGTTGATGCTGAAAGCATCTTTGGCAAATTCAACGTAACGGTCGGCCGCGTCGTCCAATTGCCGCGACCGTCCGACATCACCGCCCGTGGGGCAAGGAACATTGGCACACCCCACCTCGACCAGCGCTTCAATTTCTGCCTCGGTCTCGTCCGGCAGTTTGTAGCCGCTGGCGCTGAAAAACTTGATCCCGTTGTCTTCAACCGGATTATGTGAAGCGGAAATAACTACTCCGCCCGCTGCTTTTAAATCACGGGTCAGGTAAGCTATGGCGGGAGTCGGCATCACCCCCAGCTTTATCACATCAACCCCGGCGGAGCAAATGCCCGCGACCAGGGCAGCTTCCAGCATATCACCGGAAATGCGGGTGTCTTTACCAATTACCATACGGTTGCTGGCACTATCACGGGCTAAAACATGCGCCCCCGCCCGGCCGAGCTTGAAAGCCAGTTCAGGGGAAAGCTTGCGGTTGGCCACCCCTCTAACCCCGTCAGTCCCAAACATCTTCCCCATGGAATGGTCTCCTTCCCAATGTAAAAAAACACAACTTATTATACCTATGCGACCCTGTATTGTCAATTTCCACATATCTATTAATAATATATTTTATGATAACTGACACTGTTCGGTTAATCACCGGGAAGGCAGTTTACTGCCTTTGCTGCTCAGCACCGCCGTTGCCTGGCGGCTGTTCCGGCTGTGTTTCTGTTTTTTTGATAATCACTTGTACTTTCACCCTGTCGGGATAAATAGCGGCGGCACCCGGAACGGGTATCAGGTCTATTTCTTTGACAAGGTTATTATCTATGCCGCGAATATCCACAGGCTTCGTTTTTACCTCAGTCACATCGCCGATTGCTTCCGCCGGCCCGGATATCTGCACTGCAGCCGGCTCGGAAATAATTTGCGTCACTGCGAAGCCGCTGGCGGGGGCACCGGTCACCTGAGGCTGCACAGGTACAGTTTTAGGCAACGCGGCGCCGGTGATTGGCACCACCACCCGCACCATTGCAGGACTTAAGGAAACGCTCGAATTGCCCGTGGTAACCGTAAGAGTCAGATCAATATCCTGGGTGGCGGACTGGACGTCTACAACCGCAGCAGCTTGACTAACCTCACTCACGGCCTTGCTTGGCCCTTTGGCGGTTACCGTACCAGGCTGGCATTGCGGTGTCTGCGCAGTATACCCTTGCGGCGGTTTTCCCCGCAGGCTGACAGCGACCGGGATCACTTTTTCCACCAACGAGTCGATTGACACGCTGACCTCATTCGGATAGACCTGCACCACCCGGAGACCCGGTGGAGAACTTACCTGGACCGGCACGGTGACTTCGCCGGTCTCCCCTTCAGGTATGCTGACCAGCGCCCGGAATTCCCCGGCAGCGAGATTGGCCAATTGGGTCTTGTTCCCGCGCACTTTAACCCTGACACTCTCAGGCAGCCCGCCGGTAATTAGATAATTCTGAGCAAGACCGACATTTTCCAGGCTCACATTGATTTCCTTTTCCGCGGTAGGATTCTGTTCACTGCTGACGTATATCCACAGAATAACAGCGAGAAAAACAGAAAGGATCTTTATCGAATTACGCTGCCAGTCTATAACCATTGTTACCTCCTGTGCCAGAGCGACGATAAGGAATTACCTGGCCGGCTTTTTAAATGCGAGGTGAGCTTTTCCTGCAGGCCTGATTCATCTAAATGCCTGTTGAGCATGCCTTCCACCGCGACCGAAATGGCGCCGGTTTCTTCAGAAATAATCACAGCTACCGCGTCGGAATGCTCGCTGATGCCGATTCCGGCCCGGTGCCTGGTGCCTAAACTGCTGATGAGGTAAGGGTTTTCGCTGAGAGGCAAAAAGCAGGCCGCAGCGGCGACTCTGTTGCCCCGGATGATCACTGCTCCGTCGTGGAGGGGAGTTTTCGGTATAAAAATATTAACCAGGAACTCCGCCGATACAAGCCCGTCGATTTTCGAACCGGTGTCAATATGCTCCCCGAGGCCGGTTTCCTTTTCAATAACTATCAGCGCCCCGATCTTGTTTTTAGACAGGATCATGGCAGCCCTGGTGATCTCGGTAATTACCTTAACCTGCCCGACTTCAGCCGGCACAAGCGGAGTCAGCTGAGTGTAATTAAAGAGTCTTCCCCGGCCAAGCTTCTCCAGCGCTCTTCTCAGTTCGGGCTGGAACACCACCGGCAAGGCCACTACCAGCGCGGTCATGGCCTGCCGCAAAAGCCAGTTCATGGTATCAAGATTCAGCATACTAGAAAGGGCGGTGGCAATCAGCAAAACGGCCAGCCCCTTGATTAACTGGACCGCCCTGGTTCCTTTAATCAAAAGCATCAGCTTATATACCACAAAGGCTACGATTAATATATCAATAATACTGCTCAAGTTGAATTTGAGTATTGTCTTGAGATAGTCAAGGCTAGGAAGCCAATACTGCTCCACCGGTACTACCGCCTTCCGTCCCCCTAGATATTAAAACAGATAAGGGAACAATTCTTTTGTCCGTTCTTGTTTATCCGAAGAATTTTAAATTCTGACTCCTAACAGTAAAAAAACATATCTCCGGCCTGTTAAGCCGGAGTGTCATGGTTATCGTCTTCCAGCAGGCCGTAAGCGACACTGTCGACCAGCGCCTGCCAGCTGGCTTCAATAATGTTCTGGGAAACACCCACCGTGCCCCAGGAACGCTTGCCGTTGCTGGTTTCAATATGGACTCGCACCGTTGCCCCGGTGCCGTCCTTTTCATCAAGCACACGGACCTTGTAGTCGGAAAGATGCATCGACCTGATCTCCGGGTAAACCTCTTCGAGAGCCTTGCGCAGGGCATTGTCGAGGGCATTCACCGGACCGTTTCCTTCGGCGGCGGTGTGCACCACCCGGTCGCCTATTTTCATTTTAATAATCGCTTCAGAGTAAGCAGGGTTGTTTTCCCTTATTTCCGTGATCAGGCGCAAGGCCTCCAGGGAAAAAGGCTCATGATACCCGTTAAAAGCTTTGCGCAGCAGGATGACAAATGATCCTTCCGCTCCCTCGAACTGAAAGCCCTGGTTTTCCATCTGTTTTATTTCCTCTAAAATACGCCTTCCTTCCTGGCTTTGCCGATCCACCTGGAGATTCAGTTCTTTATATTTATAGAGCAAATTGGACATGCCGGAAAGCTCGGAAACCAGCACCCGGCGCTGATTGCCCACCAACCCGGGCTCAATATGCTCATACGTTTTGTAATCTTTCAGAAGCGCGCTGACATGCACGCCGCCCTTGTGGGCGAAAGCGCTTACCCCGACATACGGCCTGTGCGGATCAGGGCTGACGTTGGCCACTTCACTGACGAAATGGGACATCTCGGTCAGGCGGGCCAACTTCTTGCGGGAAATGGTTTCAATGCCGCATTTTAGCGTCAGGTTGGGAATAAGCGAGCACAGGTTGGCGTTGCCGCACCTTTCACCGTAACCGTTGACCGTACCCTGCACCTGTACCGCCCCGGCCCGCACCGCCATCAGCGAATTGGCCACCGCCATTTCACCGTCATTATGCGCGTGAATGCCGAGAGGAACACTCAACCGGTTCCGGGCCACCTGGACCAACTCCATAATCTCCATGGGCAAGCTGCCCCCGTTGGTGTCGCATAACACCACTGTCGAAGCCCCGCCTTCTTCGGCGGCTTTGACCGTTTCCAAGGCATAAGCGGCGTTGGCTTTATATCCGTCAAAAAAATGCTCGGCGTCATAGACTACTTCCATGCCGCAGCTTTTCAGGTAGGCCACGGTTTCACGGATCATCGCCAGGTTCTCTTCAAGCGTGGTGCCCAGCGCCTGGCGCACATGAAAGTCCCAGCTCTTCCCGACAATTGTCGCTACCGATACTTGCGCGTCGAGAATTGACTTGACACTCGGGTCGTCTTCCACCGCTATCGACGGCCTGCGAGTTGAGCCGAAGGCGGCTATTTTAGCCCGTTTCATAGTATACCCGCGAATCCTGTGAAAAAAATCAAGGTCTTTGGGATTTGAGCCGGGCCAGCCCCCTTCTATATAGTGAAAACCCATTTCATCCAGGTATTGGGCGATTTTAATTTTGTCCTCACAAGAAAAAGAAATTCCTTCCGACTGGGCTCCATCACGGAGCGTGGTATCGTAAATTTGCACGGGATGCATTACGTCACCTCATTTAAACTCCGGACTCAATCTGCTCAATAATGCGGTCCCCCATTTGGATGGTATTCACCAGTTCTTTACCTTCTTCCATCAAGTCTGCCGTCCGGTAGCCCAGATCCAGCACTTTTGTGACAGCGCGATCGATACAATCGGCCTCTTCCGCCAGATTTAATGAAAAGCGCAGGAGCATGGCGCCGGACAAAATGGTGGCAATGGGGTTAGCGCGCTGCATGCCGGTATATTTCGGCGCGGAGCCGTGGCTGGGCTCGTAAAGGCCAATTTCACCGCCGATGCTCGCCGAGGCCAGCATTCCCAATGAGCCGGAAAGCATCGAGGCCTGGTCGCTCAGGATATCTCCAAACATGTTTTCAGTAACCACGACGTCAAACTGCCTGGGGTTCTTCACCAGCTGCATGGCGCAGTTGTCGACGTAGTAATGCTCCAGCTCCACATCGGGATATTCCGTGCCGATGGCTGTCACGACTTCCCGCCAGTAGCGGGAGCTTTCCAGCACGTTGGCTTTATCAACGGAGGTTACTTTATTACGCCGCTTTCTGGCCATCTGGAAAGCCAAGCGGGCAATCCGCTCTATTTCCGGGGTGGTGTATTCCAGGGTGTCGATCACCCGGTAACCGCCGCCTTCCATCGGCTCTTTCGATTTCTTGCCGAAATACAGGCCGCCCGTCAGTTCCCTGACCACCAAGATATCCAGGCCAGAGACAACCTCGGGCTTTAAAGTAGAAGCGTTAATCAAGGCCGGGAACACTTTGGTCGGGCGCAGGTTGGCGTAAAGACCAAGCTCTTTGCGCAAAGGCAGCAACGCCCCCACTTCCGGGCGCAGGTGCGCAGGCAAGTCGTCCCATTTGGACCCGCCGACGGCCCCCAGGAGAACAGCGTCGCTGTTATGGCACAAATCCAGCGTTTCGGGCGGCAGCGGATGCCCCACCGCGTCATAAGCAGCCCCGCCGATCAACCCTTCGGTAAACTTAAAATCGTGCCCGTAGCGGCGGCCCACCGCTTCCAGCACCCTGACAGCCTGGACGGTGATTTCGGGACCAATGCCATCGCCGGGCAGTACGCCTATTTTGTACAAGGTTATTTCATCCTTTCTGACACATAATTGATCAACCCGCCCGCCGCGATGATCTGCTGCATAAAAGGCGGCACCGGCGTGGCCTGATAGGTCTTGCCCGTGGTCTTGTTGGTAATAACCCCAGAACCGGTGTCTACCGTCACTTCATCGCCCTCTTTAATATCTTCGGCGGCTTCAGGCGCCTCAAAGATAGGCAGGCCGATATTAAAAGCGTTGCGGTAAAAAATTCGGGCGAAGGTTTTCGCAATTACACAAGACACACCGGCGGCTTTAATGGCAATGGGAGCATGCTCGCGCGAACTCCCGCAGCCGAAATTCTTGCCCGCAATAATCATATCGCCCGGCTTTACTTTATCGGGAAAAGCCGGATCGGCGTCCTCCATACAGTGTCTGGCCAGTTCAGCCGGGTCCGAAGTGTTCAAATACCTGGCCGGAATGATGGCATCAGTGTCTACATCCGAACCAAACTTCCAGGTTTTGCCTTGCAGTTCCATTTACTCCACCTCCCCTGGTCCGGCGATGCGGCCCAATATGGCTGACGCGGCGGCCACCGCCGGGTTGGCGAGATAGACTTCACTTTCAGGGTCGCCCATCCGTCCGACAAAATTCCGGTTGGTGGTGGCGATAGCGCGCTCTCCTTTGGCCAGGATACCCATATGTCCGCCCAGGCAGGGCCCGCAGGTGGGCGTGCTCACCGCCCCGCCGGCCTTCACGAATATCTCAAACAGCCCTTCCCGCATAGCCTGCAGGTAAATCTCCTGAGTGCCGGGAAAGACAACCAGCCGCACGTTTTTATGGACTTTCTTGCCCTTCAGCAATCTGGCCGCTTCCCTCAGGTCTTCCATCCGCCCATTGGTGCAGGAGCCGATGACTACCTGGTCGATTTCCACGCTGCCCGCTTCGCTCACCGGCCGGCTGTTCTCCGGCAGGTGCGGGAAAGCCACCTGGGGTTCGATCAGGGAGGCGTCATAGTGATAAATCTTCTCGTACTTGGCGTCCGGATCGCTTTGGTAAAACTGGTACGGACGCTTGCAGCGGCCTTCAACGTAAGTCCGGGTAATCTCATCAGGCACGATGATGCCGTTTTTGCCCCCGGCCTCAATAGCCATGTTACACATGGTGAGGCGCCCGTCCATGGACAGGCTTTCAATAGCCGGCCCGGTAAATTCCATCGCCTGGTAGAGCGCTCCGTCAACCCCGATATCGCCGATAGTGTGGAGGATCAGGTCCTTGCCGCCGACCCAAGGCTGGAGCTTGCCGGCAAATTCAAACTTAATGGACTCGGGCACTTTCAGCCAGGTTTCCCCGAGCGCCATGGCGGCGGCCAGGTCGGTACTGCCCACGCCGGTGGAAAAAGCGCCCAGCGCTCCGTAGGTGCAGGTATGCGAGTCCGCCCCGATGATCAGATCGCCCGGCCCCACCAGGCCTTGCTCGGGCAAGAGACAGTGTTCGATGCCCATGCGCCCGACTTCGAAATAATTAACCAGGCCGTGCTTCCGGGAGAATTCCTTGAGAAGTTTGGCCTGTTCCGCCGACTTGATGTCCTTGTTCGGAGTGAAGTGGTCGGGAACCAAGGCAATCCGCTCCCGGTCAAACACATCGTTCACACCTATTTTTTCAAATTCTTTGATGGCCACCGGTGCCGTAATATCGTTGCCCAGCACAAAATCCACGCGGGCGTTGATTAGTTCCCCGGGTACTACCTGCTCCTTGCCGGCGTGCGCCGCCAGGATTTTTTCGGTAATGGTCATCGGCATATAGATTCACCCCGCTTGCTTTAATATTCAGTAGTTAGTAGTTAGTAGTCAGGAGTCAGTAGTCAGAATATTATTAAACGATTAACCAATCTTTTATTCTGACTCCTGAATTCTGACTCCTAATCTATTTTTGTGCTATATTTTCAACCAGCCTGCTGTCCCAGACCAGTTTGTTGACAGCGTTGACATAGGCCTTGGCGCTGGCGTCAAGGATATCGGTGCTGATACCCCGGCCGATGTAAACCTTTTGCCCGTCCGCGGTAATTTTCAAGGTAACATCACCCAACGCGTCTTTACCGGCGGTGATGGCGTTAATTCCCCAGTTGACCATCGTGCAGCTCATGCCGGTGATTTTATCCACTGCTTTACAAATCGCGTCAACCGGGCCATTGCCGCAAGCGGCCTCTTCCAGCCGCTGGCCGTCCCGCTGCAGCACTACCGTGGCGGTGGGCACTACAGTAGTGCCACTGGAAATATGCAGGTAATTAAGCGTGTAAGTATGTGGCGCTTTACGTATTTCTTCCTCTATAATGGCTTCCAGGTCATCATTGGTAATATCCCTTTTCTTGTCGGCCAGTTTTTTAAAACGGGCAAAGGCATTCTTCAATTCCTCACCGGAAAGGTTGTAGCCTAGCTCTTCCAGTCTCTGACGGAAAGCGTGGCGCCCGGACAGCTTTCCCAGCACCAGGTTGCTCTTGCTGATTCCGACCATCGCCGGGCTCATAATCTCATAGGTAGTACGCTCTTTGATCACTCCGTCCTGGTGAATACCCGACTCGTGGGCGAAGGCGTTTTTGCCCACCACCGCCTTATTGGCCTGGACCTTCATCCCGGTCAGATTGCTTACCAGCCTGCTGGTGCGGTAAATTTCCTCGGTGTGGACGCCGGTGTAAAGGCTGAACAGGTCCTTGCGGGTACGAAGGGTCATCACCAGTTCTTCAAGGGCGGCATTGCCCGCCCGTTCTCCGATCCCGTTAATGGTGCCCTCCACCTGACGGGCCCCGTTTATCACCGCGGCCAGCGAGTTGGCCACGGCGAGGCCGAGGTCGTTGTGGCAGTGCACACTGACTATAACTTTCTCAATACCTTCAACCCTATGGCAAATGGTATCGATAAATTTTCCCCATTCCTCCGGGACGGCGTAACCAACTGTATCCGGTATGTTCACCACTGTGGCTCCCGCTTTGATGGCAGCCGCCAGAACCTGGCACAAATAGTCCAAATCAGAGCGCGAAGCGTCCATCGTGGAAAATTCAACGTCGGCCGTGTAAGACTTGGCCCGTTTAACCGCCGCAACCGCCGCTTCCAGCACCTGCTCCCTGGTCATCCGCAGCTGGTGCTCCAGATGAATATCCGAAGTAGAAATAAAAGTGTGGATACGCGCCTGCTCAGCATGACGCACCGCCTCCCAGGCCCGGTCGATATCCTCAAAATGAGTCCTAGCCAGCCCGGCCACAGTCATACCCTTGACCTCACGGGCAATGGCGCTGACGGCCTCAAAGTCGCCGGGTGAAGATATTGGAAAACCTGCTTCAATGATATCTACTCCCAGCTTGGCCAGTTGCCTGGCTATCTGCATTTTCTCATCCACATTCAGGCTTGCGCCGGGCGACTGCTCGCCGTCCCGTAAAGTGGTGTCAAAAAGATAAACACGCTGGCTCATGATTTCCTCCAAATATATTATCCTGTTAATCTATCGCTTCATTAATATTTGATCCCGCCAATACCATGGGTAGTACGTTTTCTTTACCACTAATCAGACAATTCACCATAACCGGCCCGGGGGAAGCCAGCACTGCCGGCAGCATGTCAACCAGCTGCTCCGGTGTTTTAACAGTATACCCCGCCATGCCGTAAACCCCGGCAAGCGCCGCAAAGTCCAAGTCAAACTGGAAGTCTACGGCCATATAACGCTTATCGCAATAATATTCCTGCTGCTGGCGGACCATACCCAACTGCCTGTTGTTCATGACAAAAATCTTCAAGGGCAGTCCCTGCTCCATTGCGGTGGCGAGCTCTTGCAGCGTCATTTGAATACTGCCGTCACCGGTGATCAGCACAACTCTTTGGCCGGAAGCGCCCATTTGCGCCCCAATTGCCGCCGGCAGGCCAAATCCCATCGTACCCAAACCGCCGGAAGAGATAAAACTGCGCGGCTCTTTAAACTTGTAATACTGGGCGGTCCACATCTGGTGCTGCCCGACATCGGTAACCACGATTGCATCGCCGCCTGTTGATTCATACAGCTTTTCAATAACGAACTGCGGCTTTAGCGCACCGTCCTTAATGTAATCAAGCGGGTATTCCTTTTTCCAGGCCTGCACCCGCGCCGTCCAATCAGCGTTTTTTCTTTTCTTCAACAGCGGCAGGAGCTTTCCCAGGACCTGCTTGACGTCTCCTACAATAGGCAGACCCGCCTGCACGTTTTTGCCAATTTCCGCCGGATCGATGTCAATGTGAATAATCTTGGCGTCAGGTGCAAAACCTTCAATATTGGCGACAACGCGGTCGTCAAACCGGGCGCCCACGGTAATCAGGCAATCGCACTCAGTAACAGCCTGGTTGGCGTACCGGGTACCGTGCATGCCCAGCATCCCCAGGAAAAGAGGGTGGTCACCGGGAAAACAGCCCAATCCCATCAACGTGTGCGTTACCGGCGCGGAGATGGTCTCGGCCAATTCCTTCAATTCCGGCGCGGCATTGGAGATTCTAATCCCCCCGCCGGCATAGATTACCGGGCGCTTGGACTCCATAATAATTTTCCCGGCCTGGCTGATCATGGCCGGATGCCCTTTATAGGTAGGCTTGTAGCCAGGCAGGTGTATGTTCCTGGGATAGGTGAACTTTATCTTAGCCTGAGCAACATCCTTGGGCAAATCGATCAACACCGGACCTGGCCGGCCTGTCGCAGCGATATGAAACGCCTTCCTGACAACCTGAGATAGTTGTTTCGGATCTTTGATTAAATAGTTGTGCTTGGTAACAGGTATGGTTATGCCAGTGATATCAACTTCCTGAAAGGCGTCGGTGCCAATTTGACTGACCGGCACCTGGCCGGTAATCACGACCATCGGCACCGAATCCATGTAGGCGTTGGCAATGCCGGTCACCAGGTTGGTCGCGCCGGGTCCCGAGGTCGCCAGGCACACGCCGACCTTTCCGGTCACCCTGGCATAACCGTCTGCCGCGTGGATCGCACCCTGTTCATGGCGGGTCAGCACATGCTTAATGTTAGAATTATATAAGGCGTCATAGACAGGGATGATAGCGCCCCCCGGGTATCCGAAAATCAAATTTACGTTTTCTTGTTCCAAACATCGGACAAGGGCTTCTGCAACAGTGATCTCCAAGCACATTCCCCCTCATATCAGAAGTCAGGAGTCAGTATTCAGTATTCAGAATAAAGAATAAAGACTATAAAACACAAGTAGAACAAATTTTCCATTGGTAACCTTTGGGCATACAACACGGCTCATGTTCGGCCCACCTAATCGGGGACATTCCTCCGGCCCCAAAGATAGGACCGTTAGGGAGGTGTGTCCCCTTTCCTTTATAAGCAACGAATAAGTGCGTCTTTTGCTGGTTCTTCTATTCTGACTCCTGACTCCTGAGTACTGACAAATTGTTCCTACTTCTTAAGCCAGGGCATCATTGCGCGGAGTTCGGCCCCTACTTTTTCGAGCAGGAGTTCTTTCTCTCTTTTCGCCATGGCGTTGAATACCGGGCGGTTGGCCTGGTTTTCCAAGATCCACCGTTTGGCGAACTCGCCGTTTTGGATTTCTTCCAGCACTTTTTTCATTTCCTGGCGGGTGTCTTCATTAATAATGCGTGGGCCGGTCATATAGTCGCCGTATTCGGCAGTGTTGCTGATTGAATAGCGCATGTAGCCGAGCCCGCCCTCGTTAATCAGGTCAACGATTAATTTCAATTCATGACAGCATTCAAAATAAGCCATTTCCGGCGCGTAGCCCGCCTCAACCAGGGTGTCGAAACCGGCTTTGATCAACTCGGTAACGCCGCCGCACAGCACAGCCTGCTCGCCGAAGAGGTCTGTTTCGGTTTCTTCCTTAAAGCTGGTTTCAAAAACACCCGCCCGGGTGCAGCCAATCCCTTTGGCATAGGCCAGCCCTATTTCTTTCGCTTTGCCCGAGTAGTCCTGAAAAACGGCTACCAGCGCGGGCACGCCTTTGCCGTCCTGGTACAAGCGGCGCACCATGTGGCCCGGGCTTTTCGGGGCCACCATAATGACGTCTATCTCGGCCGGGGGAACAATCTGGCCGTAATGGATATTGAATCCGTGGGAAAACATCAGTATATTGCCGGCAGCCAGATTAGGAGCGATATCATCCCGGTAAAGCCTGGCCTGAATTTCATCGGGCGCCAGCACCTGGATAAAGTCGGCCTGGGCGGCCGCCTCGCCCGGCAGCAAAATTGTGAAACCATCCGCTTCAGCCTGCTGGCGACTGGGTATTTCTTTCATTGGGAGTCCGATTACTACGTCCATCCCGCTCTCCCTCAGGTTCTGCGCCTGCGCGTGCCCTTGACTGCCATATCCGAGAATGGCAATCTTCTTGCCTTTCAACAAAGTCAGATCCGCATCTTGATCATAATACACTTTTACCATTTAATTTGTTTCCTCCCTTTTCTGGTGATCACTTATAGTAATGGATTTAAAGCCCCGCAGCATGGCTACTTTTCCCGTGCGGACCATTTCCAAGATCCCAAAAGGACGCAACGAGTTTTCGAAAGCGTTGATTTTGCTTTCGTATCCCGTTACTTCGATGGTTAGCGATTTGGGGCCCACATCTACGATCCTGGCGCGGAAAATATCCACCAACTGCATTATTTCAGCCCTTGTGGACGTTTCGGTATTGACCTTGATCATCACCAGCTCCCGGTCGACAAAATCGTCCCTGGTAACGTCGGTTATCTTTATGACATCAATAAGTTTGTGCAGCTGCTTGGTGACTTGCTCTAAAATACTGTCGTCGCCTTCAACCACGATAGTCATTCTGGAAATACCGGGGTCCTCGGATCTGCCGACAGCCAGGCTGTCGATGTTGAAGCCACGCCGGCTGAAGAGACCGGCTACCCGCGCCAGAATCCCCGGCGTGTTTTCCACCAGCACCGCAAGCGTATGTGTCACATTTGCCCCCCCTCTAACCAAGCATTTTACTTAATGATTCACCCGGTGGAACCATGGGCATGACGTTTTCCTCACTCTCCACCATGAAATCAATCATTACCGGCTTGCTGGAACGGATCGCCTGCTCCAAAACGGGCGCTAGCTCAGACCGCTTGGTCACCCTGAACCCTTCCGCACCATAAGCCTCGGCCAGTTTAACGAAATCAGGGTTAAACAATTTCGTCTGGGAATACCGGCGGTTGTAAAAAAGCTCCTGCCATTGTCTCACCATGCCTAAAAAGCCGTTATCCATCACCGCCACGTTGATTGGCAGCTCATAATTCACCGCCGTGCACAATTCCTGGATGTTCATTTGAATACTGCCGTCTCCGGCAATATCAAAAACCGTGTCGCCGGGGCAGCCGGCCTGGACGCCGATAGCCGCGGGCATGCCATAGCCCATGGTGCCCAAACCGCCGGAAGAAATAAAAGAACGCGGTTTGGAAAAAGTATAATACTGGGCCGTCCACATCTGGTGCTGACCCACCTCTGTGGTAATACGGGCATCGCCACCGGTTTGGCGGTAAATTTCCCGGATGACAGCCTGGGGCTTCAGTTCCCTGTTATCACAAAAATCAATCGGGTACTCTTTCTTCCACATCTGGATTTTCTCCCGCCAGGCCTCTCCCAATCTTGGCTGAAGCACATTCATCAGCTGTTTCAGCACTATTTTAACGTCTCCGTTGACAGGAATGTCCACTCTCACATTTTTCCCAATTTCTGCTGGATCTATGTCAATATGAATCACTTTGGCCTCATGCGCGAAGGTCTCCAATTTACCGGTGACCCGGTCGTCAAAGCGCGCCCCTACGGCAATCAGGAGATCGCATTCACAGACCGCGAAGTTGGCGTATTTGGTCCCGTGCATGCCCAGCATGCCGAGAGATAACGGATGGGTTCCCGGAAAGCCCCCCAACCCCATCAAGGTGGTGGCCACCGGCGCCATCAGCAGTTCCGCGAAACGGAGCAGTTCTTCATGCGCTCCGGAGATAATCACACCGCCGCCGGCATAGATCACCGGCCGCTCGGATGCGGCGATTGCTTTGGCCGCTTCCACCACCTGCCATGAGTCGGCTTCGCTCACGGGTTTGTAGCCGGGCAGGTGCAGTTCTTCCGGCACTATATACTCGTTCACCGTACTGGAAACGTCCTTGGGAATATCGATCAGCACCGGGCCAGGCCTGCCGGTGGTAGCTATATAAAACGCTTCCTTGACTATACGCGCCAGTTCGGACGGGTCCCTGACCAGATAGCTGTGCTTCGTTATAGGCAAGGTGATGCCGGTTATGTCCGCTTCCTGGAAGGAGTCCCTTCCCAGCAGACTCCAGGGAACCTGGCCGGTAATAGCCACCAGAGGCACTGAATCCATGTGGGCGTTGGCAATACCCGTTACCAGATTGGTCGCGCCGGGCCCCGAAGTCGCCAGGCAAACCCCCGGCCTGCCGGTGGCGCGGGCATAGCCATCCGCGGCATGAGCCGCCCCCTGTTCGTGTCTGCACAGGATATGCCGGATGTCAGCGTCGTACAGGGCGTCATAGATCGGTAAAACCTGGCCTCCGGGGTAGCCGAAAATTGTGTCCACATTTTCAGCCTCTAAACTCTTGATCAAGATTTCCGCCCCGGAATAATTCACACCGCACACCTCCATTAATCTTCCCTGATGATCGCTCCTGTGCTGGCCGAGGTCACATGGCGGGCGTAACGCGCCAGGTAGCCCTTCTTCACCCTTGGCTCCGGCGGCTGCCAGTCTTTCAGGCGGGCGGAAATTTCCGCCGCGCTCAGCGCCACGTTCAGAGAGTTGTTCGGAATATCAATTTCAATTATATCACCGTCTTTGAGAATTGCCACCGGGCCGCCCTCGGCCGCTTCCGGAGAGATATGGCCGATAGAGGCGCCCCGGGTCGCTCCTGAAAAGCGGCCGTCGGTCAATAAAGCCACATCTTTATCCAATCCCAGGCCGGCGACAGTAGCGGTCGGAGTAAGCATTTCCCGCATCCCCGGCCCGCCCCTGGGCCCTTCGTAGCGGATCACGATTACATCGCCCTTGCTTATTTTTCGCGCTGTGATGGCCTTGGTGGCCTCGTCCTCGGAATCAAAGACGCGGGCCGGGCCGCTGTGTTTAAGCATTTCCGGCGCCACTCCGGCCTTCTTCACCACCGCCCCGCCGGGAGCCAGGTTGCCGCGCAGAATGGCGATACCGCCGCTGGGGCTGTGCGGGTCATCCACACTGCGGATGACCTCCCGGCGCGATACCTCCCGGCCGCTGATTCTATCGCCCACAGTACCGTCGACCGTTCTGGCCTCCAGGTTAATCAGCCCTTTCCTGGCCAGTTCGGCCATTACCGCCGGAATTCCCCCTGCTTCGTCCAAATCCTGAATAAAGAATGGACCCATCGGGCTCAGCTTGCATAAGTTCGGCGTCCGCTCACTGACCATGTTGACGTAATCGAGATTCATTTCCACACCCAACTCGGACGCGATGGCCGGGAGATGCAGCACCGTGTTGGTGGAACAGCCCAGGGCCATATCCACCGCCAGGCCGTTGTTAAAAGCGTCTTTGGTCATAATGTCGGAGGGGCGGATGCCTTCCTGGACCAGTTTCACAATTTGCCTGCCGGTCATCTTGGCCAGGCGGCGCCTGGCGGCAGACACGGCCAGCACAGTACCGTTGCCCGGCAGGGCCATGCCCAGGGCTTCAGTCAAACAGTTCATCGAATTTGCCGTGAACATGCCGGAACAGGAACCGCAGCCGGGACAGGCCGCCTCTTCCAGTTCGTGCAGTTCGTCCTCAGTCATGCTGCCAGCGTATACCTTGCCCACCGCTTCAAAAAGGTTGCTCAGCGATATATTCTGTCCCTGGTGAAGGCCGGCCAGCATCGGGCCGCCGCTGACCACGATGGCCGGAATATCCAGCCTGGCCGCGGCCATCAGCATGCCCGGGATAATCTTATCGCAGTTCGGGATCAGCACCAGCCCGTCAAACGGATGGGCTTCAGCCATCACTTCAATACTGTCCGCGATCAATTCCCTGCTGGCCAGCGAATATTTCATCCCGGTATGATTCATGGCTATACCGTCACAGACGGCTATCGACGGAAATTCAATGGGCGTTCCCCCGGCCATGCGCACGCCGGCTTTCACCGCTTCCGTGAGATCACGCAGATGGATGTGTCCGGGCACAATCTCATTGTATGAGTTTACCACGCCAATCAGGGGCAGTTCCAACTCCTGGTCAAGATAACCCAGCGCTTTGAAAAGCGAGCGGTGGGGAGCTTTTTCAATACCTTTCTTCATTACGTCGCTACGCAAGTTCAATTCCTCCTTATTGCAAAAAAATAGCCGGTCTACGGCCGGCTAACACGTCTGTTTTTAGCAGCCGCAACCGCAGGTGGACGCGTCTTCGGAAAAAATCAGCGGGCCGTCAACCTTAGTCAGTTCACGAAACGCGGCAATAAGTTCCCGGGTGATCTTGCCCGGCTTGCCGTCGGCGATGGTACGTCCGTCTACCTTTACCGTGGGAATAACCTCGGCGGCAGTGCCGGTCAGGAAACATTCGTCCGCATTGTATAGATCATGCAAAGTAAAAATTTTTTCTTCGACCGGTATGCCGGCCTGGCGAGCCAGGTCCATTACCGTGTTGCGGGTAACCCCTTCCAAAAGACCTATGTGAGACGGAGGAGTGGCAAGGACCCCGTTTTTCACGATAAAAATATTGTCCCCCGTGGCTTCAGCCACATATCCTTCCGAGTTCAGCATAATCGCTTCGGGCACACCGGCCAGATTGGCTTCCATCTTGGCGTAAATATTGTTCAGGTAATTCAACGACTTAACCCGCGGGGTAACGGCGACAGGAATATTCCGGCGGGTGGAAACGGTAATCAGAGTCAAACCCTTTTCATATAACTCTTCCGGGTAAAGCCGGATCGAGGCGGTGATGCAAAATACGGTGGGTCTGGGACATTTAAGCGGATCAAGACCCAGATCGCCCTTGCCGCGGGTTACCACCAGGCGGATATAGCCGCTGCGCAGGTTGTTGCGGCGCAAGGTTTCCAAAACAATCTCCTGCATGTTCTCCAAGGATTCGGGAATCTCCAGGCCGATTGTCCTGGCCGATTCATAAAGACGGACCAGGTGGTCATGCAGTTTGAATACTCTGCCGCTGTAAGCGCGGATGCCTTCGAAAACCCCGTCGCCATACAAGAGTCCATGGTCAAAAACAGACACCACCGCCCGTTCCTCAGGCAAGTATTCCCCGTCAAGATAAATAATCAGGCTCATCAGCAACTCCTCCATAAAATATTTAAGCACAACGAATATTAAAGAAAAGCCCTTTGGATAAAATTCCAGCAACGGAACCTATCCGTAGGGTCTTTTAATTCCCCACGTTGTTAAACTACCCTTTAAATAATATAAATATATTTAATAAATAAAACAACCCCCAATAAATAAAACAACCCCTCACCTGGCGTTTGGATAAAATGCCAGGGACGAGAGGTTGAAGCCTTGCGCGTTACCACCCTGCTTGCCGCCGCCAAAAGCGGAAGCCTCTTAATGTGCCGATTAAAGACACGGCGTTGTAACGGGCGCCCGACCCGGCCCGGCTTACTGGCAACCTTTCAGCCGACAGCTCCAGGGTGATGTAAAGCCATCGTATTCAAGGCGCCGGTTCTCAGCTACCCCGGCTCTCTGCGGCCCATACACAAGCTCCTTGTCCCCTTCACAGCCTTTTCCAGATATAACTTGTTAACCAGTATACAAAAAACCGGATAAAGTGTCAAGAATTTTTTGCGGGTCTGTGATTATCATGTGATAATGTCACCTTGTTAATTATCGTGATAATATGTCACCTATGAAAGACAAGGTACTTTATCTCATGTCACAAGAACAAATAAAAAGATACACAGTCATTGAGAAGACTCTCGAAGGCAGTATGTCTATCAAGGAAGCAGCAGCGGTTTTAGACCTCAGTGAGCGCCAGGTGATACGCCTAAAAAAGGGGGTGCGGCAAAACGGCGTAACGGCATTAATCCACAAAAATCAAGGTCGTAAACCTGCCCATGCAATACCCGACGTACTAAAACAAAATATAGTTGCGCTCAAAACATCTGGTAAATATAAGGATGCTAATTTCAAGCATTTTCAGGAACTCCTTGAGAAGCACGAGCAAATAAAGATAAGTTATGCTTCACTTTATAAGATACTTACCTGTGCAGATATCAAGAGTCCCAAAAAACGAAGGCTCTACAAGCCTTATCGACGTCGCAAGAGAAAACCCCAGGAAGGCCTTCTAATCCAGATGGACGCTACTCCTTACAACTGGTTCAGGGGTAGAACAAAATATACTCTTCATGGTGCAATAGATGACGCTACTGGCAAGATTGTCGGTCTATATATGACCAAGAATGAATGTCTACAGGGTTATTTTGAAACAACCCGGCAGATTATCCTCAATTACGGTATCCCGATAAGCATTTATTCGGATAGGCATTCTATCTTCCTCTCATCCAAAGCTGATAAGCTTACCATTGAAGATCAGCTTGAAGGTAAGGTGTGTAATGATACTCAATTCGGAAGAGCAATGAAGGAACTTGGTGTTACCATAATTCCCGCCAGATCTCCCCAGGCAAAGGGGCGCGTTGAGCGTCTCTGGGAAACTCTCCAGTCCAGACTTCCAGTTGAATTTAAAATCGCTGGAATCAATACTATTGACCAAGCCAACGAGTTCCTCACGGATTACATCCCTGAATTCAACAGGATGTTCTCCGTTGAACCGCAAGACGCTGAATCTGCCTTCCGCCAGTTACATGCCGGTCTTGACCTCGATTGCATCCTTTGTGTCAAACAAAAAAGAAAGATTGATAACGGTGGTGTGCTTTCATTCTACGGCAAGCATTTTAGGGTCATTCAGCATGATAACCAACATGCCGTTCCACCCCATATAAGTGTAAATGTTCTTGTCTGTAGTACAAGGGGCGTATGCGTCGAGTACAAAGGAAGAATTTACGAAACTACACCATTTATTAAACCTAAAAGGGTTGTGGATGATGCTCCAAAGGCGTATAAATCTTTTGCTCACACACCGCCGGATTCACACTATTACAAGTACGGTCCGGCTCTCTTTAAAAAGGTTACCTTTGAAAACAGCGACCGTGAAATACTTGAGATGCTTCAAGAAATCTTCCTCGGTAAGTACAAAAAATTTGCCTGATGTCTACGGCTTATCTAAAATTGATTAATTTACCGGTGTTGGAACCTGAGCTCGCTCCCCTTTATTATTGCTTTGTTAATTCACCCGACTAAGACATGGACGGCAACTGCGTCAGCAGCTTGGCCTTGATTGCCATGGTAATATTAGATGCGGGAACGGGCGGTACAACTACCTTTACCGTACGCCGTCGCCTTCGCCCGTTCCCCAATTTACTAGACCATGGCAGTCAAGGCTTGCCGGCCAGGTCGCTCTATTGGTAAACAAAAATCTATGGTGACATTTTCAAAAAATATTGACAGAATTTTTTGCGGGTCTTGTATTTACGAGTCTAACAATATCAATATACGTACCTTGTGAGGCATCAAAATGGCGCTTCCAGTTCGCCGGTAAAACGGCGGATCAGAAGCGCCTTGTTTTGTGTGAGGATGAACCGGACAAGCCTGTGCTGAAAGGAGGGAGGATTTACGATGTGAGAGTCTTAATTAATCTGTAAAAAAACTGAATAAAGCCAAAGGGTTAGTAGCCTCCCTATCATTTAGTCATCTGCGGCAGCCGGTGGGTTCGAATCGAAAACACTGGAAAAGGCTCTGGATTTCGAGTCCGTTGTGGCTGCCAATTCGTTTTTATACGGCAAAAATGATGCGCCGATGCGTGCATTTTTATTATGCGATCACACAGTAAAAAGAATATTTTGAGAAAGAAGGAATGATTTTATGATCGAAGGACATCCTCAAATCAAAAATGGATATTGGTACGCGGTACTGAACATCCGCGACGAAACCGGAAAGCAGAAACCGAAATGGTTCGCCACCCATCTGCCTGCGAAAGGGAATAAAAAGCGCGCGGAAGAAATCCTTACGGAGTTGAGAATCAAACACACCGGCCTTGAGGACATCCGGCGTAATTCCCGAGGCATTTATTTTGACGAGTATATGGCAAACTGGGTGTCCAACATGCAGGGCAAGGTTTCCCCGACAACGTACAGCAGCTACAAGAATATTGTACAAAACAGCGTATGCCCTTACTTCCGGGAACGCGCAACCCTGCTTAGCAATTTGAAGCCGGATCATATCAAGGGATATTATGAGTATCTGCATGACCGGGGCGTTTCCAACAACACCATCATCCGGCACCACGCAAATATCCGCAAGGCACTGCAGGAGGCGTACCAAAAGGACCTGATACCCAGAAATCCCGCAGACCAGGTTCAGTGGCCGAAAGCCGAAGACTTCATCTACAATCCATACTCTGTCGAAGAAGCCAACCGATTGCTTGAGGTTGTAAAGGGCGAAAAGCTGGAACTGGTCGTCACGCTGGCATTGTTTTATGGTCTTCGCCGCAGTGAGGTATTGGGACTTCGCTGGGGCGCCGTTGATTTTGAGCGTGAAACGATCATCATTAACCATTCGTTGAATCAGGCTTTTATAGACGGAAAATATACTGTGCTGCCGCAGGATAAGTTGAAACGAACGGCGAGCCTCCGCACGATGCCGCTGATACAGACGATCAAAGAGCTGCTTCTGAGGGTCAAGGAGGCCCGCAATCATAAGGAGAGCGACTACATCTGCATCGACGAGAAAGGTGAGGTCATCAAGCCCAGCTATGTGTCGAAGGAGTTCGCCAGTCTTCTCAAGCGGCATAACCTGCGGCCGATCCGGTTCCATGACCTCCGTCATAGCTGTGCGACAGATTTCGATATAAATTTCGGAATAAATTAGCGAGAATTTCGCCTGAAATGCAAGGCACAAAGGCACTAAAAATCACTAAAATCATTTAAAACTCTTGTTTTCACCCGTGATTGACTATATTTTAGGGTTTTGTCGCGAACATACCATACGTGGGGTGAAGCAAGCGTAGATAGTGGAATCGCTAATAAGATACGGAAGCTAGTATTGCATAGAATATCAGCTTCCGTGAGGTCTACTTAATCTTTTATATGTATATGATAGAGACTGCACATCATACACAACAGCATCGACGCATTCCAGTTTCGCTTTGTTAAAAACAGCGAGGTTAAAGCCCACTGGATACATAGTACTTGCATATTCAACGCCATCGTAACCTTGGCTTTTAATATAGTCGCAAATATATTGAGAGGGCAAGTAGTCAAGCGGGCTGTCATGGCGACGTAGCGGCTTGGAAATTTCTAAACCTATACGCCGTAAGTGTTTAAGATTTATAGCCTGTTGAGTAAAGTCAATCCCAAAAAAAGGGCTGATTTTATCAATCATAGTAAAGTTGACAATTTCGATATCTTCATGCAGGCAAAAGGTTCCAACAGTTACATAGTCGTATGCCGCTGCTCTGATTTCATGTAAAGTAGTTTCTATTGAATCTGCTAAGTACAATCGGCTTATGCCCTCAGAATTGGCGCGACCAGCGGTAGCTACGCCTGCCAGTGGAGGTCCCATTTCGTTAGGACTAAATCCCTTTTCGTTGGTACAAATGCGCGCTCTGTAAAAAACGCTTCCCTTTTTTAAAGTTTTTCTCATCGGCTCAAAAAACTGGTCCATTACTTTAGTATTGAACATATCAGTATGAAACCTGTTCTGTGTTTTAATTTCTGCTAAAAAATCCTCCCAATCGTAGGTGCGCATAATAGAAAACTGATTAAGATAATCTTCTTGGCTCAACTCGACAATCCCAACAGGGAAGTTAAACAGATTTGGCTCGCTTTCATAGCGTTCTTTACAAATTCCCACTAATAAGCGATGTATGGTATCCGCATCACAATTGAAGATGTACCAATCATCATGAAGAATATTTTTGAGCATGTTAATTTTATGCCTCGGATAATTATCTGGCAAATTAGTGGATTCTGTATATACATCTAATAGTCCATCAAATAGATTGACCAAATCAGTTAGAGCGATGGAATCCATATCAATATCTAATACAGGGACATCTTGTTTATGGCAGAAATCACAATTCCCAATAGTCTTTGATGAGGAAATAATGGATTTCACTTCCGGGTCCACAAAACATTCTATACAGCAGTTCATTAACCCGCGTCCTCTTTCCTTGAAAGGTACTTACCGATTATTTCCAGATGATGCATGATAGAAAGTTTTTTTACAGTACCCAGCCCAGGATATGTGCCATTAGCATAATGCTCAAGAAAAGTGCTAAGTCCCATAGAATGGTCTATGGGATGAATTTTACACCATGCGGCCAGTTTTTTAAGTGCCTCATAGAATTTTCCGGCAGGGTTTGTGGCATCTTCATTTGAATCCGAAACAAAATGATGTATACGAAGGCTCTCGTCATCAGCAAAATATACAATATGAATTGCAACAGCATATGGTGCGAACCCTTTTTCAAGGTATTCGTCTCCAATAACTGAATAATCTGCAAAGCCTAGAAAGCCATCATCTCGATAATACAAATGGTCATCCGAAAAGAATTCGTCGTCTGTTTCCTGATATTCGGCATTCTTACCTTTCTTGTTGAACTTATCATCAATTAAGACCCTTTGACGTCTTACCTTTCTCCGAAAGACGCTCTCGTCTGGAATAAAAGTATATCGAGGCATTATAACTGCAAATTCTTTTTCATATATATCTAAACTTTCTCGGTTAGTATTTAAAACGAAAATATCCTGCTTTCTAACGCCTTCAGATTCCAATGTTACCAGTTGCATTGATGAATAGGGATTCATTTGATGCGCTTTTATTACTCGCGGATTTCCCATCAAGGCAGAAAAACGCATGCGATTTTTCTCTTTGTTTTCATCACCCATATCGCTCATAAAAGACCCTACTGTAGGATTATGAATAAGTGCAATGGGTTGCTCATTGGCAGCATATGATTCAATTGCCATGCAAAGTGTAGATGACAATTTGACTGGCTCAACAATTGGGATAATATGAGGTCCCAAAAGTTTATATTCGCTTAATTCTCTAAGTGCTATTAGCTCAAATTGCCTTCCGCGCAAATAGGGGAAATACATAAGGCTCACCCTCCAAATTCATTTTGTAAGAAAGAATTAAGCATAGTGTAATCTTTAACTGACGTACTAGAAAAATATATCAAAGACTTTAACTCATAAGGTACTTTGGCAAATTGTTCTATAACAACTTCATTTCTCTTTTTTAACTCTTTTAAAGCCATCTGATATGCTATCTCAATTGGGATAGTTGAAAAAAGAGTAAAGCACTCATCGTAGTAAAACACAGGTTGACATTCGGGTAATCTCCCCCAAAATGCATATAATATATTTTCAAACTCACTTTTATGCAAAAGCTTAAATATAGCCGAATGTTCCAAATAAGAATTATTCTCGGCAGGTTCTTTTCTCATTTTTTTACTTAATGTATCTTTTTTTGTTAGCACATAAAAACCCACAGGGCCATTATATAACAGCTTTCTGATTTTTTCGTAATTATTCTCGCTGGTAATGACACATACATGATTGAATGCTCTATAATAATCATGCAGCTGCGTCTCTAGCCTTTCAAAAGAATCTAACTCGGATTTAATCTCATAGACTACAGCTTTACCATTAATCATGATAAAATCTGCCTTTGATTTTCCAATTGGAATTTGTGTGAGAGCAGTGGTAGTATTCAAATTGTGTATTCCCAAAAGCAATTTGTTTAGAAGGGTATTCTGGTAAAAATACTCATTACGATAGCTTTTTGATAGGACACGATATATCTCGCTTATGACTTGTTGGTTGGTTTTCCCGCTTGGGTCAATTTTATAGCGCCGTACAACATTACTGTATATGGTGCTATGATTTTTTTCAACCAGGTCGTTGAATGCGTATTGAGTAAAAAGCCTGCTAAGGACAGTATTGTTGACGCCCATAGACGCCCTCCTTTCTTCAAGCACACCTATACATAATAACTATATCATAATTCCTCCATCTTGGATAAAATTTTTTCCAAAAAATGTAGAGGAATTAATTTTGGAATTAATTTCCAGTAATATATTATAGTGCAACAAGCGTCATCCGTAGGCTGAATGACGCTCGTCCACTTGAGCCTACTTTTTGTCGCTACTGAAACATCCCCTTTCCTGGCCGGTTTTTTTAGGCCGTTTTTTGAGTTGAAAAAGGTTGGAAAAAGAATAGGACAAACCGTTAAATCCCTTGATATTAAAGGCCACTGAAAAACCTTTGCTTCTCTTTGAAACAGAATTTGCTAGTATAATTATATAGTCAAAAAATGCAAATAAAATTATTTTTCATTCGTAAAACTGTCAGAAAATAAAAAAAGACCGTATCAGGCCGCTTTTTTCTCAATTAGCTTAACCAATTCTCTTCACATTGACCGCAAAAGCGGTAAAAAACATCTGCAATCGCATGGCTTCAAGGCCTGTGGAGTCTACTGTTCAGAATCCATGCGCCTGTTTGAATTCGCCGTTTTTCTCTTCGATTCGGTAACGGATTTTCAGCCGTTCAACGAAATAATCGCTTTGCTGAAACGCCAACCGCTTTTGATTGCGCTCACTGGTGACAGTAACATTATAAGTCTTCGTTTTTGATATACCAACTTACAGGTGTCGGCAAGAGGACATTTTGCGCATTCTTTTTGCTGAAATAATAGCTCCAGACTTGGCTTTCGTACTTTCCTATTCGTTTCTCAACCCACATGGCCAACTCGCACGCCGGGTATTGCATGGTCCCCGCGTCTTTGTTATACTCAAATCCGTCGTTCTTAGGCGATGCCGCCGTGGCGATGACCGGGTTAGATTTCGCAATCAATGTGATGCCGTTTTTTTCCCAATAGTCAATATTCTCAATAGATGAGAATGCCGTGTCCCCGATAACCTCTTTGACTTCAATGCCATTTTTACGTGATTTCTCCACTAATGTTCCCAACTGTTTTCCGCCCGGCGCCCCGCCGCCAGTGATCTCAATTCCCGTAATGATGCTTTCTTCAGTATCGCAAGATGATTTTTGTAACCATAAAATGTACTGGCCGTCGTTTTGTGGCCGAACCGCGCGTCCTCATCGTCTTTAGAGCGAATTTCCCGGATACGGTCGGTGTCCAGAAGCTCTTTGATGCGCTCATAAAGCTCAATGATTTTGCGGTTCTTGGTCTCTGTTATTTCTTCTTCGGTGTTTTCGATCAATTGACGCGTATATTCGATTTCCTCGGCTAACTCGGCGGTTTTATCGGGTTTCTCCGAGAATTTTGCTGAGAGCTCATACATGTTTTTGTATATTTTCTTCCGTAGCTGCTTGCTGAAATCTCTCAAAACCTGCGTTACGGTCTTCGGACGAACAGCGGCGTTCGTATGCGTGGAGTCCACAATAATTGTCCCAGATTTAATAATTCCCTTTTCTATTGCCTGACGGATGGTTTCTTTCAGCATTTCCTCCAAAATGTCCTCGGTAATACGCGTTTTGCGGAATTTCGTCATTAAACTGGAGTCAATCATGCCGTCCTCGGGGTCTAAATCCAGAGAATATT